>NZ_JAYMDV010000020.1:0-936 GCF_037027165.1 Roseovarius sp. CH_XMU1461
CGAGCAACCGGTGTACTTCGAAGGGCGCCTTTTGTATGGGGAGACCACCAACACGATCTCTCCATTCGGAACCTACGAAGACGACTTCGACACCACCCGCTTGCTCGCTCAAATGAAAGTGACGGGCGAGTATAATTACGGGGCGGCAACTACTTGGTATCCGTTTTTCGATGCCTCTTATGTGACAGACGATCAACACAGCTATGTCGACAGCCTAGGCAACACCATTCCCGGGCAAGGTATCAACCTTAGTCAGATCGAAATGGGGCTGGATTTCAAACGAGAGGTCCAGGCTAACGCTGGCGAATTAGAGCTTTTGGGCGGAGTGTCTGGCATATGGTCGCATACGAGCGGCCAGGGTTTCGCTTCAACGATTTCTCCCGACTACGAAGGAGCGCGGATGCGGGTCGAGCTGGGCGTCAACCGCGTGTGGTCTACCCTTAGACAGTTCAATGCCGCCACCTTCTATGACGGGATCGGCGCCAATGGCTTCGAAAGTTTTGGAGCGAGGCTAGGGTATGAAATGCAATTCTGATTATGCGCGCCGCGTGAACCTTCGCGAGATTATTTTGTGCCGCTGGAGGCTACCTCTACTATTCGGCGCACCAAACGTTAGTTCTCGGCCCCAATGGGGCCGAGATATGATAGCGGGGTTTTCAAAGCCAAGTGAGCATCGGCCGATTTAGTCGCATATGCTGATGCACTTACACTTTGGAAAGTGGGCTTTTTTCTCCAATTCGGCCGGTGCGAAAAGACTGGTCCGCACGCCGGTCCGAGGGAGGAGGCCCTGATTTTCAGATAGCCCCCTCCCCCCTGCCCGTTCGTCGCCAGGAGGTGGCGCGATTATTCCCAGATCGGTAGACAGCCGGAGCCGTAGTGGACAGCCGACGCCTTCTGCGGGTTAACCGGCCCCATCATGCGATCGAGCGCCTCGCG
>NZ_JAYMDV010000021.1:0-616 GCF_037027165.1 Roseovarius sp. CH_XMU1461
TTTGATGTCCTCGCCGTCAGCGGCCCGCATGGTCAGTGGATAGCGAAATTCACGGCCATCCCGATACTGAACGCCGTTCGGCCCCCAGTTTTGAATCTTGCCGTTGTAGCAATGCGATCCGACGATCTGCTCTAGCTGGGCAAGGAGTGCCGCTCTGCTCGCAATTTTCTCTTCTCTCGTCATTTTGGAATTCCTCATACACATATAGAGACTTCGCTACTATAGGCCGCCGGAGAAGGCTCTTTGCAGAAGCGATTGGCGGAGGTTGTCGAGATTTTTCAGCGGTTCTGTTTTTCCAGCGATCAGTTCTCTTACTTTTTTATTCACCTCTGCCAACTCGTCAGCGGCCCTTTGAAGCTCTGACTGGTCATCGCAATAGGGTATCACCTCCGACAAAATCCTTTTGGGTGAAGTGTGCCGAACGGTAGCGCCGGAACAGCTCGCGCTAAGTCCATCGCGCAATGATCTTAGATTGAAAGCCTCCGCGAAATACTCAGGGTTCCAATTGGTCTTTTCCCTCGGTTCAATCAAACCCAGCCGCTGATTGTGGAGAAATAGCCCTTCGTCGGGGACGATGATGCAACTTCCCAAGAGGCCGGGCGCTTGTTCTGTCATC
>NZ_JAYMDV010000002.1:0-816743 GCF_037027165.1 Roseovarius sp. CH_XMU1461
GCGCAGGCCGAAACCCTCGGAGGCGTCGTAGCTGGCGTTTTTCACCCGGCCATCATCAAAGACCAGCGCCTCGGAGCTGCTGGGATGGTGATGTGGCATGGTCCATTACCATGTTAGAAAACAAGGGCTTAGACGGAGGGGGAGTTTTACCCCCCTTATGATAAGTGATACCCAAGGTTAACCTCTTAGTTACACTACAGGTGATCTCCTGTGTTCCTTGAGCTGCACCAGTGCCCCCCTACCTAAAGACTACACAATGATCCCGCCGAGATGGAGGCAGGTAGGTAGTCCACCGACCACGAACTCTGTGCAGGCGTCAGTGTGAACAAGGAGGGAGAGCGTGGAGGCATACGCCACCTAGATAGCACCTGCTTCTGATCCGATTTGATAGCAAAAATCTGAGTGCCTCTCTAACGGTGGCCATACCTGTCTTCCCCCCCGGTGGGGTGATGAGATAGCAAAAAAGGTAGGACTACCCCCACATGACAGACCATAGCCACCGTTCACCTAGTCGGTGGTCTTCGCCTGAGACAGCTCCTGCCCCCGTCAACCCCTCGTATACCCTAGAGGACCACTCGGCCTGCATCGTAGGACAGACCGTAGGACATATCGTGCCTGTTGACCCTCGGAGTCTTCTGCTGATACCCCTTGTTTCACTGAGGCAGTCAGCAGATCAGATGCCTGTAACGGGAGCTGAACGGGAAACCTAAGCAGCCCCCGGGCACCATTTTTACATAAGAAAAATTGATGTTTATCGGAACGACGAGAGCGCCCGGCTGGGCGTAGTCTCGTTTTAGTCTGCCCGTTTGAGCACCGGGCGACCCGTCACGCTACTGTCCTGGTAGACCTTCCTGCCAATCTGTTCGTGTAAGGATAGACACAACTCGTAGTAGACCGAGAAGGGGAGACGCTTGTGTTTCCCAACACGGATGTATCGAGAGGTGATGACGTTATCCGTGTCGGACATCAGGTCGATTGCCTGTTCTGCGTCTAGGCTTAGTTGCAGACCTTGCTTCTGGCAAAGTTCCGCAAGCGGTCTGACACGGTGGCCGTAGGTCTTCCGCAGTTCATCAAGGTCAAGGCCAAAGCTGACCAAAAGCGCCTTAAGGTACAGTTCGATGGCGTGGAAGTAGAGGAAGTAGAGGAAGTAAACTGGAGCATTCCAATGTGTTGCCTCTGTCTGGTTGTCCTCCAACGTCACAGCCGACTGAGCGTATGAATGGGCGTAGTTGAAAAGTGCTACGGCAGTAGTCTTCGGTTTTTTCAACTAAAATCCTCCATAATCCGTGACCTCGACTACATCTTAGCGCCGGAACGAGGCCATCTGACACGCTTCTCACAGTGAGTTGCCCATTTTTCATTTCCGTCATCTGTCTTGATGGGGAAGGCTTTACCGCAAACTCTGCATTTTCATGTTGTGAAGAATACTAATAGTAATTGATGTTTCGACATGAGCTTGTAGTTAAGCAAACCAGAACCCTGACCCCTTTAGGAGTAATCAGGGTTTTGATCACAAGGTTTCTGGGGGTGCGAGCAGAAGACGAATTATCCTCGTGCACCGTTCAGTTCATATTTTATTCAATAAATACTAGGCTTTGAGTCCTCTTTGAAAATCCTTGAGTCGGTGTTTCGATTCCGCCCCCAGTCACCATGTTTTACGAAGCTGAAGAGTGTGTAGAACGCCCCGCGGTTCAGCGCGTGTGCGCCCTCATCCCCCCACCACTTCAGACATCTCGCGTTGCATTTGGTGCAGGGCTTCGGTGAGGGATTGGTGGAAGCTGCGGGCGAGGAGGGTGGGGGTGGTGTAGCCGGGGGAGAGGATCGAGATGCTGCCATGGACGCGGGGGCGGAAGCGGCGGATGGTGAGGTTGCTTTCGGGGCGTTGGTGGATCTGGCTATAGGCGGTGATCAGGTCGCAGATCATGTAGCAGAGCCCTTCCTCGACGAAGGGCAGGCCCGATTGATAGGTGCGCAGTTCAAACCGGCGGCGGTAGCGGATGGCGCAGGCGCGAAAGACCGCGTCGGTGGCGATGGTGGCCGGATGGTCGTCAAAGAGCAGCGCCAGCGGGCGGTCAGCGAGATCGGCGGGGCTGAGCTCGTCGCGGGCGGCGAGCGGGTCGTCCTGGCGCAGGATGCAGACGTGATCCATGTCGAAATCCACCTGCCGGATCGAGGCGCGGGGCTGGGGCGTTTCGGCCAGCGCCAGATCATATTGCTGCGAGGCGATGAGATCCTCGATCACCCCGGAGGAGCGCATGATGAAGGCGGTCTCGACCTCGGGCTTGTCGGCCAGAAACCGGGTGAGCAGACCGGGGAGAAAGCGGCTCGAGGCGGCGGGGTGGCAGGCGATGCGCAGCGTGCCGGTCTCTAACGTTTTCATCCGGCGCAGCGTGTCCTTGGTGCGGTCGAGCCGGGCGAGGATCGCGTCGCATTCTTCCAGGAAAAACTGGGCTTCGGGGGTCGGGGTGAGCTTGCCATGTTCGCGGATGAAGAGGGCAAAGCCCAGCGCGTCCTCGAGCGTGCCGATCATGGCGGAGACGGCGGGCTGGGTGCGGCCGACGCTGCGCGCGGCCTGCGAGATCGAGCCGCTGCGCATGACTTCGCGGAAGGTGGCGATTTGGCGGATCGACAGGTTCATGACACCCCATAAATTGAGTTGATGGATTCACAATATTTTTTAAATTGATTTGATGGGCCTCGTCCAGTGATATCGCCGACAACCAGCGCCGCAGAGCGCCAACGGGGAATCGGAGGGGCCATGGATCAATTTTCGAAATACCTGCTGACCGGGCTGATCGTCTTTGTGGCGCTCGGCCAGTTCGTGCAGGTGATCACCCGCTATGTCTTTCAGGTGCCGGTGATGGGGCTGGAAGAGACGATGCTCTATCCGACCGTCTGGCTCTATATCCTCGGCGCGGTGAACGCGTCGCGCGAGAACACGCATATCCGCGCCAATGTCCTTGAAATCTGGCTCACCACGCCGCGTCAGCATCGCATCCTCGCGATCATCGGCGAAGTGATTAGCCTGATCGTCGGGCTCTGGCTGCTGAGCTGGGCCTGGGAGTTCACCCGCTATGCCTGGCGCATCTGGAAGGAGAGCCCGACGCTCTACATTCCGACCTTTTATTCTGATGTGGCGCTGGTCGTCGGGCTGACGCTGATGATGGTCTACACGGTCTGGCACATGATCCGCCATATCCGCGACCTGGCCAAAGGAGAGCCGCAATGATCGAGATCGCACTTTTGGCCATTGCGGTCCTGGTGATCACCCTGACGCTGGGCGTGCCGCTGCCCTATTGTTTCGGCGCGGCGCTGATGGTGATGTATTTCATCGGCGATGTGACGATGCGGGGCATGATGCTCTGGGGGGTGCAGCAGCTGGGCAACCCGGTGCTTCTGGCCATTCCTCTCTTTGTCCTGGCGGGCACCATCATGTCGGCGAGCGGCATCGCGGCGGCGTTGCTCAAATTCGTCAACGCGTTCATCGGCCATGTCCGGGGCGGGCTTGGCGTGGTGGCGGCGGTGTCCTGTGCGGTGATTGGCGCGATCTCGGGCTCGGGTCTCACCGGGATTGCGGCCATCGGGCCGCTGCTCATCCCGGAGATGGAAAAGCGCGGCTACCCACGGGAATATGCCACGGCGCTCATTGCCAACAGTTCGATCCTTGGCCTGCTGATCCCGCCGTCGGTCACGATGATCGTCTATGGCTGGGTCACCGACACCTCGATCCTTGCCTGTTTTCTGGCGACGCTGGGGCCGGGGCTGCTCATCATGTTCAACTTTTCGGTGGTCAACATCTTCATGTCGCGCAAGTTCGACCTGAAGCTTGATGAAAAGCCCAATTTCGGCGAGTTCGCCGGTGAGGTCGGGCGGCGCGGCGTCTATGCGATGCCGGCGCTCTTCATGCCGGTGATCATTCTGGGCGGCATCTATGGCGGCATCATGACGCCCACCGAGGCGGCGGCGATTTCGGTGATCTATGCGATCCCGGTCGGGTTCTTCGTCTACAAGGGGCTCAACTGGGAGACCTTCCTTCTGTCGGGCAAAGAGGCCGCGACGGCGGTGGGGGCAATCATGGTGATGATCCTCTTCTCGATGATCCTCGGCCAGATGTATGTCTATGAGAGCATTCCCCAACAGCTCGTCAGCGCCATTTTCGGCATCACCGAGAACAAGGTTCTGCTGCTCATCCTCATCAACATCCTGCTCTTTCTCGTCGGCATGGTGGTCAATGACGTGACCGCGATCATCCTGATTGCGCCGCTGTTGCTGCCCTTGATGAATGCCATCGGGGTGAGCCCGGTGCAGTTCGCCGCGATCATGGGGGTCAACACGGCGATGGGCGGGGTGACGCCGCCCTATGCGTCGATCCTCTATCTCGGGGCGCGGATCGGCAAGGTGAAGGTCACCAAGGTGATCAAGCCCGCGATGATCCTGATTGTCACCGGATATGTGCCGGTTGTGTTCCTCACGTCTCTTTGGCCCGATCTGTCGCTCTTTTTGCCGCGGCTGTTCGGCTACTGATCTGCAAAAAAAACCAACACCTACAGGAGGTATACCCATGAAACGCTTTATGACTGGAACGGCTGTGGCGGCGCTGATGGCGCTGGCGGGGATGGCCCAGGCTGCCGGTCTCAAGATGAGCCATGTGCGCCCGCAAGACACCACGATCGACAAGGAATTGCGCGCCTTCGCCGCCGATGTCGAGACGGCCACCGCAGGCGATGTGACGATCCGCATTTTCCCGGCCTCGGCGCTCGGCGATTACACCACGGTGCAAGAGCGGGTGAGCGTCGGTGCGATCGACATGGCGACCCAGCCCGCCGGGGCCGGGGCCGACCGGCGGATGCAGATCAGCTCGTTCCCCTATCTTGCCAACACCTGGGACGAGGCGCGGGCGATCTATGGGCCCGATGGCCCGGTGCGCAATGTGATGGCCGAGCTCTATCAGGCGCAGGACATCACCATGCTGGCGGCCTATCCGGTCTATTTCGGCGGGATTTCCCTCAACACAGAGGCGGTGCATCCCGGCGATCCGTCGCAGAAGAACGGCATCAAGGTGCGGGTGCCGGGGATCAAGAGCTTTCAGCTCACCGGTGAGGCGTTGGGCTATATCCCGTCGCCCATCCCGTTCTCCGAGGCCTTCACCTCGATCCAGACCGGTGTGGTCGATGGGGTGATCGGGTCGGGGGCCGAGGGCTATTACGCCTCGTTCCGCGATGTGACCAAGACCTATATCCCGGCCAACACCCATTTCGAAGTCTGGTATATGATCATTTCCAACGCCTCGCTCGCCGATCTCGATGCCGAGGATCAGGAGGCGCTCAAGACCGCGGCGGCCGAGTTTGAGGCCAAGCGCTGGACCGTGGCCGAAGAAGATCAGGGCACATGGGAAGCCAAGCTCGCCGATGAGCTGGGCGCCGAGGTGGTGACGCTCAGCGATGAGCAGCTCAAGGCGATGTCCGACAAGATCCGCGCCGAGGTCTGGCCCGTGGTTCTCGAGGATGTGGGGGCCGAATGGGGCCAGGGCATTCTTGATCAGATCAACAGGTAAGCCATAAGAGACGCGGGGCGGCGTGCACCATGCCGTCCCGTTTTCAATCAAGGTCAAGCTGGGGGGACGCCCGGAATGCAGGCGGATTACGCGATCATTGGCGGGGGCATCGTCGGGCTGTCGGTGGCCTGGGGCCTGTTGGGCCGGGGTCACAAGGTCATCGTGATCGACGGCGAGGACGGGGCGTTTCGCGCGAGCCGGGGCAATTTCGGTCTCGTCTGGGTGCAGTCCAAGGGCATGAACCAGCCGCGCTATGCCGAATGGTCGCAAGGCTCGGCGGCGGCCTGGGCGGGCTATGCCGCAGAGCTCGCGGAGGAGACCGGGCGCGACATTCCGCTCGATCAGAGCGGCGGGCTCGATCTGCATTTCTCGGATGAGACGCTGGAGAAGACCGTCGCGCAATATGAGACGCTCAAATCCAAGCTTGGCGGCAATTATCCCTATGAGATTTTGCGTGGCAATGCGCTGCGCCGGGAAGAGCCGCATCTTGGTCCCAAGGTGGCGGCGGCGATCTTGCATCATCAGGATGGGCATACCAACCCGCTGCGCCTCTTGGTGGCGCTGGCGGATGGGGTGCGCAAGCGGGGCGGCCGGGTGGTCAATGGCCGACGGGTCGTCGAGGCGGCCAAGCCCGATGGGTTTCGCCTGACTTGCGACGATGGCACGGTGGTTGAGGCGGGCAAGGTGGTGGTGACCGCCGGGCTTGGTGCGGCGCAGATCGGGCCGCAGCTTGGCTTCAAGGCGCCGGTCAGGCCGCAGCGCGGGCAGGTTCTGATCACCGAGAAACTGCCAAAGATGATCAACCGGCCCTCGCTCATCGCGCGGCAGGTGGATGAGGGCGGTATTCAGATCGGTGCCACCAATGAAGAGGTGGGCCATGACGACCGGGTGACCACGCCGGGGGTGGCGCATCTCGCCGCCGAGGCGGTGGCGGCCTATCCGTTTCTGGCGCGGGCGCAGCTCGTCCGGAGCTGGGCGGCGCTGCGCATTCTGACGCCGGACGGGCTGCCCATCTATCAACAGAGCCGCGAGATGCCGGGGGCCTATCTGGTCACCTGTCACAGCGGTATCACGCTCTCTGCGGCTCATGCGCGGTTCCTGCCCGAGTGGCTCGACGCGACCGAGGCCGCGCCCAATCTGGAGGTGTTCAGTGAAGACCGTTTCACGCTTTGAGAGGTTTGAGGCGGGCGACACCGTCACCGTGCATTGGGACGGCGCGCCGCTCGATCTGCCCGAGGGGGCGAACCTGGCGGCGGCGCTGCTGGCGGCGGGGATCGACCGGTTTCGCGACACGCCGGTGTCGGGGGCGCCGCGCGGGCCATTTTGCATGATGGGTGCCTGTTTCGACTGTCTGGTCGAGATCGAGGGCGTGGCGCGGCAGGCCTGCATGATCGAGGTGCGCGCGGGGCTCGATATCCGGCCCGCGCATCAACGCCGGGAGGGCCAGGATGCGCTATGATCTGATCGTTTTGGGGGCCGGGCCTGCGGGGCTGGCGGCGGCGCGTGAGGCGGCGGAGGCCGGTCTTTCGGTGGCGCTTTTGGATGAACAGCCGCGTGCGGGCGGCCAGATTTACCGCGATGTGGAGCGGGCTGCGGCGCGGCGGGGCGCTATCCTCGGGGCGGATTACACGCACGGCATTGATCTCGTGCGCGGCATCCACGTGCCGGGGATCAGCCATATGGCGGGCACGGTGGTCTGGGCCATCGAGGAGGCGGCAGAGGGGATTTCGGTTTCCTGCACCCGCGAGGGGCGGGCGATGCAGATCCATGGCGCGCGGCTCTTGATCGCGACCGGGGCGCTGGAGCGGCCAATGCCGATGCCGGGCTGGACCCTGCCGGGGGTGATGACCGCCGGGGCGGGGCAGATCCTGCTCAAGGCGTCGGGGATGGTGGCGCGGCGGGCGGTTCTGGTGGGGTCGGGGCCGCTGCTCTATCTCATCGCGGCGCAGATGGTGCGGGCGGGCGTGCCGCCGCTGGCGCTGGTCGAAACCCAGACGCGGCAGGATTTCACCGGGGCGCTGTGGCATCTGCCGGGGGCGCTGCGCGGCTGGCGCTATCTGCTCAAGGGGGCAAGGATGCTCGCGGAGATCCGCCGCGCCGGGGTGGTGCGCTACCGGGGCGCGCGCGAGATTGCCATCGAGGGGGCCGAGGTCGCCGAGGCGGTGCGGTTCACCGCGCGCGGGCAGGCGCATCGCATCGAGTGCGACACGGTGCTTTTGCATCACGGGGTGGTGCCCAACACGCAGGCGGCGCGGTCGATTGGCATCGCGCATCGCTGGGACCGGGGGCAGCGGGCATTTCTGCCGCAATGCGACGCCTGGGGCGCGACAAGGCAGCCGGGCATCTGGATGGCGGGCGACGGCACGGGGATCGGCGGCGCGAAACAGGCCGAGATCGCCGGGCGTCTGGCGGCGCTCGATATCGCCTGCGCGGCGGGCAAGATCACGACGGGTGACCGCGATCTACGGGCTGTACCGCTGCGCCGGGCGAGCCGGGGAGAACTGGCGGCGCGGCCCTTTCTCGACGCGGCCTATCCGCCCTACGACGGCGCGCTCTGCCCTGAGGATGCGGTGACCATCTGCCGCTGTGAAGAGATCAGCGCCGGCGACATTCGCGCCTATGCGCGGCTCGGCTGTCTCGGGCCCAATCAGGCCAAGGCCTTTGGCCGTCCGGGCATGGGCCCCTGTCAGGGGCGCTATTGCGGCTTGACCGTGACCGCGCTACTGGCCGAGGCAAACGGGCGGTCCGAGGATGAGACCGGCTATTACCGAATTCGCGCGCCGATTAAGCCCGTCACCCTGGGCGAGTTGGCGCAGATGCAAGAGGGCGAAGGATTTGCCCCAATTCAAGGAGAGACCCATTGATCGAACGTATCGACACCGCGACCCGCATGAGCAAGATCGTCAAGCATAATGGCGTGGCCTATCTCTGTGGTCAGGTGGGCGACGGGGACACCGTGGCCGAACAGACCCGTGACTGTATCTCGCGCATCGAGACGCTGCTGGACAAGGCGGGCTCGTCGCCCGAGAAGATGCTGCAAGTGGTGATCTGGCTGTCGGATATGGCCGATTTCGCCGAGATGAACGCGGTCTGGGACGCCTGGGTGCCCGCAGGTCATGCGCCGGCGCGCGCCTGTGGCGAGGCCAAGCTTGCCCGGGAGACGCTCAAGGTCGAGATGATCGTGACCGCCGCCTGCGACTGAGATCGCGGTCAGTGAGGTTTTGGGGCCGCCGGGGCGATCCGGCGGCCTTTTGCGTTGGGGGGATCAGGGTGCTGCGGGCGGTCTGCAGAGAGGTGCGCCCAAAAAAACGGCGGGATGCGAAAAAAAATCGCAGGCCGCGGAATAATCGCGGGGGGCGGGGCGTCTCTTACCTGAATGGCGGTATCCGATGGCATGCCGTCGCGGATCAATTCAGGGAGGTGACCATGTCAGACCAAGATCAGAAACCCCGCAGCCTGCGCGAGTTTTTCGCCCAAGACCCCGAGCGCGCGGATCGCGAATTCTTTGGCCGGGTGGCCAATCCCGACCGGCGCGGCTTTCTGCGCAACACCGGACTCGCCACGATGGCGGCCATGGTCGGCACCTCGATCCCGTTCCATCGCAACATGCCCATCGGCTTTGTCCCCGCCGCCATGGCGCAGGAGGATGTGCTCGTCGGCAAGGACGGTCTGACGCTGCTCAATGACCGGCCGGTCAATGCCGAGACGCCGCCCGAGCTGCTCGACGATGCGATCACGCCGACCAACCGGCATTTCATCCGCAACAACGGCATCCCGCCCGAAGAGGTGGATGCGGCGAGCTGGACGCTCACCATTGACGGGTTTGTCGACACGCCGCTCGAGCTCAGCATTCAGGACCTGCGCGATCAGTTCGAAGTGGTCACCATGGCGCTGACGCTCGAATGCGGCGGCAATGGGCGGGCGGCCTTTGATCCGCCGGCGAAGGGCAACCAATGGACCTATGGCGCGGTGGGCTGTTCCGAGTGGACCGGCGTGCGGCTCAAGGATGTGCTCGAGAAGGCGGGGGTGCAGTCGAACGTGGTCTATACCGCGCATTACGGCGCCGATACGCATCTCTCGGGCGACCCGGAGAAGCTGCCGATTTCGCGCGGCATGCCGATTGCCAAGGCGATGACCGACATTATCCTGATCGCCTTCGAGATGAACGGAGCCGAGCTGCACCCGATGAACGGCGCGCCGCTGCGTCTCGTGGTGCCGGGTTGGCCTGCGTCGACGGCGCAGAAATGGCTCACCCGGATCGAGCTGCGCGATGTGGTGCATGACGGGCCGAAGATGACCGGCACCGCCTATCGCCTGCCGAACCGTCCTGTGGCGCCGGGCGAAAAGGTCGAGACCGAGGATTTCGTCATCATCGAGCGGATGCCGGTGAAATCGCTGATCACCCACCCGGCGAACGGGGCCGAGATCGGCACCGAGACCGAGGTGCGCGGCCATGCCTGGTCGGGCGACCGGACGGTTGAGGCGCTCGAGATTTCCATCGATTTCGGCACCACATGGCAGGCAGCCGAGCTCGACGCGCCGGTCAATTCCGGGGCCTGGCAGAATTGGCGGGCGCAGGTGACATTCCCGCAGGCGGGCTATTACGAGGTTTGGGCCCGCGCCAAGGACAGCGCCGGCGAGATGCAGCCCTTTGCCATCGACTGGAACCCCAAGGGCTATCTCAACAACACGATGCACCGGGTCGGGTTGCGTGTGAGCTAAGCGCGCCGAGGTGCAAGACAGGTAAGGCGGTCAGGCCGAACGGGGCCCGGCCGCCCACCCATTTCAAAGGAGATGACGATGATGTTTTCCATGTCGCGCCCGGCGCTTGCCGCGCTGGTGCTGCTGATGCCGGCGCTGCCTGCGCAGGCCGGTCTGGACGAATTGCTCGCAGCGGCGGATGTGGCCGAAGGCGAGAAGATTTTCCGCAAGTGCAAGGCCTGCCACACGGTCGAGAAAGACGGCAAATCGCGCAGCGGTCCGAACCTTTATGACATCGTGGGCGGCCCGGTGGCGGCGCGCGAAGGGTTCAAATATTCCGGCGCGCTGAGCGAGTATGGCGGCGCATGGTCGCCCGAGCGGCTCGGTGCGTTTCTGGAAAAGCCGAAGGATGAGGTCAAAGGCACGCGGATGAGCTTTCCGGGGCTGAAAAAGCCCGAGGATCGCGCGGCGCTGATCGCCTATCTGGCGAGCCATTCGGATGAGCCGATGCGTTTTGGCGCGGCTGCGGCGGCGCAAGAGGCCAGTGCTGAGACCGGTGCTGAGGCCAGTGCTGAGGCCAGTGCAGAGACCGGCGCCGAAGCCGGGTCGGACGAGTTCGGCCTGCTGGTCGCGGGTCCCGGCGCGGAAGAGACGTTCTATGCCTGCACCGCGTGCCATTCGGAAATGATCGTGGCGCAGCAGGGGCTGACCCGGAAGGGCTGGGAAGAGATGCTCGACTGGATGGTAGAGGAACAGGGGATGAGCGCGCTCGAAGAGCCCGATCTCAGCGCTGTTCTGGATTATCTCGCCACCAATTACGGCGAGGACCGCCCGAATTTCCCGACGCCGGAGTAACGGATCGGGCCGAGATGCCGCGGGCGCGTTTGGTGAGTGTCCCTGTTAGCCTGTTCGCGCCAGAGGCAGAGCCGTCACCCCAGACATGGGGTGGCGGTTTTTGTTTTGTCCGACAGCGCCGAGCGCTGTGAGCCGCCGGCCTCGCCACGGCTCAGATGTTCGAGATAGGCGGCGATGGCGTCGAACCGGGCCGCGTCCATGCCGCTGGCGAGGATCAGGTGGTGCAGCCCGTCGGCGGTCTGCCAGGTGGCGGATTGAGGCGGCGTGCCGTCTGTGCGGTCCAGCGCGGGCAGGTTGGGGCCGCGGAAATAGCTCAGCCGACAGCCGTTGAGCCCGCTGTAATGGGCCATGGTGCCACCGGGGAGGTCACGCTGTGCCACGGGGGCGAGCCGCGCCGCGCCGAGATCGGGCCAGTCGCCCAGGGCGGCGGGGGTGAGCTGGGCCTCGGGGCTGAGCTCCAGCGTGCTCAGCTCTTGATGGAGCGCGCGGGGGCCGGGGGCGGTGTCGTGCAGTAGCGAGGCCAGCCCGATGGCCAGCGCGAGACAGGCGGCGAGCGCCGTGGCCGTGGCGCCAAAGCGCAAGAGGCGGGCCGGCGGGTGGGGCAGGTTGGCCGGGGGCGCGATGGCGGGCGTAAGAGCCTCCGCAACGGCGGCAGGCTGTGGCACCGGGTGCAGGCGGCGCAGCCCGTCGCTCAGCCCGGCGATCTCGGCCAGGGCGCGGGCGAGGGCGGGTTCCTGGGCGAGCCGCGCCTCGAGCGCGGCGCGGGCCGGGGCCGGCAATTCGCCGTCGTGATAGGCGCTCAGCGCCTCCCAATCCTTGTCACTCAGACCGTGCATGTTCTGCGCTCTTTCCCGTAGCTGACGTTTCATCCTGTGGTGCCTCATCGCCATCGACCAGCGCCAGAAGCGCGCGCCGGGCGCGGCTCAGGCGGCTCATCACCGTGCCGGGGGCGAGACCGAGCACCTCGGCCGTTTCGCTGTATTTCAACCCGAGCACATCGACGAGAAACAAGATCTCCCGCCGCTCCGCCGGCAGCCGGTCAAAGGCCCGCCGCAACAGCACATCGCGTTCGGTCTCGGCCTGCGGTGCGGCGATATCTGACTGACGTATGGCATCGGCCAAATATTCCCGCCGCACCCGTCTTTTTCGCAGCTCGTCGTAATGCAGGTTGCGGATCACCCGGAAGAGCCAGGGCCGCAGCTCGGAGAGCTTGCCGGGCGGGTCAGCGGCGCGCAGGGCGCGTTCGATGGCATCCTGCACCAGATCTTCGGCATCATCGCGCGTGTCTCCGATCGCCTGGGCAAAGGCGCGCAGCTCCGGCAGGAGCAGTTCGATCTGGGACAGCGATACCATGTCGCAGCCTTAGCGCATCGTGGCGGGCGCGCAAATCCCCGCGCGTGGGGGCGGGCGCGAAAACCTCGCCACGCTTCAATTCTGACTAAAAAAGTCGGATTGACATATCTGACAGAATAAATCAGAAATGGAATCGTCTAGCCAAGCTGCCCGGGGCGATCCTCGGGGACCGGCTCAGCCCGATGAGACGCCAGTGATGCAAGGAGGCCGCGAGGCCTGAAATGACACAGTATCAGATGACCTCTCACAGCCGAGCCGAACTTCTCATCGGGGCCTGCGATTGCATGGCCTCCGGGGAGGGGCTGGAACGGTTTCTGGATCATCTCGATACGCCAGACACAAACCGAAAGGGTCACACAATGATGGCCAAGCAAATCCTCTCTGAACCGATCGAGACCTATCCCGTCTACAAAGCCACCGACCTCACCGAGGGCGGCGATCAGGCGCGTATCCAGCTGGGCGATCAGCTCTATACGCTGCGGATCACCCGCGCCGGAAAGCTGATCCTGACCAAGTGAGCCCCGCATGATCGTCTGCCAGTGCCAGAACATCTCTGACCGCGATATCAACTCTGCCATCGATTGGATGCGCGCCTCGGACAGCGCCGCGCTGATCACGCCGGGCAAGATTTATCGCGCCTTGGGGAAACAGGCCGATTGCGGCGGGTGCATGCCGCTCTTTCTTGCCACCATGCGCAAGAACGCTAATCTAGAAGTTCCCATGGAGCTCCGCGGTCTTCGGGCGCGGACAACAAAGGACGACCAGACATGCAAGGCGACGCGAAAGTCATCGATTATCTGAACCGGGCACTGCGCAGCGAGCTGACGGCGATCAGCCAGTACTGGGTGCATTACAAGCTTCAGGAAGACTGGGGCCTGGGTCATATGGCCAAGAAAAGCCGCGAGGAAAGCATCGAAGAGATGAACCACGCGGACCGGCTCATCGAGCGGATCATTTTCCTCGAGGGCCATCCGAACCTGCAAAAGCTCGATGCGCTGCGCATTGGCGAGACGCCGAAAGAGACGCTCGAATGCGATCTGGCGGCGGAACATGAGGCGCGCGAGCTCTATCGCGAGGCCCGGGAATATTGCGCAGAGGTGAGCGACCATGTGAGCAAGGATCTCTTTGACGATCTGCTGCGCGACGAAGAGGGGCATATCGATTTTCTCGAGACGCAGCTCGACCTGCTCGACAAGATCGGGCCGCAGAATTACGCCCATCTCAATGCGACGAAAATGGACGAGGCCGAGTAAGCGCCGATGCCCTCGCGCTGCCGCGCCGGGGCTTAGCCCTCCGTGCTGAGCCCCGTGCCGAGCCCAGTGCCGAGCCCAGTGCTCAGCCGTTCCACCAGACCGGGGAACCAGTCCCAACTGGCCGCCGCCTCATCCGAGACGATCAGGTATTTCTTGCGCTCATAGATCGGGGCGGAAAGCTCGTGTATCTCGCCCCGCGCGGCATAGGGCGCGGCCAGCGGGCGCGGCAGATAGGCCGAGCCGCCGCGCTCCAACAGGTGCTGCAACGCCCACCATGAGCTGTCGAAACTGATCCGGGCGATGCCCGCGTCGTGATAGGTCTCGGCATGCTGGCGGCGGTAATCCTCGCCGTGATCCACGAAAATATACTTGGGATAACAGTCGATTGGCGCGTCCGGCCTGTCGGCATAGAGGACCAATTCTTCGGCGGGCAGCGGGTGGATCGTCTGACGGCCCCTTGTCACCGCCTCATAGGTCATGATGACATCGACCTGACCCGAGTTGAGCCAATCCTCAAGATCGCGGCCGCTGCCCTGCTGGACCGAGACCGCCATATCGGGATGGCCCGACACCACCCCGTCGAGAAAGGCGCGCCCCGGCCCGTGCCAAAGCTCGCGGTCACAGCCAAAGGTGCAGACCGAGCTGAGGCCGGCGGGCAGGGCGGTCTCGTATTGCGCCTGCCGCCAGAGCCCCGACATGATCCGCGCATAGCGCAAGAGCTTGGTGCCCGCCGGCGTCAGGGTGATGCCGGATTTGTGGCGGTTGAGCAGGATCTGCCCCAGCCCCTCTTCGAGCGTCTTGAGCCGCGCGGTGACGGTGGATTGGGTCACGTTCATCTTTTGCGAGGCGCGCACGAGGCTGCCGGTGTCGACGATGGCGATGAAGGTACGCAGCGAGACGATGTTCATGGGGGCGGGTCCTCAATTCGAATTTGTCGAATTAATACCGCAAAACATTTCGTTTTCAAGAAGTCAACGCCTGTGTCACCTTAACGGCCAACACGGGCTGCGATGCCGAGGGCCGCATGAGGCAGCCGTGAGTTGACCGGAGATTAAGGGATGAAATTTCACCTGGCCATTAACCTCGAAAGGATGACGCCGGAGACGGATATGGCGGCGGTGCGCGACCATACGCTCGAGATGGTCAAGATGGCCGATGCCGCAGGGTTCGAGATCGTCTGGGCGGCGGAACACCATGCGATCGAGATGACCATCGCGCCGAACCCGTTCCAGATCCTGACATGGTGGGCCGAGCACACGGAAAACATCCGCCTCGGCGTGGGCGTGGCCAACGCCGCCTATTGGCACCCGATCAACCTGGCGGGCGAGGCCGGGTTTCTCGACCTGATCAGCGGCGGGCGGCTTGAGTTCGGCATCGGCTCTGGCGCCTATCAGCGCGAGTTCGACCGGATGAAACCGGGGCTCGATCAGCGCGACAGCTATCGTTACATGCAAGAGGCGCTGCCGGTGATCCAGAAACTCTGGGCCGGGGATTACGCCCATGACGGCGAGTTCTGGCAGTTTCCGACCGCCACCGCCTGTCCCAAGCCGGTGCAGGACGAGGTGCCGGTCTGGGTCGCAGCGCGGGCGCCGATCACCTTTGACTATGCGGTGGAACATGGCTGCAACATCATGAGCTGGCCGCTGACCATGCCGATGTCCGAGGCCGAGGCCTATCGCCAGCGGCTCGACGAGGCGATTGCCAAGAACGGCGGGCGCTATGACGGGCGCTGGTCGCTGATGCGGCACACCTGCGTCTATGAGACCGAGGCCGACCGGCAAAACGCCATCGACAGCCTGCGCGTGGCGCTGGCGCAGTTCGGCAATCTGATGACCAAATCGGGCGAGGTGGTAAATGGCTTCCCCGAGCGGGTGGCGCTCGAGAGCCTTGAGGGCAATGCGCGGGTCAATCCCGAGATGCTCGAGAAAAACCTCACCTTCGGCAGCCCCGAGGCGGTGACCGAAAAGCTGCGCGCCTATGAGGCGCTCGGTGTCGATGCCTTCATCTATTACGCCTCCATGGGGCTCGATATGGCGCAGCAGAAACGCTCGCTGCAACTTTTCATCGACCGGGTGATGCCCGCCTTTGCCGACAAGGAACTCGTCCATGCCGATTGATATCCGCCGCACCCTGACCACGGTGCAGACCACCCATAAGGAAGGCTGGAAAGAGGTGGCCGAGCCCACCACGCTGGTCGCGGCCATGGCGATCATTGGCAACCCTTGGTACGGGCGCGGCCATGTCGAGGATCTCAGCCCCGAGATCCGTGAACATGGGCCGGTGCTGGGCCAACTTCTGACCGAAATGATTCTCGCGGTGACGGGCGACCGGCTCGAAGGCTATGGGAAGGCTTCGGTGGTCGGCATGGGCGGCGAGCAGGAGCACGGGCAGGGGCTAACCCATACGCTGTGGTTCGGCAATAAATTCCGCGATGCGGTCAAGGCGAAATCCTATCTCGCCTTTGCCAATACGCGCGGCGCGGCGGGAACTTCGCTTATCATCCCCTTGATGGATAAGGATGATGGCGGGCGGCGTTCGCATTACCAGACCATTCACACGGTGGTGCCGGACGCGCCCGCCGATGACGAGATCATCCTGGCGCTCGGTGCGTCGATTGGCGGCCATCCGAACCATCGGATCGGCGACCGCTATGCCGATCTGCGCGAAATGGGCCATGAAATCGACAATCCAGCCGGGGTCTAACTGGTCAATCCTTAATCAGTTTGTGGTCAAATGAGATCGCAGAGCGGCCCGGAGTTTCCGGGCCGTTTTCTTTTGGATACAGTGGGTTGCTTGCGTTTCCTCACCCGCGGATGGGCTGTGTGACACGCTTGTCTCGCCCGCTTTGCGAGAAAAACGTTGATTTTTTAAGCAAAGCAAAACTATTCTTCTAAATAAAAAAAGTTTCCAACAGAGAAAATCCAAAGGGAGGAATTGGATGTCTGACGATATGAAGATCCGAATAGAACGGATGTTTGCGGGGGACAGGCTGTTCGCCTGGGCGTTTGTGGTGGTTCTCTGGGCGGTCGTGCTCTTTGTCTTTGTCCAGATCTACGCCATCATCGGCGGTGGTCCCATCGCCACGGTTCTCATCATCGCGGGGGCGCTGGTCCTGTTGTTCAACACCGCCGCCATCGCCGCGATGATCCGCCATTACAGCCATGAAAAGAGCTTTATCTACGGGCTCGACATTCGCCATCTCGACGAGATGCGCGCCGCCAAAAAGCGCGGCTGAGGGAGACACAGATGAAACCTCGTTATGAACCCCCGAAACAGTCTGGAGCGGGGCAGTTTTTCGATTCCGCCTTCCTGCTGGTTCTGGTCTATGTGGCGCTCTTCACGCCGCTGATCCTTGGCCTGACCGGTGCCGGGAGCACCAATGTCATGCCCGACACCGTGAGCTGGGAAACGCTCGAGCAAAATGAGGTGATGCAGGGGCAGTGGGAAAAGCTCGGCTATACGCCCGACACCGCCGCCGAGATCATCACCACCAAGTTCGACTATTCCATCGATCCGCTGATGCTGTTGCTCACCGCGGCGGTCATCATCGGCTATTTCGTCTTTCTCGTGCGCGTCTCCGACAAGGAATATCGCGACGTGATTGCCGAGAAATTCGATCACTGAACCCGGGCCGAGAAAAGGAAACCCAATGTGGATTTTACTTGAATATGCAGCCTGGGCGGCCTCGGCCTGTCTCTTGCTGTGGATGCTGGTCGATGCGGCCAGGGTCAATCGCGAATATGACGAGGACACGCTTCTGTCGTCGCGCGAAGGCATTGATGAATTGCTCGAACATGGGGATGTCCCCGAAGCGCGGGAGGGCTGATCGATGGTAGACCAAACGTCAAACCCCGCCGCCGTTTCAGGCGCCGCCGCCGAGACCGACCGCGTCGGCCTCTTGCGGGTGCTCGGGCCGGTGCATGTCTGGGCGCTCGGCGTCGGCATCGTGCTGGTGGGCGAATTCATGGGCTGGAACTTTTCGGTGGGCAAGGGCGGCGCCATGGGCGCGCTTATCGCCTGCTGGGTGATCGGGCTGCTCTATACCTGCGTGGCGATGATCGACTCGGAGGTGACCTCGACCGTGGCCGCCGCCGGTGGGCAATACGCCCAGGCCAAGCATATCATGGGGCCGCTCATGGCCTTTAACGTGGGGCTCTATCTGGTGATGGCCTACACGATGCTCGAGGCGGCGGATGCGCTCATCGTGGGCGATTTGCTGACCATTCTGGCCGAGCAGACAGGCTATGACGCGCTGGATCCCAAGCCCTTCGTGATCCTGATCATCTCGATGCTGGCCTTTCTCAACTATCGCGGCGTGTTCATGACGCTGACGCTCAACTTCATCATCACGGCGGCGGCCTTTGTCACCATCGTGATCCTGTTCGTTGGGGTTCAGCCCTGGACGGCGGGGGCGGTGCTCAAGCACAGCGACCTGCTCACCGATCTGCCCTATGGCTGGATCGGGGTCATCGCGGCGTTTCAGTTCGGCATCTGGTATTACCTCGGCATCGAAGGCACCTGTCAGGCCGCCGAAGAGGTCCGCTCGCCGAGCCGCTCGCTGCCTCTGGGCACGATGACCGGGATCATGACGCTGCTCATTGCGGCGACGCTGACCTGGTATGTCTGTTCCGGGCTGTTGCCGTGGGAATATCTCGGCCAGGCGACCGTTCCGCTCTATGACGCGGCGCGGATGACGGGCAGCACCACATTGCAGGTGTTCCTCTTTGTCGGCACGCTCTTTGCCGCCACGGCCTCGGCCAATGGCTGTATCAACGATGCGTCGCGGGCGTGGTTCTCGATGGGGCGTGACCGCTATATGCCGCATTGGTTCGGGGCGGTGCATCCGCGCTATCGCACGCCCTACCGGTCGATCCTGTTCCTCATTCCCATCGCGGTGAGCTTTGCCTTCACCGGGCTGTTGGATCAGGTGATCACCTTCTCGATCCTGTCAGGCCTTCTGGGCTATACGTTCATGCCGATCAACATGATCATGTTTCGCCGCAAATGGCCGCTGGGCTCGATCCGGCGCGGCTATGTCCACCCGTTCCACCCGATCCCGGCGATCGTGCTGATGCTGCTTTGCATCACCACCTTCTTTGCCACCTATCTCGGCTTTGGGACGCAGCTTTTGGCGATGATGCTGTTCTATGTGGTGGTGTCGCTGTGGTTCTCGATGCATCGTTACAAATACGTGCGCCGGGCGGATCAGTTCACCATGAACTGGCCGAAACCGCAGGGCTATTGAGCCAAGGCGCGGCCCTGTCATCAGGCGGGGCCGCGCAGCAAATTCAAGGGGGAGATTGCCATCATGACTGCCGCCGCCATTGCCATTGCCTCGGTCGGGATCGTCGGTCTCGGCGCGGCCTTTCTGCGCGATCAGCGTCAGGAGAAGAGCCGCCGCCATGATCTTTTGGCGGGCTGCCGGGGGGCGCTCGACGGCGAAGTTCTGCAGCATGATCACGCGGGCTATCCGTCGCTCACCGGGACCTATGCGGGCCATCGGGCCGAGCTGCGGCTGGTGGTCGATATGATCCAGCTGCGCAAGCTGCCGGTGCTCTGGCTGCAGGCGACGCTGCATCGCCCCGTCGCCATCGGCGGCGTGCTGAGCCTGATGAAACGGGCGTCCAATACCGAATTTTTCTCGCCGCATGGCGAGCTTGACCATCACATGCGGCCGCCGCCGGGCTTTCCGCCCGAGCTGAGCCTCAAAGCCTCGAATAAGGCCGCCGCTGAGGATTGGGCCGCGCGGCTCGCGGATCCGGCGCTGGAGTTTTTCACGGACGATCGGGCCAAGGAGCTGCTCCTCACCCCCAAGGGCGTGCGCCTGACATGGCGGGTGGCCGAGACCGAGCGCGGGCATTACCTCACCACGCGTCTGGCGCGGTTCGAGCGGGCCGAGATCGACCGGGCCGGCGCGCAGGCGCTCTTGGCGCGGGCCGCGGATCTGGCAGAGCTGGGGGAGGGCGCGGCATGACCGACAGGATCGCAGAGGCACGGCCCTACCGGCCGCTCATCGTCGGGATCGTGGCGGCCGGGCTCACCGGCATGGGGCAGGTGCTCAACGGGCAGGCGGGGCGGGGGCTGATGATGGCCTTTACCGCGCTGTCGCTGGCCTGGGTCAGCTATAACCTGACGACGCCCGAGCATAGTTTCGTGGGCCGCTATGCCGGAGGGTTCATGATCCATGCGATCGCCTTCATGGATGCGCTGCGCGAGGCCAAGTTCCGCTGGCAGATCTGGCAGCGCGATCACAGCTAAGTCGCGGGGTTTGCGTGGCATTCCTGCACGGGTTGCGGGGAAGATGGGGCGGCCCCCTTGCCCTGAGTAAAAGACTCAGGTAACGCGCGGCCTAGCATTTCTGCTCAATCATCCCAAAGCCAGATCGCCGCCCTGACGTGCCTTCCAGCCAATATCACGGACTTTGGAAGGACAAACCATGACCCGTACCGCCCGGAGCCTTTTGCTCCTGTCTGCCTGCACCTGGGCCGGCACGCTCTATGCTCAAGAGAGCGACAGTTATTTCCTCGGCACGCTGCGCATTGAAACCGAAGAGGCGCAGGCGCTTCTCGGCAATGAGGTGGTGAGTGAAGAGGATCTCGACAACCGCAACCCGCAGACCGCCAAGGATGTGTTCGCAGGCGAATCCTCGGTCACCGCCGGGGGTGGCGCGCCCATCGCGCAAAAGATCTACGTGAACGGCATCGAAGAAAGCCTGCTGTCGGTGACCATCGACGGCGCGCGGCAGAACAAATCGGCCTTCCACCATACCGGCAATGTGCTGCTCGATCCCGAGCTGCTCAAGCGGGTTGAGGTGAGCGAGGGCATCGCGCCTGCGGATGCGGGCCCCGGCGCGCTGGCGGGCAGCATCGCCTATGAGACCAAGGACGCGCGCGACCTGCTCGAAGAGGGCGACACATTCGGCGGCATGAGCAGCATCACCGGCGGCACCAATGGCACCGGCGTGCGGGCCAGCACCACGGTCTTTGGTCGTCAGGGCGGGTTCGAATACCTGCTCAGCGGCACCCGGCAGAAGGGCGACGATTACGAGGATGGCTCGGGCCATACCGTGCCGGGCACCGAGGCCGATCTGACCGATTACATGGTCAAGCTCGCCTATACCGCCGAGGGCGGCGGGCGGCTGGCGTTTTCGGCCTCGCAGACCGAAGACACCGGTGCGCGTTCGGCGCAGGCGGGTCCGGGCGGTATTCTCTTCATCCGGCCCGATTTCGATTCGGTCGTGGGCCGCACCTCGACCATGGTCGACGCGCTGTCGCGGCGGCGGTCCTACACGCTCACCTATACCGATGAGACGCCCGAGGGCTGGTTGAACCCCACCTTGCAACTTGCTTATAATGAACAAGAAATCGACGCCTCTGGGGTCTGGGGCATCAACGAGAGCCTGAGCGGCACCGCCAAGAACGAGTTCGACATTGGCAATGGCACGCTGACGGCGGGGCTCGACTTTTTCCACGAAACCGCACGCGGTCTGGGCCGGGGCACCGGTCTCTATGGCAGCAGCGGCAAGGAAGAGCTGACGAGCTTTGGCATCTTCGCGCAGGCCCGTCAGGATCTGAGCGACCGGGTCTCGGTCTCCTATGGGGCGCGGGTGGACACGCAAGAGTTCAAAGGCGCGGACGGGTCGAAATTCACCGACACCGGGGCGAGCGTCAACGCGGCGGTGGATGTGATCCTCACCGACACGCTGACCTTCAACGCCGGTGTCGCGTCGAGCTGGGGCGGCTATGAGCTGGGCGAGGCGGCGCTGGTCAATTTCGGCGGGGCCTGGACCTATAACGGCACCACGACATCGCGGGCCAATGCGGCGCGTGTCGGTCTGCGCTATGCCTCTGGCCCGTGGGAGGTGAGCGGCGCGCTCTTCTACACGGAAGTCAAGGATATCAACGCGGTACTGCCCACGGGCGGGGATCGTGGTGCGATTGCCGATGTCACCTCGCAGGGCTTTGACGGCTCGGTCGCCTATAGCGGCAGCCAAGGGTTCGTGAAGGTCAACTACACCTATGCCGATGTCGAAAGCAGCGGCTCGACCATCGCCTCGACCGCCTATTACCTGGGCCGTCCGGTGGGTCATATCTTTGGTCTCGAGGCCGGGTATGACATCAGCGACCAGTGGCGCGTCGGCGGCACGGCGCAGATCGCGCTCGAGAATGACGACACGCCGACGACCCTGCCGAGCTATGAGGTGGTGAATGTCTACGGCACCTATACGCCGCGTCAGATGGACAATCTCGAGCTGCGGCTCGACGTCTACAACCTCTTCGACAAGACCTATGCGTCGCGCAGCTCGGACGGGGTTGGCCTCGCCAATGTGGTGCCCATCAACGAGCCGGGGCGGACCCTCGCGCTGACCGCGAAGATCAAGTTCTGATCATGGGAAAGGGCGCCTCTCGGGGCGCCCTTTTTGACTGTCGGTAGGACGTCGGTATTGCGGCGGTATGACGACAGTGCAGGTTTCAGGCCCCTTGCCATGGGGCCTATCTCCGCATTCCATTGCAGCAGCGCGGCTTTTGATGTCTCACGGCGTCGAGCTAGTTGACGCAATGGGCGCGGCTGACCGGGCCAAAGGGCAATGCGGCGGGGAGGATAGGGCCATGAAAATCTATATCACCAGCATCTTCGTGGAGGATCAGGCAAAAGCCGAAGCGTTCTATTGTGACAAGCTGGGTTTTGCGGTGAAACACGACGTGCCTTTGGGCGGGCATCGCTGGCTCACGCTGGTGGCCAAGGACCAGCCTGACGGGCCGGAGCTTCTTCTTGAGCCGAGTGACCACCCGGCGGTGAGGTCCTACACTCAGGCGCTGGTGGCGGATGGGATTCCTGCGCATTCCTTTCAGGTCGAAGATCTCGATGCGGAGTGTCGGTCATTGAAAGAGCGCGGTGTTGTCTTTGTCCAAGAGCCGATGGATGCCGGACCGGTGCGGATGGCGGTGTTCGACGATAGCTGTGGCAATCTGATCCAGCTGATCCAAACGGTCGGTCCCGACGCGGTATAACGCCCGGGGTTTGGCCATGGAAAAGGGCGCCTCTCGGGGCGCCCTTTTTGACTGTCGGCAAGACGTCGGTATCGCGGCAGTGTCCCGACAGTGCGGGTTTCAGGCCGCTTTCCAGTCCATCGCCTCGAAGTTTTCGCGATGGGCAAAGCGTTTCAGGTGGTCGTCGATGATATGGCGCGCTCGGTCGAGCGCTGCGTCATCCGCGCCGGAGATGCGGGCGGTGAGGCGGTCGCCATCGGCGGCAAGGGTCGCCGGGCCGGTGGGCAGCGCCATGCGGGCGCTCGAAGGGTCATACTCGACCTCGATCTTATGGGCGAAATGCTTGCAGAGCTGTTGCAGATATTTGCTCGCATGGTCGGTAGTGAAGGTGCCGGTCTGATAGGTCAATGTCTCGGTCATGCTATTATCCTGATTGTTTTGATAAGATTTAGGGCTTGCGGTCCGGGACGACAAGGGCGTATTGCACAGGCCAACAGCCCCGCCGCCAGCCAGACGCAAGCCGAGAGGGGAGAAACCTGATGTCGAAAGGTGGACCCATGCGTCTCATTCCGTCCTCCGTGCTGGCGCTTGCGCCGGCGCTCGCTCTGGCCGTTGCCCTGCCGATGGCGGCGCAGGCCGATCCCGTCACAGTCGAGACGGCCACCGGCCCGGTCGAGGTCAGCGGCGCGACGACGCCGCTCGTCGTTTATGACGTGACGGCGATTGACACGCTCGAGGCGCTGGGGGTCGAGATGGACGGGGTGCCCGAGAAGCTCTTCCTGCCCTATCTGGCGGATGTGGCCGAGGCGGCGGCACCGGTGGGCACGCTCTTTGAGCCGGATTTCGAGGCGCTGGCGCGCATGGCACCGGGGCTGATCATTGCGGGTGGGCGGTCGTCGCCGCAGCGCGAGGCGCTGAGCGCGTTTGCGCCGACCATCGACATGACCATCTGGGGCATGGATGTGACGGCGCAGGCCAAGGCGCGGCTGGCGGCCTATGGGGCGCTCTTTGGTCGCGAGGCCGAGGCCGTGGCGCTGGCGCAGGATCTCGACGCGCGGATCGCCGAGGCCAAGGCGGCCATCGCGGGCAAGGGCCGGGGGCTGATCCTCTTGACCAATGGCGGCAAGATTTCCGCCTATGGGCGCAACAGCCGCTTTGGCTGGCTGCATGAAGAGCTCGGCCTGCCCGAGGCCTATCCGGAGGTCAAGGCCGAGACCCATGGCGAAGCGGTGTCCTTTGAGTTCATCGCCCAGATCGACCCCGACTGGATCCTCGTGGTGGATCGCGGCGCGGCGATTGACGCGGGCGGCGAGGCGGCGCGGGCGACGCTCGACAATCCTCTGGTGGCGCGGACCACGGCAGCGAAACAGGATCAGATCCTCTATCTCGACGCCGGGGCGCTCTATATCGGCGGCGGCGGGGTGCAATCGCTCACAATCATTCTCGATCAGATCATCGCCGGGTTCGGGGCCAAGGGCTAGGCCATGCGCGATGCGGTGCTGATCTGGGCCACGCTGGCGGGGCTGGCGGCGCTCAGCCTCGTGATCGGGGCGGCGCCGCTTTTCTCGGGCGAAATGGATGCCGGTTGGCTCATCCTGGTGAGCCGCTTTCCCCGCACGGCGGCAGCGATCCTCACCGGGATCGGCCTCGCGCTGGCCGGGGTGGTGGTGCAGAAATCGGTGCAGAACCGGCTTGTCGAGCCGTCGCTCATCGGGACGCCGGAATCGGCCATGTTGGGCCTGCTGGCGGTGACGCTTCTGGCGCCCGGCGCGGCGCTCTGGCTCAAGATGCTGAGCGGCGCGGGGGCGGCCATGCTGGGCATGGCGGCCTTTCTGATGCTCGCCCGCGCGGTGCCGCGACAGGACCCGATGCTCTTGCCGATCGTGGGGCTGATCTATGGCGGGATCCTCTGGGCCGCCGGGGTCTATATCGCGTGGCAGACCGATCTTGTGCAATATATCGGGGCCTGGCGGCTGGCGGAGTTTTCCGGCGTGGTGCAGGGGCGCTATGAGCTTTTGTGGCTGATCGCGGCGCTGGCGCTGGGGCTTTATGCGCTGGCGGATCGGATCACGCTCTTGGGTCTGGGCGAGACGCAGGCGCGTAGCCTTGGCCTCGATTACCGGCAGACACGGATGCTCGGGTTGATGGCGGTGGCGCTGATCATGGCGGTGGTGGTGGTCACCGTGGGCAGCCTGCCATTTGTCGGGCTGGTGGCGGCCAATATCGTGTCGCAGTGGCGCGGTGACAATCTGCGCCGCAACCTGCCCTTGGTGGCGGGGCTTGGCGGCGCGGCGGTGCTGGCGGCGGATATTCTGGGCCGGATGATCCGCGCGCCCTATGAGGTGCCGGCGGGGACGATTTTCGCGGTGGCCGGGGCGGCGGTGTTCCTGTGGCTTCTGGGTCGTAGCCGGGGGCGGACAGGAGGGCGCGCGCATGGCTGAGCGGCGTCTCATCTGGCTCGGGCTGGTGCTGGCGCTGGTCTCGGCGGGGTTTCTGCTGTGGCAGCTCAACGGGCCGGTGGGGATCATCCTTGGCCTGCGCGCCAGCAAGCTTGCGGCGCTGTTGGTGGTGGGCGCTGCGGCCGGGGCGGCGACGCTGATCTTTCAGACGGTGATCGGCAATCAGCTTTTGACGCCGAACCTGATGGGGCTCGATGCGCTCTATATCTTCCTGCAGATGGCGCTGGTCTTTGTCTTTGGCGCGGCGGGCTATGCCGGGATCGGGCCGGGCTGGGGCTTTGCGCTCAATGTCTCGGTGCTGCTGATCGTGGTCTTGGCGGTGTTTCACCTCTTCCTGCGCGGCGGGGTCAGCGACGTGACGCGGGTGGTGCTCACCGGTGTGGTGCTTGGGCTTTTGCTGCGCGGGCTCTCGGACCTGATGGGGCGGCTCATCGATCCGTCAGAGTTCGGCGTGGTGCAGCAGGCGGTGGTGGCGAGTTTCGGCCGGGTGGATCGGGGCGAATTGGCGGTGGCGGCCGGGGCGCTGATCCTGGCGCTGGGGCTGGCGTGGCGGATGGTGCCGGCGCTTGACGTGGCGGGGCTAGGCCGGCCGGTGGCGCGGGGGCTGGGGCTGGATCATGACGGGTTGGTGCGGCGGGCGCTGGGGCTGGTGGTGGTGCTGGTGGCGGTGGCGACGGCGCTTGTCGGGCCGTTGATGTTTCTCGGGCTGCTGGCGGCGAGCCTCGCGCGTTATCTCGTGCCGAGCCATCGCCATGCGCTTCTCTTGCCGGCGGCATCGATGACCGGGGCGCTGATCCTCGTGGCCGGGCAGTTCCTGTTCGAGCGGCTCTTGGGGCAGCAATCGGCGCTCGAGGTGGTGGTCGAGTTCTTTGGCGGGCTGGTGTTTCTCGGCCTTGTGTTGCGACGGAGGCGGATGTGATCGAGCTGACAAATCTGAGCTATGCGGCGGGCGGCACGCCGATCCTGAGGGATGTGAACGCCATCCTGCCGCGCGGCGGGATCACCGCGCTCATCGGCGCGAACGGGGCCGGGAAATCGACGCTTCTGCATTGCATGGCGGGGCTCAACCGGCCCGGCGCGGGCGCGGTCGGCATCGATGGCGAGGACCCGTTCGCGATGGAGGATCGCGCGCGGGCGCGGCGCGTGGCGCTGTTGCAGCAATCGCCGAGCATCGTGGCGCGGCTGAGCGTTGCCGATCTCGTGGGGTTTGGCCGCTGGCCGCATCATGGCGGACGCGAGGGGGCGGAGGATCGCGCCATCGTGGCCGAGGCGCTGGCGGCGTTCGAGCTCGACGATCTCGCGGGCCGGGCGCTCGATACGTTGTCGGGCGGGCAGCGGCAGCGGGCGCTGGTGGCGATGGTCTGGGCGCAATCGGCGCCGTGGCTCTTGCTCGATGAGCCGCTCAACGCGCTCGATCCGCGCCATGCGCATGATCTCATGGCGCGGCTTCATGCGCTGTCGCGGCCCGGGCGCGCGGGCCAGACCGGGCGCAGCGTGGTGTTGGTGGTGCATGACATCAACGCCGCCGCGCGCTGGGCCGATCACGTGGTGGCGCTGCGCGATGGCCGGATCCATGCGGCGGGGCCCTGTGACGCGGTGCTGACGCCCGAGCGGCTGTGGGAGGTGTTCGGGTTGCGCTTTGATGTGGTGCGCCATGCCGGGCGGCCCGTGGTCATTCCCGGCTGAGCCGCGAAAAAACCTATGGGCCAAGAGCCACGGCCCATTGGCACCCGGCGCAGATCCATTGTAAGACAGCCCCGATCTAAGTTGGTTGATGATCCAGGGAGGATGTCATGAAATTTACCGCAACCATCGCGGCGGCGGCGCTGGCCGTGACCGCCGGTCTCGCAGGCGGCCAGGCCGAGGCGCAGGAACGTGTGACCTACAAGTCCGCGAAATCGAGCTCGTCCTATTACCAAATGGGCGTGCAGATCGCCGAGGCGATGAAGGCCGGGACCGAGGGCAATGTCATCGTCACGGTCGAGGAGAGCCAAGGCTCGGTGCAGAACGTGATGGAGGTGCGCGCGCGCGGTGCCGATTACGTCTTTACCACGCCGCCGGCGCTGGTGCGTCTGGCGCAAGAGGGCAAGGCGATGTTCGAGGGCAAGTCGGACCCGTCCTTTGACGAGATCCGCGCGCTCTTTCCGATCCCGTCGCTGACCATGCATTTCGTCACCGCCAAATCCGCCGGTGTCGAAAGCTTTGCCGATCTCGAAGGCAAGACGATCCTGCTGGGCAAGGGCTCTTTCGGGGCGCGTGAAGGCCAGAAATACCTCGAGATGTTCGGGCTTGAAGGCAAGGTCGAGCTGGCCGAGGTGGAGCTGTCGAACGCGGTTGCGGCGCTCAAGAACGGCCAGATCGACGGGTTCGTGACGGCGGGGTCCTATCCCGCGCCGAACGTGATCGAGGCGGCGGCGAGCACCGAGGTCGACATTCTGTCGCTCACCGACGAGCAGATCGCCGAGACCAAGCGCACCCGTCTGGTCATCCCGGCGGGCACCTATGCCGGTCAGGATGCCGATATCGTGACCACGTCGCTGCCCGTGGTGGCCTTTGCCACCACCAAGATGAGCGACGACGTGGCCTATGAGCTGACCAAGACCTTCTGGGAGCAGCGCGAGGCGATGGGCGAGTCCGCGCCTTGGTGGCTTGCCGTCGATCAGGCGCTGATGGAGACCATCACCGGCCAGATCCACCCCGGGGCGATCCGCTACTATAAAGAAGCCGGTTTCACGCTTAGCGACGCGCAGATGTAATCTGTGCCAGCCTTGGACAAAGGCCCCGGCGTGCCCGTCACGCCGGGGTCGTTTCTTTCCCGAGGCGCTGACCGCTAAAGACGTCCCCAGCACGATTCCCAGACACGATTCCCAGAATATTCCCAGAGAATGAGATGAGCCCCGTCATGCGCCTGGTTCCCGTTTTGCTGGCCCTCGGGCTGGTCGTTTTTCATCTTGGCCTGATCTTTTCCGGGCTGGTGCCCAATCTGGTGAGCCGCCCGCTGCATCTGGCGCTGGCGCTGCCGTTCATTCTCATCGTGCCGGGGCAGAGCGGCTGGATGCGCTGGTCGGGCGTGGCGCTGATGGGGCTTGGCGTGGCGGCGTCGCTCTGGGTGGCGCTGTCGCATGAAGCGCTCATCGATCAATACGGGTTTCTCGAGACGCCGTTTCAGACCGTGGTGGGCTTTGTCCTTCTTGGCGTGGTGCTCGAGGCGGCGCGGCGGGCGATCGGCTGGCCCTTGCCGCTGGTGGCGCTGCTGGCGCTGCTCTATGGCCTCTTTGGTCAACATATCCCCGGCGAGTTCGGCCATTCCGGCACGCCGCTGGCGAGCTTTTTGGGCACGCTGACCATTGCCGAGGGCGGGCTCTGGGGCAGTCTCACCGGCGTCTCGGTCAATGTGGTGGCGATTTTCGTGATCTTTGGCGCGGTGCTCAACGCGGGCGAGGCGGGGCAGGGGTTCATGAACCTCGCCTCGGCTGCCGCCGGGCGGCTCAAGGGTGGGGCGGCCAAGGTGTCGGTCCTGTCCTCGGCCTTCTTTGGTTCGATCTCGGGCTCGGCCTCGGCCAATGTGGCCTCGACCGGGGCGATCACCCTGCCGGCGATGACGCGGCTCGGCTATCCCAAGCGGCTGGCGGCGGCGGTCGAGGCGGTGGCCTCGTCGGGCGGCCAGATCATGCCGCCGCTGATGGGGGCCGGGGCCTTTGTCATGGTCGAGCTGACGGGCGTGCCCTATACTTCGATCATGGCGGCGGCGCTGTTGCCCGCCATCCTCTATTTCCTCGCGGTCTGGGTCGGGGTCAACGCCTATGCGGGCCGCATGGACCTGCGCGGCGTGGCGGCCGAAGACCGCCCGGCGCTGCGCGATGTGGTGGTGACCTCGGCGTTTTTCGCGGTGCCCTTTGCCGTGCTACTCCTGGGCATGTTCTGGGTCGGGGTGACGCCGCAATATGCCGCGAGCCTCGCCATTCTCACGGGCTTTGTGCTGCTGATCTTTAACGGTCGTGGCCTCAACCCGTGGCGCGACACGGTGCGCCGGTTCGAGACCGCGCTTTTGACCGCCGCGCGGCAGGTGTCGATGATCGCGGCGATCATCATCTGTGCCTCGATCATCATCGGCGTGCTGTCGGTCACCGGGCTGGGGGTCAAGATCACCTCGCTGATCCTGTCGGGATCGGGGGGGATGCTCTGGCCGGCGCTCTTGCTCACCGCCTTGGCCTGTCTCATCCTCGGGATGGAGGTGCCGACGACGGCGGCCTATGTGATCTGTATCTCGGTGGCGGGTCCGGCGCTGGCGCAGCTTGGGCTGGCACCGTTGCAGGCGCATCTTTTCGTGTTCTGGTTCGCGCTCTTGTCGACGATCACGCCGCCGGTCTGCGGCGCGGTGTTCATCGCGGCGGGGATGATTGGCGAGAGCTGGCTCAAGGTGGCGCTGACGGCGATGAGCCTTGGATTCGGGCTCTATGTCATTCCGCTGGCGATGATTGCCAACCCGTCGCTCATCGCGCTGGCCGAGACGCCGCTGGCGGCGGTGCTGGCGGCGCTGCAGATCGGGCTGGGGCTGGGTCTCATGTCGCATGCGATCATCTCGAAACGGAGCTGGGCGCTGCGGGCGGGGCTGTTTTTCGGCGGGCTGGCGTTGATCTTCGTGCGGTTGGTGCTCTGAGGCGCTGAGACGCGCAGCGCGGAACAAGGGCGAAGCCCGCCGCGCATCGCCGGGCCGCCCCCCGGCACGGCGATTTGGCAGCCGGGCCATGCGGTGACGAGGGCAGGCTGACGTGGCGGCGATAAAGCGTCAGGACGCAAGGGCTTGGTCGCCGCACCGCGGCCCTGTGATGCGCTTACCCACATGAAAAAGGGCGACCCGAAGGCCGCCCTGTTCCTATCCGTTCATCGCCTCTTCAGAAGCTGAAGACAAAGCGCATCTGGCCGCTGTAATTGGTCAGCTCGCTGCCGATGCCGCCCATTTCCGCGCCGATCATCAGATCGCCGTTGGCGGTGATCGGGAAGGCGCCGCCAAGCTCGACCCGGCCGCTCAGCCCATCAGGATCATAGCCGCCGCCCGCCAGCGCCGCGGGCGCGTCGGTGGTGACATAGTCGAGATGCAACCCGGTATAGACCAGCGTGTCGCGCACCGAGCGCGTCCAGCGCGCGCCGAGCGACAGCTCGCTGTAATCCACCGTGGTCGAGCCGGTGCCGGCCAGCGTGCCGGATTTGCCGGTGATCTTTTCCTCGCCATAGCGCGCCGAGGCCATCGGCGTGAAGGTGAGCATATCGCTCAGCGCGATGTCGCGCTGGGCGGCGATGCTGAGGGCCCAGACATCGCTGTCGGCGCGGCCGACGCCACCGGCGCTCGTCTGTTTGTAGTCGGCCTGCCCGTAGAGCAGCGCCAGCTCGCCCGACCACGCGCCCGAGCGATAGCCGAGATAGGGCTGCACATAGGTGAAATCGCCGCTGGTCGAGGTGGTGGCGGTGTTGGCGTTGAGATCGTCATGACCGAGCGACAGGCCGAGCACCATGTTCGGGCTGACCGAGATATCGGCGCCGAGCTGCACACCGCTGCCGCTGTAATCATTGGCCGAGCCACGGGCGATGAACCCGTTGAAATTGACCCAGGCATAGACATTGCCCATCAGCTGACCGTTCTTGGTCGAGATCACCGGCGCTTCGCCATCCTCGAAATCGCCAAAGCTGAGCGGCGATTGCAGGTCGCGGGCCACGAAAGAGCCGCGCGCGCCCTGCGAGGTGTTGCCCGCCGATTGCCGCAGCGCGAGACGGCCCAAGGTGATCCCGGCGCTCTGCATCTCTTCAAGAAGCTGCTGCTGCGTCGGTCCCCAGCCGAGGATAGCGCCAATGAGGCCCAGGGTGTAGGTGCCTGTATTTCCCGGCAAATTCCCGACCACGGCGAGGATGTAATTGCCCTCAGGATAGGCACCTGCCCCGGACAGGCCTGGCAGATAGCCGGAGGTGACCGCGAGATTGTTCTGCCAGTAATCTGCGGGAGTGAACTCACCCTCATTATAAAGAAAGAGAGCGATATTGTTGGTCGATTGGATGTTCATAGCCGAAATCTGGGCGAGGAAACTGGACGGATTGGTGATCCGCAGTTCGAGCTCGTCCATATAGTATGAACTGCCAAAACTTTGCGTCCCGTCGATCACCCCGTCATGGGTGACCTCAAAGGCGGGCGCGGCGAGGGCGGGCGTGGCAAGGCCGAGCGTCAGCGCGGCGGCGAGAAAGCTTTTGTGGTGGAAGTGCATGGTGTCCCCAAGAGTTGAATTGGCACACACAAGGATGAAATCGCACATGACTTTTATGTACCCCCTTACTCTCTGCATTGGTGCACAGACGCAATCTCTTCCTGTGCTGCGGAAAAATTGCGGCGAAACTGCGGTAAATCAGTAACAATTGGCCCTGATTGCGGCACTGCGCTATTCTGTACGGTGGAGGGCCCGAGATGAGCTGGGATCTGATCGTTTTTTCCGCCGACACCCCGCTGCGCATGGATGCAGAGGGGGTGGCAGAGTTTGCCGACCATTGGACGCCACCGCCGATGGGCAGCGAGGCCGAGATCCGCCGCCAGATCTCTGACATATTTCCCGACACCGACTGGACCGACCCGCTTTGGGGCGTGGTGATCGGCGAGGGGTTCACCTTTGAGTTTTCGCTCAACGGGCTGGCCCGGACCAACAGTTTCGGCATCCATGCCCGAGGCGCGGCCACCGGCGCCGCGCTGCGCCTGATGGCGGCCACCGGCTGGCGGCTTCTCGATGTGTCGACCACCCGATGGCTCAACCTCGCCGAGGACCCCGACGCAGGACGGCGGAAACATCAGGCCTATGTCGACAAGATCCTCGCCGCCCAAAACGACCCCAAACCGCCCAGCCTCTTGGCCCGGCTGTTCCGGAAGTAGGGCGGGGCGGTCCGGTGGATATCAGGGAAAATCTACGTGGCGGAGGAGGTGGGATTCGAACCCACGGTGGGCGTGAACCCACGCCGGTTTTCAAGACCGGTGCATTCGACCACTCTGCCACTCCTCCGGTCCGAGCGGTGCTACACCGGGTGGCGCGATTCTGAAAGATGCGAAATCACGGGGATTTTTGCCGACCCGCGCCCGATGTCCTTTCCATGCGAGGGGCGTTTCGCTACATTGCCCCTGCGTGGCAATGACCGCGCCTGTAACGATTGAACCCGGGGCACAGCCGGGCCGCAACAGTGAGCATGAGGGATGGCGGCGCCGAGCGGCGCTGCAAACAGGCAAGGGTCGGTGAGGCATGAGTATTTATAGCAAGACAAACGCGCGTCGGGCTTCTGCCTTGATGCTGACAAGCGTCGCGGCACTTGCGCTGGCGGGCTGTCAGGGCCTGGGCGAAAACAACCCGTTCAAGAAACGCCCCGACGCCGCCGCCGAGAGCGGCACGGCGAGCACCTCTTCGGTGCGGCTGGTCGAGCGCGATGTCGAGGCACCCGAGGTGTTCCAAGTCACCGATGAGGGGCTCTGGGACGGGCGGCCGTCGCTCGGCGGGGTCTGGGTGGCGCATCCCGACGTGAAAGAGCCCGAGCGGGTGATCATTCGCCACGCGGGCAATGGCAAGTTTGTCATCGGCGCGCTGTTCCGCCGCGAACGGGCCAATCCCGGGCCGCGGCTGCAGGTGTCCTCGGACGCCGCCGCAGCCCTTGGCATGCTGGCCGGATCGCCGCAAAAGCTTAACGTGACGGCGCTGCGCCGCGAGGCCGCGCCCGAGGCCGGGGCCGCAGCCGATCCCGCTGCCGCCGGGCTCGCCGCCGACACGGTCGAGACCACGGCGCTCGATCCCATCGCCGGGGCCGCCGCCGCCATCGACAAGGCCGAGGCCGAGGCGGGCGACAGCGCCATCACCCCGGCCGCTGCGCCCGCGCCGAAACCGGTGGCCGCGCCGGCCCCCGCCGCCGCGCCGAAACCGGCCTCGGGCGGCTCGAAGCTGAGCAAGCCTTACCTGCAGATCGGCATCTTTAGCGTCGAGGACAACGCCAACAACACCGCCACCGCGATGCGGCAGGCGGGGATGGTACCGACGGTTCTCGAACAGAGTTCCAAGGGCAAGACCTTCTGGCGCGTCATCGTCGGCCCGGCGAGCACCGAGAGCGAGCGTGCCGCTTTGCTGAAGAAAATCCAGGGCATCGGGTTTGACGATGCCTATGCCGTGAGTAACTGAGACACCAACCCCGGACGGACCTGTTGATATGACCCTATTGCCCCGCATCGCCCTTTCGCTCTTGTTGGCGCTTGGCCTGGCTCTGGGACTGACCCAGGCCGCCCGCGCCTTTGATACCCGGGCCACCGCGGCCTATGTGGTGGATGTGGGGACGGGCACGGTGCTCTTGGCGAAGAACGCCGATCAGCCGCTGCCGCCAGCCTCCATGTCGAAGCTGATGACGCTCTATGTGACTTTCGAGGCCATTCGCGACGGCCGGCTGTCGATGACCGAGACGCTGCCGGTGTCGGCCCATGCGGCACGTTATGGCGGCTCGACCCTCTTTTTGCAGGCGGGCGAGCGGGTTTCGGTCGAGGATCTTCTGCGCGGCATCATTGTGCTCTCGGGCAATGACGCCTGTGTGGTGCTGGCGGAATCGCTCAGCCCCGATGGCACCGAGGCCGGGTTTGCCCGCTTCATGACACGCCGGGCGCAGAATATGGGCATGACCAATTCGGCCTTTACCAATTCCAACGGCTGGCCCGCGCCGGGCCACCGGATGAGCATGCGCGATCTCGGCCTGCTGGCCCGCAAGCTCATCGAGGATTTCCCCGAATTCTACCCGATGTTCGCCGAGGAGGAATTCCTCTTTGACGAGAAGGAAAGCCAGAACCGCTATAACCGCAACCCGCTTTTGGGGCTGGGGATCGGCGCCGATGGGCTCAAGACCGGGCATACCGCCGAGGCGGGATATGGGCTGGTGGGCTCGGCGGTGCAGAACGGCCGTCGGGTGATCTTTGTCATCTCCGGTCTGGCCAGCGCCGAGGCGCGTGCCGAAGAGGCCGAGGCCATCGTCAACTGGGCCTTCCGCCAGTTCGCCGAACAGCAGGTGGTGCGCGGCGGGGTCGAGCTGGCCCGGGCCAAGGTCTGGATGGGCGATGCGACGACCGTCGGGCTCGAGGCCGCCGAGGATGTGCGCACGCTGATGCCCGCCATGTCGGCCGGGCCGCTCAAGGCCGAGGTGGTCTATACCGGGCCGATCGAGGCACCGGTCAAGCAAGGCGACAAGCTCGCCGAGCTGGTCTTTGCCCCCGAAGGTCTGCCCGAAACACGCATCCCGCTGGTGGCCTCAGCCTCGGTGGCGCGCGGCGGGTTCTCGGCGCGGCTGCAGACGGTGACCGGGCTGTTGCTCGGGCGGCTGCAAAAGGGTCCGGCCCCCGAGGCCAGCCCGGCAGACCCGGCGGCGGAGGGCGCGTCTTGAGCGCCGGACGCGCCGGGGTATTCATCAGTTTCGAAGGCATCGACGGCTCCGGCAAATCGACCCAGGTGCGCCGTCTGGCCGACCATCTGCAGGCCCGCGGCCTGAGCGTGCGGCTCACCCGTGAGCCGGGCGGCTCGCCGGGGGCCGAGGACATCCGCAAGCTGGTGCTCGAAGGGGCCGGGGACCGCTGGTCGCCCGAGACCGAGATCCTGCTCTTCACCGCCGCGCGCCGCGACCATATGGAACGGGTGATCCTGCCCGCGCTGGCGGCGGGCGAGGTGGTGATCTGTGACCGCTTTGCCGACAGCACCCGCATGTACCAGGGCCTCGCCAGTGCCGAGATGCGGGCGCTGGTGGATCAGCTCCACGATCTGATGATCGGACGCGAGCCGGACCTGACCCTGCTCATCGACATGGACCCGGAGGTGGGCCTCGCCCGTGCGCTGGCGCGGCAGGGCGGCGAAGAGCGGTTCGAGGGGCGCGGCATCGAGTGGCAGCGCCGGATGCGCGCCGGGTTTCTCGATCTGGCCAAGGCCCATCCCGAGCGTATCCGCGTGGTCGATGGCGCGGGCGAGATTGACGCGGTGGCAGGTCAAATCGCCACGCTCACCGACGCGGCCCTGACATGAGCGACGATGCGCCCCAGCCCGACCGCGTCGAAGGCGCGCCGCACCCCCGCGAAACCGCGCGGCTGATCGGCCAGGACGCGGCCCAGCGGGCCTTTCTCGACGCCTTCACCTCGGGGCGGCTGCACCATGGCTGGCTCATCACCGGGCCGCGCGGCGTCGGCAAGGCGACGCTCGCCTGGCAGATCGCCCGCTTCCTGCTGGCCACCCCGGCGCCGGGGGCGGAGGATGGTCTCTTTGGCGCGCCACCCCCGCCCGAGAGCCTCGCCATTCCCCCCGATCACCCTGTCGCCACGCGGCTTCTCGCCGGGTCCGAGCCGGGGTTTTACCACATCACCCGCCGCGTCAATCCCGACACTGGCCGTCTGCGACCGATGATCGTCGCCGAGGATGTGCGCGAGCTGAACCGCTTTCTCCAGCTCTCGGCCACCGAGGGCGGGGCGCGGGTCGTGCTCATCGACAGCGCCGATGAGATGAACGTGCAGGCGGCCAACGCGCTGCTCAAGATGCTCGAAGAGCCGCCCGCCCGCACCACCATCCTGATGGTGAGCCATCAGCCCGCCCGCCTCCTGCCGACCATCCGCTCGCGCTGCCGCGAGCTGCGGCTCGGCGCGCTCTCGCCCGAGGAGATGGCCGAGGCGCTGACCCAGGCCGGGGCCGAAACCGACCGCCCCGAGGCGCTGGCGGCGCTGGCCGCCGGTTCGGTGGGCGAGGCGCTGCGGCTCGGCAATCTCGGCGGGCTCGACATCTATGCCGAACTCATCGGCATCCTCGGCAGCCTGCCACGGCTCGACCGGCCGCGCGCCCTGCGCCTCGCCGAGGCCGCCGCCCAGCGCGGCGCCGAAGAGCGGCTCGACCTGTTGATCACGCTCTTTGACACGGCGCTGTCGCGGCTGGCACGGACCGGGGCCATGGGGCAGGCGCTCTTGCCCGAGGCGGCCCCCGACGAAGCCGCGACCTTTCTGCGCCTCGCCCCCCATGCCGCCGCCGCCCGCGCCTGGGCCAGCTGTGCGCAAGGGATCGGCGCCCGGGCCCGTCATGGCCGCGCGGTGAACCTTGACCCTGCCGCCTTGGTGCTGGATACGGTGTTTAAACTGCAAGACACCGCTGCCTGATGAGGGCGGCGGCAAGCCGAGGCCGCGATGACCCAGATCCAGATCACCGACAGCCATTGTCACCTTGATTTCCCCGAACTTTCCGACGAGCTCGACGACGTGCTGGCCCGCGCCGCGCGGGCCGGGGTGACGCGGATGGTGACGATCTGCACGCGGCTGCGCAATGAACCCGCGGTCCGCGCCCTGGCCGAGGCCCATGCGCCGGTCTTCTATGCCGCGGGCACCCATCCGATGTCCGTCGCGGACGAGCCGATGGCGACGCTGGACGAGCTGCTCAGCTTGGCCAAACACCCGAAATTCGTCGGCATCGGCGAGACCGGGCTCGACTATCACTACACCTCCGAGAGCGCCGAGGCGCAACAGCAAAGCCTGCGCATTCATATCGCCGCCGCGCGCGAGACCGGGCTGCCGCTCATCATCCATTCCCGCGACGCGGACGAGGACATGGCCCGCATCCTGCGCGAGGAACATGCCAATGGCACCTATTCCTGCGTGATGCATTGCTTTTCCTCCGGACCCGATCTCGCCCGGGCGGCGCTCGACCTTGGGTTCTACCTGTCGATGTCGGGCATCGCCGCCTTCCCGCGCAGCCAGGAGCTGCGTGATATTTTCGCCGCCGCCCCGGTCGACCGCATCCTTCTGGAAACCGACGCGCCCTATCTCGCGCCGCCGCCCCATCGCGGCAAACGCAACGAGCCCGCCTATACCGTGCACACCGGCCAAAAGGGCGCCGAGGTCTTTGGTCTCGACTGGGCCGAGTTCGCGGCGCAGACCCAGGCCAATTTCGACCGGCTCTTCGCCAAGGCCGCAGCCTATCAGGCCGCCGCATGAGCGGGCAGGGCGGCACACAGCGCTTTACCATCCTGGGCAGCGGCTCGTCCGGCGGCGTGCCGCGGCTCGGCGGGCTCTGGGGCGATTGCGACCCGGAAAACCCGCGCAACCACCGCCGCCGCTGTTCGCTGCTGATCGAACAGGAGGGGCCGGAGGGCATGACCCGGGTGCTGGTCGACACCTCGCCCGATCTGCGCTCACAGCTTCTCGATGCCGGGGTCGGCCATCTTGATGCGGTGGTCTATACCCATTCCCATGCCGATCATGTGCACGGGCTCGACGATCTGCGCATGGTGGTGTTCAACCGGGGCGCGCGGCTCGATGTCTGGGCCGATGGCGACACGCAAAACGCGCTCTTGGCGCGCTTTGGCTATGCCTTCGTGCAGCCCAAGGGCTCGCCCTATCCGCCGATCCTCAACCTCTGCGCCATCGACGGCGATATCGCGGTGGACGGGGCCGGGGGCACGATCACGCTCACCCCGTTCGAGGTCGCCCATGGCGGCATCGACGCGCTGGGCTTTCGCATCGGGGCGCTGGCCTATCTGCCCGATGTCTCGGAGATCCCCGAAGAGGTCTGGCCGCTGCTCGAGGGGCTCGATGTCTGGATCCTCGACGCGCTGCGCCGCACGCCGCATCCGACCCATGCCCATCTCGCCCGCTCGCTCGAGTGGATGCACCGGGCGCGGCCCAAACAGGGCGTGCTCACCAATATGCATGTGGATATGGATTACGAGACGCTCTGCGACGAGCTGCCCGATTGGATCAGACCGGCCTATGACGGCATGGTGCTGACACAGAAGGTTTAGGTCATGCAGGCACTTCTCGACGTTATCCTGCCGATCTTCGTGGTCATCGGCTTTGGCTATCTCGCGGTCTGGCGCGGCTGGGTCGCGGCGGTCAATGTCGAAGGGCTGATGCGCTTTGCCCAGGGTTTTGCCATTCCTTGCCTGCTCTTCGTGGCCATCGCGCGGCTCGACCTCTCGGCCGGGTTCGAATGGCGGCTGATGACGAGCTTTTACACCGGGGCCGTCGTCGCCTTTGTGGTTGGTCTGCTGATCACCTGGAAAGTCTTTGGCCGCGACATCGAGGACGCGGTGGCGGTGGGGTTTTGCTGTCTCTTCTCCAACTCGGTGCTGCTCGGCCTGCCGATCACCGAACGCGCCTATGGGATGGACGCGCTCACCGCCAATTATGCGATCATCGCGCTGCATTCACCCTTTTGCTACGGCGTCGGCATCACCGTGATGGAGATGGTCCGCGCCCGCGGCACCCCGGTGGGGCAGGTGGTGAAACGGGTGTTCAAGGCGATGTTCTCCAATTCGATGATCATCGGCATCGGGCTTGGCCTGGTGGTCAATCTCACCGGTCTGCCCTTGCCCGGCCCGCTCTGGGAGGGGCTCGAACTGATCGGGCGCGCAGCCCTTCCGGCAGCCCTTTTCGGGCTGGGCGGCGTGCTGGTGCAATACCGCCCCGAGGGCGATCTGCGGCTCATCGCCTGCGTCATCGTGCTGACCCTGGGGCTGCATCCGGCGATCACCTATGGGCTCACCCAAACCCTCAGCCTGCCGACCGAGGCCACCCGCTCGGCGGTGATCACCGCGTCGGTGGCGCCGGGGATCAACGCCTATCTCTTCGCCAATATGTATGACCGCGCGAAACGCGTGGTGGCGTCGAGCGTGCTCTTGGCCACCGGGCTCACGGTGCTGACCGCCTGGCTCTGGCTCGGGCTGCTGCCCTGACGGCTTGGCGCGGCCCCTGAGAGGACCGCGCCGCGCCTGCCTCTTTCTGGTTTCAAATACCCAAAATCCGACGGCTGTCAGGGATCGCCCGCCTTGGTCTGAGGGGCGATCCGGGCCACAGTCGCGTTGCCGACGCAATACCGACGTGTCACCGACAGGTCATTTTTCGGTGGCAGCGCCCCCTTGGAAGGCATTGCCGCGCTCGTAGTCGCAGGGCGCTTCTTGCATCTCCAGATGCAGGCCAGAGCCCTTGTAGGGATGCGCCCGGGCGAGCTCTTCATCGACGTCGATGCCCAGTCCCGGCGCCTCGGGCGGCAGAATGTAACCGCCGTCCATCTGCAGGCTTCCCTTGATCAGATCACGGTGGAAATCCGTCTCAATTGTCTCTGCAATCAAGAGGTTAGGGATCGATGTTGCGAGGTGGATATTGGCCGCCCATTCGATCGGCCCGGCATAGAGATGCGGCGCCATCTGGGCGTTATATACCTCGGCCATGGCGGCGATTTTCTTGACCTCCCAGATGCCCCCGGCGCGGCCCAGCGCCGGCTGCAGGATCGAGGCCGCCCCGGCGCGCAGCACGGGGGCAAATTCTGCCTTGGTGCAGAGCCGCTCGCCCGTCGCCACCGGCACCCCCACCGCCCGCGCCACTTCGGCCATTTGAGCCACATTATCTGGCGGAATGGGTTCCTCGTACCACAAGGGTTGGTAGGGCGCGATGGCTTGGCCGAGCCGGATCGCACCGGCGGTGGTGAACTGCCCATGGGTGCCAAAGAGCAGGTCGGCGCGGTCGCCCACCGCCTCGCGAATGGCCTTGCAGAAGGCGACCGACAGGCTGATGTCACGCATCCCCGGCATATGCCCGCCGCGCAGCGTATAGGGGCCGGCGGGGTCGAACTTCACCGCCGTATATCCCTTATCTATCATGGCCTTGGCGCTCTCGGCGGCCATCTCGGGCGAGGTCCAGAAGCTGGCGATGTCGTGCTGGGGTTGGGGGTAGAGGTAGGTGTAGGCGCGGACGCGGTCGTTCATGCGGCCGCCGAGCAGGGCCCAGACGGGGCGGTTGCGGGCTTTGCCGAGGATGTCCCAGCAGGCGATCTCGAGGCCGGAGAAGGCGCCGATCACCGTCAGGTCGGGCCGTTGGGTGAAGCCCGCGCTATAGGCGCGGCGGAACATCAGCTCGATATTCTCGGGGTTCTCACCCTCCATATGCCTTTGAAATACATCGGTAATCACCGCGCGCATCGCCTCTGGGCCAACAGAGGCGGCATAGCATTCGCCCCAGCCGGTGATGCCGCAGGCGGTGGTCAGCTTGACCAGTATCCAGTAGCGCCCGCCCCAGCCCGGCGCGGGCGGGGCGGTGATGATGATGTCGAGGTCCTGGAGCTTCATGACGTCGGTTTTCCTGTGATTCATGGGTCGGTATTGCGTCGGTATCGCGACGGCAAAGCGACTGTGGCTATTTCAGCATGATGACATTGCGCTTGGCACTGCCCGAGCGGGTGTCGGCGATGGCCTCGTTGATCTCGTCGAGCCGCCAACGGCGCGAAATCAGCTCGTCGAGCTTGAGCCGTCCCTGACCATAGAGGTCGATCATCCACGGGATGTCGCGGCGGATCACCACATCGCCCATCTTGGAGCCGATCATCGACTGGCCGACGGCGGCGAAATTCACCGGCTCATAGCTCGACACCGCGCCCGAGGCGGGCATGCCGACCATCACGATCTTGCCGCCCGGCGCGAGATAGCGCGGCGCGCTATCATAGGCGGGGATCGCCCCCACGGTCACGAGCACCGCATCCGCCCCCCGGCCCAGCGCCGTTTTGGCGGCGCGCCAGGGTTTCGGGTCGCTGGCGAGCACGGTGTCGGTCGCGCCAAACTCGCGCGCGACCTCGAGCTTGTCGGCGTTGAGATCGACCGCCACGACGCGGCGGGCCCCGGCGATGCGGGCGCCTTGGATCGCGTTGAGCCCGACGCCGCCCGCGCCGATCACCACCGCGTCCTGACCGGGGCGCAGATGGGCCGCGTTGACCACCGCGCCGATGCCGGTGATCACGCCACAGGCGATGAGCGCGGCGCTGTCCATCGGCACGCTTTCGGGCAGTTTCACCACCTGGCTGTGATGCACGGTGACCTTTTCGGCAAAGGCCCCGCAGGCCATGGCCTGATGCAGCTTGCTGCCGTCGGGCATGCTCAGCGGGCCGGCGTCGCCATCATAGGGGGTTTCGCATTGGGTGGGCGTGCCGGTGGCGCAGGTGCCGCATTGGCCGCAGGCGCGGATCAGCGTGACCACGACCGGATCGCCGGGGGCCAGCCCGGTGACATGATCGCCCACCGCCGTGATGCGGCCTGCCGCCTCATGGCCATAGACCGCCGGCAGCGAGCCGCCCCAGATGCCGTCGGCATAGGAAATGTCGGAATGGCAAATGGCGACGGCGTCGAGATCGACCATGACCTCGCCCGCGGCGGGGCCGCGCAGATGCACGGTTTCGATACGAAGCTCTTCGCCAAAGGCGTGGCAAACGGCGGCTTGGATCTCGGGCATGGCACCCCCCTGTTTTCGGTCAGCCTGCGCTTATTCGCGGGGGGCATTCAAGGGCGAATTTCAATGTCTGTGCTGGGACGTGGGGGCAGGGTGGCCGATGCCGTCAAAAAAGGCAGCCAGCCGCGCGCCGAGGGTCTCGGGCGCGTCGAGCATCGGCAGGTGACCGGCGCGGCGGAGGATCTCGAATTTTGCGCCGGGGATGAGCCCCACGGTTTCCCGGGTGAGGTCCGGCGGGCAGAACCGGTCGTCGATCCCGGCCAGCCCGAGACAGGCGAGGCGCAGCCCGCTGGTGGGGGTGTAGAAATCACTGCCGGCGATGGCCTCGCAGGTGGCGGCGACGCCCTCGGGCGATTGCCGGGCGAGCAGGGCGGCGGGGTCAGCGGTCTGGGCCTCAGGGTTGCGGGCCTGCCAGAGCGGCAGCATCTCCTCGGCAAAGGCACCCATGCCAGCGGTGCGGATGCGGCTCGCGCGGTCCTGCCACGGGGCGGCCTGGCCAAGCCGCGCGGCGGAATTGATCAGCACCAACCCGCGCACCAGATCGAGCCGTTTGACCGCGAGCCCCTGGGCGATCATGCCGCCCAAGCCACAGCCGACAAGAAGCGTGTCGCGCAGGCCGAGCCCGTCGAGCAGTCGTTCCACATCGCCCACCAGCGCCCCCATCCGGTAGGGGCCGGGCGGGCAGGGCGAGGCGCCGTGGCCGCGCAGATCGACGCTCAGATAGCGCAGGGTGCCGGGCAGATGCGGCAAGAGCGGCTGCCAGAGCGCGGCATCGGTGCCGAGCGTGCCCAAAAGCACCACGGCGGGCGCGTCTTCTGGTCCCATCAGGTCATGGGCCAGCGCGATGTCTTGCGCCCCCGTCATTTGCGCAGGGTGATATGGGCCATGATCTGCCCATGGTCGGAGGCGAGTTTATTATACGGGGCCTCGGGGTGGCTGCCATCGGTGATGTGGTCGTTGAAGACGCTGTAATAGGTCATTTCGCCGATGCGACCCTCGTGATCCGGGTCGAAATGGCGCGACAGGAAGATCTGATCGATGCTCTCATAGACCCCGCCAAAGGCCGTGGTATAGACCATGTCGCGCAGGGATTTGCGCACGAAGAGCTTTTCCGCCGAGCGCAGGCGCAGGCGCTGCACATCCTCGGAAATCTGGCGGTGCTCTTCCTCGCTGTAGCGGTCGTTGCGGTCCTTGGCGTCGTGGCGCAGCATCCAGGCATAGTTGCGAAACGGCGCCTCGCCGGTGATGATTTCGGTGGAGACGGCGTTTTCGCCATCGTTGAAATCGCCGAGCACCATGACCGGGTGGCCGGCCTCGATCTCGCGCACGATTTCGGCCCGCAGCACCCAGGCCTCGGCCATGCGGCGCAGGGCGGCGCGGAGGCTGCCCAAGGCGCGCCCGACGGGGTCGTAATTCGTGAGGTCCTCTTCGGGGGCGTAATCCGCGCCTTCGGGGGTGAGATATTCGCCCAGTTTCGATTTGAGGTGGCAGTTGAAGACGGTGATGGTGCGGTCGCCCACCGGGATGCGGGCCTTGAGGATCGGGCGGCTCAGCCGGCGGATGCGGTAGAAGCCGGCGTCGGTGTCGCCTTCGAGTCCGCGCAGCGCCTGAAAGGGGATCTCAATCGGGGTGGCGAGATCCTGGATCACCTCGGGCGTGCCGGCAAAGCCAAAGCGCGACAGGATGGCGAGACCGGGGCGGCGTTTGCCCGCGACGCCGTCATCGGCGCTGTTGGCGGCAAAGGCCAGCTCGGCCCCGGTATAGGGATCGACCCGCAGCTTGCGAAAGATCACCTTGCGCCGATAGCTCTTGGTCCGGTCGGGGATGACCGCCTCGTTGAGCATCTCGGCGCGGGCGTCGGCCTCGCGCAGGACGGCGCGCAGGGCCTCTTCTTCGAAGATTTCCTGAAAGCCCAGGATATCGGCATCCATGGTGACCAGCTGATCGGCCATCCAATCCTCTTTCCAGGCGTATTCCTCGGGGGTGTAGCTCTGAAACTCGTAATATTCCTTGTCCGGTCCGATGAGGTTCTTGACGTTGAAGGAGGCAATCGTAAAGCGGGTCATGGCGGTCTCCGGGGTCAGTCCTGGGGCAGGGTGGCGAGGGCGCGGTCAAAGACGGGGCGGTCGACATTGCCGCCCGAGATGACGGCGATGATGGTGTCGCCCCGGGTCTCGGCGCCTTGGAAGAGGGCGGCGGCGAGGGCCACGGCGCCGCCCGGTTCGGCCACAAGTTTGAGCCGTTGCCAGGCGAGAGCCATGGCGCGCAGCGCGTCCTCGTCGCTCACCACCAGGCCGGGGCCGCAGAGACGGTGCATGATCGGGAAGGTGAGATTGCCGGGCTGGGGCGTCAGGATGGCGTCGCAGAGCCCGCCCTCCATGCTGCTGTTGCGCTGGATCTCACCGGCGCTGAGCGAGCGGGTCACGTCGTCAAATCCCTGCGGTTCCACCGGGCGGGCGCGCAGGCCGGGGGCGTCGGCCTCGAGCGCCAGCGCGATGCCGGAGGTGAGCCCGCCACCGCCGCAGCAGACCAGCACATCGGCCTCCGTGATGCCAAGGGCGCTTGCGTCTTCGGCGATCTCGAGCCCGGTGGTGCCTTGGCCGGCGATCACCTGGGGCTCGTCAAAGGGTTTGATCAGGGTCAGCCCGCGGTCGCGGGACAGGCGGTCGCCGATGGCGTCGCGGTCTTCGCGGGCGCGGTCATAGAGCACCACCTCGGCGCCGAAAGCGCGGGTGTTGTCGATTTTGAGGCGTGGGGCGTCCTCGGGCATGATGATCACGGCGGGGGCGCCCATTTCGCGGGCGGCGAGGGCGATGCCCTGGGCGTGGTTGCCGCTCGAGAAGGCGATGACGCCCTTGGCGCGGGTCGCGTCGTCGAGCGCCGAGATGGCCGAGCGGGCGCCGCGGTATTTGAAGCTGCCGGTCTGTTGCAGGCATTCGGGTTTGATCAGCACGCGGCGGCCGGCGATCTCGTCGAGGAAGGGCGAGGAAAGAAGCAGGGTGCGGCGGGCGTGGCCGTTGATCCGTGTGGCAGCGGCGCGGATCATGTCGATGGACGTCATTGAAAGGTCTCCAGAAACTCTTGGATGGCGGTCAGGGAAGCGGGTTCGTCGAGAAAGGGCACATGGGCGCGGTCGGGGATGGTGACGGCGCGCAGATGGGGCAGGCGTCGGGCCATTTCGTCCAGCGTGGCGGCGCTCAGCAGGTCGGAATTGGCGCCGCGCAGGGCGGTGACGGGAAGCGGGCCGATGGCCTCGAACAAAGGCCAGAGATCGGGGCTGGGGCCGCTCGCGGATTGGGCGATGACCGCATCGCGGAGCCGCGCGTCATAGCGCAGGCCAAGCCCGCCTTCGGGGTCTTCATACCACATAAGTTCAGCCTGACGCCGCCAGCGCGAGAGCGGCACGCCGGGAAAGCCCGGCTCCATCGCGGCTTTGAGCGCCTGAGCCGCCGCGTCGAGCGTGTCGAACTGCGGTCTGCGGCCGAGATAGTCCATGATCCGGCCAAGCCCCAGCCCGTCGATCTCGGGGCCGATGTCATTGAGGATAACGCCCGCCAGCCGGTCGTGATGGGTGAGCGCCAGCGTCATGGCGATGAGCCCGCCGCGCGAGGTGCCAAGGATCGCGGCGCGGTCGATGGCGAGGTGATCGAGAAGCGCGATGGCGTCCTCGGCCTCTTGCGGGATGGAATAGCGCATGAAATGATCGGCATAGTCCGATTGGCCTCGGCCTCGGTAATCCATGCGAATGACCCGGCAGCCCGCCAGATGCGGCAGCAGAAACTCGAAATCACCGGAATTTCGGGTGAGCCCCGCGAGGCAGAGGAACGGCAGGCCGTCCCCCTCGTCCTCGTAATGCAGCATCAGGCCATCGCGGGCGGCGAAACGCGGCATCAGCGCGCCGCCAGTTCGGGGATGCGGGTCAAGTCCGACAGGATGGTGCCGGGACGGGCTGGGAGCCGGTCGACCGGTTCGCCCGCGCGGTTGACCCAGACGGTGGTGAACCCATAGCCTGCGGCGCTGCCCGCGTCCCAGCCGTTGGACGAGACAAAGAGCACCTCGTCATCGGCGCAGTCAAAGCGCTGGCCCACCAGATCATAGACCACATGGGCCGGTTTGAAGATGCCGACGCTTTCGACCGAGAGCACATCGTCGAGCAGATCGCCGATGCCTGCGGATTTCACCGCGCCATTGAGCATGTCAGGCGAGCCGTTCGACAGGATCGCGGTGTTGAGCCCGGCCTCTTTCAGCGCGGCGAGCATGGCGGGCACTTCGGGGTAGGCCTCGAGCTCCCAGTAGAGTTGCAGGAGGCGTTCGCGCAGATCGGCGTCGCCGTCGAGCTTGGCGGCCTCGAGCGCCCAGTCGAGCCCGTCCTGCGTCACCGCCCAGAAATCGGTGTGATCGCCGGTCACCGCGCGCAGCCAAGTGTATTGCAGCTGTTTCAGCCGCCAGTCGCGGGCAATCTGTGGCCACAGCGCGGCGAAGGCCTCGCGCCCCGGTTCCTGTGCCGCGATGCGGGCGGCGGCGGCCACGTCAAAAAGCGTGCCATAGGCGTCGAAAATGCAGGTTGTGATTGGCATGCTGTCCCCTCGATCTTTTGTGCGGTCTTCTTCGCGGTCTTGTCGCGGGCGAGACTGGCACGGATCGGGGGGAAGGGAAAGGCGCGGGGGAAGGGAACGGCGTGCCTTAACGCATGTCGAGAAGCACCGCGCCGGCGCGGCCCGGGGTCATCACCGCCTCATGCGCCTCGGCGGCGGCATCGGGCGGTAGGATGCGGTCGATCTCGGGGCGCAGCGCGCCTGCGGTCAGGGCCTTATGGAGATGGGCGATGGCCGCCTCTCGCTGGGCCTCGGGGAGGATATAGACCAGCGCAATGTCGAGGGTCAGCGCCTTGAACAGATAGGGGCCGAAGGGCATCGTAGGGGTCATGTCGCCGCCCGAGCCATAGGCGCAGATCGTGCCATTGGGGCGCATGACCTCGCCCAGAAGCGCGGCGTTTTGGCCAAATTCCACCTCGACCGTGCGGGTGATGCCCGCGCCATCACTGGCGGCGAGGATCTTGGCGGCCAGATCGGGGTCGCGGTAGTCAAAGACGTGATCCGCCCCGGCGGCGCGCACCCGGTCATGGGCCGAGGCGCTGGCGGTGGCGATGACTTTGGCGCCGCCCCATTTCGCCAATTGCACCGCGTTATGGCCGACCGAGCCTGCGCCGCCGCTGATGAGCAGCGTCTGACCGCTGACCGCGCCGCTGGCAAAGACCGTATGGGCGGCGGTGAGGCCGGGGATGCCGAGGGTTGCGCCGGTCTCGAGGCTGATGCCCTCGGGCAGGGGCACGGCCTGAGCGGCGGGCAGGGCGATGTAATCGGCCCCGGTGCCAAGGGCGCGTTGCCATTGGCCATTCCAGAGCCAGACCTCTTGGCCGACGCGGGACGGATCAACCCCGTCGCCCACCGCCTCGATCACGCCGGCGCCGTCGGAATGCGGCACGATCAGCGGGTGATCGGGCCGCGTCACGCCCGGACGGCTGCCAGCGCGGGCCTTGGCATCGGAGGGGTTCACGCCAGAGAAGGCGAGACGCACCAGAACCTCGCCCGCAGCGGGGCTGGGGCGGTCGATTTCGGCGAGGGAGAGGACATCGCTGGCAGGGCCAAAGCGGGAATAGGTCACGGCGCGCATGGTTGGGCTCCGGTAAATAGGGGTGAGCGAATAGGGGCGGGCTTAGCTGCGTTTGCGCAGGCGGATCACCACATCGACCTTGGCAATCTCGGCGCCTTCGGGGGCGTCGGGCAGGCGGGTGATTTCGAGCTGATCCGCGGGGGCATCGGAGAGACGGTTTTCGTCTTCCCAGAAGAAATGCGGGTGGTCATGGGTGTTGGTGTCGAAATAGCTCTTGGAGCCGTCGACCGTCACCTCGTTGAGAAGCCCGACCTCGCAAAAGGCGCGCAGCGTGTTGTAGACCGTGGCCAGCGACACGCTGTCGCCGGTGTCGCGCACGGCGGCGAACAGGCTCTCTGCGGTGACATGGCGGTGTTGACCGTCGCCGATCAGCAGGGTCGCCAAGGCGACGCGCTGACGCGTGGGGCGCAACCCGGCTTGGGTCAGCCATTCGGTCCCTCTTTCGATCGCTTGCGGCGTCATATGCTGGCATCCTTTCAGATGAGCTAAATATAAAGGGGGATTACCGGGGATTTCAAACGGAAATCCGGCACCTCAGTCAATCGGACGCGCTTGCATGGTCGTTGCCGCCGATGTTAGAGGGACTTAAAGACCGGCACCAGAAATGAGAAGGATGCCTACATGGCCGATTACCCGAGCAGCTTCGATAAGGACGATCTGCTGAAATGTGCGCGTGGCGAGTTGTTTGGCCCGGGCAACGCACAGCTTCCCGAACCGCCGATGCTGATGATGGATCGGATCACCGATATCAGCGCCGACCGCGGTGACCATGGCAAGGGTCATGTGGTTGCCGAATTCGACATCACCCCGGACCTGTGGTTCTTTGACTGCCACTTCCCCGGCAACCCGATCATGCCCGGCTGTCTCGGCCTGGATGGGCTGTGGCAGCTCACCGGGTTCAACCTCGGCTGGCGCGGCTGGCAGGGGCGGGGCTATGCGCTCGGCGTCGGCGAAGTCAAGCTCACCGGGATGGTGCGGCCGGATCGCAAGATGCTCACCTATTACGTGGATTTCACCAAAGCCGTGCAAACCCGGCGTCTCACCATGGGGGTGGCCGATGGTCGGGTCGAGGCCGATGGCGAGGTGATCTATCAGGTCAAGGATATGAAGGTCGCTCTTTCCGAGAGCTAAACCATCACTGAAAAAAGGAGGCAGCCATGCGCCGCGTGGTCGTGACAGGGCTGGGGATCGTATCCTCGATCGGCAACAATGCCGAGGAGGTACTCGCCTCGCTCAAGGCGGGTCGATCGGGGATCACCGCCAATGAGGACATGAAGGAACACGGGTTCCGCAGCCATGTGGCGGGGGCCGTCAATCTGGATGTGTCGGAGCATGTGGACAAGCGCACGCTGCGGTTCATGGGGCCGGGGGCGGCCTATGCCCATATCGCGATGAGCCAGGCGATTGCCGATGCCGGGCTCGAGGAGAGCGATATCGTCAACCCGCGCACCGGGCTCATCGCCGGGTCGGGCGGGCCGTCGACCAGCGCCATGTTGGCGGCGCATCAGACCGTGCTCAAAACCGGATCGACCAAGCGGATCGGGCCCTTTGCGGTGCCGAAAACCATGTGTTCGACGATCTCGGCCAACCTGTCGACGGCGTTCAAGATCAAGGGGATCAACTATTCGATCACCTCGGCCTGTTCGACGAGCCTGCATTGCATCGGCAATGCCGCCGAGCAGATCATGATGGGCAAGCAGGATGTGATGTTCGCGGGCGGCGGCGAAGAGCTCGACTGGACGCTGTCGTGCCTGTTTGACGCGATGGGCGCGATGTCGTCGAAATTCAACGACACGCCGGAACGTGCGAGCCGGGCCTTTGATGTGGATCGCGACGGGTTCGTGATCTCGGGCGGCGGCGGCATTCTGGTGCTCGAAGAGCTCGATCACGCGCGGGCGCGCGGGGCCAAGATCTATGCCGAGGTCACCGGCTTTGGCGCCACCTCGGACGGGGCCGACATGGTCGCGCCGTCGGGCGAGGGCGGCGAGCGGGCCATGCGGCTGGCGCTCGATGGGCTGCCTGAGGGCAGAAAAGTGAGCTATATCAACGCACACGGCACGTCGACCCCGGTGGGTGACGTGGGCGAAGTGGAGGCGGTGCGCCGGGTCTTTGGCGAGGGGGCGACACCGCCGATTTCCTCGACCAAGTCGATGACCGGCCACAGTCAGGGCGCGACCGGCGCGCAGGAGGCGGTCTATTGCCTGCTGGCGCTCGAGCATGATTTCATCATCCCCTCGATCAATGTCGACACGCTCGACCCGGCCTTGAAGCCGGAAGAGATCGCGACGGCGCGGGTCGACAATGCCGGGCTCGACACGGTGATGACCAACAGTTTTGGCTTTGGCGGCACGAATGGCTCGATGCTGCTGAGCAAGTTTCAAGGGTAGGGTAAAGCTATGGGTGCAATGAAGGGCCAACGCGGCCTGATCATGGGGGTGGCAAATGACCGCTCCATCGCGTGGGGCATCGCCAAGGCCATGCATGAGGCCGGCGCCGAGCTCGCCTTTTCCTACCAGGGCGAAGCCTTTGGCAAGCGGCTCGAGCCGCTGGCGGAAAGCGTCGGATCGGATCTGCTGCTCGATGTGGATGTGACCGATGATGCCTCGCTCGATGCGGCGTTCGAGGCGCTGCAAGCGCGCTGGGACAGCATTGACTTTGTCGTCCATGCCATTGCTTTCTCGGATAAATCCGAATTGACGGGGCGGTTCCTTAACACCAGCCGCGCCAATTTCAAACATTCGATGGATATCTCGGCCTATAGCTTTATCGACGTGGCGCGGCGCGCCTATCCGTTGATGAAGGAGAAGGGCGGCAGCCTGATCACGCTCACCTATCAAGGGTCGAACCGGGTGGTGCCGAACTACAATGTGATGGGGGTCGCCAAGGCGGCGCTGGAGAGCGCGACGCGCTATCTCGCCAATGACCTCGGCCCCGATGGCATCCGCGTCAATGCGATCTCGCCCGGGCCGATGAAAACCCTAGCGGGCGCGGCAATCGGCGGCGCGCGGCGGACCTATAAGCATTGCGATCAGAACGCGCCCTTGCGGGCCAATGCGACGCTTGAGGCGGTGGGGGGGACTGCGGTCTATCTCGCCTCTGAGGCGGGGGCCTGCACCACCGGCGAGATCATCCGGGTCGATGGCGGGTTCCATGTGCTGGGCATGCCGCAGGCGGACAATCTCTGAGCCTCTGAGCGGCTCAGACTGTGACATTTGAGACCGGCCGTGGGGGCGATCCCGCGGCCGGTTTTCGTTGTTAAGCTTTTGGGCCGCAGGGGCGGAGGGGGTGAAAATGGCGGGTCGGTGACGCGTCGGTATTACGGCGGTATTGCGACTGTGGGGGTTTGGGGCCGGAGTGCGACCGGCGGTGTTAAGGATTGCGGCCTGGCCGGGGGCCAGCCCCCGGACCCCCGGGATATTTTTTGGCCAGAAGAAGCGGGGGGGAAGCGGGGGGCGGGGTGTTGGGCGCGTCAGTTCAGAACCACTGGCCGGGTTCCATGAGGCCGAGGTCGAGAAGTTGGCGCGAGTGCCATTCGAAGGGCGTCGAATTGTGCCATTTGAAGGTCTGGATGTCGAAGGTCGAGCCGGGGTTCTGTTTCAGCGCCTTGGCGGTGCGGAAGGAGACGATGGCCGAGGTCAGGTTGTTGTGCCAGGGGCAGGCGTAGGTGTTGTATTCCTCGTCCGAGAAGGTGTGGTCGGGGCGCAGGGTGAGGCCGTCCTTGGCGCGGAAGAGGGCGATGCGGTCGATCTTGCGCCGGGGCGCGGGGATATGTTCCTCGTAGCGCCAGCGCAGCCCGCCGTAGAAATCGAGCTGGCGGTCCTTGGGGTGGTTGTGATTGGCCGCATCGAGCCGGGCCAGCGCGTAATAGCCGGTGCGGTCGAGAAGCGCGGTTTCCAGCGAGACGGCATTGGGGAAGCGGTCGAGATCGTCGGCATAGAGATCGACCACATAGCTCAGCATCGCGTCGCGGCGTTCTTCGGCATGGAAGGCCAGAAGCTCGGCCACGTTGCGGGTCTCGCAGAACGGGTAGAAGAGATATTCGGCGTTGAAGCAGTAATAGAGCCATTGGCCGGCGGCCAGCGGGATGATCTTGTTGATCGCGGTCACGTAATCATCGCCACGGGTGCGGTCGAAGGAGATGCGGTGCACCTCTTCGGCGACGTCGGGCGCGAGCGGGAAGGGATCGGGGGCGAAGACCAGCACCGATTTGAAGCCCGCGTCGAGATGGTGGCGCAGGGTGCTGTCGATCTCGGTGTCGTCTTCGAGAAAAACGAGCGCGATCGGCCCTTTCGCCAGCAGGTCGCGGCCATTTGTGAGGAAATCGTCAAACTGGGAGAACTGCATATCGGGCCTCGGGCGTTTTCGTCAAAGACTGGGGGAAATGCCCTTGCATTGCAAGTGCTCCGGCATCTGATATAGCAAGCGCCCAAAGCGCGATCCGGGAGAGACAGCATGTCCGATGCCAAGAAACTCTATATCAAGACCTATGGCTGTCAGATGAATGTCTATGACAGCGAGCGCATGGCGGAGGCGCTGGGCGGGCAGGGCTATGTCGAGACCCAGAGCCCGGAAGAGGCGGATATGATTCTGCTCAACACCTGCCATATCCGCGAGAAAGCGGCGGAAAAGGTCTATTCCGAGCTGGGCCGGATGCGCGGTCTCAAGGAGGCCAAGCCCGATCTCAAGATCGGCGTGGCGGGCTGTGTCGCGCAGGCCGAGGGCGAAGAGATCATGCGGCGGCAGCCGCTGGTCGATCTGGTGGTCGGCCCGTCGAGCTATCACCGGCTGCCGGAGATGGAAGAGAAGACGCGGCAGGGCCAGAAGGCGCTGGTCACCGATTTTCCCGAAGAGGACAAGTTTGCCCGGCTCAAGGGGCGGCCCAAGGCGCAGCGGGGGCCGAGCGCCTTTCTCAGCGTGCAGGAGGGCTGTGACAAGTTCTGTGCCTTCTGCGTGGTGCCCTATACGCGGGGCGCGGAATATAGCCGCCCGGTCAAGGCGGTTCTCGACGAGGCGCGCGATCTGATCGAGCGCGGGGTGCGCGAGATCACCCTGCTCGGGCAGAATGTGAACGCCTATCACGGCGAGGGGCCGGATGGGGCGGAATGGGGGCTGGCGCGGCTGATCTGGGAGCTGGACAAGCTCGACGGGTTGCAGCGCATCCGGTTCACCACCAGCCATCCCAACGACATGGATGCGGCGCTCATCGAGGCGCTGGGGAGCTGTGCCAAGCTGATGCCCTATCTGCATCTGCCGGTGCAGTCGGGGTCGGACCGGATCCTCAAGCGGATGAACCGCAGCCATACGGCCGAGAGCTATTTGCGGCTGATGGAGGAGATCCGCGCGGCGCGGCCCGATATCGTGCTGTCCGGCGATTTCATCGTGGGCTTTCCGGAAGAGACCGAAGAGGATTTTCAGGCGACGCTCGACCTCGTGGAGGCGGTGAAATACGGCTATGCCTATTCGTTCAAATATTCGACCCGGCCCGGCACCCCGGCGGCAGAGCGGGCGCAGGTCGAAGAGGCGGTCAAGACCGAGCGGCTCGGACGGTTGCAGGATCTGATCACCCGGCATCAGCGCGAAATCCAGGACGGCATGGTCGGGCGCGAGATGAGCGTCTTGTTCGAAAAGCCGGGGCGGTTCGAGGGGCAGATGGTCGGCAAGTCGGATTACCTGCATGCGGTCCATGTCAAAGATGCGCCGGTTGCGGTGGGCGATCTGCGCCGGGTGCGGATCGTCGAGAGCATGACCAACTCGTTGGCAGGCGAATTGATCTGAGGTCTCATCGGGGCGTGTGGCGCGGGCGCTGGGGCGCGGCCAAAGGTTAACGTGCCCGGGTCTGAAACAATTGGTCGGGACGCAGCATATTGTTGCTGAAACGCGCGAGGGTAGCATCCTTTGATTGTATGCGCTTTGGCCTGCCCGTTTTAGGCTTCACAAGTTAAGGAAAGCTGGTAAGGTCGCAAGATAATATAGTCTGGCGGCAAACTGGGTGTGTGAAACATTGATCTGTGTGGCCGCCTTGGGGGAACAGATAGAAGGATAGAGGCTGTGACGGAGAGATTTTCTACGTCCGCGCGACGCATCATTGGTGGCTTTGCGGCCATGGCTCTTGGGGTCACGATGCTTGTCGCAGGTACACCGATTGAGGCGCAGAGCCGCAAGAACGACTATACACCGACAATCTGGGTTGATCCGGACGGGTGCGAGCATTGGGTCATGGACGATGGCTGGGAAGGCTATATGTCGCCCCATACCAACCGTCAGGGCATTCCGGTCTGCCGCCGGGGCAATGTCTGTGGCGTGATGAATTCCGACCAGCTCTTTGCCACCGACAGCGCCAATATCAGCCCGTCGGGCCGGGCGCGGCTGCAGCAGTTTTTCCGCGACGCCAATGCGGTGTCCTATATCATCACGGGCCACACCGACAGCCGGGCCTCGGATGCTTATAACATGAACCTGTCGCTGCGCCGGGCCAATTCGGTGGCGCGGGTGGCGGTCCAGACCGGCGCGCGTATCGCCGATGTCCGGGGCTATGGCGAACGGATGCCCAAGGCATCGAACGCAACGGCGGCGGGCATGCAGGCCAACCGGCGCGTTGAAATCATCTGCATCCGCTAAGGGGACGAGATCATGAAACTGACCAAAATCACGCTCGCCCTGACCGCGGCAATCGCGCTTGGCGCCTGCGACGACAAGCAGAACAAGACCGTTGACCGCGGCTTTGACAGCAAGCACCTGAGCCAGCTCAAGGCCGGGATCTGGGTCGATCCCAATGGCTGTGACCACTGGATCATCGACGACGGCATCGAAGGCTATCTGTCGCAGCGTCTCGACAAATATGGCAAGCCGGTCTGTTCCGGCGTGGCGCCGCCGAACACGGCGGTGGGCCCCTATAACAAAGGCACGACCGTCCCCGATCCGATCTGATGTCGGGCGACAGCCAGCACAACCAAGGGCCGCGTCTCCGAAAGGGGCGCGGCTTTTTTCTGCCGATTTCGTCAGTATGGCAATGATCGGGGCATTCTGCCTTGCGCCAGGGGCGGCGAGGGGGCACGATGAGTTATGACACTTGTTTTGGGGAGCATTGATTGTCTACGACAACGCTGACGCCTGAGCCCGACCACTCTGCCATTGGCGAGGAGGTCATTGAATTTCCAGACAACTTTTTGTTGATCGATCTGTGCGGAGAGCATGATCGGAACCTGGCCGAGATCGAGCGCGCGATGGGTGTGCAGATTCTCCGCCGGGGCAATCAGCTTGCGGTCTTCGGTGAGGCCGAGCCGCGGGCGGAGGCGATCGAGGTGTTGCGGGCGCTTTATGCGCGGCTCGAAGGGGGCAAGGGGCTCGAACCCGGCGACATCGACCGCGAATTGCGCATGGGCCACCCCGCCGAGGGCGAGAGCGGCACCGAGCGGCAGCTCGAGATGTTTCAGGGCGGGCGGGTCGAGATCAAGACCCGCAAGAAGCTCGTGGAGCCGCGCACCGAGGCGCAGAAGGCCTATGTCACCTCGCTCTTTCAGAATGAGATGGCCTTTGGCATCGGGCCTGCGGGCACCGGCAAGACCTATCTTGCGGTGGCGGTGGGGGTGAACATGTTCATCAACGGCATGGTCGACAAGATCATTCTCAGCCGTCCGGCGGTGGAGGCGGGCGAGAAGCTCGGCTATCTGCCCGGCGACATGAAGGAGAAGGTCGATCCCTATATGCAGCCGCTCTATGACGCGCTGAATGATTTTCTGCCGGGCAAGCAGCTCGCCAAGCTGATGGAAGAGAAGAAGATCGAGATCGCGCCGCTGGCCTTCATGCGGGGGCGGACGCTGGCCAATGCCTTTGTGGTGCTCGACGAGGCGCAGAACGCCACCTCGATGCAGATGAAGATGTTCCTGACCCGGTTGGGCGAGGGCTCGCGCATGGTGATCACCGGCGACCGCAGCCAGGTCGACCTGCCGCGCGGGGTGACCAGCGGGTTGCGCGACGCCGAGCGGCTTCTCGATGGGATCAAGGGCATCAGCTTTAACTACTTCACCGCCAAGGATGTGGTGCGTCACCCGCTTGTGGCGGCGATCATCGAAGCGTATGAGGCGGACGATCCGGCGAGCTGACCGGAGACCCGCCCGAAGGCAGACAGACATGACCGCGCCGTTGCGACATCGCGCCCCTGAGGCGTCTTCGCCCCATGCCGTGCCGCTGGGGCCGGAGGGCGTGACGCGGGGCTGGCTCGGGGCGGCGCTGGGATCTGATGTGAGCGACCTGCGGCTGGTCCGGGTGGGGGTGGACGAAGGGTTCACCGGCACGCGGCTCTACCGGGCGGAGATCGGCGGCGGGGCCTCGGTGATCGTCAAGCTCGCGTCGGAGGATGCGGCGCTGCGGGCGCGGTTCGCGGCCGAGAATGCCCGCGAGGTCGCGTTTTATCATCATTATGCCGAAGGCCTGCCGGTGCCGCGCTGTTATCACGCGGCGAGCGATGCCGAGGCCGGAGCCAGCGTTGTGGTGCTCGAAGACCTTGGGGGCGCGCGGTCGGTGCCTTTCGTGACCGGGCTCAGCCGGGCGGAGGCCGAGGCGGCGGTGCGGGCGCTGGCGCGTTGCCATGCGGCGCATTGGGGGGCGGCGGGATTGGCCGATCTGCCCGGCGCGGCGGTGGCGGAAGAACTGGGCTTTGCTGCCTGCTGGGACGGCTATGCGCAGGCGTTGCAGGCGCTGTTGCCGGGGGCGGACCTCTCGCCCGAGGTGCTGGCGCTGGGCGCGGCCATGGCGCGGGATGCGGCGGCGGTTCTGGGGCCGATCCTCGACGACGGCGTTTTGACGCTGCGCCATGGCGATGTGCAGGCGGATAACCTGATGTTCGACGGCCCGAGCGCGGTGCTCCTGGATTGGCAATTCATGGCGCGGGGGCGGGGCGGCTCTGATCTCGCCTATCTGCTGATCTCGTCGCTGCAGCCCGAGGCGCGGCGGGCGCATGAAGAGGCGCTGATCGCCTGTTATCTCAACGCGCTGGAGGCGCAGGGCATCGCCTATGAGCGCGCGGCGCTTTGGCGCGATTATCGGCGCGGCGTGGCGGTCAAGCTCTTGATGAGCGTGGTGGCGACGGTGGGCATGGACAATCAGGGCGCGGCGAAACAGGCGTGGCGGCGGGCCGATCTGGCGCGGCTCTTGGCCTTTGCGGCGGATCATGGCGCGGGAGAGGCGGCATGAGCGATCTGGTGGATCTGATGATCGAGGCCGAGGGCTGGGAGGCGCTGCCGCTGGCGGCGCTGGCCGAGCGTGCGGCCAAGGCGACGCTAGGGCATCTCGGGCTCGATGCGCAGGACTGGGAAATCAGCCTGCTCGCCTGTGATGATGCGCGGATTGCCGGTCTCAATGAAGAGTTTCGCGACAAGCCGCGACCGACGAATGTGCTCAGCTGGCCGTCGGAGGAACGCGGCGCCGAGACCCCCGGCGCGCGGCCCGATCTGCCCGAACCGGGGTTTGATCCCGAGCTTGGCGATATCGCGATTTCCTGGGAGACCTGCGCCGCCGAGGCGCGCGCCGCGGGCAAGCCGATCGAGGACCATGTGACGCATCTGATTGTTCACGCGGTGTTACATCTTTTAGGCTATGATCATATTCGTGACCAAGATGCCACTTTGATGGAAGCAGAAGAGGTGGTGATACTTGGCAATTTGGGGTTAGATGACCCATATAGTGTGTGACATTGGGGGCTGAGCCCCGGTTTTGGAAAGAGAGAGATGGGCGACAGTACAGACGGGTCTTCTATGGCAGCGCAGAGCGCGCAGCCGGAAACTGGCGAAGACGGCGAGGAACGGGGCGGGTTTTTCACCCGTATTTTCGGGGCTCTGAGCCCTGACAGCGAGGAACAGGACGCGCCGGAGGCTCGGGCCGAGGCGACATCGGATGTTCCCGGCATGTTCAATCTAAGCCGCAAGACGGTCGAAGACGTGGCCATTCCCAAGGCCGATATCGTCTGTGTGCCCACCACCATCACCAAGGATGAGCTGGTGCAGGTGTTCCGCGACAGCGGCATGTCGCGCCTGCCGGTTTATAAGGGCACGCTCGACACGCCGCAGGGGATGGTTCACCTCAAGGATTTCGCGCTCAAACACGGGTTCAACGGCAATAGCGGGCGGTTCTCGCTCAGCCAGCTGTTGCGGCCGATGTTCTATGTGCCGCCGTCGATGCCGATCGGCGTGCTGCTCGCCAAGATGCAGAGCGAACGGCGGCATATGGCGCTCGTCATTGACGAATATGGCGGGGTGGATGGGCTGCTGACCATCGAGGACCTCATAGAACAGGTCATCGGCGAGATCGAAGATGAGCATGACATCGACGAGGGCGCCTATTGGAGCGAGGAAAAGCCGGGAAGCTATCTGGCGCTGGCCAAGACCCCGCTCGAAGAGTTCGAGGCCGAGACCGGGCTGCGTCTGACCGAGATGGAAGATGTGGATGAGGAAGAGATCGACACGCTCGGCGGGCTGATCTTCATGATGCTTGGCCGGGTGCCGGTGCGCGGCGAGGTGATTGAACATCCTTCCGAGGCCGTGTTCGAAGTGGTCGAGGCCGATCCGCGCCGGATCAAGCGGCTGCGGGTGCGGGTGCCCGAGACGAAACAGGCCGGAGGCGCCGGGTGAGCGAATGGCGCCGACGCGGGCTCTTGGCGCTGGCCGGGGTCGGGATGGGCGCCGGGCAGGCGCCCTTTTCTCTGTGGTGGCTGGCGCTTCTGGCGCTCGCTGCGGTGCTGTGGCTCTTACCCGGGGCGGCAAGCCTGCGCGGCGCGGCGCTGCGCGGCTGGTGGGCGGGCGCGGGCTATGTGCTCGCCACGCATTTCTGGATCATTGACCCGTTTCTGGTGGACCCGGTGCGCCATGGCTGGATGGCGCCTTTTGCGCTCTTGGGCATGGCGGGGGGGCTGGCGCTCATCTTCGGGGCGGGGACGGCGCTGGCGCATTGGCTGGGCTGGAGCACGCGGAGCCGGGCGCTGGCGCTCATCCCGGCCTTGCTGCTGGCCGAGCTTTTCCGCGCCTATGGGCTGACCGGGTTTCCCTGGGCGCCTTTGGGGTCGCTCTGGCTCGAGACGCCGGTGGCGCAGACGGCGGCGCTCTGGGGGGTGCATGGGCTGGGGGCGATGACGCTTTGCCTGCTGCTGGTGCCGATGGCGCTGCGGGCGCGGCCCGGGCAGGCCGCCGGGGCGGCGGTTTTGTCGCTCGCCACCGTGGCCGGGCTCTGGCTCTGGGGCGCGGGGCGGATGGCCGCGCCGCAAGAGCCCACCGGGCAGGTGGTGCGGGTGGTCCAGCCCAATGCGGCGCAGCATCTCAAATGGGATCCGGCCTATATGCCGATCTTTTTCAACCGGGCGCGCGAGTTGACGGCGATTGCCGGGCCCGAGGGCACGCGGCCCGATCTCATCGTCTGGCCCGAGACCTCGGTGCCGGCGCTGTTGCACCATGCCGACAATCTCATCGCCGCCATCGAAGAGGCGGCGCAGGGCGTGCCGGTGCTCTTTGGCGTGCAGCGCAGCGAGGCGGGGCTTTACTACAATTCGCTGGGCGCGCTGCGCGAGGGCGAGGTGCAGATCTATGACAAGCGGCATCTGGTGCCCTTTGGCGAATACATGCCCTTTGGCGAGCTGTTGAGCCAATGGGGGATCACCCATCTCGCCTCGGCTCAGGGCTATGGCTATGCGCCGGGGCCGGAGGGGCAGGCGCTGCTCGATCTCGGACCGCTGGGCAAGGGGCTGCCGCTGATCTGCTATGAGGGGATTTTCCCGCAGGATCTGCGCGGCTTTCCCGAGCGGGCCGATTGGCTGGTGCTGGTGACCAATGACGCGTGGTTCGGGCAGTTGACCATGCCCTATGCCCATCTCGATCAGGCCCGGATGCGGGCCATCGAAACCGGGCTGCCGATGATCCGGGCGGCCAATACCGGGATTTCGGCGGTGATCGATGCCGAGGGCCGGGTGATCACGCGGCTGGGGCTGGGCGAGACCGGCTATGCCGATGCGCCGCTGCCGCCGCCGCGGGCCGAGACCCCCTATGCGCGGCAGGGCGACCTGCCGGTGTTGCTCTGGGGACTCGCATTTCTGCTGGCGTTGGGCGCGGGCCGAATAGCCATTGACCGCAGGCGGCGCGCGTCCTAACCAATCGCAATCCCCGTCACAACGGCTTCCTGGCGTGGCGGATGACCCTAATGGAGCGATTTCATGGCAAGACAGAACTACACCTTCACCTCTGAATCCGTGTCGGAGGGGCATCCCGACAAGGTGTGCGACCGCATTTCGGACGCGATCCTCGACAGTTTCCTGCGCGAGGAAGAAGACGCCCGCGTCGCCTGCGAGACCTTTGCCACATCCGGCATGGTGGTGATCGGCGGCGAGGTCGGCCTGTCCGACCAGGAAAAGCTCAAGAATTACATGGGCCGCATCGGGCAGATCGCCCGCGATTGCATCAAGGACATCGGCTATGAGCAGGAGAAGTTCCACTGGAACACCTGCCATGTGCTGAACTTCCTGCATGAGCAATCGGCCCATATCGCGCAGGGCGTGGACAAGGACGGTGCCGGCGATCAGGGCATCATGTTCGGCTTTGCCACCAATGAGACGCCCGAGCTGATGCCGGCGCCCATCCAGTACGCCCATGCGATCCTGCGGCGGCTGGCCGAGGTGCGCAAATCCGGCGCCGAGCCGACGCTGCGCCCCGACGCCAAGAGCCAGCTCTCGGTGGTCTATGAAGATGGCAAGCCGGTGGGGGTGAGCTCGATCGTGCTTTCCACCCAGCATGAGAGCGAAGACCAGTCGAGCGACGACATCCGCGCCATTGTCGAGCCCTATATCCGCGAAGTTCTGCCGCAGGGCTGGATCACGGATGCGACCGAATGGTGGGTGAACCCCACCGGCACCTTTGTCATCGGCGGCCCCGATGGCGACGCGGGCCTCACCGGGCGCAAGATCATCGTCGACACCTATGGCGGTGCTGCGCCGCATGGCGGCGGGGCCTTCTCGGGCAAGGACCCGACCAAGGTCGACCGCTCGGCGGCCTATGCGGCGCGCTATCTGGCCAAGAACGTGGTCGCTGCCGGCATGGCCGAGCGCTGCACCATCCAGCTCAGCTATGCGATCGGGGTGAGCAAGCCGCTGTCGATCTATGCCGACACCCATGGCACCGGCGAGCTTGCCGATGCCGAGATCGAACGGGCGGTGGCGCGGTCCATGGACCTGACGCCGCGCGGCATCCGCACCCATCTCGAGCTCAACAAGGCGATCTACGAGCGCACCGCGGCCTATGGCCATTTCGGCCGCGCCCCCGAAGACGATGGCGGCTTTAGCTGGGAACGCACCGATTTGGCGGAGACGCTCAAGAAAAACGCCTGATCCCGGCAGGGACAGGACAGAGGATCGGGGCGGCGCGGGGCAACCTGCGCCGCCCTGTCTCTTTCTTGCGGGGCCCCATCCTCTTTCTGGTGTCAAATACCCAAATCCGCCCCTAGCCCCGGCGCGCAGGGCTTTGGGAGGAGGGCTAGGGATTGCGCCCCGCGCCGCGCGGCGCTACATCGCGGCGCATGACGCAGGATGATGACACCCCCCAAACCCATGCCTCGGGCGCGCCCTGGCGGAATTTCTATGGCCGCTTCAAGGGCAAGACCCTGAAGGACAGCCAGAAACGCTATCTCGACGAGGATCTGGCGGCGCTGTCGCCGGGGCCGGTGGGCTGGGAGGAAAACCCCGAGCGGGTGGCTCTCGACCTTGAGGCGCGGTTTGGCAAGCGTCCGGTCTGGCTCGAGATCGGCTTTGGCGGTGGCGAGCATCTGGTGCATCAGGCGCAGTCCAATCCGGATGTGGCGATCATCGGTGCCGAGCCCTTTATCAACGGGGTGGCGATGCTGTTGGGCAAGATCCGCCGCGCCGGGGTTGAGAACCTGGCGGTGCATCCGGGCGATGCGCGCGATCTCTTTGACGTGCTGCCGGAGGCCAGTATCGAGCGGGCCTTTCTGCTCTATCCCGATCCCTGGCCCAAAAAGCGGCACCATCGTCGCCGGTTTGTCACGCCCGAGCATCTGGCGCCCTTGGCGCAGGTGATGAAGCCCGGCGCGATCCTGCGGGTGGCGACGGATATTCCCGATTACGTCCGCCAGACCCTCGAAGAGGTGCCGCGCCACGGGTTCGAATGGCTGGCCGAGGGGCCGAGCGATTGGCGCGAGAGCTGGGGCGACTGGATCAGCACGCGCTATGAGCAAAAGGCGCTGCGCGAGGGACGGGTGCCCCATTACCTGACGTTCCGCCGCCTGTAAGCGCGGCGCTCTGGGTATTTGACACCAGAAAGAGGCGGGGTCAGAGCCTGTCGCCCAGCCTGTCTCCGAGCCGGTCGAGCATGTCGAGGCATTGGCTCAGCTGATCGAGCGAGACATATTCATCGGCCTTATGGGCCTGTTCGATCGAGCCCGGCCCGCAGACCACCGCCGAGAGGCCATAATGCTGAAAGAGCCCGGCCTCGGTGCCAAAGGCCACCAGATCGGGGCGGGCGCCGCCGGTCAGCTCCAGCACGATGTCGCGGGCCTCATTGGCGTCGGCGGGTTCGAGCCCGGTCACTTCGGCGATCATTTCGGTGTCGATGCGGGCGTCGGGGTCGACCGCCTGCATGGCGGGCAGGAGCACATTGGCGCAATAGTCGCGCAGGTTCTCCTTGACGAAATCGGCGTCGGAATTTTGCACCGGGCGCATTTCCCAATCGACGCGGGCGGCGGAGGGGATGACGTTATGGGCGACGCCGCCGGTGAGCCCGCCGGTGTTGATCGTGGTCCAGGGCGGATCAAAGCGGCTGCTGGCGGGGGCGCGGGCGCGCAGCTCGTCCTTGAGGTCGAGCAGTCGGGTGACATAGCGGGCGGCATATTCGACCGCGTTGACGCCGCGATCGGGGGCCGAGCCATGGCCTGCGAGCCCGTGGAAATGGGTGGAATATTCGAAACAGCCCTTGTGGCCTTCGATGACGCGCATCGAGGTCGGCTCGCCGATGATGGCGAGGCCGGGGGTGAGGCCTTTGTCGCGCAGGCTCTGGATCAGGGCCTGACCGCCGAAACAGCCGGTTTCCTCGTCATAGGTGAAGGCGAAATGCAGCGGGCGCTCCTTGACCCGGCTGGCAAAGGAGGGGGCGAGCGCCACGCAGGCGGCGATAAAGCCCTTCATGTCACAGCTGCCGCGGCCATAGACCCGGTCGTCGCGCAGGTCGGCGAGGAAGGGATCGGTGGTCCAGTCCTGATCGGCCACCGGCACCACATCGGTATGGCCCGAGAGCACGATGCCGCCGTCGCGTTCGGGGCCGAGCGTGGCAAAGATATTGGCCTTGGCGCCGGTGTCGTCATGGAAGAGATCGACCCGCGCGCCGGCGGCGTCGAGCAGATCGGCCAGCGCCGCGATCATGTCGAGATTGCTCTGATCCGAGATGGTCGGATAGGCGATCATCTGTTCCAGAAGCTCGGTCGTGCGGGAGAGATGGTCGGACATGGCGGGCCTCTGGGATGGTCGTGTCGGGGGAGAGTGAAGCGCAATTAATCCGGGGTCAAGATCGGATTATTTTGAGGAAAATCAACCTATAGGAGAGTGAGTGTGCGCCCATGCAGTGTTGCAAATTTGACTCTTAAAACCGTTTGACTCCCGTGTGTTAGCGCGCGGCGCGCGGGACGCGACGCGCGAAGCCCCTGTAAATGCACGCCAAGCCGCGAAGTTGGGAGAAATCCTGAAAATTTTCTGGCAGAAATGTGGCGGTGGGATTAAAATCGGCTCAGAAGATCAAAGACAACAAAAACGCCCTCACGCCAAAGTGGGGGCAGAGGCTTTAAGAGTGGTGGTGTTATGAAGGCGATTGATTTCGTCACCCGCACGAGTGCGGGTGCAGCCCAATATGGGTCCATTTCCGAAAACGACAGCATGATGACGCTCCGGGCCGAACCGGGGCAGGAGCTATCGCTCAACCTGCGGCAATCCGAGGTCAACGGATATGCGCGCAGCGGCGGCGATTTGCAGATCACCTTGACCGATGGGCGGGTGATCATTCTCGAAGATTATTTTGGCGCCGATGGGGTGCCGGACAGCCGGCTTTTCATTTCGGCGGATGGTTATCTCAACGAGGTGACGCTGGTCGAGGGCGGCAATGGCACGCTCTACGCGCAATACGGGCCGACCGAGCAATGGGGCAAGTGGAGCCCGTCGGAAGAGCTGATCTTCCTCGACGAGGACGAGCGGGTCGCGGCGATTGCCGGGACCGGTGACGAGGATGTCTCGATGCTCGGGGCGGCGGCGCTTTTTGGCGGCAGCGGTCTGGCGACAGCGGCGGGTGTGGGCGCGGCGGCGGTGGCGGCCTCGACCCTCATTCCGGGCGATGGCAGTGGCTCGGGCGACGGGCGGATTGCCCCGTCGGTGGATCAGGAGGGGCCGATCACGCTCGGCGGTGACGGGGTTGGCCCGGACACCGATAGCGTGACCCTCACCGGTCGCGCCGAGCCGGGATCGACCGTCACGGTCACCCTGGGCGACAAGAGCGTCGAGACCACCGCCGATGACGAGGGCAATTGGCAGGCCGAGTTTGCCGGCGACACTTTCACTTCGGACGGCATGCACACGGCCACTGTGACTGTGGTCGAGCCGGATGGCACGACGAGCGATCTGGCCGGGCCGGAGGTCACGATTGATACGACCCCGCCCGAGACCTCTGTGACCCAAGGCACCGAGGCCAGCGGCGAGATTTTCAACGCCGAAGAATTCGGGCAGGGGATCGAGCTTGCCGGGAGCGGCGAGCCGGGGGCGACGATCAGCGTCACCGTCGAAGGCGTGACCCGCGAGACGGTGGTGAGCGAGAGCGGCAGCTGGAGCGTCACCTATGAGGCGGGCAGCCTGCCCGAGGGCGAATACACCAGCGCGGTGACGGTGATCAGCCGCGACGCCATGGGCAACAGCACGACGGTGACCGAAAGTATCGCAATCGACACGGTGGCCAATGCGGTCAGCATCTCGACCAGCCAGATCGAGGGCGACGGCACGATCAACCAGGCCGAAGAGGCGGATGGCACCACCATCGTTGGCACCGCCACGCCGGGGGCTGTGGTCGTGGTGAGCGTGCAGGGCGTCGAGCAGACGGTGACCGCGGGCGGCGATGGCAGCTGGAGCGTGACCTTCGCGCCGGGGACCTTGCCGCAGGGCACCTATGAGGCCGAGATCACCGCCAGCAGCACCGATGCGGCGGGCAATGTGAACACCACCACCGGCACGGTGCAGGTGGACACGCGGGTCGATAATTTCGCCCTGACCAGCAGCAGCGGCGGCACCGATGGGGTGATCAACGCGCAAGAGGCGCAATCGGGGCTGGAGGTCACCGGCACGTCCGAGCCGGGATCGACCATCGTGGTGCAGCTTGGCAGCCAACAGGTGACGGCGGTGGCCGGGGCCGATGGCAGCTGGAGCGCGACATTTGCCGCAAACCAGATCACGCCGGGCACCTATACCGCCACGATGAGTGCCACGGCCACGGATCTTGCCGGCAATACGAGCACCCAGACCCAGAGTGTCACGGTGGACACCGAGGCGGGGCTCTTGACGCTCAATGCCGATCAGATCGGCGGCGATGGCACGATCAACCAGGCCGAGGCGCAGGCCGGGGTGCAGGTCACGGGCCGCGCCGATCCCGGTGCGACCGTCACCGTCACGCTCGACGGGGTGGCGCATGAGGTTGTGGCGGGGGCCAATGGCGTCTGGACCACCACCTATGCCAGCCATGAGATCACCGAAGGCGTGCATGATCCGGTGGTGACCGCCACCACCACCGATGCGGCGGGCAATGCCACCTCGGTCAGCGATACGGTGAATGTGGACACAAGGGTCGACAATCTCACCATGGGCGGCGGCGGCTTTGCCGCGACGAGCGATGGCCGGTCGGTGATCAATGGCGATGTGGCCGGATCGGGGTTCGAGCTCACCGGCACGGTCGAGCCGGGCTCGACCGTCTTTGTCAGCATTGGCGGCACGCGGGTCGAGGCGGCGGTCGATGCCAATGGCAATTGGGTCGCGAGCTTTGGCCCCGGCGCGATTGCGGATGGCGAATATGATGCGGCGCTGATTGTCGATGTCACCGATGCGGCGGGCAACACGCAAAGCCTCACCGATACGGTGCGGGTCGACACGCTGGTCAATGCGCTCGACAAGGACAGCCCGGTCGAGGGCGACAATGTGGTCAATGCGGCGGAGGCCTCGGACGGGGTCACGCTCACCGGCAAGGTCGAGCCGGGCTCGACGGTCACCGTCGATCTCTTTGGCAAGAGCTATGCGGCGGTGGTCGATGCTTCGGGCAATTGGCGGGTTGATCTTCCGGCGGCGGATATTCCGCAGGCGGAAGAGAGTTTCGACATGGTGATCCGCGCAACCGATGCGGCGGGCAACGTGAGCAGCGTGACCGATAGCATCGCCATCGACACTCTGGTGCCGGATCAGCCGGATGTGGTGGGCTATTTCCGCGACCATTCGGGCAACCGGAACACCACGATCGAGACCACCGACGAGGACATTTCCATTCACCGTGTGGATGGGCCGGAGGGGGCGCAAGAGCTCAACCTCTATGAGGCGAAGGATGCGTTTCTCAACGAGTCGACCTATCACTTTCTCGATGCGGCGGGCGCGCCGAAGAGCATCCCCGACGGCTCAGAGCTTGTCATAACCGGGACCGATGCGGCGGGCAATGCCAACAGCACCTATCTGGTGCTCGACGAGGCGGGGGTGACCACGGTCGATCTCGGCAGCAACGCGGTGGACGGGTTCAACATCGAGACCGTCGATCTGCGGTTCAGCGACCAAACCGAGCTTACCATCACCGCCGATATGCTGGCCGGGCTGTCAGAGAATTCCGACACGCTTCTGGTGCGCGGCGGGACCGATGACACGCTCACCATCAGCGGCGCCAGCAAGACCGGCACCAAAGACGTCGATGGCGAGGCCTATAGCGTCTACAGCTTCGACAATGGCAGCTCGATCGTGGTCGATGACGATATCAAGACCGTCATCTGATCGCGTGACAGGCGGCCCCCGGCATGGCGGGGGCCGCGCATAACAAAAAGCTACCGATCAAGGGGCAGTACATGGGGCAATGGGTTTGTAAGTCAGGGGTGATGCGGCCGGTGGCGGGGCTTGTGGCCATGGTGGCGCTGTCGGGCTGTCTGGCCCCCGAGGCGGGCGATGGCAATGCGGTGTCGCGCTTTCTCGCCAAGCCGGCGACGGCGGGGGCCGCGTCGCAGCAAGATGCGCAGAGCACCGTGATTTCAGATTTGCAGGCCCGGCAGAGCGTTCTGCCCCAGGGCAGCGCCTATGCCCAAGTGGCGCAGGCGGTGCTCGAGGCCAACAGCCGCAGCGCCGAGGCCGAGCTGCGGGCCGCGCGGCTGCGCGCCGAGGCCGCGTCGAAGAACTGGCTGCCGAAGATCGGGCCGAATATTTCGCTCAGCTCGCTGAGCGAGGTGGTGGCGACGATCTTTGTCGAGCAGGTGCTCTTCGATCACGGGCGGCTCAAGGCCGAGCGGCGCTTTGCCAAGGCCGATGTCGAAGTGGCCGCCGTAGGGCTTGCCGAGGACAGCAATGCGCGGGTCGAAACCGCGCTCGATCTCTATCTCGATGTGCAGGAGGGGCGGGCGCGGGCGGCGCTGCAGCAGGCCTCTCTCAAGGATATGCGCCATTTCGAATGGATCATGCAGGAGCGGGTCAAGGGCGGGGTGTCTGACCCGTCGGATCTGAGCGTGCTGCGGCAGAAGCTGGGCGAGATCAGTTCTGATCTGCGCTCCGCCGAGCAGCAGTCGCGCACCGCCATGGCCGAGCTCAACGCGATGAGCGCCACGCCGCTCGATGCGGTGCAGGGCGGCGGCACGGTGGCGGTGGCCACGACCAGCGCGCGGCCCTTGTCGATGCTGCGGGCCGAGGCCGAGCGCGACCGCGCCGTGGCGCAGGCGCAGGTGGATCGGGCGGGGCTCTTGCCCGGGCTGACCGCGAGCGGCACGACGGGCACGCAATCGAGCGGGCCGAATGTGACGCTCGGCGGGGGCGAATTGCTCGGTCTCGGGACCGGGGCGAACCTCAAGGCCATCGCGATGGAACGCGACGCGGCCGACCGGCGCGTGGCGCAGGCCGAAGAGGACAGCAACCGGGTGCTGCGCCGTCTCGAGGCGCGGATCGAGGGATTGCGGCGGCAGAGCGAAGAGGCCGCACGGCTGAGCCAGCAGGCCAAGACCAATCTCGACCTGTTTCAGCGGCAGTATGACGCCGGGCAACGGCAGGTGATGGATGTGGTCGGCGTCTACGAGACCTATGCCCAGCGCCGCAGCCTCGCCATTGATCACCAATATGAGCTGTCGCGGGCAAGGATCGAGCTGGCGCGCCATCTGGGGGTGCTGGCAGATGGGGGTGATGTGTGAGCAGCAAACCCGTCACGCTCAGCTTTACCGGGGTCTCGGCCCGCCCGGGCCCGACGCCACCGGTGCAACCGGTGTCGAACGACCCGCACCCGCCACGGCAGGCGGCGGCACAGACATCCGATCTGGAGCCGCGGCTGCGCACGCGGGCCGATCTGGCGTCGATCTACAGCGCCCTGCTGGGACAGCCGATCCCCTCGGGGGATATCTACGAACGCATGCTGCGCTTTGGCGAGGGCAATGACATTTCGCCCGAGCGGCTGGCCGAAGGGATGGGCGCTTCGGGGCTCTTGATCTCGGTGCGCCGGGTGGCGAGCGCCGCCGAGGCAGAGTGGCCGGCGCTGGCGCAGATGACCAGCGGGCAGCATGTTCTGGTGTTGGGCGCGGCCGAGGGTGAGATCATCCTCTATGACCGCAGCTGCGTCGACAATCGCGCGCGGGTGCCGCTCGCAAGCTTTGATCCGGTCTTTGCCGGGATCACGATCCATGCCGAGGCGAGCCTTGCCCAGATCGCCGAGCGCCATGTGCCCGAGACGGCCCAGCCGCATTGGTTCTGGGGCCAGTTCCGGCAGTTCAAACGGCAGTTCGCGGAAATCGCGCTCGGGTCTTTCGTGGCCAATCTGCTGGCGGTGGCGGTCGCGCTGTTTTCGCTGCAGGTCTATGACCGGGTGATCCCGCATCAATCGGTGGCGACGCTTTGGGTGCTGGCCATTGGCGCGATGATGGCGCTGGTGATGGAAGGCGTGCTCAAACTGGCGCGGGCCAAGCTCATGGATGGGGTCGGGCGGCAGATCGAGGTGACGGTGCAGGATCTTCTGATGTCCCGCATTCTCGGCATGCGGTCGCAAGAGGCGGGGCGGTCTCCCTCGACGCTGTTCACCGCGATGCGCGAATTTGGCTCGGTGCGCGAGTTTTTCACCGCCTCGACCATCGGCTCGGTGGCGGATATTCCGTTTCTCTTCGTCTTCCTGCTGCTGGTGGCCTCTATCGCGGGCAATGTGGTCTGGGTTCTGGTGCTCGGCGGCATCATCATGGTGGTGCCGGGGTTCTTCCTGCAAAAGCGGATGATCCGCCTCACGCAGGAGACACAGGGCGCGGGCGGCAAGGCGTCGCGGCTCTTGCATGAGGCGATATTCGAGCTCGACACCGTCAAGACGCAGCGCGGCGAGGATCGGGTGCGGCGGCTCTGGGCCGAGCTCACCAGCCTCTCGGCGCTCAAATCCAGCGAACAGCGCAAGCTCGCCTCGGCGCTCACCTTCTGGTCGCAGGCCATTCAGCAGGGCACGTTCGTGGTGGCGATCGTGGTCTGTACCTTCCTCGTGTTCGCGGGCGAATTTACCGTGGGCTCGATCATCGCGGTGAGCATCCTCACCAGCCGGACGCTCGCCCCGCTGACCCAGATCGCGGGCACGATGGCGCGCTGGGGCAATGTCAAATCGGCGCTCGACGGGCTCGACGCGATTGCCGGCTCCGAGCAGGAGCGCGCGGCGGGGCGGAGCTATCTGCGGCGCGACGAGATCGGCGGCGGCTATGATCTGCGCGAGGTTCGGTTCGGCTATGATGACGAGGGCGGCGCGCCGGTGCTGGATATTGCCGGGATCAGCATTCAGCCGGGTCAAAAGCTCGCTGTGCTGGGATCGAACGGGTCGGGCAAGACCACTTTGCTCAAGCTTCTGTCGGGGCTTTATGCGCCCGAGGCCGGGCGGGTGATGCTCGACGGGACGGATATGGGCCAGATCGAGCCGGGCGATTTGCGGCGGCTCATCGGCTATCTCGGGCAGGACGTGCGGCTCTTTGCCGGGACGCTGCGCGAGAACCTCAATCTGACGCTGCTCGAGCGCGACGATGCGCGGCTGATGGCGGCGCTCGACTTTGCCGGGCTGGGGCCGTTTGTACGGGCGCATCCCAAGGGGCTCGACCTCGAGATCGGCGATGGCGGGCAGGGGCTCAGCCAGGGGCAGCGGCAATCGGTGGGCTGGGCGCGGCTTTGGCTGCAGGACCCGAAAGTGTGCTTGCTCGATGAGCCGACCGCGGCGCTCGATCAGACGCTGGAGCGCACGCTGGTGAGCCGGCTCGAGACATGGCTCGACGGGCGGACGGCGGTGATTGCCACGCACAGGGTGCCGATCCTGGCGCTGACCGACCGGACGATGATCCTGCAAAACGGCCGGCTTGCGGTAGATGGCCCGCGCGACAAGGTTCTGGCCCATCTGACCAGCGCCGGAGGGGCGTGAGATGGCGGTCGGGACGACGAACCTCGCGGGGCAGCTCAATGCGCGGCTGCGCGGCGCGAGCCTGACGATCTGGCTCTGTGCCGCGACGGTGTTTTTGTTTCTCGTCTGGGCGGCTTTTGCCTGGCTCGACGAGATCGTGCGCGCCGAGGGGGCGTTCATTTCCTCGTCGCGGCCGCAGATCATCCAGAACCTCGAAGGCGGTATTCTCTCCGAGCTCAGGGTGCAGGAGGGCGATGTGGTGGCGCAGGGCGATGTTCTCGCGCGGCTGCATGGCACACAGTTCCGGTCCTCGGTCGAAGACCTGAGCGATCAGGTGGCGGCGCATGAGATCCGGCGGCTGCGGCTCGAGGCCGAGCTGGCGGGGCAGTTCGATTTCACCGTGCCCGAGGATCTGGCGACCCGCAGCCCGGATATCGTGGCCTCGGAGCGGTCGCTCTTGCAGGCGCGGCAGGCCGATTACGTCAAGCGCAGCGAAGGCGCGGGCGCGGTTCTCAAACAGGCGCGCGAAGAGATGGACCTGCTCGAGCGGCTTCTCAAGAAAAAGGTGGTGGCGCTGATCGAAGTGACCCGGGCGCGCAAATCCCATGCCGATGCCAAGACCCGCTATGACGAGATCGTCACCCAGACCGAGCTCGACCGGGCGCAGGAGTATTCCGACACGCTCAAGGAGCTGGCGACCCTGCGGCAGAACCTTGCGGCCTCGCTCGATCAGCTCGACCGGACGACGCTGGTGAGCCCGATGCGCGGCATCGTCAACGATCTCAACATCACCACCATCGGCGGCGTGGTGCGGCCGGGCGAGCAGATCCTGTCGATCACCCCGCTCGATGAAGAGCTCTTTGTCGAGGCGCGGGTGGCGCCCGAGGATATCGGCAATATCCGCGAGGGGCAGGAGGCGACGATCAAGCTCACCGCCTATGATTACACGATCTATGGCACGCTCAAGGGTGAGGTGGATTTCATCTCCTCCGACACGTTCAAGGATGAAAACGCCCGCGATCCCAATGGCGATCCGCATTACAAGGTGACGCTCAAGGTCGATATGACCGCGCTCACCCCGCGCCAGCAGGCGATCGAGATCCGCCCCGGCATGCTCTCCGAGGTCGAGCTGCACACCGGCGGCAAGACGGTGCTGCAATATCTGCTCAAGCCGCTCTACAAATCGAAAGAAGCGTTTCGAGAGCCGTGATCGGCCCTATTGGGTGGTGAGCAGCACCGCCTCGACGCGGCGGTTGGCCTGACGCCCGGCCTCGGAGAGGTTCGACGCGATGGGCGCGAGATAGCCCACGCCATCGGCCTCGAGCTGGGCGCGGGGCACGCCGTGACCCTCGACCAGACGGTCGAGCACGGCCCGGGCGCGTTGCCGCGAGATCGAGATGTTGATGTCGCGCCCGCCGGTGGCATCGGTATGCCCGACCAGCGCGATGCGGCGCGCGCCATCCCCTTTGAGATAGGCGGCCAGCGCGGTGAGCGAGGCAAAGGGCCCGGGGCCGAGCGTGGCCGAGCCGGTGGCAAAGTCGAGATCGCCAAGGATGCCATGACCTTGCGACATGAGCTGTTCGGTGATCTCGCCGGGCGCAGCGGTGGGGGACGGCGCGCTGGGCGTCGGCGGGGTCGCAGTGCCGGGGTTGGGCGCGGTCTCTGGGGTCGCAGTCTCGGTGGGCGTCGTGGCCGGATCGGGGGCGGTGGTGCTGGCGCGGATGCGCAGCGGTTCCGCGCCCTCGGGACGGACCAGCGTGATCTGGGCATAGGTGTTGGCGCCGGTGGTGCTGATCAGCACGGTGGCATGGGGCGCGGTATCGCCTTGGCCGAGGCGGGCCGAGAGAAAGCGATAGTCGAAGAGATCGACGAACATCGCGGGCGCCGGCAGCACATCAAGGCCAAAGCGAAAGTCGAAGCCACCACAGTCGCGGCCCGCGCAGCGCAGCATGGTCTGATAGCCGGCCTCACCCAATTGCCGGGCGAGCGCGTCGAGCGCCTGCAGCGTGCTGGTGCCGCCGCCGGTGATGCGCCAGCTTTGCAGGTCGATCGTGCCTTCGATGTACTGCGTCGGTATATGGTCGGTGTCCCATCGGTCCAGTGGCACGGCCAGACGGTCGCCCGTCCGGCTCTCCTGATGGGTCTGAACGGCGCGGCCCGGCAGCACCAGGTCGAGCGCCAGAGAGGGAGCGCCGAAACCGGTGGCGCCAAGACACAACATGGCGGGCAACCCCCGCCGGACAAAGCCAGCCCGCATGGTCACCGGGCCTGGGCGTGATAGTCGGGATTGGGCTGCATCGCAGTGGCGCTGGCCACCCGGTTCGACATGTTGAAGAACCCGGTCACATTGGCGATGTCCCAGATGTCGCGGTCGCTGAACCCGGCGTCGCGCAGGGCCTGACGGTCGGCTTCGGTGATCTTGGCGCTGGCGGTCGTGACCTTTTCGGCAAACTCGAGCATCGCGGTTTGGCGCGCGTCGAGATCGGCCATGCGCCAGTTCATCACCATCGCCTCGCCCAGCTCGGGCCGCCCCGAGAGCGCCCGCACCGCCGCGCCATGGGCGACCTGACAGTACCAGCAGCGGTTGATCGCGCTGACCACCACGGCGATCATCTCGCGCTCGAGCTTGCTCAGCCCGCTGTCGGCGAGCATGAGGTCATTGTACATGGCGGTGAAGGCGTTGAGCTTGTCGATGTCGAACGCATAGGCCTGCAGCACATTGGGGATCATCCCGAGCTTGTCCTGACAGACATCGAAATATTTCTGCGTCTCGGGCGGCAGCGGGTCGACCATCGGCAGGTCAAGGGCGGTGGGGCGTGGGTCACTCATCAATCTTCATCCTTCTTGATACGGTAATGATAGCCGCCGACACGGGCCATGCCGAGAGCGGAATAGAGCGCGTTGGCGCCTGTGTTGGCGGCGGTGCAGATCACCGACATATGCTGCGCGCCCTGCGCGGCGGCCCAGCGCGCGGCCTCGATCATCAACCAGCGGCCCTGACCGGCGCGGCGTTGGCTGGCGAGCACTTCGAGCGCGTGGACCATGGCGATGCCGTCATGCAGCCCGACATAGCCGGTGGCGGCGGGGCGGTCGCCATTGCGACCAAAGAGCGAGGTCTTGGGGCAGGTGGCGCGGTCCATCACGGCGAGCCGTGCCGGGCCGATGCCGCCCTTGGCCCAGATGTCGCGCTGAATGGCCATCGGCTCCCAGATGTGAAAGCTCGCGGTGCGCGGCGGGGTCATCTCGCTCAGCGTCTCGATGCGCGAGAGCCAGATGTTGACCGGGTCGATGATGTCATAGCCCGCATGGGCGAGCTGGGCGTCAAAGTCGTGATCGCCGTCGCGCAGCATGAAGAGCGGTGTCTCGCCTTGGGCGCGCATGGCGCTTGCGGCGCGCTCGATCTCACCCTCGGGGGCGGTGCCGCCGGGGCTGTCGAGCGTTGCCGCCGAGACCCGTTTGCCGCCGCCCGCACCGTCGCGCAGGGTAAAGGGCGCGGCGGGGATGAGCCGGGCCGCGGGCCAAGTCACCTCGACCACCTCATAGAGGCGGGCCATGTCGGGGGTCTGATTGACCGGGGCGCTCATGCGGGAAAGGCCCGGTCGAGCGCCGCCATCGCCGCATCGAGCCGCACGGCATCCGAGCCGCGCACCACCACATTGGTGCCAAAGGCGCCGTTGAGCTGAAACGGGTAGGAGCCAAAGCTCAGCTCGGGGAACTCCTCGGCAATCTGGCCGAGGGTCGCGGCAATATCGCCTTCGCCGCGCAAGAGCTGCAGGCTCTGCGACAGGATCGGCGCGCCGCCGGTGAGGGTGGGCAGGACGCCCGCCACCATTGCCTCGAATATTGCCGGGACGCCCGCCATGACATGGACGTTTTCGAGGCTGAACCCCGGTGCCGCGCTGATCGGGTTTTCAATGAGCGTCGCGCCCTCGGGGATACGCGCCATGCGCAGCCGCGCGTCGTTCAGCTCGATCCCCTGCCGGTCGTAATGGGCGGCGAGGATGGCGCGGGCGTCGTCGCGCACATCGATGGGCCGGTCAAAGGCGCGGGCCACATTGTCGGCGGTGATGTCATCATGGGTCGGGCCGATGCCGCCGGAGGTAAAGACATGGGTGTAGCGCGCCGCCAGCGCCTTGACCGCCTCGGTGATCGCATCGGGCACATCGGCCACCACGCGGACCTCTTCGAGGTCGATGCCGTGGCTGGTCAGCGCTTTGGCGAGATGGTGCATATTGGCGTCGCGGGTACGGCCCGAGAGGATCTCGTCCCCGATGATCAGCATGGCAGCGGTGGGATTGGTCATGGCGGCCTCTTCGAGTTCGGCAAGCACGGGGGCACCGGGGTGCCCGTCTTGAACGGGTGTTGCATTGGGTATAGGGCCGGGACCATGCGCTTTCAAACCCCTCTTGTGCCGGCACGGCTCATTCGTCGCTATAAACGCTTTCTGGCGGACATCCGGCTCGAGGCGGATGGGCGGGAGGTGACCGCCCATTGCGCCAATCCCGGATCGATGATGGGGCTGGCCGAGCCGGGGATGCGGATCTGGGTCGAGCCCAATGACGATCCCAAGAAGAAGCTCAAATTCGGCTGGCGGCTGGTCGATCACGAGAACGGCCATTTCACCGGGGTGGATACGAGCCTGCCCAACCGGGCGCTGCGCGCGGCGCTCAAAGCGGGGCAGGTGGCCGAGCTGGCGGGCTATGATCTCATCCGCCCCGAGGTGCCCTATGGCGAGAAGAGCCGCATCGATTTCCTGCTGAGCGGGGCGGGGCGGCGTGATGCCTATGTCGAGGTGAAATCCGTGACATTGTCGCGGCAGGCAGGGCTCGCGGAGTTTCCCGATAGCGTCACCGCGCGCGGCACCAAGCATCTCATGGAACTGGCGCGCATGGCCGAGGCCGGGCATCGGGCGGTGATGCTCTATCTCGTGCAGCGGACGGATTGCCGCGAGATGACCCTCGCCCAGGACATCGACCCGGCCTATGCGGCAGGGTTCGCGGCGGCGCGGGCGGCGGGGGTCGAGGTGATCGCGCTCGATTGTGCGATCAGCCCCGAGGCCGTCACCCTGCGCGACAGGGTGACGGTGCGATAGCTCACTTGGCCTGCACGAGGGTGCGGGTCGGGAAGGGAATGTCGAGCCCGTTGTCGTCGAGCGCCTCTTTCACCTTGCGCTTCATATCGGCCTGATACTGAAAGTAATCGGCCGAGCTGACCCAGACGCGGACGAGGAAATCGACCGAGCTGTCGCCCAGATTGTTGACCTGAAAGAACGGTGCGGGATCCTCGAGCGAGCGTTCGTCCGCCATGATCGTGTCGCGGATCACCTTTTCGGCCCGGGCGAGATTGACGCCATAGCCCACGCCAAAGGTCCATTCGGCGCGGCGCAGCGGATAGGTCGAGTAGTTGGAGATCGTGTTGCCCCAGACCTCGGAATTGGGGATGATCGTCTGCACATTGCCGAGGCTGGCGATCTCGGTCACGTTGAGCGTGATATCCTTGACCGTGCCCATTTCGCCTGCGACCGCGATGAAATCGCCGATCTTGAAGGGGCGAAAGAGGATGATCATCACCCCCGCCGCCACATTCGACAGCGTGCCTTGCAGCGCCAGACCGATGGCCAGACCCACCGCACCGATGGCGGCGATGAGCGAGGTGGTCTGAATGCCGAAAGTGTTGAGCACGAAAAGCGCGGTGAAGGCGAGGATCGTGTAGCGGGCGATATTGCCGAGAAAGTGAAACAGCGTCTGATCGAGCGAGGCGTGGCGGTCGCTCAGCCCGGTGATGCGGCGCTTGGCCCAGCCCGACAGGACGATGCCGAGAAGGATGATCACGATGGCCGCGACGAGACTGCCCAAAAGGCCGGTCAACGCCTTGAGCGTCACGAGATCGGCCAGGGTCTGACCGTTGTAGATTTCCTGATTGAACAGATCCTGCAAAGCATCCATGGCTGAGTGTCACTCCTGTCGTTTTCAACTGGCACCGGGTTTGCGCGGCGCTATGTCATAGATTGTCGGGCGCGCCCAGCGGGGCAACAGGGGCGTCCCGGTGTCGCGGCGCGCACGTGGTAAAAATGTCCCGCCCCTATGGCCCTTGGCGCACATATTGCCTAGATAGGGCGCGAAGTGATGAAAACCCTGTTTAAATTCTTGAGGCCCAGCGTGAACGACCAGCATCGCGGCAGACTGACCAAGGACGGCATCCGTATCCATGAGGCGGAAGATTTTGCCGGGATGCATGCCGCCGGACGGCTGGCGGCGGAGATCCTCGACGAGGTGGCGGAGAACGTCTTTGTCGGCCAGAGCACGGCGGCCATCGACAAGCTGATCGAGGACCGGGTCGAGGCGGCGGGGGCGAAATCGGCCACCATCGGCTATCGCGGCTATCAGCATGCCTCCTGCATCAGCGTCAACCATGTGGTCTGTCACGGCATTCCCGGCGACAAGATCCGCAAATGGAAGAACGACACCTCCAAGCGCGACGATGACACGCTCATCGATGGCGATATCATCAATGTTGATGTGACGGTGATCGTCGATGGCTGGTATGGCGACACCAGCCGCATGTTCGTCGCGGGCAAGCCGAAACCCTATGCCGAAAAGCTCATCCAGGTGACCCATGACGCGCTGATGATCGGCATCGAGGCGGTCAAGCCGGGCAATACATTCGGCGACATCGGCCATGCGATTCAGACCTATGTCGAGGCGCAGCGCATGTCGGTGGTGCGCGATTTCTGCGGTCACGGGCTGGGCCGGGTGTTCCACGCGCCGCCCAATGTGCTGCATTACGGGCGGCCGGGCACCCAGGCGGTTCTCGAAGAGGGCATGTTCTTTACCATCGAGCCGATGGTCAATCTGGGCCGCCCCGAGACCAAGGTGCTGTCGGATGAGTGGACCGCGATCACCCGCGACAAATCGCTCTCGGCGCAGTTTGAACATTCTATCGGCGTGACGGCCAATGGCTGCGAGATCTTCACCCTCTCGCCCAAGGGCAAGTTCCACCCCACCTCCTGAGCGTGGCCAGACGCGCATAGGCTCTGTGCCAGATCCGCGCCCGTGAAAGCTGCGGGCGGCGGGGTCTTTCGCGCAAAGATTGCCAAGTGGCCCCGCCGCGGCTAGTCTTTCTCCTCAGGGAGGATGACGCGTGAGCCAAGGCAAGCGCCATATCGAAACCGTGCTCGCCGCGGTGCAGTCGGGCCGTGCGGCGGCCCGTTCGGCGCTGGCGGCGTCTTGGTGGCGGTCTTTGGAAAAGCATGGGCTCGATCCGGGGCGCACCGAGGGTGTGGTCTTGGAGGGGCGCGAGCTTGCTGAGCGGCGCGCGCGGCACGATCATTTCCTGCATGTGGCGGCACCCAAGCTCGATCAGCTCTATACGCTGGTGGGCAGTTCCGGCTGTGGCGTGGTGCTGACCGATGCGGCGGGGGTGATCCTCGACCGGCGCTGTGGCGATGGCGACCGGGGCGTGTTCGACGGCTGGGGTCTGCGCAATGGCGCGGATTGGAGCGAGGCGCGCGAGGGCACCAACGGCATCGGCACCTGCATCGCCGAAGAGCGGCAGGTGACCATCCACCGCGACGAACATTTCCTCGCCCGCAACATCGGCATGAGCTGTCTCGACGCGCCGATCTTTGGCGCCGATGGGCAATTGCTCGGGGCGCTCGATGTGTCGAGTGCGCGGGCCGATCAGACGGCGGGGGTCAACCGGCTCATCGCGGCCACCGTGGCGCAGACCGCGCAGGCCATCGAGGCGGAATATTTCCGCGCCTCCTTTCCCGGCGCGCGCATCGTCGTGGCGGCGGAGGGCGAGGGCGCGCTGTCAACGCTTCTGGCGGTGGATGGCGATGATCTCGTGGTGGGGGCGACGCGGGCGGCGCGGCGGGCCTTTGGGCTTGAGCCGCGAGGCGCGCTGCGGCCGCGACCGGCCAGCGATGTGATCGGCGGCGAGGCCGGGCCGCGCGGCCTCGAGCGGGCCGAGCGGGCGGCGCTCAAACGGGCCTTGGCGCGGGCCGATGGCAATGTGAGCGCGGCGGCCCGGGCGCTCGGCATCGGGCGGGCGACGCTCTATCGCCGGATGAAGCGGCTCGGGCTAGACGGTTGATCGGCGCGGACGGTGCCCCCTGTGTGTCTCAGTTCTGAGACGAAACACGGCTGCAATCTGTTGCCCCCCGCCTGACCAAACCGGCGACATGGGGCAGCCTCAGAGATGATCCGGGTGGAGGACCCGGACCATTTGAGGAGGATACACAATGAACGAGATGACCCAAGCCGAGACCGGCTTTGCCTCGCCTTTCAAGGCGCGCTACGACAATTATATCGGCGGCAAATTCACGGCCCCGGTCAATGGCCGCTATTTCGACAATGTGACGCCGATCACCGGCGCCAAGGTCTGTGAAGTGGCGCGCTCGGACGCGGCGGATGTCGAGCTGGCGCTCGATGCGGCCCATGCGGCCAAGGAGAGCTGGGGCGCGATGGCTGCGGCCGAGCGCTCGACCTTGCTGCTCAAGCTGGCGGATAAGATCGAGGCCAATCTCGAGCTCATCGCCACCGCCGAGACCTGGGACAATGGCAAGCCGATCCGCGAAACCATGGCGGCGGATATTCCGCTGGCGGTGGATCACTTCCGCTATTTCGCCGGGGTGCTGCGCGGTCAGGAAGGCGCGATGAGCCAGATCGACAATGATACGGTCGCCTATCACTTTCACGAACCTCTTGGCGTGGTCGCCCAGATCATCCCGTGGAATTTCTCGATCCTGATGGCGGCGTGGAAGCTCGCCCCGGCGCTGGCGGCGGGCAATTGCGTGGTGCTGAAACCCGCCGAACAGACGCCTGCGGCGATCATGGTGCTGACCGAGATCATTGGCGAGATGCTGCCGCCGGGGGTGCTCAACATTGTCAATGGCTATGGTGCCGAGGTCGGCGCGGCGCTCGGCCAAAGCAAGCGGATCGCCAAGATCGCCTTTACCGGTTCGACCCAGACCGGGCGGCAGATCATGCAATATGCCACCGAGAACCTGATCCCGGTGACGCTCGAGCTGGGCGGCAAATCGCCCAATATCTTCTTCTCCGACGTGATGGCCAAGGATGACGCCTTTCTCGACAAGGCGGTCGAGGGCTTCGTGCTCTTTGCCTTCAACCAGGGCGAGGTCTGTACCTGTCCGAGCCGGGCGCTCATCCAAGAGGACATCTATGAAGAGTTCATTGCCCGTGCCATCGAGCGGGTGAAGGCGATCAAACAGGGCGATCCGCGCCTGCCCGACACGATGGTCGGGGCCCAGGCCAGCGCCCAGCAGCAGGAGAAGATCCTCTCCTATTTCCAGATCGGCGTCGAAGAGGGGGCCGAGGTGCTTACCGGCGGCGCGGCGGCCCCGATGGAGGGCGATCTCTCGGGCGGCTATTACATTCAGCCGACAATCCTCAAGGGCCACAACAAGATGCGGGTATTCCAAGAGGAAATCTTTGGCCCGGTGGTGTCGGTGACCACGTTCAAGGATGCCGACGAGGCCTTGGCGCTGGCCAATGACACAATGTACGGGCTCGGCGCGGGCGTTTGGTCGCGCGACGCCAACACCTGCTACCGCTTTGGCCGGGCGATCGAGGCGGGGCGCGTCTGGGTCAACAATTACCACGCCTATCCGGCCCATGCGGCCTTTGGCGGCTACAAGCAATCGGGGATCGGGCGCGAAAACCACAAGATGATGCTCGAACATTACCAGCAGACCAAGAACATGCTGGTGAGCTACAACCCGAACAAGCTGGGGTTCTTCTGATCCTACTCTCGGAAGGAGCCTGGGGGCGGGGGGGCGTCTGCGGATGTCCCCTCGGCTTCATGTCTGGCGGTCTGCTCTGATCAGCCTTGGGCGATGGCGCGGGCGGCGGCCATGGCCGAGGACCAGGCCCATTGAAAATTATAGCCGCCAAGCCAGCCGGTCACATCCACCGCCTCGCCAATGGCATAGAGGCCGGGGCAGGGCCGGGCCTCCATCGTTTTCGACGACAGATCATCGGTGTCGATGCCGCCGAGCGTCACCTCGGCGGTGCGATAGCCCTCGGTGCCTTGCGGGCGCAGCTGCCAGTTGCGCAGCGCGTCACAGAGCGCCTGCAGCGCCGCGTCGGATTGATCGGCGAGATTGCCCGAGAGCCTGAGACCCAGATGCTCGGGCAGCGCGTCGACCAGCCGCTGCGGCAGGTGGCGGGCAAGCTCGGTGGTCAGGTTGACCCGTCCCGCCTCGGCCCGTTTGGCGCGCAGGGCCGCAAAGAGCCGCGCCTCGGGGTCGAGATCGACGGTGATGTCGCCGCCCTCCTGCCAATAGGAGGAAATCTGCAGCATCGCGGGGCCAGAGAGGCCCCGGTGGGTGAACAGCATCGCTTCGTCAAAGCTGCCTGATCCTGCGCGCGCACGCACCGGCAGCGACACGCCCGCGAGCGGCGCAAAGCGCTGATCTGAGAAGGTAAAGGGCACCAGCGCCGCGCTCGTCTCGGTGACGCGCAGGCCGAATTGCCGCGCGAGATCATAGGCGAGGCCGGTCGCCCCCATCTTGGGGATGGATTTGCCGCCACTGGCCAGCACGAGATTGCGGGTCACAAGGCTGTTGCGGCGGCCACCGCGTTCCAGCGTCACGCGAAAGAGATCGCCGTCGCGCGTCACCTCGACCAACGAAGTCTCGAGCCAGAGCTCGGCGCCCGCCGCCTGCATCAGCCCGCGCAGCATGGCGATAATGTCCTTGGCGCTCACGTCGCAGAAGAGCTGGCCCAGCGTCTTTTCATGCCAGGCGATGCCATGGGCCTCGACCAGTTCGATGAAATCCCATTGGGTATAGCGGCTCAGCGCGGATTTGCAGAAATGCGGGTTCTGCGACAGGAACGCCTCAGGCGTGCAGTGCAGATTGGTGAAATTGCAGCGCCCGCCGCCCGAGATACGGATTTTCTCGCCCGGGGCCTTGGCATGGTCGATGGCCACGACGCGGCCCCCGGCATGGGCCGCGCACATCATGCCGGCCGCGCCGGCGCCAAGGATCAGCGTGTCGATTTGCATGGATCAGCCCCTGCCGCATGGGCGCGCCCGGGTCAAGAGCCGAACATCAAGGGCCGAGCCTAGCGCGCCTCGAGCAGCGAGCGGTCCTGACGGGCGTGGCGGCGCACCAATTCGCGGCGTCCCGCGCCAAGCGCGAAGGGCCGGGCGCGCGGCGGCATGTGTCCGGGGGCCCAGTCCTTCATGTCGGGAAAGACCGCCTGCAGCTCGGCCAGCGCCTCGGGTGACAGGGATTGCATGGCATTTGGCCCACAGTAAAAGCTCTCGGAGGCGAGCCCGTCGCCGGTGACGATCTGATGCTCGTCGAGCACGAGATGGATATAGGTGATCTCATCCAGATCTTCGGCCTTTTCGATGCCGGGCAGTTTGGTCAGCGCCACGGCGGCGACCAGCACCTCGTCCTTGCCAAACAGACGCCGCGCGATGAGCGATTGGCTCAGGATGCGGTGTTGCGGCGAGACGAGCGTATCGCGTTCGGGCACACCGGGGGCGAGGCTGTCGGCGCGGATGCGCACGGGCCGCAGGTTCGGCCGCTGGCGCAGCTCTTCGGCACCGATGTGGCGGCTCGGCAAGAGGCGCAGCGGCTGCAGCCCATGGTCGCGGGTCTCGATCAGATCACCGGGGCGCAGCGTCTCGATGGCGCGCGGTCCCTCGGCGGTCTCGATCATCGTGCCGGGGGTGAAACAGGCGGTATATTGGCTGTACTGGTTGTCCTGCTGATGCGAGGTGCGTTCCTGGTTGAACGTATAGGAGGTGCCCGGCGTCATCGCGACGGTCGAGGTCAGACCCTGTACCGCGCCTTGCTGATAGCCGTCGCCACCGAAATGAAAGGCCGTCACCTTATGCCCGGTGCTGCTGTTGATCAGGTCATAGGCGGTGTTGATCGAGGTCCCCGCCGCATAGCTGGTCCCGTCGAGATCGAGCGTGTCGGCGATGGTTTGGCTGCTGTCTACCTCGTCGAACACCGTGTCGTCATCGTTGACGAACACCAGCGTCGGTGTCGCGCCCTCCTTCAGCGTCAGGGTGAATGTCGGGCTGCCAGCGGCGGCCGCGCTTTGTTCATCCGGCAGGCCCTGCACGAAATCGGAAGGGGAGTAGATATAGAGATAGGGCATAGCTCGCCTCGTTACAGCACTGTTGCGGCCTGAGGGCCGGATGGGTCCGCGCGGCTCTGTCGGTCGCTAGGCGGATAGTGTGGTTAATGATTTTGACAGAATTGTGACAAACTGCCGTTCTTCTCCTTATAGCGCCTCTGTCATGGCCGTTCGAGCTCCAACAAAGCCCGATCGTTTTTAAGGTGGCGGCGCAACAGGTTGCGGCGGATCGGGCCGCTGGCGATGGGGCGGGCCGGATCGGGCAGCGGCGCGTCCTCCATCAGTTCGGGAAAGAGCGCGTAGAGTTCGCGCCGCGCGTCGGGCGGCATCGCCTTGACGGCATAGGGGCCGCAGTAAAAGCTCTCGCTTGGCAGGCCGTTGGCGGTGACGATCTCATGCTTGTCAAAGATCAGATGCATATAGGTGATCGCCCGCGTCGAGTTGTCGATCATGACACCGGGAAGCCGGGTCAGGGCGGTGGCGGCGATCAGGATCTCGGTACAGTTGAACATGCGCTGCACGATGGCCGAATTGGCCAGGATCCGGTGCTGTGGCGAGACCAGAAGATCCTGCGCGGGCAGGCCGGGGGCCAGGCTGTCGGCGGCGATCCGGATCGGCCGCAGGTTGGGCCGCGCCGCCAGCGTCTCGGGCGAGAGGTGGCGCGTCGGGATCATCCGCAGCCTCTGTGGGCCTGCGTCGCGGGTGTTCACCAGATCGCCGGGCGCCAGGGTCTCGATCGGGCGCGGCCCGTGGGGCGTGTCGATCAGCGCCCCGGGGGTGAAACAGGCGACATATTCGGAATAGGCGTTGTTTTGTTGATAGGAGGTGCGCTCCTGATTGAACGTATAGCTGGTGCCCGGCACCATTTCGACGGTGGAAATGAGCCCCTGCACCACGCCCTGCTGATAGCCATCGCCACCGAAATGGAGGCTGGTCACCTTATGGCCGGTGGTGGAGTTGATCAGGTCATAGGCGCTCCAGATATTTGTCCCGGCGGCATAGGTGGTGCCGTCGAGATTGAGCGTCGTGGCGAGGGTCTGGGAATCCTCGATCTCTTCGATGGTAAGATCGTCGTCGATGATCTCGATCAGCGTCGGCGTCGCGCCGGGTTTGAGCGTCAGGGTGAAATTCGGAGTGCCCGCGGCGGCGGTGCTCTCCTCGTCGGGGGCACCTTCGACGAAATCATCGGGGGAATAGATATAGAGATAGGGCATGGGGGGTACTCGTTACTGCTGCGACACTCGATACAAATCGCCAACCTCTCTGGGTTGTGCGGGGTAGGGTGGACATACCGTAACGGGTGAAATGAATAAATGCCAGTCAAATTATTCACAAAGACAATGATGGTCCGTTGCATTCGGGTGACGCTTCCCACGGGCGCGGCAAGCTGTTATACTGTTCGGTAAGACCCCGAAAATGGGGCGCGATCCCGCACCTGGGGTCATCAACGAGGCAGATACTGGCGGTGTCATGACAGAGATGGTGTATGGGGCCGTTCCGCAAAGGGACGGCGAACCGATTCTCCCCAAATGGTGGCGGACGATCGACAAATGGGCCGTGTTCGGCGTGGCCCTCCTGTTTCTCGTGGGGCTCCTTCTGGGGCTGGCCGCGTCGCCGCCACTGGCGGAGAAAAACGGGTTTCAGCCGTTCCACTACGTGCAGCGACAGATGTTCTTTGGCGGGCTCGCCATGGTGGCGATGGTGCTCACCTCGATGATGGGGCCGGTGATGGTCCGCCGTCTGGCGGTGATCGGGTTCATCGGCGCGCTGGTGGCGCTGATGCTCTTGCCGGTGCTCGGCACGGATTTCGGCAAAGGCGCCGTCCGCTGGTACAGCCTCGGCTTTGCCAGTATTCAACCGTCCGAATTTCTCAAGCCCGGCTTCGTCGTCGTCGCCGCCTGGATGATCGCCGCGAGCCGCGAGATCAACGGGCCTCCGGGGCTCTTGATGTCCTTCTGCCTCACCCTCGTGGTGGTGGGCTTTCTCGCCATGCAGCCCGATTTCGGGCAGGCGGCGCTGGTGCTCTTTGGCTGGGGCGTGATGTATTTCGTCGCCGGTGCGCCGATCTTCCTGCTGCTCGGCATGGCCGGCGGGGTGATCTTCGCCGGCATGATCGCCTATGCCAATTCCGAACATTTCGCCCGCCGCATCGACGGGTTCCTGAGCCCCGAGGTCGATCCCACGACCCAGCTCGGCTTTGCCACCAATGCGATCCGCGAAGGCGGGTTCTTCGGGGTGGGGGTCGGCGAAGGCACGGTCAAATGGTCGCTGCCCGACGCGCATACGGATTTCATCATCGCGGTGGCGGCCGAGGAATACGGGCTGGTGCTGGTGCTGGCGATTATCGCGCTCTACTGCATGATCGTGGTGCGCTCGCTCTTTCGGCTGATGCGCGAACGCGATCCGTTCATCCGCCTCGCAGGCACCGGGCTTGCGGCGATGTTCGGGGTGCAGGCGATGATCAACATGGGCGTCGCGGTGCGGCTTTTGCCCGCCAAGGGGATGACCCTGCCATTCGTGAGCTATGGCGGCTCGTCGCTCATCGCGGGCGGCATCGCGGTCGGCATGCTCTTTGCCTTTACCCGGTCGCGCCCGCAGGGCGAGATCCGCGATATCCTCCGGGGTCACGTGCGATGAGCGACCGCGCGCCTCTCTTGCTGATGGCCGCGGGCGGCACCGGGGGGCATATGTTCCCGGCCCAGTCGCTTGCCGAGCATATGCTGCGCCAAGGCTGGCGCGTCAAGCTCAGCACAGATGCCCGGGGCGCGCGCTATACCGGCGGCTTTCCCCATTCGATCGAGATCGAACAGATCAAATCCGCGACCTTCGCGCGCGGCGGGCCGCTGGCCAAGGCGATGGTGCCGTTCCGGATCGCGGGCGGCGTGATGGGCGCCAGCGCCGCGATGCTGCGCGACAAGCCCGATGTGGTGGTGGGCTTTGGCGGCTATCCGAGCATCCCGGCCCTGTCGGCGGCGCGGCTTCTCGGCGTGCCGGCCATGGTGCATGAACAAAACGGCGTGCTGGGCCGGGTCAACCGGGCCTTTGCCAAACGCGTGGCCAAGGTCGCCTGTGGCACCTGGCCCACCGAGATGCCCGAGGGCGTCGAGGCCGAACATGTCGGCAATCCGGTGCGGGCGGCGGTGCTCGAACGGGCCGGCGCCGCCTATATCCCGCCCGGCGATTACCCGATGTCGATCCTCGTCATCGGCGGCAGCCAGGGCGCGCGGATCATGTCCGACATCGTGCCGCCCGCCATTGCCGCGCTGCCCCCCGAGGTGCTGCGCAACATAAGGGTGAGCCATCAGGCCCGCGACGAGGATGGCGACCGGGTGGCGCAATTCTATGCCGAGCATGGCATCGACGCCGATGTGCAGCCCTTCTTTACCGATGTGCCGACCCGGATCAGCGAGGCGCAGCTCGTCATAAGCCGCGCTGGGGCCTCCTCGGTGGCCGATATTTCGGTGATCGGGCGGCCCTCGATCCTGGTGCCCTTTGCGGCAGCCACCGGCGATCATCAGACCGCCAATGCGCGCGGCCTCAAGGAGGCAGGCGCCACGATCCTCATCCCCGAAAGCAAGCTCAGCGTCGAGACAATGACCGCCGAGATTGCCCGCGTGCTGGACAATCCGGCCGGGGCGTTGCAAATGGCCGCCGCGGCGCTGTCTTGCGCCGTGCCCGATGCGACCGAACGGCTCGCCGCTCTTGTAGACACTCTGGCCCAAAAAGGGGACCGCGTATGAATGCCGCCACCAAACTGCCCGGGGACGTCGGTCCCATCCATTTCGTCGGGATCGGTGGCATCGGCATGTCGGGCATCGCGGAGGTGCTGATCAACCACGGCTACCAGGTGCAGGGCTCGGATCTCAAGACGACGCCGATCACCGCGCGTCTGGCCGAAGCGGGCGCCACGATCTTCGAAGGCCAGCGGGCCGAGAATATCGACGCGGCCGAGGTCGTGGTGATCTCGTCGGCGATCAAACCCGGCAACCCCGAGCTCGACGCCGCGCGGGCGCGCGGCCTGCCGGTGGTGCGCCGGGCCGAAATGCTGGCCGAGCTCATGCGCCTCAAATCCAACGTCGCCGTCGCGGGCACCCATGGCAAGACCACCACCACGACGATGGTGGCGGCGCTGCTCGATCATGGCAAGTTCGACCCGACGGTGATCAATGGCGGCATCATCCATGCCTATGGCAGCAACGCCCGCGTCGGGGCCGGTGAATGGATGGTGGTCGAGGCCGATGAGAGCGACGGCACGTTCAACCGTCTGCCCGCGACCATCGCCATCGTGACCAATATCGACCCCGAACATATGGAACATTGGGGCACCGAAGAGAACCTGCATCGCGGGTTCTACGAATTTGTCTCGAACATCCCGTTCTACGGGCTCGCCGTCTGCTGCACCGATGATGCGGATGTGCAGACGCTGGTGGGCAAGGTCACCGACCGCCGGGTTGTCACCTACGGGTTCAACGCCCAGGCCGATGTGCGCGGCATGAACCTGCGCTATGAGGCGGGGCAGGCGCATTTCGACATCGCCCTGCGCGGCGAAGGCGACGACAAGGTGATCAAGGATTGCGTGTTGCCGATGCCGGGCGACCATAACGTGTCGAACGCGCTCTCGGCGGTGGCGGTGGCGCGGCATCTGGGGATGAGATCCGCGGAAATCCGCGAGGCGCTGGCGAATTTCGGCGGGGTCAACCGCCGCTTTACCCGGGTGGGCGAGGTCGACGGCGTGGTGATCATCGACGATTACGGCCATCACCCGACCGAGATTGCCGCCGTGCTCAAGGCCGCGCGGCAGGCCACCGAAGGCCGGGTCATCGCCGTGCATCAGCCGCACCGCTATTCGCGGCTGAGCCATCATTTCGAAGAATTCTGCGCCTGTTTCAACGAGGCCGATGTCGTCGGTATCTCGGATGTCTATGCGGCGGGCGAAGACCCGATCCCCGGCGCTTCGCGCGACGATCTCGTGGCTGGTCTCATCCGTCACGGCCATCGCCATGCGCGGGCGCTGCTCGACGAGGGCGATCTCACCCGGCTGGTGCGCGAACAGGCGGGGCCGGGCGATATGGTCGTCTGTCTCGGCGCCGGGACGATCAGCGGCTGGGCCAATGCGCTGCCCGACCGGCTTCGGGAGGCGGGCAAGTGAGCCTGTCGCTCATCCTCGCCTGTCTCTGGGCGCTGGCGGCCAATGTGCTCGCCATGCTGCCGTCGCGGGACAACCATTGGCGGCGGGCCTATGCGCTCATCGTGCTGGGCATCCCGCTGGTCGGCTATGTCACCTATGAAAACGGCCCTTGGGTCGGGCTTTTCGTGATGGCGGCGGGCATGTCGATGCTGCGCTGGCCGGTGATCTATCTGGGCCGGTGGCTGCGCAACCGGCTCGACCGCAGTCACATCTAGGATACGGGCAGACACTCCATGGGCGAAACGATCTGGCTCGGGGATGTGATGATCTGGGCAGGGCTGGCGCTGACCGCGTTCAGCCTCTCGGTCTGGTATTTCATCGCCGAGGCCGAGCATGAGGATTTCATCGGCTTGTTCTGGCGCTGGCTGCTGCTGTTGACGGCGGTGGCGGGGTTCAGCGCGGCGGTGTTTCTCGGCTTCTTGCCAAGCGAGGCGATCCTGCCGGTGCTGTTTTTGAGTTTCGCAGCGCTTCTGGGCGGTCTTCTGGGCATCGTGATCGGGCTCTTTCGGTCGCGCTGAGCGGCGAAAATCCGCACTGTCGCGATGCCGACGCAATACCGACAGGGTACCGATGGGCCGATCCATTCCATTTCCCGGCGAGCTGGGGTAGGGGAGAGGGGTGAGACAAGAGGATTTCTGCCGCCATGACCACATTGCCTGAGACAAGAGGAAAGCTGACCCAGGGCCGGGTTCTGGCCGATCTGACATGGCTCCGTGTCGGCGGCCCGGCGGATTGGTTCTACCAGCCTGCGGATGCCGAGGATCTGGCTGATTTTCTTGGAAAACTTGAGGCTTCGGTGCCGGTTTTCCCGATGGGGGTGGGCAGCAATCTCATCGTCCGCGATGGCGGTCTGCGGGCCGTGGTGATCCGTCTCGGCCGGGGCTTCAACGGCATCGAGATCGACGGCAATACGGTGATCGCCGGCGCCGCCGCGCTCGACGCGCATGTCGCCAAGAAAGCCGCCGACGCCGGCCTCGACCTCACCTTCCTGCGCACCATCCCCGGCTCCATCGGCGGCGCCGTCCGGATGAACGCAGGCTGCTATGGCACCTATACGGCGGACCATTTCATCTGGGCCGAAGTGGTGACCCGAACGGGCGAGATCATGCGGCTTGGCCCCGAGGATTTGCAGTTCCAATATCGCCAGACCGCCTGGCCCGAGGGGGCGGTGCTGATCCGGGCCGCGTTCGAGGCGTCGAATGGTGTGCCCGAAGAGCTTCATGCGCGGATGCAAGAGCAGCTTGCCAAGCGCGACGAAACCCAACCCACCAAGGACCGCACGGCGGGCAGTACCTTTCGCAACCCGGCCGGGTTCAGCAGCACGGGGCGCGCCGATGACAGCCATGATCTCAAGGCGTGGAAGGTCATCGACGATGCCGGAATGCGCGGCGCGATGCGCGGTGGCGCACAGATGAGCCCGAAACATTCCAACTTTCTCGTCAACACCGGCGAGGCCAGCGCCGATGATCTCGAATCACTTGGCGAAGAGGTGCGAAAAAGGGTTTTCCAAAACAGTGGAATAGAGTTAGAGTGGGAAATCATGAGGGTCGGCGAACCGGCCCCGACGAAAGCCAAATTGGCAGATAAGTAATAACAGGGTCGAAAACGGCCCGGGACATTGAGGCACCAAGGTGGGTCACGCGAGCAGCAGCACCCCCAAAGTGGCGGTTATTAAGGGCGGCCCTTCGGCAGAGCGCGAAGTGTCGTTGTCCTCTGGACAGGAATGCGCCGTCGCATTGCGGGATGAAGGATTCGAGGTTGTCGAGGTCGTTGCAGGCCCCGATCTCGTATCGCGTTTAACCGAGATCAAGCCCGACGTCGTCTTTAACGCGCTGCATGGCCGTTGGGGCGAGGATGGCTGTGTGCAGGGGCTGCTCGAATGGTTGCGCATCCCCTATACCCATTCCGGCGTCCTGGCCTCGGCGCTGGCCATGGACAAGCAGAAATCCAAGGATGTGTACCGCCGCGCCGGGTTGCCGGTGGTGGAGAGCGTTCTGGCCCCGCGTGACGAGGTGCGGGCGCGCCATGTGATGGCCCCGCCCTATGTGGTGAAGCCCAATAATGAAGGCTCTTCCGTCGGGGTCTATATCGTGCATGAGGCCGCCAACGCGCCGCCGCAGCTGTCGGATGACATGCCCGAGACGGTGATGGTCGAAACCTATGCGCCGGGGCGCGAGCTCACCACATCTGTGCTCGGCGATCGGGCGCTTGGGGTGACGGATATCATCACCGAGGGCTGGTATGATTATCACGCCAAATATTCGGTCGGCGGGTCGCGCCATGAGTTCCCCGCCAATCTGCCCGAAGAGATCACCGAGGCCTGTCTCGACTATGCGCTGCGCGCCCATGCGGCGCTTGGCTGTCGTGGGCTGAGCCGGACGGATTTCCGCTGGGACGAGGCGCGCGGTGTCGACGGGCTTATCGTGCTCGAGACCAACACCCAGCCGGGGATGACGCCGACCTCGCTCAGCCCGGAACAGGCGGCGGGGATCGGCATGAGTTTTGGCCAGCTGTGCCGCTGGATCGTGGAGGACGCGTCATGCGACCGCTAGGCCAGCGTATGCAGAAGCTGCGCCATGATCCGGCGCCGTCGCGCTGGTCCTACCGGATGCAGCGGCTGATGCTGACGCCGATCTTTCGCAAGCTGCTGCGGGTGGGGCTGCCCTTTGCGCTGAGCTTTGGCGCGGCGAGCCTGTACCTCAACCAGCCAGAAGTGCGCGACAGTCTGATCACGCGGATTGCCGAGATCCGCGAGACCATCGAGGAGCGCCCGGAATTCATGGTCAACCTGTTGGCCGTGGAAGGCGCGAGCGACGAGGTCGCCAGCGAAATCCGCGAGATTTTCCCGGTGGCCTTGCCCGCAAGCTCGTTTGATTTCGATCTCGATGAGCTGCGCATCACCATCGAGGATTTGCCCGCCGTGGCGAGCGCCGCCGTGCGGCTGCGTCAGGGTGGGGTGCTCGAGCTTGCCATCACCGAGCGTCAGCCGGCAGCGCTGTTGCGGACGCGGGCGGGGCTTAGCGTGATTGACGTCGAAGGGGTGACCATCGCGCAGGCGCAGAGCCTCAGCGATTATCCCGAGCTGCCGCTGCTCACCGGCGAAGGGGCTGAGGCCAGCGTTGCCGAGGCGCAGGCGATCGAGGCCGCCGCCGGGCCGCTGGCGCCGCGTATCCTTGGCCTCGTCCGGATGGGCGCGCGGCGTTGGGACGTGGTGCTCGATGGCGAACAGCGCATCTTGCTGCCCGAGGCGGCCCCGGTGCGGGCGCTCGAGCGGGTGATCGTGCTCAACGAGACAAATGACATGCTCGAACGCGATATCGCGGTCGTGGACATGCGGCTGGCCGAACGGCCCGCCATTCGAATGAGGGAGCGTGCCGTCGAAGCCTGGTGGCAGGTGCGCAATTCCGTTGCAGGGGTGAAGGACCAATGATCGAGCTATATGAGACGCAACGCGCAATGCGGAACATGCGCAAGGCGGCCATGCAACGCGGTGTCGTGGCGGTGCTGGATGTCGGGACCTCCAAGATCGCCTGTCTTGTGCTGCGCTTTGACGGCAGTCCGCGCCTCGATGCCGAGGGGATTGGCTCGATGGCGGGGCAGGCCGGGTTCCGGGTGATCGGGGCGGCGACGACACGGTCGCGCGGGGTGCGTTTCGGCGAGATTTCCGCCATGCAGGAAACCGAGCGCGCCATTCGCACGGCGGTGCAGGCGGCGCAGAAGATGGCCAATATCCGGGTCGATCATATCATCGCCTGTTTCTCGGGCGCCGGTCCGCGCTCTTACGGGCTGGCGGGATCGGTCGATCTCGAAGGCAATGTGGTGACCGAGCAGGATATCAGCCGCGTGTTGTCGGCCTGCGATGTGCCGGATTATGGCGATGGGCGCGAGGTGCTGCATGCGCAGCCGGTCAATTTCGCCCTCGACCATCGTTCGGGTCTTATTGATCCGCGCGGGCAGCTTGGCCAGACGCTGGCCACGGATATGCATATGCTCACGGTGGATGCGGCGGCGGTGCAGAACCTCGCCCATTGCGTGAAACGCTGTGATCTCGAATTGGCCGGGGTGGCCTCTTCGGCCTATATGGCCGGGGTGTCGTCACTCGTGGAGGATGAGCAGGAGCTTGGCGCGGCCTGTATCGATTTGGGCGGTGGCACGGCCGGAATTTCAATCTTCATTAAGAAACATATGATCTATGCGGATAGTGTCCGCATGGGCGGCGATCACGTGACGAGCGACATCTCGAAAGGGCTGTCGGTGCCGACGGCCACCGCCGAGCGGATCAAGACCTTCTATGGCGGGGTGGTGGCCACCGGCATGGATGATCGCGAGATGATTGAAATCGGCGGCGATACCGGCGATTACGAACATGACCGGCGCAGGGTCAGCCGGGCCGAGCTTATCGGCATCATGCGGCCCCGTGTCGAGGAAATCCTCGAAGAGGTGCGGGCGCGGCTCGATGCGGCCGGGTTCGAGCATCTGCCGAGCCAGCAGATCGTGCTCACCGGGGGCGGCAGCCAGATCCCCGGTCTCGACGGGCTGGCGAGCCGCATCTTGGGCCAGCAGGTGCGTCTTGGACGGCCTCTGCGGGTGCATGGGCTGCCACAGGCGGCGACGGGCGCGGGCTTTGCCAGCGCGGTCGGATTGTGCCTCTTTGCGGCCAATCCACAGGACGAATGGTGGGATTTTGACCTGCCGGTCGATCGCTACCCTGCACGGTCTCTCAAACGCGCGGTGAAATGGTTCAAAGACAATTGGTGACCGCTAGATGTCGTGTCATCGGCGAAATCCCGCGAGTTTGACAAAAAAACCTGCCACATTTTGTGTTTTTTAACGTTTTTTAGGTGACGCTAGGGCTGAGCCTCGTTAATATTATGGGTAACTAGGCAGAAAAACGGCCCGGCAGCGGGCGCAACATCAGGCGGACAGAGCGATGACATTGAATCTTACCGTGCCCGGTCATGAGGATCTGAAACCCCGGATTACCGTATTCGGTGTCGGCGGTGCTGGCGGCAACGCCGTCAACAACATGATCGAAAAACAGCTCGATGGCGTGGATTTCGTCGTCGCCAACACCGATGCGCAGGCGCTGAGCCAGGCGCGGGCGGAGAGCCGCATCCAGCTTGGGGTCAAGGTGACCGAAGGCCTGGGTGCAGGCGCCAAGGCGGCCATCGGGGCCGCCGCCGCCGAAGAGAGCATCGAACAGATCGTTGATCACCTGGCGGGCGCGCATATGTGCTTTATCACCGCCGGGATGGGTGGCGGCACCGGCACCGGCGCCGCGCCGATCATCGCGCAGGCCGCGCGTGAGCTTGGGGTTCTGACCGTCGGCGTCGTGACCAAGCCCTTCCAGTTCGAAGGCGCCAAGCGGATGCGTCAGGCGGAAGATGGCGTCGAGAGCCTGCAAAAGGTCGTCGACACACTGATCATCATTCCCAACCAGAACCTGTTCCGGCTGGCCAATGAAAAGACCACCTTCACCGAGGCCTTCTCGCTCGCCGATGATGTGCTCTATCAAGGCGTGAAAGGCGTCACCGATCTGATGGTGCGCCCCGGCCTGATCAACCTCGACTTTGCCGATGTGCGCGCCGTGATGGACGAGATGGGCAAGGCGATGATGGGCACCGGCGAGGACAGCGGCGAAGATCGCGCGATCCAGGCGGCGGAAAAGGCGATTGCCAACCCGCTTCTGGACGAGATCAGCCTCAAGGGCGCCAAGGGCGTTCTCATCAACATCACCGGCGGTCACGACCTCACCCTGTTCGAACTCGACGAAGCGGCCAACCGCATTCGCGAAGAGGTTGATGCCGACGCGAATATCATCGTGGGCTCGACCCTCGACACCTCGATGGAAGGCGCGATGCGCGTGAGCGTCGTAGCCACCGGGATCGATGCGCGTGACGTGCAGACCGACATCCCCGTGCCGCGCCGCAAGCTGTCGGAGCCGCTGGCCACGACCACGTCGCTGGAAGCCCGCGAAGAGCCCGCGCCGGTCGAAGAGGCACCGATCGCGGCATCGGCCAGCCATGCAGAGGCAGGCGAGGAGCGGTCGCTCTTTACAGGGTTCGAATCCGAGCGCGCCGCCGCCGAAGACCAGATGGAAGACATCTTCGAGACCGAGGCGGCCAGCGATGCCGTGCCGCCCCCGGCCTATCAGCCCGAGCCCGAATATGTCGAAGAGGCCGAAGCCGAGCTTGAAGCCTTTGTCGCGCCCAAGGCCCCGGCGCCGGGCACACCGTCGCCCGAGGCACTGGCCCGTCTGCACGCCGCCGTTGGCCGGACCCCGGGTTCGGAACCGCGTCAGCCCGCGCCGCAGCCGCAGGCCCATCAGCCGGCTCAACGCCCGGCTCAGGCGGCCCCCGCAGCCGAGGAAAGCCATGGCGAACGCCCCCGTTTCGGGATCAATTCGCTGCTCAACCGGATGACCGGGCATGGTGCAGAGGCCGAACAACCGGCCCGTGCACCCCGTCAGCAGCCCACGCTTCAGGCCCGTCAGGCCCAGCCCGCCGCGGTTGAGCCCGAGCCGGAGCAGGACGAGCAGATCGAAATCCCTGCCTTTTTGCGTCGCCAGGCAAACTGAGCCTTATCAAAGGGCTAAGCTCGGAAATTAAAGTGAAGAGGCCGCCTTCGGGTGGCCTTTTTCGCATCTGGGCGCGGGCTGTGGTTGCCTCGGCCTGGGCAAGTCGGCGAAAAGCCGCCGTCATTTCCCTGTTACATGTTTCACTTCGTTGCAAAGATTGAATTGAGGATCGGAGGGCGACGTTCTACATCCTAGCCAACAATACAAAGAGGCGCAGAGGCCTCGGCCGCTGTTGAGGGCGTTTTGCAAACCACGATCAAACATGACATCACCTTCGAGGGCGTTGGGCTTCATTCCGGCGCGCCTGCAAAGCTGGTGATCCGTCCTGCAGGCGTCGATGCCGGGCTGATGTTCCGCCGCGTCGATTGCGCCGCGGGAACGACTGATATCCCCGCCCTCTGGGATCATGTGATCCAATCGCCGCTCTGCACCCGGCTGGTCAATGCGGCGGGCACCGAAGTGTCGACCGTCGAACATGTGATGGCGGCGCTGATGGGCTGTGGCGTGCAGAACGCCGTGCTCGAAGTGGATGGGCCCGAAGTGCCGATCCTCGATGGCAGTTCCATTCCTTTCGTGCGGGCGATCCTCAAAACCGGGTTCACCCGTCTCGATGCGCCGGTGCGCGCGCTCAAGGTTCTGAAGCCGGTCGAAGTGCGCCGGGGCGATGCGGTGGCCCGCCTGTCGCCGCACAAGACCCTGCTGATCGACTTTGCCATTGATTTCGCCGATGCCGCCATTGGCGTGCAGCGCAAGCGGCTCAACATGTCGAATGGCAGTTTCGTGCGCGAGCTGAGCGACAGCCGCACCTTCTGCCGCAAGGCGGATATCGACGAGATGCTGGCCAATGGGCTGGCGCGTGGTGGCACGATGGACAATGCCGTTGTCGTCGATGGCGACAAGGTTCTGAGCCCCGGCGGGCTGCGCCATCAGGACGAGGCGGTGCGTCATAAGATGCTTGATGCGCTGGGCGATCTGGCGCTGGCAGGGGCGCCGATCCTCGGCCATTACGAGGGCTCGCGCGCGGGCCATGCGCTCACCAACGAGCTTTTGCGTGTGCTCTTTGCCACGCCGGGCGCGGTGGAATGGGTCACCTGCGACGCCGCGATGGAAGCCGAGCTTCCCGGGGCCGGGGTGCATTGGGGCGAAGTGCCTCAGGTCGCCTGAGACAGCTTTGACATCTTGCTGAATTCTATCACTAATCGAGTTGGCCGCGATCTGGTCCCCGTGTCACAGCACAGTGGGTGATTTAACGGTGGGAATTTTTCCCAAAGCCGTTTTGCCCCGTTAATTTCTGTGCTAGCACCGGGTTGGAGATTGGGGTAGGACTCCCTGAGAACATATTGAGGACAGGTCCAGCATGAAGGTCGGCACAAAGCGGGTGACATTGATCGGCGCGGTTCTGGTGGCCTCTTTGCTGGCAGGCTGCAACAGTATCCGCGGCCGCGTGGAACGTGGCGATCTCGATTACGAGAACTATACGGCGCAGCATATCTTTGAGCGTGGCGAATACGATCTGTCGCGGCGCAACTACGATCTCGCGGCGCAGAGCTTTGGCGAGATCGAGCGGCTTTACCCCTATTCGGAACTGACCAAGCGTGCCGTGATCATGCAGGCCTATTCCCATCATCTGGACAAGGATTACGAGGCCAGCCGGTCCGCCGCGCAGCGCTATATCGATTTCTATCCGACGGATGAAGACGCGGCCTATGCGCAATATCTTCTAGCGCTGAGCTATTACGATCAGATCGACGAAGTGGGCCGGGATCAGGGGCTGACCTTCTTGGCGCTGCAAGAGCTGCGCAAGGTGATCGAGATCTATCCCGACAGCGAATATGCGCGTTCGGCGATCCTCAAGTTCGATCTGGCCTTCGACCATTTGGCGTCGAAAGAGATGGAAGTGGGGCGCTATTACCTCAAGCGTGATCATTTCTCGGCGGCGATCAACCGGTTCCGTGTGGTTGTCGAGGATTTCCAGACCACGTCGCACACGCCCGAGGCGCTGCACCGTCTGGTCGAGGCCTACCTTTCGCTCGGTCTGGTGAACGAGGCGCAGACGGCGGCGGCGATCCTTGGCCATAACTTCCGGGCGACCGATTGGTATGAGGACAGCTATGCGCTGCTGACCCGGCGGGGGCTGCGGCCAGAGCCTGCGGGCGACAATTGGCTGCGTCAGGTCTATCGCCAGATGATCAAGGGCGAATGGCTCTGATCCATGGGTTCGAGAGTGGAATGCGGGCCGTCCCGGTCCGCGAGGTGATCCGACATGCTGCGCCATCTCGACATTCGTGACATGCTTATCATTGACCAGCTGGAGCTCGAGTTCCGGCCCGGTCTCAATGTGCTGACCGGGGAAACCGGCGCGGGCAAGTCGATCCTGCTCGACTCTCTCGGGTTTGTGCTCGGCTGGCGTGGCCGGGCCGAGCTGGTCCGGCAGGGGGCAGAGCAGGGCGAGGTTTTGGCCGAGTTCGATCTGCCCGAGGGGCATGGCGCGCATAAGGTTCTCGAAGAGGCGGGGCTTCCCGGGGGCGAGAGCCTCATCCTGCGGCGGGTCAACAGCCGCGACGGGCGCAAGACCGCCTGGGTCAATGACCGGCGCTGTTCGGGCGAGGTGCTGCGGCAATTGTCCGAGACGCTGGTCGAGCTGCATGGGCAGCATGATGATCGGGGCCTGCTCAATCCGCGTGGTCACCGGGCGCTTCTTGATGCCTATGGCGGGCATGAGGCCAAGCTCGCCGAGCTGCGGGCGGCATGGCGGGCGCGGAGCGCAGCCGAGAAGGCAGTGAGTGAGGCCGAGGCAGCGCTGGCCGCGATGCGGGCCGAGGAAGAATTTCTGCGCCATGCGGTGGGCGAGCTTGATGCGCTCGATCCGCAGCCGGGCGAGGATGAGATTCTCGACACCAGCCGCCGATTGATGCAGGGCGCCGAAAAGATCCGCGATGATATTTCGCGCGCGGCGGCGGCGCTGGGCGGCGAGGGGGCCGAAGGCGCGGCGAGCGACGCGCTGCGCTGGCTTGAAGGGGTGTCGGACAAGGCCGAAGGGCGGCTGGATGAGCCGATGTCGGCGCTGGGCCGTGCTCTGGTCGAGCTGGACGAGGCGGCGCGCGGCGTCGAGGCCTGTCTCGATGCGCTGGCGTTTGATCCCCGTGATCTCGAGGAATGCGAAGAGCGGCTGTTCGCGATCCGGGGGCTGGCGCGCAAACATGGGGTTGGCCCCGACGAGTTGAACCAATTTGCCGAAGAGCTGCGCGGGCGGCTTGCGGCGCTCGACCGGGGCGATGGCGAGCTGGCCGATCTGCGCAAGACGCGCGATGCGGCGCTGGCCGATTACACCGCCAAGGCCGAGGCGCTGAGCGCGGCGCGTCGGGCGGCGGCGGCGCGGCTTGATGCCGCGGTGAGCGACGAGCTCGCGCCCCTTCGGATGGAACGGGCGGTGTTCACCACCCGGATCACCGAGGCAGAGCCGGGGCCGGATGGGCATGACGAGGTCACGTTCGAGGTGGCGACCAACCCGGGCGCGCCCTCTGGGCCGCTGGCGCGGATTGCCTCGGGCGGCGAGCTGAGCCGGTTTTTGCTGGCGCTCAAGGTCTGTCTGGTGGGCGAGGCGTCGGGTCTGACGCTGATTTTTGACGAGATCGACCGAGGTGTTGGCGGCGCGACCGCCGATGCGGTGGGCCGACGTCTGGCGTCGCTGGCGCAGTCGGGACAGGTTCTCGTAGTGACCCATTCGCCGCAGGTGGCGGCGCTTGGCGGGCATCACTGGCGGGTGGAAAAGGAAACGCGCGACGAGGAAACCCTGTCGCGCGTTGTGCCCCTGGGCGAGGCCGCCCGGATCGACGAGATCGCCCGTATGTTGTCGGGCGACCGCATCACCGATGAGGCACGGGCGGCCGCCCTGTCGCTTGTCGAGGCGCGTTAGGGGAAGTCAGGCGCGGGGTCTTTGACCGCCACTTTCGGCTCTTCGCCACGGGCCAGCATCAGCACCGTAAAGCCCAAGATGGCCGAGATGGCCGAGCCGGTGAGCACGCCGATCCGCACCTGGTTCATCAAGATCGGGTCGGCAAAGCTCAGCGCGCCGATAAAGAGCGACATGGTAAAGCCCACACCGGCGAGGCAGGCCACGCCATAGACATGGATCCAGCGCACGCCATGAGGCAGCCGCGCGAGCCCGGTCTTGACCGCCAGAAAGCTCAGCCCGAAGACGCCGGCCTGTTTGCCGATGACAAGGCCCAGCGCCACGCCGAGCGGCAGCGGAGCGAGCATCATCTGCGCGGTGATGCCTTCGAAGACGACGCCCGCATTGGCAAAGGCAAAGACCGGCACGATGAGATAGAGCACATAGGGCGCGAGGCCGTGTTCCAGCGCGTGCAGGGGCGATTTACCCCACTTATCGGTGAGCGGAATGCAAAGCGCGGTCACCACACCGGCGAGCGTCGCATGCACCCCGGATTTGAGCACCAGCACCCACATCAGCGCGCCCAGAAGCAGGGCGGGGGCAACGCGGTGCGCGCCCTTCATGTTGAGCCAGATCAGCCCGGCCAGCGGCACCAATGCGAAGAGCAGGTAGTCGATCTTTAGCTCGGCCGTGTAGAAAAGCGCGATGATGATGATCGCCCCGAGGTCGTCGAGAATGGCGAGGGTCAGCAGAAAAACCTTGAGCGCCACGGGCGCGCGACGGCCGACAAGCGCCAGAATCCCCAGAGCAAAGGCGATGTCGGTGGCCGCCGGGATGGCCCAGCCTGCCACGGTGGCCTCGCCCCAGTTGAGCGCCGCAAAGATCACTGCCGGTAGCGCCATGCCGCCAAGGGCGGCGACGCCGGGCAGCACGATGTCGCGCGGGTTCTTGAGCTTGCCCTCGAGCATCTCGCGTTTGAGCTCGAGCCCGATCAGGAAGAAGAAGATCGCCATAAGCCCGTCGTTGATCCACAGGATCAGCGGTTTGTTGAGACCTTCGCCATTGACCGTCACCGACAGTTTGGCGCTCAGAAAGGCCTCGTAGCCCTGTTGAAATCCGGAATTTGCCGCCAGTAGCGCCGCAACCGTTGCCAGCATCAGCAGGATGCCGCCCGATGCCTCATGTGAAAAGAACCTGTCAATTGCGCGCAGGAGCATTGTTTTCCCTCGTCCCTTTGGTCATTTTTGGAGTTAATGTTTCTGAATATGGGTTTCGGCGGTGCATTTTACATGCGCCCGTATGCCGCAATCTGCAGAAAAGTGAGGGAAAGGTTGCCCATGTTGGAATTGGATCACATCGCGGTCGCGTGCGAAACGCTGGCCGCCGGGCAACGCGCGGTTGAGGAGGCCCTCGGCGTGGCCATGGTGCCGGGGGGCGCGCATGCGCGGTTTGGCACGCATAACATGCTCTTGGGGCTCGAAGATGGGCTCTACCTCGAAGTGATCGCGATCGATCCCGAGGGCGCGCCAGAGCAGAGCCCGCGCTGGTTCGATCTCGATCAGTTTTCAGGGCCGCCACGGCTTGGCAATTGGATCTGCCGGTCGAGCGATCTCGCGGGCGATGCGGCGGCGCTGCCGGGGTCGGGGGCGGCCGTGGCGCTCAGCCGGGGTGATCTGCGGTGGCAGATGGCGGTGCCGGCGAGCGGTGTGCTGCCGTTCAACAATTGTCAGCCCGCCTTGATGGAATGGCAGGGCGACGCGCATCCGGCGCAGCGACTGCCCGCCAGTGGCGTGCGTCTTGTGGCGCTTGAGGTGCGGCATCCCGAGGCGGATGCCCTGGCGGCGCGTATGGCGCCTTATTTAGCAGATGCGCGGGTACGCTATGATATTGGAGAACCGTCCTTGATTGCCACGTTTGACACGCCCCATGGGCGCCGGGAGCTGCGATGATCCGCCCCGCCACTGCCGCCGATGCCGAGGCGATCGCAGCGTTCTGGAACCCGCAGATCCGCGACACGCTTGTGACCTTCAATTCCATCGAGAAAACCCCTGAGGACATCGCCCGCGACATCGCCGCGAAACAGGGGCAGGGGCATGGGTTTCTGGTGACCGAGATTGACGGCGCGACCTTGGGCTTCGCGAGCTATGGGCAGTTTCGCGGCGGCATTGGATATGCGCAGTCGATGGAACATACGATCATCCTCGATCCACGGGCGCAGGGGCGCGGGGTCGGGCGCGGCCTGATGGCGGCACTGCTCGATCACGCGCGGGACGCGGGTGTGCATGTGATGATGGCCGGGGTCTGTGCCGAGAACGACGGCGGGCTGCGCTTTCACGAGGCGATGGGCTTTGCTGAGGTGGCACAGGTGCCGGAGGTGGGGTTCAAATACGGGCGCTACCTCGACCTTGTGTTGATGCAGTACCGCCTCTAACCCCGCCGCCTGCGTCAATTTTGTGCGATTTCATCACCAAGCTGTGACGATTTCGCCATGCCAATTCCCGCGCGAACGGGCTATTATCCTTTCCATGTCCTTGTGGAGCCGCATATCCGAGGCGATTGCCGCCCTGGCCTCAGGCGAAAGCCTGAGCGCCGTCTTTGACCGCCTGCGCACCCCGCCAGAGCGGAGCGTCGCCTTTACCATCGCGGTGATCGCGCTCTCGGCCAAGATGGCCAAGGCGGACGGGCTGGTGACGCCCGATGAGGTCACGGCCTTTCGCGAAGTGTTCCATATCGCACCGCAGGATGAGCCCGGCGCGGCGCGGGTGTTCAACCTCGCGCGGCAGGACGTGGCCGGGTTCGAGGAATATGCCGCGCGCATTCAGGCGATGTTTCGCGACGATCGCGAGACGCTGTCGGTACTGCTCGAAGGGCTGTTTCATATCGCCATGGCGGATGGGGTCTATCATCCGAATGAAGACCGCTTTCTCGAACGGGTGGCCGAGATCTTCGGTCTCGACGAGCGCGGCTTTCGCACCATGCGGTCACGGTTCGCGGGCGATGCGGCCTGTGATCCCTATGCGGTGCTCGGGGTGAGCGCGGACGCCCCGATGGATGAGATCCGCGGCGTCTGGCGGAAACTGGTGCGCGAGACGCATCCCGACCGGATGCTGGCGCGGGGCGTGCCTCAGGAGGCCATTCGGCTGGCCGAGAAACGCATGGCCGATATCAACCGCGCCTGGGAAGAGATCAGCGAGGATCGCGCCCATGCGCATAGCCACGTATAATATCGAGTGGTTCAATGCGCTTTTCGACGATGATGGGGAATTGATCGACGACGACGGCTGGTCGGCGCGGCACAATATCACCCGCAGTCAACAGACCGAGGCAGTGGGGATCGTTCTCACCGCGATCCGCGCCGATGCGATCATGATCGTTGAGGCGCCGGATCAGAACCGGCGGCGGTCGACGGTGCGGGCGCTCGAAGGATTTGCCTATCGGATGGGGCTCCGCGCGCGCAAGGCGGTGCTCGGGTTTGAGAACGAGACGCAGCAGGAAATTGCGCTGCTCTATGATCCCGACAAGCTCAGCGTGCGGCATGACCCGATCGGCGAGGAAACCGGCAAGCGCGGCTCGGCCGATGCGCCGCGGTTTGACGGGGCGTTTCGCATTGACCTCGATATCGACGCCAAGGAAGATATCGTCACCTTTTCCAAGCCGCCGATCGAGCTCGCCGTCGAGACGGCCACGGGCACGGCGTTTCGGATGATCGGCGTGCATCTCAAATCCAAGGCCCCGCATGGCGCGACCAACCGCGAGGCGGCGATGCGCATCGGCATTGCCAACCGGCGCAAGCAGCTGGCGCAGGCGGTGTGGCTGCGGCAGAGGATCGACGGGCATCTGGCGGCGGGTGAGACGCTCATGGTGATGGGCGATATGAATGACGGGCCGGGGCTCGATGAATATGAGGATCTCTTTGGCCGGTCCTCGGTGGAAATCCTGCTCGGCGAAGGGGAGGGCGCGCTCTATGATCCGCATGCGCGGGCGGCGCTGACCCGCAAGCTCGGCGCGATCTATAGCACCTCGCGGTTCTATCAGCCCGAGACCGGCCGCTATATGCAGGCGCTGCTCGACTACATCATGGTGACGCGGGATCTGCGCGCGCGTGGGGCGGCCTGGCGCATCTGGCATCCGTTCGACGATCCCGATTGCTGGAACCTGCCAGAGCTGAGCCGCGCCCTGCTGACCGCTTCGGATCATTATCCGGTGACCATCGATCTCGATATCTGAGGCGGCGAGGCCGCGTCTTGGGCGGGCGCTTGCCGAGTGCCGGGCTGGGGCCTCTTCCCTTGGGGCAAATCGCGCTTATATCTAGCCCATGCGTAGCCTAGCCCTCGTCACGATTGCCTATCTTGCCGTCTCGCCTGTGTCCGCGCAGGAGACGGAGGGAGAACCCGCGCCCGAAGAGGGGCTGTCGCTCATCGAGGAAGGCGCGCGGATGTTTCTCGAAGGGTTGGCCGAGGATATGGCCCCGGCGATGAAGGACCTGGCGGAGCTGGCGGAAAGCTGGCAGCCGCAGATGCGCGAGTTCGTCACGCAGATGGGGCCGGCGCTGTCGGAGCTATTGGATAAGGTGGATGATATTTCCCGCTATCACGCGCCGGAAATGTTGCCCAATGGCGATATCATCATGCGCCGCAAAGCACCCGCAGAGGAGGGGCCCGGCGAGGGTCTTTTGCCGATGAAACCCGGCGAGGATATCGAGATCTAAACGGCGTCAGAGCAGGCGCAGCTCGGCGTTGAGCGTGCTGGCCAGCGACTGAAGCCGGGCCTGTGCCACCTCGCCAAAGAGGTCGACCGCCTCGGGCGCGACCTTGAACTCCAGCAGCTTTTTCTTGGGATACCAGCGCAATTGCCCGGGGTCCGCGTCTTCCTTGAGCCAGAGCATCGCGGCAAAGCGCATGGCCTTGCCCAGAACCTCGGCCTCGTGCCGGCGCTTTTCGTCGATGAGCGCGAGAAGCGGGCCGAAATGAGCGTCGTCGAACTTGTTCGAATAGCGGTACATGAGCGCGAGCCCCAAAAACACCCGTTCCGAGTGTTTGAGCCCGCCGAGATTGGCGCGGGTCGCGTTGTCGAAACAAAGCTCGGCGCGGTAGTCGGGATGGGCGCGCCAGCTCACGTCATGCAGAAGGCTCGCGGCCTTGATCAGGCGTTTGCGTTCGGGTTTGGCGCTTGGGAAGAGCGGCTCGATGAAATGATAGATGATCTTGCCAAAGCCGGGCACGCGCGCGTCTTTGTGTTCGGCATAGCGGCAGGCCTCGATCAGCGGGTCGCGCTGTTTGAGCTTGGCGGGCATCTGTTCGTAGAGCAGGCCTTCGCGGATGCCATAGCTCGACACGGCGATGTCGCGCGGGCGAAAGCTGCGCACGATTTCGAGCAGCACTTCGATGGCGGTGGGCACAAGGCCGATCCGGCTCGACGAGATGCCGCAGTTGATCCGCAGATCGTCGAGATCCGATTTCTGGATATATTTCGCGGTTTCGCGCACCGATTTGGCGGTCATCCGGTATTCGTGCAGCACGTGGAGCGGATAGCCGCGCCGTTCCATGTCGATCCGGGCAATGGCACGCCATGAGCCGCCGACGAGGAAGAGCCGGTCTTTTTGTTCGCCCATCTGCTCGTGCAGGGCCGCGACCTTTTCCTTGATGTATTTGCGCCGGGCGCGTTGGCCGCCCTTGATGTCCTGCAGCTTCAGCGGACCCAGCGGCGAGGTTTCGCGACGGCCCACTTCGCCATCGTGGATTTCGGCGAGTTCCATGGACGAGCCGCCGATGTCACAGACCAGCCCATAGGAGCCGGGCCAGCCCAGCAAGACGCCCTGTGCCGAGAGCCGCGCCTCTTCGCGCCCGTCGATCACCCAGATCTTGAGCCCGGTTTCGCGCAGCACCTCGTCGCAGAAATCGGGGCCGTCCTCGGCCTCGCGGACGGCGGCGGTAGCAACGATCGACAGCGGGCCGGTGTCCATGCCCTCAGCGAGCAGCTTGAACCGTTTGAGCGCGTTGAGCGCGCGGATGCGTCCCGTAGGGTTGAGCCGCCCGGTTTCCGACATGCCCGCGCCGAGCGCGCACATGATCTTTTCGTTGAAGAAATAGGCCGGTGAGCGGGCTGCGCCGTCGAACACCACGAGCCGCACCGAGTTGGACCCGACATCAACCACACCGACCCGGCGCAGCGCCCGTGCAGAGGGCTTGTCGAACAGCGGGCGCCCGAAGGGGCCATCGGCGGCGTCATAGCTGATGTTCATTGCTTCCCCGGCTTGCAACGGCCCCCTTATGCGTCAGCGGTGCCGGGGGGTCAATCTTCTGTGTGGGTCAGTTTCGGCACATCCGACGCCCCAGCCGATCCTCTACCAGAGAGCGACGGGTTTTCCATGAAGAAACGGTGGCAGTTGAAAGCGAACTCGCCCTCGGTGGTTTCGGCGCGGGCAAAGCTTCCGTCCGGGGCCATGACCCAGCTCTGCGCCACATCGGCCATATTGGCGGCCATCACCTGGCTGACGATCTGGGCCTTGACGGTGGGGTTCTCGATCTCGACGAGGGTTTCCACCCGCCGGTTGAGGTTGCGGCCCATCCAGTCGGCCGAGCTGATATAGACGCGCGATTTCTTGTGCGGCAGGCCGTGGCCATTGCCGAAACAGACGATGCGCGAATGTTCGAGGAAACGCCCGACGATCGATTTCACCCGGATGTTTTCGCTCATGCCGGTGACGCCGGGGCGCAGCCCGCAGATGCCGCGCACGACGAGGCTGATTTTCACGCCCGCCTGGCTCGCCTCATAGAGCGCGTCGATCACATCGGGTTCGATGAGCGAGTTCATCTTGGCCCAGATTTCGGCGGGTTTCCCGGCCTCGGCATGGGCGATCTCGGCCTTGATCATCTCGAGCAGCCGGGGCTTGAGCGAGATCGGCGAGATGGCGAGATTTTCGAGCTTTTCGGGTTGGGCATAACCCGAGAGGTAGTTGAAGAGCTTGGTCGCGTCGCGGCCCAGCACCGTGTCGCAGGTGAAAAACGACAGGTCGGTATAGATGCGCGCGGTGATCGGGTGGTAATTGCCGGTGCCGTAATGGGTATAGGTCACCAGCTGATCGCCCTCGCGGCGGACCACGGTGCTGATCTTGGCGTGGGTCTTGAGGTTGAGGAACCCATAGACCACATGCGCGCCCGCACGTTCGAGACGGCGCGACTGACGGATGTTGGCGGCCTCGTCGAACCGCGCCTTGAGCTCGACCAGGGCGGTGACGGATTTGCCGTTCTCGGCGGCCTCGCAAAGCGCGCTCACGATGGGGCTGTCGTTCGAGGTGCGGTAGAGCGTCTGCTTGATCGCGACCACGTTCGGATCGCGCGCCGCCTGCGCGAGAAAACGCACCACCATATCGAAGGTCTCGTAGGGGTGGTGGAGCAGCATGTCCTTTTGGCGGATCGCGGCGAACATGTCGCCGTCGTGATCCTGCACCCGTTCCGGCACGCGCGGGGTGAAGGGCGGCCAGAGCAGATCGGGGCGGTTGTCGAGCACCAGCTCCTTGAGATCGGCGAGGCCCAGAAGCCCGTTCACCGCGACCAGTTCATCGGCATTGACGTGCAGCTCGTTCATCACGAGCTTGCGCAGATCGTCGGGGGCGTCGGTGGAAATCTTGAGCCGCACCACCTCGCCACGGCGGCGGCGTTTGAGCGCCACTTCGAATTCGCGCACCAGATCCTCGGCCTCTTCCTCGACCTCGAGATCGCTGTCGCGCAGCACCTGAAAGGCGCAGTGACCGCTATAGGCATAGCCCGGGAAGAGGCTGTCGAGATGGACCAGAACCAGTTCTTCGAGCGGCAGGACGCGCACCGCACCATTGCGCGGCGCGAGAGCCACGAAGCGGTCGATCTGCTGCGGGATTGGCAGCAGCGCCTTGAGCTCTTTCTTGTCGGCACGGCGACGCAGTTGCAGGGCCAGCGAAAAGCCAAGGTTGGGAATGAAGGGGAAGGGATGCGCCGGGTCGATGGCCAGCGGCGACAGCACCGGGAAGACCTGATTGAGAAAGACCTCGTCGAGATAGGCCTTGTCCTCGGCATCGAGCATCGAGCTGTTGAGGATATGGATGTCCTCGGCTTCCATTTCCTTTTGCAGCGCCTCATAGGTCTGATGCTGTTCGTTCATCAGGTTGCGGGCGTCTTCGTCGATGAGCACCAGCTGTTCGGCGGGCGTCAGCCCATCGGCGGCGGGGGTGGTGTTGCCGGCCTGGGCCAGTTCGCGCAGACCCGCGACGCGCACGTTGTAGAACTCGTCCAGGTTGGTGGCCGAGATCGACAGAAAACGCAGCCGTTCCAGAAGCGGCACCTTGGGGTTGCGCGCCTCTTCGAGGACCCGCCAGTTGAAGCCGAGCCAGCTCAGTTCACGGTTGAAGAAACGGCCGGGTCCGGAGAGGTCAAGCTCGGGAAGCTCCTGGGCGGGCGGAAACGGGGATTTGAGAAAGTCTGCGTAGGTCATGGCCGCCTTGTACCGCATGAATTGCAACGGGAAAGTGACGGAGTGTCAGACTAAATTTGCAGATTGTCCAGTGCAGTCGCGGCCAGCCGCCGATTGATCGGTTTGCCCGTATCGAGCGCCAGTTGATCCAGCGTTTCGACCAGATTTCGGGCAGCGGCAAAGGCGCGCGGCATGCGGGGCACGATATAGGGCAGGGTTTCCGGCGTGGGGCGCAGTTGGCGGTCGGCAAAGAGCTTCATCAGCACCGCGGCAAGCAGCGCGTCGTCGGGGGGCTCGATCCGAACGCCGGGGGTGCCCTCCATGCGGCTGGCGAGGTCGGGCAGGTGGATGTCGCTGAGGGCGCTGTCGTCGCTGCTGGTGATCAGCAGCGAATTGCCCTCGGCGAGCACGAGGTTGTGCAGGTGAAAGAGCGCCCGTTCCTGCGCCCTCTCGCCGGTGATCTGCCACAGGTCTTCGACCGCCACCGGGCCGCTCGCCAATGTCGGGATATCTGCCTCGGCCAAATCGCTGGCAGCGATGATCCGGGCGCCTGAGAGGCTCGCCCAGACATGGGCGAGATGGGTCTTGCCCGCGCCCGAGGGGCCGCGCAGCATGAGCTTGCGGGCGGGCCAGCTCTGCCAGGTTTCGATCATCGCCACGGCGGCGGCGTTCGAGGCGGAGACGAAGAAATCGTCACGCCCCATCGCCGGCACGGCGGGCAGGTCAAAGCTCAGCTGTTGCGACATCAGGCCTGATCCCGATCCGAGAGACCGCGATAGAGCAGGCTGCTGCGATATTGCTGGATCGCGAACCGCGCCAGCACGCCGATGGCGGCGGCGACGGGCACCGCGACGAGCATCCCGACAAAGCCGAAGAGCGCGCCAAAGACCGACAGCGCAAAGATGAGCCAGACCGGGTGCAGCCCGACCGAGCTGCCCACCAGTTTCGGGGTGAGCACATTGCCCTCGATCACCTGACCCAGGGCAAAGATGCCGGCGACCAGACCGATCGAGACCCAATCGCCCCAGAACTGAAAGAGCGCGAGCCCGATGGCCAGCGCGCCGCCGACCAGCGCCCCCACATAGGGGATGAAGGTGATCAGACCGGCGATGAACCCCACCACCAGACCGAATTGCAGCCCGACGAGCATCAGCGCCCCGGCGTAATAGGTGCCAAGGATCAGGCAGACCGTGCCCATGCCCCGGATAAAGGAGGCAAGCGTGCGGTCGATCTGCTTTGCGAGATGGCGCACGGTGGGGGCGTGGTCGCGGGGCAGCAGGTCGTCGACCGCGGCGACCATCCGGTCCCAATCATAGAGCAGGTAGAAGGCCACCACCGGCACGATGACGAAGAGCAGCACCACGTTGATCAGCGACGAGACCGAGCCGATGGCGCTGTCGAGCAGCTGGCCGCCCTTGGATTTGATCGTGTCGCCGACGACGGCAAGCGATTGGCGCAGGGTGCTGTCGCCATCGCCGACCTGGGGGAAGTTGCGGCTGATGAAACCTTCGAGATCGCGGGCGAGCTGTGGCGCGATGTCAAACAGCGCCACCGCCTGATGGATCAGCGTCGGCACCACCAGCAGCGCCATGATGACGAAGAGCAGCAGCGCAAAGAGCGTGATCGTCGCCACCGCCATGGCGCGGGTCAGCCCGAGCTTTTCCAGACGGTCGGCCAGCGGGTCGAGGAAATAGGCGATGGCGCCGCCCAGCACGAAGGGCAGGATCACGTCGCCCAGGAACCAAAGCACCACCAGAAAGACCAGTGTGACGGCCCCCCAGTATTTCATCTGTGTACGCACCGGCAAGGCCACGGGCTTCCCCTTTGAACCACTTGTGAAGTTGTCCAAAAATCGCCCATCGGGCCGGGGGTTGCAAGCGGGAAGGGGATGATAGCACCGCTTGCCTGTGAGCCGCGATTGCCCTAGACCTCGCGGGCACCAAGTTTTCGGATCCCTGAAAGGTCTCTCCATGCGTCTCAGCCGCTATTTCCTGCCCGTTTTGAAAGAAACGCCCTCGGAGGCGCAGATCGTCAGCCACCGCCTGATGTTGCGGGCCGGGATGATCAAACAGTCGAGCGCGGGGATCTATTCCTGGCTGCCGCTGGGCTATAAGGTGCTGCGCAATATCGAGACCATCGTGCATGAGGAACAGCAGCGCGTCGGCCATATCCCGATGCTGATGCCGACGCTGCAATCGGCCGATCTCTGGCGCGAGAGCGGGCGCTATGACGCCTATGGTCCCGAGATGCTGCGCATCCGTGACCGGCAGGACCGCGACATGCTCTTTGGGCCGACCAACGAGGAAATGATCACCGACATCTTCCGCAGCCATGTGTCGAGCTACAAGGACCTGCCGCTGACGCTCTATCATATCCAGTGGAAGTTCCGCGACGAGATCCGGCCGCGCTTTGGCGTGATGCGCGGGCGCGAATTCCTGATGAAGGACGGCTATAATTTCGACCTGACCAAGGAAGACGCGCTGCATGCCTATAACCGCCATCTGGTGAGCTATCTGCGCACCTATGAGCGGATGGGGCTGCAGGCGATCCCGATGCGGGCGGATTCCGGTCCCATCGGTGGCGATGACACCCATGAGTTCCTCGTGCTGGCCGAGACCGGCGAGAGCGAGGTGTTCTATGACAGCGAGATCACCGATCTGACCTTTGGCGAGCGCGAGATCGACCATGACAGCCATGAGGCCTGTCAGGCGGTGCTCGAAGAGTTCACCTCGCGCTATGCCCGCACCGATGAGACCCATGACGAGGCGCTGTTCAACCAGATCCCCGAAGACCGCCGCCGCGTGGCGCGGGGCATCGAAGTCGGGCAGATCTTCTATTTCGGCACCAAATATTCCGAGCCGATGGGCGCCACGGTGCAAGGCCCCGACGGCAAGCCGGTGCCGGTGCATATGGGCAGCCATGGCATCGGGGTGAGCCGCCTTCTGGGCGCGATCATCGAGGCGAGCCATGACGACAAGGGCATCATCTGGCCCGAGGCGGTGGCGCCGTTCCATGTCGGGATCGTCAACCTCAAACAGGGCGATGATGAGGCGGATGCGGCCTGTGACGCGCTCTATGCGCAGGTGGCGGCGCTCGGGCTCGAGCCGCTTTATGACGACCGCAACGAGCGGGCGGGCGGCAAGTTCGCGACGATGGATCTCATCGGTCTGCCGTGGCGGATCACGGTCGGTCCCCGCGGCCTCAAGAACGGTGTGGTAGAGCTCACCAGCCGCCGCACGGGCGAGAGCGAAGAGCTGGCGCCGGAGGCCGCGATTGCCAAGCTCAAGGACCATTTCGCGGCGATTAACCTGCCGGGAAAGGGTGTGTGATAGGCTGCGGCGATCAGGCTCTCTGATCGCGCGTTGGCTTGTCCTCTTGCCTTGCCCCGTGCGAGATTGGGGCGAGGCAGGTAAGAGGTGCGGCGCATGTTCATGCGGGCGATAGCATTGGCGGGCGGTCTGGCCGGGGCGGCGGGGCTGTCGCAGTTTCCGGAATTTTCACAGCAATATGTGCAGCGGCTTGGCGGCGCGGTGGATGAGCTGTCGCGGTTCATCGCCGCCTTCGATGCCGATGCGGCAAAGTTCGACCTGGACCGCGAGGCGGCGCTGGCCGATCTCGAGCAGGGCGGGCGGATGGCCGCGGCGCGGGCCGAGAGCGTGCGCCGCACCGTGGCGCGGCATGCGCGGCTCAGCGAGGATCTGTCGGTGCTGCGTCAGGCGGGGCCGTTCACCCGCGCCTATGAGGCCGGGCGGCTTGGCGACAGGGAGATCGCGCGCGCCACTTGGGAGGATTTCCGACCGGCGCTGCCGCTGACATTTGAGGGCGGCATGTTCGGCGGGGCGGGGTTCCTTGGCGGTCTGCTGGCGATTGGCGGGATTGGCGCGGTGCTCAGGCTCTTTTGGGGCGTGCTTTTCGGGCGGAAAGCGGCTAGGCGGGGGAAGAAGGCTTGACCCTTGGCCCCCTGCGGCACAGGTTGCGCCGAAACCAAGACCGGAACCCGACACATGGCAGGCACACCCGCCCCCTTTGCCCCGTTTGAATGGATGATCGCCTGGCGCTATCTGCGCGCCAAACGCGCCGAGGGCGGCGTGAGCGTCATGACCTGGATCAGCCTCATCGGCATCACGCTGGCCGTCTTTGCGCTGATCGTGACGCTGGCGGTGCGCTCAGGCTTTCGGGCCGAGTTCGTGGATACGATCCTTGGCAGCAATGCGCATGTGACCGTCTATAGCGCGGGCGAGGTGGACGCGGTGACGGGCCGGATCGACCGGACCTTGCAGGACTATGAAGAGATGGCCGCGCGGGTGCGCGAGGTGCCGGGTGTGACACGGGTTGCGCCGCTGGTGCGGGGGCAGTTGCTGGCCAATGTGCAGAACCGCAATGCCGGGGTGGAAGTCTTTGGTATTACGAAAGAAAACCTGAAAACCATCCCGCGCATCGCGAACCCAGAGACGAGCCTTGGCGAGATCGAGGATTTTGATCAGGGCATCGCCATCGGGTCGGGCGTGGCGCGAGAATTGGGCGTGACAGTGGGCGACAAGGTCAAGATCATCCTGCCCGGCGGCGTCAAGACGGCCTTTGGGTCGAGCCCGCGGGTCAAGGCCTATGACGTGACTTATGTGTTCTCGGCGGGGCGCTATGACATCGACCGCACCCGCGTCTATCTGCCCTTTGCCGAGGCGCAGGAGTTTTTCAACCGCGAAGGCGTGGCGGATGAGCTCGAGGTGATGGTGGCCGAGCCGGACCATGTTGACGCGATGACCGAGGCGCTGATCGCGGCGGCGGGGGAGCGGGCGCTGCTCTGGACCTGGCGCGATGCCTCGAAAAGCTTTCTCGATGCGCTCGATATCGAGGATCGGGTGATGTTCGTCATCCTGTCGATCCTCGTGCTGATTGCCGCGATGAACATCACCAGCGGCTTGATCATGCTGGTCAAGAACAAGGGGCGCGATATTGGCATTTTGCGCACCATGGGTCTCACCGAAGGGTCTGTGCTGCGCGTGTTTTTCATCTGTGGCGCGTTCACCGGTCTGATTGGGACGCTGTTTGGCGTGATCCTTGGCTGTCTTTTCGCAATCTACATCGATCCGATTTTCGCTTTGGTTAACGGCGCGACCGGGGGCGAGGCCTGGGACCCGGCGATCCGGGGGATTTATTACCTGCCGGCCAAGCTGGAGCTTTGGGATGTGCTGTCGGCGGTGGCGCTGTCGCTCGGGCTCAGCTTTATCGTCACGATCTTTCCGGCGCGCCGCGCGGCCCGGATGAACCCGGTGGAGGCCCTGCGCTATGAGTGATCCCGTGCTGCGCCTGACAGGCATTTCGAAAACCTACAACAAGGGCCGCGAGAACGAGGTCACGGTGCTGCGCGAGGCCGAGCTCAGCCTGCAGGCGGGCGAGATCGTGGCGCTGGTCGCCCCCTCGGGGGCGGGTAAATCGACGCTCTTGCATATGGCGGGGCTGCTCGACACGCCGGATGCCGGACGGGTCGAGATCGGCGGGGTCGACATGACCGGGCTGGGCGATCGGCGGCGCACCGTGGCGCGGCGGCGCGAGGTCGGGTTCGTCTATCAGTTCCACCATCTGCTGCCCGAGTTCAGCGCGTTGGAAAACGTGGTGCTGCCGCAGCTGGCCAATGGCGTGGCGCGGCGGGCGGCGGAGGCGCGGGCGCAGGAGCTTTTGGATCAGGTGGGCGTCGGCGAGCGGGCCGGGCATCGGCCCTCGGCCATGTCGGGCGGCGAGCAGCAGCGCGTCGCCTTTTGCCGGGCGCTGGCCAATGGGCCGCGCATTTTGCTGGCGGATGAGCCGACCGGCAACCTCGATCCCGCCACCTCGGACCGGGTGTTCGAGCGGCTGGTGACGCTGGTGCGCGAGACCGGGCTTTCGGCGCTGATCGCGACCCATAACCTCGAGCTGGCGGCGCGGATGGACCGGGTGCTGCGGCTTGATAATGGTACGGTGGTGGCGGGGTAACCCGCTGCAAAGACTAAACAAGGAAGAGTAGAATGCCCAAAGTTTCATTGGCCGAAATCGAACGTCTGTCGGCCCATGCGCTAATCAATCACGGCGCGGCACCCTGGGTTGCGGCGCATGTGGCGGATGCCATTGCCAAGGCGGAATCCGTCGGCAACAAGATCTGCGGGCTGTATTATCTCGAGAGCTATTGCACCCAGTTGAAGAGTGGCCGGGTCAAGGGCCATGCCGAGCCTGAGGTGAGCCGTCCGCGTCCCGGCACGGTGCGGGTCGATGCGCAGTTCGGCTTTGCCCAGCCGGCCTTTGCCAAGGGGCTGCCGTTGGCGATTTCGGCGGCGCAGGAGAACGGCGTGGCGATGCTGGCGGTGGGTCACGCGCATACCTGCACCTCGCTGGGCTATTTCACCGAGCAGATCGCCCGTGAAGGAATGATCGGCATGGGGATGACCAATGCCTCGCCCATCGTGGCGCCGCCGGGCGGCAAGCGCCGGGTGATCGGGACCAACCCGTTTGCCTTTTCGGTGCCGGATGGGGCCGGGGGGGTGGCGATGCAGTTCGACCAGTCGACGACCACCGTGGCGCTGGGCAAGATCACCATGGCAAAGGCGGCGGGCGAGAGCATTCCCGAGGGCTGGGCGGTGGATGCCGAGGGGCGGCCGACCACCGATCCCGAGGCGGCGCTGGCCGGGTCGCTGGTGTCGACGGGCGGCTATAAGGGCTGGGGGCTTGGCCTTATGGTGGAGCTGCTGGCGGCGGGGATGACCGGGGGGGTGGCGAGCCAGGATGTCAAACCTCTCAAGGCACCCGAAGGGCCGCCGCATGATCTGGGGCAGTTTTACCTGATCATTGATCCCGGTAGGTCGGATGATTTCGGCGCGCGTCTCGAACAGGTGGCGCGGGCCGTGGCGCAGGATGAGGGGGCCCGGATGCCGGGGCAGGGGAAACGGAAAATGGACCCTGTGGAGATCGAAGAGCATGTGTGGAACCAGCTCAACCAGCTTGCGGGCTGAAATCCGCCATAAGTCGTTGTTTTATTGAGGTTAACCCGGTCATTTTGGCCGGGTTTTCCATTTGTCGGTATCACGTCGGTATTCCGGCGGCAGGACGTCGGTATCGAAAATCGCCTTCGACGCGGTGTTGCGGCGCGGGGTTAACGCGCCGTGCGGCGGGGGGCGGTGGCAGCTCAGGCGCGTTGGGTGAGAAAGACGCCGGTGGCCATCAGCGCGATGCCCGCCGCGCGGTTGAGCGTCAGCGGCGAGATGCGCGCGCCGAAGAGGCCGAAATGGTCGATGGCGGCGGCGCTGATCAGTTGGCCCAGCAGCACGAAGAAGACCGCGTTGCCGACGCCGAAATGCGGCGCGACATAGGTGATCGAGAGCACGTAGAAGGCGACCAGCACACCGCCCAGCAGGAGATGCCGGGGCGCGGCGGCGAGACCGGCGAGGGCGCGGGGGCTCGACACCGCGAGGCAGGTGACGAGCGCCACCAGAAAGGCCACCACGAAAAGCACGGTCGCGGCGGCGGCGGGCGAGCCGAGCCGGGTGCCCAGCGCCGCGTTGAGCCCGGCCAGCAGCGGGATGCCGATCCCGGCGATGAGCATGGTGAGGGCGTAGAGGCTGGTGGGCTGCATGGGCTGTCCTTTCGACTGTCGGGCCAGAGTGGCATGGGGGTGAGGCCTGCGCCAGAGCGTAGAAACCCGTAGCCCCACGGCGCGAGGGCCAGAGGGGGCACCGTCACGGTGGGGCCGCAAGGCGTTAACCAATCTTTCCTAGACCATTGCCCTGACCGGGCCAGTCCCGGCTGGCGATATCAACGGGTCCCACAGCCGCAAGGCGCGGGACAGGCGGAAAGGGAAACGGATGAACAAGGCAATCACCGACGGCGTGGTCTTTATGCCCCCGGCCTTTGCAATGGGTCTGGATCAATGGTCGAGCGGCGATGGCACGCCGGGGTCGGACAGCTATCAGGGGGCGGGCAATGCCGCGCTGGTGGCGGCGGATCAGGATTTCGGCGGGGCGCTCGAGCTCACGAAGAGCCAGACCACGCAGAAGCTGCGCCATTTTGGCGAAACGCCGATCCTCCCGGGTTGTTATCTGCAGGTGCGGGCGCGGGTCAAAGCCGTGTCGGGCAATTTCCCGACGCTGCGGATTGCGGCCTGGGCCGGGGGGGCGGGCAATCAGCATGTGACCGGCGTGACCGAGACCGGGCCGGAGGTGACGCTAAGTTCCTATGGCGAGGTGGTGGAGATCAGCGCCATCGTCGGTGTCGGCCAGCGCAGCGGTGTCGATATGGCCTGGGGGCCGGGGGCGATCTACGGGCATTTCGGGCTGGATATGACCGGGCCGAATGGCGGTGTGGTGCGGATCGACGATATCGAGATCGAGGACATCACGGCGGCCTTTCGCGGCCAGTCCACCGATTGGGTGGATGTGCGCGATTATGGTGCGGTGGGCGATGGGACCACGGACAATCACGCGGCCTTTGAGGCGGCGGATGCGGCGGCGCAGGGGCGCGATGTGCTGGTGCCGGACGGGGTGTATCGGCTTGGCGATTCTGTGACGCTGCAATCGCGGGTGCGGTTTCAGGGCATTGTGACTATGGCCGCCGACAAGATCCTGTCGCTCAACGGGAGTTATGATCTGCCGAGCTATATTGATGCGTTCGGCGATGAGGAGCTGGGTTTTCGCAAGGCGTTTCAGGCGCTCTTGAACAATTCGGGGCATGAATCGCTCGATCTGTGCGGGCGGTTGATCACGCTCACCGAGCCGGTGGATATGCAGGCGGCGGTGGTCGACAAGGACAATTATTCGCAGCGCCGCTATATCAAGAACGGCCAGTTCTCGGCCCATGGCAATGGCAGCTGGGCGACCGAGGTGGTGACCTCGCAGGCGAGCTATAGTCTCACCGACTCGCTCAAGCTCACCAATGTGACGAATGTGGCCAATATCCCGCTGGGCGCGGTGATCGAGGGCACCGGCGTCGGGCGCGAGGTCTATGTCGCCGAGGTCGATGTGGCGCAGCAGGAGATCACGCTCAGCCAGCAGCTCTATGATGGGGAGGGCACGCAGGTCTTTACCTTTCGGCGGTTCAAATACCTGCTCGATTTCTCGGGCTTTGTGAAGCTCAGCAAGTTTTCCCTGTCGAATATCGAGTTCCAATGTTCCGGCGTGTGCAGCGGCGTGATGCTGCCCGGATCGGGGACCGGGTTTCATTTCCGCGATTGTTTCATCACGCGGCCCAAGGATCGCGGCATCACCAGTTATTCCAAGGGCGATCAGGGGATGATCATCGACCGCTGTCAATTCCTGTCGGATGAAAGCGATATTCCGGCGCTCAACCGGGTGTCGATCGGGCTCAATGCGAATGCCAATGACGTCAAGCTGCGCGACAACCGGGCGTCCTATTTCCGGCATTTCGCGCTCTTGGCCGGGTCGAGCAATATCGTCACCAGCAACCATTGGTTTCAGGGCGATACGTCGAATGACGGCGGGCGGACGGCGGGGCTTATCCTCACCCGGACCAATTCGCGGTCGACGGTGACCTCGAACTATATCGACAATTGTTTTGTCGAATGGGTGAACGAGCATGACAGCGCGCCGGATTATGACAGCGAGTTTTCCTTCAGCGCGCTCAACCTGTCGGACAATGTGTTTCTGGCGGGCAATGTGGCGCCCTGGTTCACCTTTCTCGTAATCAAGCCGCATGGCGCGGGGCATTACCTCAACGGGTTGAACATCAACAACAATTCTTTCCGCATCATTGGCGGCAGCATCGCGCAGGTCGAACATGTCGACACCAGCTTTGCCGATTTCGATTATAACCGGATGAAGGGGGTGAATTTCACCTCCAACACCTACAACAACATCGAAAAGCGCAGCGAGAGCCCGTTCAGCTATGAGTTCAGCCGGGCGGGGGTGTCAAACGACTGGTCGATCAGCCTGGCGGATCATCTGCCGTTTGAGGGCTGGGCGCAGGCGGTGGAATCGGTGGTGGCGATGGGGCCCTTGACCAATGGCGCCGGGCAGGAGGTGTTTGCCGCGCCTTATGTCCATGCCAAGCAGGGTGCGTCGCAAAACGAGATCCGGCTGCGCTGGCCCGAGCCGGTGCAGGGCACGGTGATCTTGCGGGCGCGGATGGATGACGTGCATTAGGTAAGTGTCTGGCGCGGCTCAGAAGTCGCGCCAGATGCCCAGTTTGATATTGTAGCGCTCCGCATCATGCAGCCCGGCACCCACTCCGAATTCGAGATGGTGACCGGGCTTGCGCTGCCAGATGAGGCTCGGGGCGAGGCGGGCATAGGCGGGCTCGCCCGGGGTGACGCCGCTTTGCAATTGCACGATGAGCTTGGTGCGGGGGCTGGCGGTGAGGCCCAAGGTGAGATCGCTGGTGATGCGGGGGCGGTGGCCGGTGGTGAAGATGGCGCGGTTCTCCCAGGCGATCCAGCCGGTTTTCTCGCGCCAGACCCGGCCGCCCCGGCCCAGATGAAGCCCGGCGCGCAGGGCCTCGCGGTTGATCACCATGCCCGCCCCCAGCTCGGCCGAGATCCGCAGCCGATCGCCCAGCAGCCCCGCCATGAGCGGGGTTTTGGCAAAGGCGATGGCCTTGTATTCGCCCAGATCATTTTGCCCCAGATCGAGCCCAAGGGTGATCCGTTCGGTCAGCCCATAGTCGAGATAGAGCGTGTTGAAGCTCAGCGGGTCGGCATAGGTCTTGGCGTCGAAATAGGTGGTGGAGACGGAGAGATGCCCGGTGCCCGGCGGGCGTGGCCACGGCCCGGCATGGGCCATGCCGCTCAGGCAGATCAGAATGAGGATCAGGCGGGCCATCGGGTTCCTCCGCGTCGGCCCAGCCTTGCCTAGAATGGTAAACGGCAGGTTAAATTGTCTGTCTTTGTCAAATGACGAGAGGGTGTTAGGCTATTTCTCAAAAAGGAGGATGCCATGCCCAGGATTAGCCAAGGTGGTGGCCACCAGACCGTCATCACCACATTCGAGACCTCGCCGGGGTCCTGCCAGGATTTGCTGGAGGCGCTGACCGAGGCCTATGACGCCTTTATCTCGAAACAGCCGGGGTTCATCGCGGCGGGGCTGCATGTCAATGACGCCCAGACGCGGATCGCCAATTACTCGCAATGGAGCACGCGGGAGGATTTCCAGGCGATGCTGCGCAGCGACGAGATGCGGCGGCGCAATCGCGGGTTCAACACCCTGTGCAAAGGGTTCGAGCCGGTGATGTACGAGGTTTCGGCGACCTTCGGCGCGGATTAGAGCCCGAGACGGTCGCGCATCGCGTACCAGCTCATCGCGAGCACGAGGAGCGGCGAGCGCAGCGCACCGCCGCCCGGAAAGCGCGGGGTGGGCAGGCGCGCCATCGTGTCAAAGCCCGACGCCTCGCCGCGCACCGCCTCGGCCATGAGCCGTCCGCAATGGGTGGCGCTGCCGACGCCATGGCCGGAATAGCCCGAGGCGGTGAGCATATTGGGCCCGATCCGCGCCAGATAGGGCAGGCGTTTCATGGTGATCGCCAGCGTGCCGCCCCAGGTGTAATCGACGCGCACCTCGCGCAGATGGGGATAGATTTCCAGCATCGGCTTCATCACCGTGGCGCGGATGTCGCGCGGAAAGCGGTAGCCATAGCTTTCGCCGCCGCCGAACAAGAGCCGTTTGTCATGGCTCAGCCGGAAGTAATTCACCACGAATTTCGTATCGGCCACCGCCACATCGCGGGTGAGCACGCGGGCGGCCTCGTCGCCGAGCGGCTCGGTGGCGAGGATGAAATTGTTGATCGGCATGACGCGGGCCGCGACCTGCCGGTTGAGCCCGCCGAGATAGCCGTTGCAGGCGAGGATCACGTGATCGGCGGTGACCCGGCCCTGGGCGGTTTGCACGGTGGCGGGCTGGCCTTCGGCGATGTGATGCACCTCGGCGCGCTCATAGATGCGCACGCCCGCGTCACGGGCCGCGCGGGCAAGGCCCAGCGCATAGCGCAGCGGGTGCAGATGCGCCGCGCCCATGTCGAGAATGCCGCCGTGATAGGCGGGTGAGGGGCAGAGCGCGTGGAAAGCGTCGCGGTCGAGCGTCTCGATCTGGTCATAGCCGTAGCGGTCGCGCAGATGGCTGGCATAATCATGCTCTTCAGTCATCTCGGCCCGGGTGAAACAGGCATGCGCCACGCCCGGTTTCAGGTAGCAGTCGATATTGTGGCTTGAAATCAGCGATTTGACGAGGTCCTTGGCGTCTTCGGCCAGCTCCCAGCAGCGGGCGGCATCGGCGTCGCCCAGCATCTTTTCAAGCGTGTGCTGATCCTGCCGCTGGCCCGAGCCGAGCTGACCGCCGTTGCGGCCCGAGGCGCCAAAGCCCAGACGCTGGGCCTCGAGCAGCACCACGTCGAGCCCGGCCTCGGCCAGATGCAGCGCCGCCGACAGCCCGGTAAAGCCGCCGCCCACGACGCAGACATCGGCGCGTTGTTCGCCCTTGAGCGGCGCGAAGGGCGGCAGGGTCTCGGCGGTGGCGGCGTACCAGCTCTGCGGGTATTCGCCCGGGCGATCATTGGCGTGCAGCAGGTTCATCACAGCACCTAGACGTTGAGCAGCAGATGTTCCCGTTCCCAGGGCGAGATGACCTGCAGGAACTCGTCATATTCGGCGCGTTTCACGATGGCATAGACGCGGGCAAACTCGCGGCCCAGCACCTCGTGCAGATCGGTGGCCTCTTCAAAGAGATCGAGCGCCTCGCCTTGGACGCGCGGGATGTCCTCGTCGCCCTCATAGGCGTCGCCATGGAATTCGGCGGCGGGCTCGACCTTGTTCATCATGCCGAGAAGACCGCAGGCGAGGCTGGCCGCGATGCCGAGATAGGGGTTGCAATCCATCCCGGCGAGGCGGTTTTCGATGCGCCGTGCCTTGGGGCTCGAGATCGGGATGCGCAGCCCCGTGGTGCGGTTGTCGCGCGCCCAGGCGAGGTTGATCGGGGCGGCGTGATCCTTGACGTAGCGGCGGTAGGAATTGACGTAAGGGGCGAGCACCGCGATGGCCGCGGGCAGGTGTTTCTGCATGCCGCCGAGGAAATGGCGGAAGGCATCGGTTTCTTCGCCCTCGGGGGTGGAAAAGATGTTTTCGCCGGTTTTCAAATCGAGGACGGATTGGTGGATATGCATGGCGCTGCCCGGCTCGTCGGCGATGGGTTTGGCCATGAAGGTCGCGAAACTGCCGTGGCGCAGCGCCGCCTCGCGGATCAGCCGCTTGAAGTAAAAGACCTCATCGGCCAGCGCCACGGGATCGCCGTGGTTGAGATTGATCTCGAGCTGGCCTGCGCCGCCTTCCTGGGTGATGCCGTCGATCTCAAAGCCTTGCGCCTCGGCGAAATCATAGATGTCGTCGATGACGGGGCCGAATTCGTCGACGGCGGTCATCGAATAGGATTGGCGCGCGGCGGCGGGGCGGCCGGAGCGGCCCATCATCGGCTGAATTTCCTGCGCCGGGTCGATGTTGCGCGCGACGATGAAAAACTCCATCTCGGGGGCGACAACGGGTTCGAGACCCTGATCGCGATAGAGCTGCACCACGCGTTTGAGCACGTTGCGCGGCGAATAGGGGATCGGCGCGCCGGTCTTGTCAAAGGCGTCATGGATCACTTGCAGCGTCCAGTCCGCCGTCCAGGGCGCGGCGGTGGCGGTGCTCATATCCGGGCGCAACAGCATGTCGCGCTCGATAAAGCCTTCGTCGCCGGCGGCCTCGGCCCAGCCGCCGGTGATGGTTTGGTAAAAGATCGAATCCGGCAGGTGAAAGTAATCCTGACGGGCGAATTTCGATGCGGGCACCGCCTTGCCCCGGGCAATGCCGGGCAGGTCGGAGACGATACATTCGACTTCGTCAAGCCGGCGGCCTTCGAGATAGGCATTCGCGGCTTCGGGCAGGGAGTCGGTCCATTGGGCCATCAGGCACCTCGTTTGAAAAACTGTTCCATCCGATCAGCGAAGCGGTCGCTGTCGGTCTTTTTGTCGAGCTGCGCGGTGGCGGATTGCAGCAGCTCTTCGGGGACGACGCCGGGACCGCGGGTGCGGATCAGCAGGTCGATCACCTCGGCGTTGAACTCGGGGTGGGGCTGGATCGTCAGGATGCGGTCATCGTAGATCAGCGCCGCATTCGCGCAGAAATCATTATGACCGATGACGCGGGCGCCCTCGGGCACTTCGGTCACCTGATCCTGATGCCAGGCGTTGAGATGGTGGGTTTCGCCCTCGATCTCATAGCTCTTGTGGCCGACGGACCAGCCGCCGGAGAATTTCTCGACCTTGCCGCCCATGGCCTGCGCGATGATCTGGTGACCAAAGCAAACGCCGATCATTGGGCGGCCATCGGCATGGACGGCGCGGATGAACTCTTCGAGCGGCGGGATCCAGTCGTGATCCTCATAGGCGCCATGTTTGGAGCCGGTGATCAGCCAGCCGTCGGCGTCCTCGACCGTGTCGGGAAAGATCCCGTCGACCACGGCGAAGGTTTCAAAGTCAAAGCCCCGCGCGCCGAGCAGTTTCATGAACATCCGGTCGATATCACCCTGCGCCGAAATCATTTCGGGGGTGCCGTGGCCGGTTTGGAGGATGCCGATTTTCACTGGGTCACCTTAATTTGATCAAATTCTATCTGGCGGCGGGCCGGGAGGGCCCGTGCCGCGCATCGTAGCGCTCTTCGTCAGGCCGTGTCGAGATAGGTCTTCCAATGATCTTCGAGCGGCACGTCGGCGAGGATGTCGACCTCCTGGCGTTTGCAGCGCACGAGGCAGTCGCGCAGGAGCGGGCCGAAGATCTCGGCCATGATCGGATCGGCCTCGAAGCGGTCGATGGCCTCGGTCCAGCTCTCGGCGAGCTGCGGCAGGTCCTGCTCATAGGCGTTGCCCTCGATGGGCGGAGGCGGGGTCAGCCCGTTTTCGATGCCGTGGATCGCCGCGCCAAGGATGGCGGCGAGCACCAGATAGGGGTTGGTGTCGCCACCCGCGACGCGGTTCTCGATGCGGCGGCTGCCGGGGCCGCCCATCGGGATGCGCAGCGCGGCGGTGCGGTTGTCCTGACCCCAGCAGATTGCGGTGGGGGCATGGGCACCGGGCACCAGCCTGGCGTAGGAATTGGCATGCGGTGCGAAGATCAGCGTCGAGCCGGCCATCGCGGCGAGGCAGCCGGCCAGCGCGGCATGGAGCCGCTCTTCGCCGCCGGGATGGGTCTCATCCATCATGTTCTGACCGCCGGCGCCCCAGATCGAGAAATGCACATGCATGCCATTGCCCGCGTCATCGCCAAAGGGTTTCGCCATGAACGTGGCTGCAAGCCCATGTTTTCGGGCCAAACCACGGATCAGCGCCTTGAAGAGCCAAGCGTCATCGGCGGCGCGCAAAGCGTCCTGATGATCGAGGGTGATTTCGAACTGGCCGACGCCCGCCTCGGAGGTCACGGTCTGGGCCGGGATGCCCATTTCCTCGGCCCCTTCATAGAGGTCGGTGAGGAAGGCATCGAAAGCGTCCATATGGCTCAGCGCGAGGACCTCGGGCATCTCGATGGGCTGGCCGTTTTGCGGGTTGCGGACGCAGGCGAGCTCGTCCCCGGTGTCGTCCACGAGGGTAAATTCGAGCTCGGTCGCGGCCTGCACGGACCAGCCGCGCGCCTCATAGCGGGTCAGCACCCGGCGCAGCGCGGCGCGGGGATCGGCGCCGAAGGCGTCCTCGCGCGAGCGGCGCAGCTCCATCGGGTAGAGCGGTTGATCGCTGCCCAGCCAGGGCAGGGGCATCGGGCCGCGCCCGGTGGGCAGCAGCACGCCATCGGCATCGCCTGTTTCGAACACGAGAGGGCTGTCTTCGATATCGGCGCCGGTGACGTCGACATTGACCGCCGAGAGGGGCAGTTTGACCGCGCCCTTTGCAAGCTTGCTCTCATATTCGCCGGGGAGGCGTTTGCCACGCATCACCCCGTTGAGGTCGCAAAATGCGACGCGGATCGTATGCGGATCTTGGGACATCTGAAATTTTCCTGTTGGTCTTGGCGCGACCCTAAGCGGGGATTTGACGCAAGGCAACAGAATTTGATCAAATTATTTCGGTTGCGGTAACACGTCGGTATTACGACGGTATCGCGACAGTCTGGATTTTGCGTGAATGGCAGCTCTGTGGAGACGCCCGAAAGCCCCGATCACGCGCGGTGATCGGGGCGTTGAGCATCGGGTTCCGGGAAGGATCAGCGGATGAGGTTGGGTCTGATCCGCAGCTTGCGCCGGGCCTCTTGCGGCAGGTGCCGGTTGAGGCGGCGGTTGATCAGGCCAAAGATCGCGATCACCACCAGCGTCAGCAGGATGAAATAGCCGGCGAGGATCGGGTAGGCCACGAAGGGGTTGAAGGTCTTGTCGGCGAAGTAATTCGCGTAATAGAGCGCATCGCCGCGTTGCTGGCGGCTCGGGAAGCCCGAGAAGAAGACCAGCACCGTGGCGTGAAAGAGAAAGATCGCCTCATTGGTATAGGCGGGCCAGCCCAGCCGCAGCATGGTCGGCCAGACGATGCGGCGAAAGCGCGGCCAGCCGGAAAAGCCATAGGCGTCGGCCGCCTCGACATCGCCCTTGGGGATCGAGCGCAGCGCGCCGTAGAAGATCTCGGCGGAATAGGCGGCGGTGTTGAAGAAGAGCACCACCAGCGCCCCGAGCCAGGCCGAGGCGAAGGGGGTGAAGATCGGAAAGCTCTGCTTCAGCGAAAGAAAGAGGAAATAGGCGAAGAAGAACTGCACGAAGAGCGGCGAGCCACGGAAGACGAAGATGAACCATTCCGCCGGTTTGCGGGCCCAGCGGCTGGGTGCCGCCTTGGCCACGGCGAGCAGGTTGGCGAGGAAGAACCCCGCGACCAGCGCCAGCGTGCCGAAATAGATGTTCCACAGCATGCCCGACCCGATCAGGGTGATCTGTTCGCAGAGCGTAAACCCGTCGCGCGGCAGGAGCCGTTCGCCGATGCCGATGGAGCGCAGGCCGTAATCCTGGATGGTTTGCCAGCAGCTCATGCGTCGGCCTTTCTGAGAGCTTCGCCCCCGGTCGTGGCCTGACCATGGCTCAGCCGTTGCATCAGCCGTTCCAGGAAGATTTCCGAGATCCGGGTGAAGATCAGGTAGAAGACCAGCAGCCCGAGGAAATACCACATGCGCCAGTCGGGATGCGGGTAGTCGGAAAAGCGCGCGGTTTTCGCGCCGCCCAGTTCGCGCGCCCAATAGACGATGTCCTCGACCCCGAGCAGGAAGAGCAGCGGCGTTGCCTTGATCAGCACCATCCAGAGGTTGCCGAGACCGGGCAGGGCATAGACCCACATCTGGGGCACGAGGATGCGCCAGAAGGTCTGGCGGGTGTTCATGCCATAGGCGGCGGCGGTTTCGAGCTGGGCCCGGGGCACGGCGCGCATCGCGCCAAAGAGCACATTGGCCACGAAGGCGCCAAAGACGATGGCAAAGGTGACCACGGCGAGCATGAACCCGTAGGATTCGTGGATCCATTGCGGTGCGGTGCCGGGCGGGATCTTGGCCGCGGAACAGACGACGAAATCATTGCCCTGTCGGACCGGTTCGGGCCAGTCGGGGCAGCGCGCCTTGTGCAGGAGCCATTCCAGCGCCTGATCCAGCGCAATGACGAAGAAGAGGAAGAAGGCCACATCGGGCACACCGCGCACGATGGCGATATAGGATTTACCGACCCAGGAGAGCGGCGCAAAGCGGGCGCGGGCCGCCATCGCCCCGAGAAAGCCCACGCCCAGCGCCAGCGGCGCGGTGAGGGCGAGAAGCAGCAGCACCGTCGGCACGGCATAATAGAGCGACATATGCTTGCCCGTGGTCAGGTAGCACGACAGCCAGCTCAGGCCGGAGAGGGTCTCGGGATCGGTGCAATAGGAAAACATGGGACCACGCAGGAGAGGGGCGCGGCAGAGATCCGCCGCGCCCGAAGGTTAGATCAGAAGGTTTTCTGCTTTTCGCCGAACCATTTGGTCAGTAGCGTGTTCAGCGTGCCGTCTTCTTTCATCGAGGTGATGGCCGCATCGAATTTCTCGCGCAGTTCGCCATCGCTCTCGCGCAGGCCCATGCCGACACCGCCGCCAAGTGCGATCGGATCGCCGACGAAGGTCAGGTCGCTGCTCTCTTCGACGATCGGCTTGAGATAGGCGCCCTGGAAGAAGGCGGCGTCTGCTTCGCCATTGCGGACGGCCGCGACCATTTCGTCGGGGGTGGCAAATTCGAGCAGGGTGGCGCCGCTTTCGGCGATGTAGGAGGATTGGATCGTGCTCGTCTGCGAGGCGATCACGCCCATGATGTCGACATCATCGGTGAGGGCGACATAGAGCGATTCCTCTGGCGGGATGTAGTTCTGGGTGAAGTCGATGACTTCGTCACGTTCGTCGGTGATCGACATGCCCGCGATGATCGTGTCGTAGTTGCCGGACACCAGGTTGGGGATGATGCTGTCCCATTCATTGGTGACCCATTCGCAGGTCAGCTCGGCGCGTTTGCACAGCTCGTCGCCCAGCTCGCGCTCGAACCCGTCGACTTCGCCGGCGTCGTTGATGAAGTTATACGGAGGGTAGGCACCTTCGGTGCCCATGCGCACGGTGTCCGCCAGCGCAAAGCCCGCGGTCAGCGCCAGAGCGGCGGTGGAAAGCAGGATGGTTTTCATGTGGTAGTCTCCCTAGATTACTTTTTTACTTGGGGTGGGCGGGTCAGGCAGCCATCGTCGAGCTGAGGAACTGCCGGAGCCGTTCGGATTCGGGCGCGCCGAAAAGGGTTTCGGGCGGCCCTTGTTCTTCGATCAGACCTTCATGGAGGAAGACGACATGGCTGCTCACATCGGCGGCCATCTTCATGTCATGGGTCACGATCATCATGGTGCGGCCCTCGGCGGCGAGGTCGCGGATCACCTTGACCACCTCTTGTTCGAGCTCGGGGTCGAGGGCGGAGGTGGGTTCGTCAAAGAGCAGCGCTTCGGGTTCCATGGCGAGGGCGCGGGCGATGGCGGCGCGCTGTTGCTGGCCGCCCGAGAGCTGGGCCGGGTAGACGTCGCATTTGTCGCCGATGCCGACCTTGTCGAGATAGGCGCGGGCGCTTTTCTCGACCTCGGCGCGGTCGCGGCCGAGCACGGTCACCGGGGCCTCCATCACGTTTTGCAGGATGGTCATATGGGCCCAGAGGTTGAACTGCTGGAACACCATGGAGAAATTGGTGCGGATGCGCAGCACCTGTTTCGGATCGGCGGGGTGGCGGTTGAGACCGGTGCCTTTCCAGCGGACGGGTTCGCCCTTGAACAGGATCTCGCCTTGCTGGCTCTCTTCGAGCAGGTTGGCGCAGCGCAGGATGGTGGATTTGCCGGACCCGGACGAGCCGATCAGGGAAATGACGTCGCCCTTGCGGGCCATGATGTCCACGCCCTTGATCACTTCGAGCGTGCCATAGGCCTTGTGCAGGTTGCGGATTTCGATGACCGGAGGCGTTTCTGTCAAAACCGTTCCATTTCCTTGTGACGTGAGTGTGACAGACAATAGGAATGAAAATTTGGCGCAATGCAACTTGCAAAAGGGGCGATTTGGGGCGTTGGCGGCCAAAGTGACGCCGGGTCACCCCGAAACGGCAGCGAGCCCCGGCGGCGGCGGTGTCGGCACCGCGCGATAGGCGGCGGGCGAGATGACGCAGATGCCGCGCAGGTGCAGCGCTGCGCGGTGATCGGGGCTGAGCGCGTCGATGGCGCGGCGGATCGCGTCGAATGTGGCGGGGCCGTCGGCGCCGACGCGGGCGATATAGGGCAGGGCGGGGGTCGGCGCGGTGCGGGTCACTTCGCGCAAGCCAGAGGCGACCTCGGGTTCATGGCGCAGAAAGAGCGCCCAGCTCAGCGCGTCGATGGCGGCGAGATCGGCCTCGCCCGAGGCCACGGCATGGGCCGAGAGGGCGTGACCGCCGGTTTGCAGCACCGGGTTGAGCGGCAGGCCCGCCTCGGCAAAATGGCTCGCGGCGGCGGCCCAGCCGCTTTGCGACATGGCTTCGTTATAGGCGAACCGCGCCTCGCCCAGCGCCGCCAGATCGCGGCGATCCTCGGCGCGGGCGATGAGCACGCTGTTGTAATGGCCCGGGGGGCAGCCCGGCAGCCCATAATCCGGCGTGCCGACCAGCGTCACCTTGTCATGGAGCCTGGCGCGATAGGGAAAGCCGCAGGTCTGGGCCAGCACCAGATCGGGGGATTGCCAGATCTCCCAGAGATCGCCGTCGCGGGTGAGCCTGGCCGGGGCGCCCGCGCCGAGGTTTTGCGAGATCAGCTGCCAATAGGCGTCATGGGCGTCCCGCAGCTCGGGACGGTCATACATCGGCAGGCTGGCGATCATCGCGCCGCTTCGGCGCGTTGCCGGGCGAGATTGCTGTCCATGTCGCTGATGCCCAGAAGGCTCGCCACAAGGCGCAGCAGCGCGTTTTCCTCGTCGTCGCGCACCCCATCGGCGAGCACCACGGACCACAGCGCCTCGATCACCGCGGCGCGGTCCTCATAGGCGACGCTGTCCTTGATGGCGCGGGTGAAGCGGACGGTGTCGGGGGCCTCGGCCTCGAGCGTTTCGGCGCGGGCGCGCAGATCCTCGGCGGCGGGGGCGGTGAGCCCGTAGCGGGTGACGAGAATGCGGTCGATGCGACGGCGTTCCTCGGGATCATATTGACCATCGGTGCGGGCGACGCGGACCAGCAGGGCGGCGAGCGCCAGCCGGGCGTCTTCGGCCCCGAGGGGCGCGGGGGCGGGCGCGGTCAGGCGGTTGAGAAACTCAGCAAACATCGGTCAGGCCGAGACCCGGTCGCGGGCGGCGGCGCAATCGGCCTCGCTCAGCCCCAGAGCGACGCGCGAGCGGTCGATGATTTCGAGCTCTTCCACCGTGGCAGAGCCATCGGCCAGCATCACTTCGCAGAGCGCCTCATGGGCCTCGATCCGGTGCTGGAAATCGACGTGATCGCGGATGATCTGGGCGAATTCCTCGGTGGCGGGGGCGTTGGCCTCGATCTTTTCGCACAGCGCCCGGAGCTTGGCCGCCTCGATCGGCTTGAGCCCGAAGAACCGGCCCAAGAGGCGGTCTATGGCGCTGATTTCCTCGAATTTATAGTTGCGGTCGGATTTCGCGACGCGCACCATCAAAGCGCCCAAAGCGGTGCGTTCATCCGGCTTGGGGGCGGGTTCCTTGGCGCTGGGCGCGTGGAAGGAAAAGAGTTTTGACAACATGGGCTAAGTCTATGCCTGTGACCTGATTCACACAAGAGCCGCGCCTGTGAATTCGCCGCAAAGAGGTCGATTTGCAGCGGGTTTTGCGGGGTGTGAGGCGGCCGCGCCACGGGCGGTTCTCGAGGTGTTTGGCGCGAAAGGTGCAAGCGCCGCGAGAGCGTCACATTTGCACCAAAGAAACCGCCATTTCCGAGGTCAGTTTCGGCGCAACAAAACACACTGCTGCTGGAGGGATTCGCATGGCTGCCACGACTTGGTCCAACGGGGATGTTGACCGACATCTGCAACTGGTGCGCCAATCCGAGCGCCCGGCGTTGGGCGCGATGGCGCGCGCATATGATTGGGACCAATATCCCGAGCCGGTGCTCGGCTGGGTCATGGCGCAGCAATCGGTGGACATGCAATCGGCGCTGGCGACGTTTTTCAACGGTGCGCCCGAGCGGTTCAACTATCTCCACAAGCGCGATGTGCCCGAGAAATTTCGCGGTGCCTGCCGGGTGCTCGACAATATCTGTCTGCGGATCAACAGCGGGTTTTACCTGATGGGTGAGGCCGAGCCCGCGGCAGAGGTGACACGGCTCGACGATATGCTGGCCGCGCGGTTGCGCAATTGGCTCAAGGCGCAGCGCGAGGATCGCCGCGAGGGCAGTCTCGGGCGTTGGGTACTGGATGAGGCGATGATGGCGGCGGTTCTCGACCCGGAGGCTTTGGTGCCGCTCGGGCGGCGGCCTTTGACGCCGCGGGCGGTGGTGGCGCCATCCTCTGCACAGCAGAACGCACGACAGTCTACGCAACGGGATCGGGCGCGGCCCGCCACACGGGGGCAGGCACGTTTGCCAGAGCTGCTGCCGCCAGCGCGCTGTGCGGTGCCGCATGCGGCGGCGCAGGGCGCGGCGGTCACAGAGCACGTCACAAAGGACGTCACGGGGGCAAAGGCGGCGCGGTTGGGGGCTGTGCTGGCGGGGGTGGCGCGGGTGCTGCATCCGTTGGCCTGCAAGATCCACGGGTTGCGTCAGAAGATCCGCGGCGGGCGCGGCTGAACAGCGACAGCGTCAAAGATTGCTGGGTGGGACCATCTTGCCGGGGTTCATGATACCCAGCGGGTCGAGCGCCTGTTTGATCTGGCCCATCACGGCCCAGCCATGGCCGTGCTCGCGCTCCATATAGCGCAGCTTGCCCATGCCGATGCCATGTTCGCCAGTGGCGGTGCCGCCCTTGTCGAGCGCCCGCTCCACCAGCCGATGCGCCGCGTCATGGGCGCGGGTGCGGGCGGCGCTGTCGTCGGGATGCATCAAGAGCACGGCGTGGAAATTGCCATCGCCGACATGGCCGAGGATCGGCCCGGTGACGTCATGGGCGGCAAAGTCGCGCTGGGTCTCCTCGATGGTTTCGGCAAGCCGCGAGATCGGCACGCAGACATCCGTCACCATGGAGGTGGCGCCGGGCATGAGGCCCAAGATGGCATAGAAGGCGTTGTGGCGCATGGCCCAGAGGGCGCTTCGGTCTTCGGGTTTCGAGGCCCAGTCAAAGCCCGAGCCGCCGCGCGCCTCGGCCAGTTCGCCAAAGAGTTCCGAGGTTTCGCGCACCATCGTGTCAGAGCCGTGAAATTCGAGCAGCAGATGCGGTTTGACGGGGATATTGCTGCCGGCATAGGCGTTGACGGCGCGCACCGAGGCCTCGTCCAAAAGCTCGATCCGGGCCATGGCAAGCCCCATCTGGATCGCGTCCATGGTGGTGCCGACCGCGTCCTCGACCGTGTCGAAGCCGCAGATTGCCGCCGAGATCGCCTCGGGCTGGCCATGCAGGCGGAGGGTGAGTTCGGTGATCAGGCCGAGCGTGCCCTCGGAGCCCACGAAGAGCCCGGTGAGATCGTAGCCGGCGCTGGTCTTGCGGGCGCGGCTGCCGGTGCGCATGATCTGGCCAGAGGCGGTGACCACTTCGAGCGCCAGCACATGATCGCGCATCGTGCCGTAGCGCACCGAGGTGGTGCCGCTGGCCCGGGTCGAGGCCATGCCGCCGAGCGAGGCATTGGCGCCGGGATCGACCGGAAAGAAGAGCCCTGTGGCGCGCAGCTCGTGATTGAGCGCCTCGCGGGTAACGCCGGGCTGCACCCGGACATCCATATCGTCGGCGCGGATGTCGAGCACCTTGTTCATGCGGCTGAAATCGACCGTGACGCCACCCTTGAGCGCCAGCGCGTGACCCTCAAGCGAGGTGCCGGTGCCCCAGCCCACCACCGGGCAGCGATGGGCGTGACAGGTCCGCAGGATCTGCGCCACCTCTTCGGTGCTCTCGGGATAGATCACCGCCTCGGGCGGGGCGTCGGGGAAATGGGTCTCGCTGCGCCCATGCAATTCCAGATCGGACTTGGACTGCGAGACACGTTGGCCTAGAGTTGTGATCAACTCATCGATAGCCGCTTGATTGTGCATACTGGACCCTTCACAGCCGTTTCGTTCCACGTTAGGCCAAACCGTGGCGGTGGGAAAGTGCAGGAAGGGGCCCCGAGATGAGTGAAATGCCGCAAGATCATCCGGTTGTCACCGCGCTGCGCACCCTTATGGGGGAAATCCGGCGGGGCTGGCTGGTGCTGCGCACGAGGGGGCCGAGCAAGCTGCAATTCTGGTTCATCGCGCTGTTGATCGGGATCGCGGCGGGGTTTGCGGCGCTGCTCTTTCGCAAGGGGATCGAGGCGCTTGAACGCCTTGCCTATGGCACCGAGGACACGGCGCGGCTGCATTCCTTTGTCTCGAGCCTCGATTGGTATTGGGTGATCGCGGTGCCGACACTGGGCGGGCTGGTGGTCGGGCTGATCCTGCACCGGTTCACGCCGGACGCGCGGGCGCGGTCGGTGGCGGATGTGATCGAAGGCGCGGCGCTGCGCAATGGACGGGTCGAACGGCGGGCGGGGCTGGCCTCGGCGATCTCGTCGATGATCACACTGGGCACGGGCGGCTCGTCAGGGCGCGAGGGGCCGGTGGTGCATCTCGCGGGGCTCATCGCGAGCTGGGTCAGCCACCGGATCAATGCCGATGGGATCACCGGGCGCGATCTCTTGGGCTGTGCGGTGGCGGCGGCGGTCTCAGCCTCGTTCAACGCGCCGATTGCCGGGGCGCTTTTCGCGCTCGAAGTGATCTTGCGCCATTTCGCGCTGCATGCTTTCGCGCCCATCGTCATCGCCTCGGTGGCGGGGACGGTGATCAACCGGCTCGAGTTCGGCGATGTGACGGAATTCGTCCTGCCCACCGCGACGGCGCTCGAATTCTATGTCGAGCTGCCGGCCTTCCTGCTGCTCGGGCTGGTCTGCGGGCTGGTGGCGACGGTGATGATGAAGGCGATCTTCTTCACCGACACTTTGGCAGAATACGCCCAGACGCGGAGCGGACTGCCGCGCTGGCTGCGACCGACGGCGGCGGGGGCGATCCTGGGCGTCATCGCCATTGCCTTTCCGCATATCATCGGCGTGGGATACGAGACGACCTCGGCGGCGCTCACCGGCAAGCTCTTGCTGCATGAGGCGGTGGTCTTTGCCATCCTCAAGGTGGCGGCGGTGGCGATCACGCTGGGCGGGCGGATGGGCGGCGGGGTGTTCTCGCCGTCGCTCATGCTCGGGGCGCTGACCGGGCTGGCCTTTGGGCTCATCGCCACGGCAGTCTTTCCCGAGGTCTCGGGTGCCCATACGCTCTATGCGCTGGCGGGGATGGGCGCGGTGGCGGCGGCGGTGCTCGGCGCGCCGATCTCGACCACGCTCATCGTCTTTGAGCTCACCGGCGACTGGCAGACGGGTCTGGCGGTGATGGTGGCGGTCTCAACCTCGACGGCGCTGGCCTCGCGCATGGTCAAACGCTCCTTCTTCCTGACCCAGCTCGAACGGCGCGGCGTGCATCTGGCGGCCGGCCCACATGCCTATCTGCTCAGCATCCAGAGCGTCGAGAGCCTGATGCGCGCCCCCGATCACCCGCGCAGCGCCCCAGAGGACGAATGCTGGAAGCTGATCGAAGACGGGGTCTATATCGACGCGGCCTCAACGCTCGAGACGGCGATGCCGATCTACGAGAGGGCCGGGGTCTATTTCATCCCGGTGGTGTCGCTGGGCGGCGAGGGCGCGGCGGTCGAGCTGCGCGGCGCGCTGTTCCAGGTGGATGCGCTCAAGGCCTATAACCGGGCGCTGGCGGCGATCTCGGAAGAAGAGCACAGCTGACAAAAAAACGCGCCCCTCGGACAGGGGCGCGCCTATGGCTCTTTCTGGTGATAAATACCCCTGCAAGAGGCAGGCCCCACGCGGGGGCTTAGATTTCTTCCACCGTCAGGTAATCGCCGGGGGCAAAGGCCAGATGATCCTTGATCCGGGCGGCGGCCTCTTTCGGTGCCTCATAGCTCCAGGCCGCGTTGTCGAGCGTCTGGCTCTTGGTCACGATGGAGAAATAGCTCGCCTCGCCCTTTTGCGAACAGGTGGTCTTGTGATCGGTGGCGTCGAGGAAGGCCATGGCGATGTCGCCGCGCGGGAAATAGATCACCGGGGGGTAATCGCCCTCGGTCAGTTCCAGCGCATTGGTGCTCTCGGCGAGCACCGCGCCCCCGGCGCGCACCGTCCATGTGCCTGCGGCATTGCGTATCGTGATCTTGGTCATATCATCCCGTCCCTTTCATAGCAGAGCGGGCCACGAGGGCCCGCGTCAATTCCGTCTAGCCGGTCTTTGTGTCAGACCGGTTGCGTGCGTTGCGCCAACCATAGCCGGGCGGCTTCGCCAAGCCGAGGGCTAATTTTGTCGCGGCAGGCGGCGTGGTAGTCATTGAGCCAGTCGCGCTCGGGCCCGCTCAGCATCCCGGTCTCGATGAGCCTCGTGTCGATCGGCACGAAATTCAGCGTCTCGAAGGCCAGTTTGCCGGTCTGGTCGCCACCGGGCAGCGGCGTCGCCTCATGGACGACCAGCAGGTTCTCGATGCGGATGCCAAAGGCGCCCTCGCGGTAATAGCCCGGTTCGTTCGACAGGATCATGCCGGGGCGCAGCGGCACTTCGGAGACCCGCGAGAGCCGTTGCGGTCCTTCATGGACGCACAGATGCACGCCGACGCCATGGCCGGTGCCATGGGCATAGTCCTGATCGGCGAGCCATAGCGGATAGCGCGCCAGCACATCGAGATCGCGTCCGGCGAGACCGGCGGGCCAGCGCACCCGGCTCATGGCGATCATGCCTTGCAGCACGCGGGTGAAGGCGGCCCGTTCGTCCTCGCCCACCTCGTCCACCGGCAGGGTGCGGGTGATGTCGGTGGTGCCGTCGAGATATTGCCCGCCGCCGTCGAGCACCAGAAGATCACCCGCCTGAAGGGTGCGGTTGCTGCTCTCGCTCACCCGGTAATGGGCCAGCGCCCCATGCGGGCCGGACCCTGCGATGGTCTCAAAGCTGATGTCGAGCAGCGCGCCGGTGGCGCGGCGGCGGTTTTCCAATTCGCGCACCACGTCGATCTCGGTGATGGTGCCGGGGGCTTGGGCCTCGAACCAGGTCAGGAACTCGCAAAGCGCCGCGCCGTCGCGCAGATGCGCCTCGCGGGTGGCGTCGATTTCCGCCGGGGTCTTGCAGGCCTTGGGCAGGATGCAGGGATCGTCGCCCATCTGCACCGGCACGCCCGCCTGTTCCAATTCGCGCAGCACCTGCAGGGGCGCGGATTTCGCATCGACCCGCACCGTGCCGGTGAGCGAGCGCAGCGCCGGGCCGAAGGCGCTCGGTGGGCGGATCACCACCTCGTCGCCGAGATGGGCGCGCAGCGCCTCGTCGAGCTTGGCCGCCTCGACAAAAAAGGTCACATGGCCGGTGGCGTGGAGGATGGCAAAGCCGTGGGGGATCGGGTTGCGGGGGATGTCGCTACCGCGGATGTTCAAGAGCCAGGCGATGGAATCGGGCAGGGTGATGACGGCGGCCTCTTGGCCGGCTGAGCTGAGTTCGGCGCCGAGGGTGGCGCGCTTCTGGCCATGGGTGAGACCGGCGAGCGCGTCCGGGTAGGCGCGGATCGCGCCCAGCGGCGGCGCCGGGCGGTCCTCCCAGATCTGGTCGATGAGATTGTCATGGGGGACGAGCTCGATCCCGCTGCCGATGAGCCCCTTGGTGATCTCGTCGATCTGGTCGGGGGTGTAGAGCCAGGGGTCAAAGCCGATGCGGCCGCCCTCGGGCAGCGCCTCGCGGAGCCATGTGGCGGGCTTGGTCTCGGGCCAGTGCACCGGGGTGAAATGGTCGAGCGCCACCTGCGCCTTGACCTGCACCCGGTAGCGGCCATCGATGAAGACCCCGGCGCGATCAAGCAGCGCGATGCAGAACCCGGCCGAGCCGGTAAAGCCGGTGAGCCAGGCCAGACGTTCATCGCCGGGGGCCACGTATTCGCCCTGATGGGCGTCGGCGCGGGGCACGAGAAAGCCCGAGAGCCGTGCCTCTTGCAGCGCGTGGCGCAGGGCGGCCAGACGCGGCGGGCCTTGCTCGGGGCGGGCGGTCTCGGTGAAGGATTGGTACATCGGGCGTTCCTCTTGGTGGGCGTGCCGGGGGGCTGCCGGGGGGCTTGCGGGAAATTGGCCCAGCGCCGCCCCGAATGTCCAGAGGCGTGGCGGGAGACGGGCGGATTTCGAGACCGTGATTTGTCTAATTGGCGGGGACGCGCAGCTATGTTACGTTACGTCAATTACGGCTGGGGCACGTGTCAGGGAGATGGATTGCGCTAGGTCGTAAAGCCTCCCCAAGGAGGGTCATAGAGATGTTCTTACGATTGTCCGAGCGACTTTTGCTCTTGTCGGGTCTGCTCGCCCCGATGCCCGCACAGGCCTTTGTCGCCAGATTGTGCAATGCCGGAGATACCGAAATGGCGGTGGCGGTGGTGGCCAAGACCCGAGAGGGTTTGTGGCAGGCCGAAGGCTGGTTGCCGCGCGGGGTGGGCGAATGCGTCACCCGTGGCGAAGATTGGTCGACCGAGTTCTATTTTGCCTATCTTTACAAGGATGAGGAGGGGCGCTGGGGGCCGGGGCGGTTCAGCGGGGTTGGCGGGCTGATGAAACAGTTTCACGTCTCGCAATTTGCCTTTTGCACCAGCCTCACCGAGCCGTTCTACCGGATCGCGTCGCAATCCGAGCTCACCGAATGTCCCGAGGGGCAGCGCCTGCAGCTCTTTCCGATCTACAGCTATGGCGAGGGCAAATTCACCTTTGAGCACGCGCTGCACCCGGATGCGGATGTTCTGCACCCCGACGGTGAAGGGGTGAGCGAGATCGGCGTGCTGGAGATGCCGGAGGCGGTGCAGTAGCGCGGGCGTGGCGGGGGTGGCTTAGCTCACCCGCCGCATGCCCATCACCCGGGCGCGGGCGCGCGGGTCGCTGTCGAAGAGGGCGGCGAGCTGTTCGGTCATTGCGCCGGCGAGCTGATCCACATCGGTGATGGTCACGGCGCGGTCATAGTAGCGCGTCACGTCATGGCCGATGCCGATGGCCAGAAGTTCCACCTGTTTGCGTTTCTCGACCATCTCGATCACGTCGCGCAGGTGCTTTTCCAGATAATTCGCGGGGTTGACCGACAGGGTGCTGTCATCGACCGGGGCGCCGTCAGAGATCACCATGAGGATCTTGCGGGCCTCGCGGCGGTTGACCATGCGCTTATGCGCCCATTCGAGCGCCTCGCCGTCGATGTTTTCCTTGAGCAGGCCCTCTTTCATCATCAGGCCAAGGTTCTGCCGGGTGCGCCGCATCGGCGCGTCGGCGGATTTGTAGACGATGTGGCGCAGATCGTTGAGACGGCCGGGCAGTTGCGGGCGGCCCTCGTTGAGCCATGCCTCGCGGTTCTGGCCGCCTTTCCAGGCGCGGGTGGTAAAGCCGAGGATCTCGACCTTGACCGCGCAGCGTTCGAGGGTGCGGGCCAGAACATCGGCGCAGATCGCCGCGATAGAGATCGGCCGGCCACGCATCGAGCCTGAGTTATCAAGAAGCAGCGTCACCACCGTGTCGCGGAATTCGGTGTCTTTCTCGACCTTGAAGCTCAGCGGCGTCGTCGGGTTCGCGACCACGCGGGCGAGGCGGCCCGCGTCGAGAATGCCCTCTTCGCGGTCGAACTCCCACGAGCGGCTCTGCTGCGCCTGCAGGCGGCGTTGCAGCTTGTTCGCGAGCCGGCTCACCGCGCCTTTGAGCGGTTCGAGCTGTTGATCGAGATAGGCGCGCAGCCGTTCGAGTTCCGCCGGTTCGGCGAGATCCTCGGCATGGACCTCTTCGTCGAAGCGGGTGGTGTAGACGGTATAGTCGGGATCGGCCTCGCTGGCGGGCGGCGGCGGCGGGTCGAGCGGGGCCTCGCCCTCGGGCATCTCGGTCTCTTCGCCGGCCTCGTCCTCGGCCATTTCATCCATCGAGACCTGCGCCTGCGACTGGTCCTGAGTGTCGTCCTGCTGCTGTTCGGGATCGGCGTCGGCATCCTCGGGGCTGCTGTCGTCGTCGCCCTGGCTCTCGGGATCTTGCTCTTCGTCGGCGCTTTCCTCGGCCTCGTCCTGCTGATCCTCATCCTCGCTGTCGGGGTCGTCGCCGAGCTGATCGCCATAGCCGAGATCGTCGATGATCTGGCGGGCAAACCGGGCAAAGGCAGATTGATCCGCGAGCATGTCTTGCAGGTTTTCGAGCGTGCCACCGGCCTCGGCCTCGATGAAGCCGCGCCACAGCTCCATCACGTTCTGGGCGCCGGGGGGCAGATCGCGCCCGGTGGCCAGATGGCGGATGAGATAGCCCGCGGCGGTGGGCAGCGGCGCCTCGGAGGCCTCGGTGATCTGGTCAAAGCCCTGACGGCGGGCCTCGGCCTCGATCTTGACGTCAATATTGGAGGCGGTGCCGGGCATGGCGCGGGCGCCGACGGCCTCGCAGCGGGCGGTTTCCATCGCCTCATAGAGCTCGCGCGCCATCTGGCCCGGAGGGGCGTATTTGGCGTGGGTCTTGGCGTCGTGATACTTGTGGCGCAGGGCCAGCGCATCGGCGGTGCCGCGCGCCATCAGCACCTCGTCGCGGGTCATCCGGCGGCTCACCTGGGGCAGGCGCATGGCATCGCCCGAGACGCCCGCCGGGTCGACCGAATAGGTCACCGTCAGGTCGCTGTCATCGGCCATGACCTTGGTCGCCTCGGCCAGCGCCTTTTTGAAAGGATCGGCGGGGTTGTCGTTCGGTTTTTTCATCTCGTCAATTTCCCCCGAAGTCGTGCCGTCGTCTCAGCCCTGCGCGGCCGCGCCGCCCTGGCTGTGCTCACAGGCAGGATTTAACCTGCCGGAACAGCGAGAATTCCTTGGCGTCCATATCCGTCGGAAACGGGGCCAGCGCATCGACACGCCAGGTGTCGGTCCATTCCTCATAGGCCTTGCCGCCTTCCCAAGCGGGGCGGAAGGTGCCGGTGAGCAGCGTCATGGTGACCGAATGCTCGTCCGAGCTATGGACGATCCAGCAGGTGTCCTCATAGCCCTCGGGCACGGTGTCGGTCACTTCGGCGCCTTCGCGCGCGGTGATCCGGCCACCGCCGGTTTCGTCATGGACGATCTCGCCGCCGGTCAGGCTGCGAAAGGGCACCGCGAAATCGCCGGGCATGAACGGGTTTTCCGCCTGTGCGGGCAGGGCCGCCGTCAGCGCAAAGACCGCAGCCATGAGCGGCGCCGCGATGGGCGCCTCCCGACGGATCACGCGGAGCGCCCTCATGCGAGGCTCATGCTTGCGGCGCTTTCGGGCAGTTCCTCGTCAAAGCAGCGCTGATAGAACTCGGCCACGGTCTGACGTTCGAGCTCGTCGCATTTGTTGAGGAAGGTGAGGCGGAACGCATAGCCCACATCGCGGAAGATATGGGTGTTCTGCGCCCAGGAGATCACCGTCCGGGGGCTCATCACCGTGCTCAGTTCACCATTCATGAAGGCGGTGCGGGTGAGATCGGCGACGGTGACCATCTGGCTCACCTTCTGGCGGCCGTCGGCGGTGTTGAAGAGCGGGTTCTTGGCCAGCACGATGGCGGTCTCGGCATCATGGCTCAGGTAGTTGAGCGTGGCCACAAGGCTCCACCGGTCCATCTGCGCCTGGTTGATCTGCTGGGTGCCGTGGTAGAGGCCCGTGGTGTCGCCGAGGCCAACGGTGTTGGCGGTGGCGAAGAGGCGGAAATTCGGGTTCGGCGTGATGATCTCGTTCTGGTCGAGCAGCGTCAGCTTGCCATCATGTTCGAGAACGCGCTGGATCACGAACATCACATCTGCGCGGCCGGCGTCATATTCGTCAAAGACGATGGCGACCGGGTTGCGCAGCGCCCAGGGCAGGATGCCTTCGTGGAATTCGGTGACCTGCTTGCCGTCGCGCAGCTTGATCGCGTCCTTGCCGATGAGGTCGATCCGCGAGATGTGGCTGTCGAGGTTGACGCGCACGGCGGGCCAGTTGAGACGGGCCGCGACCTGTTCGATATGGGTCGATTTGCCGGTGCCGTGATAGCCTTGCACCATCACCCGACGGTTGTGCGAAAAGCCTGCGAGAATGGCCAGCGTCGTGTCGGGGTCGAATTTATAGGTGCTGTCGAGATCGGGCACGCGGTTGGTGCGTTCGGCAAAGCCTTTGACCACCATGTTTGTATCGATGCCAAAGACCTCGCGGACCGAAATCTCTTCGGTGGGCTTGGCATTCATGTCGATGGTTCCGTCAGCCATTGCATCGTCCTTCAATCACGCGGCGTCATTTTCGGCCATTTGGTGCAATATAAAGCGGGCAAGGGCAAGGGGAAGAATTTCTGGTCTTTTGCCCGCGGTGGTTTAGTTTGTGCCGGGAAGCGGGGATGGGCGATGACCGATCATACACATATTGAGGGATTGCTTGGCCGGGTGGCATTGGCCGACCGGACGGCCTTTGGCGAGCTCTATCGGCTGACCTCGGCGAAACTTTTTGCCGTGTGCCTGCGTGTGTTGAAAGATCGGGGCGAGGCGGAAGAGGTGCTTCAGGAGAGTTTCGTCAAGATCTGGCGGGGTGCCGGGCGCTATCAGAGCAACGGGCTCAGCCCGATGACTTGGCTGATCACGGTGGCGCGGAATGCCGCCATCGACCGGCTGCGGCGGCGTCAGAGCAGGCCCGAGCAAAGCGTCGATGTGACGCGGATTGTGTTTGCCGATCCGGCTCCGGGGCCCGAGGCGCGGGTGATTGCCGGGTCGGAGACGGGGGTGATCATGGCCTGTTTCGGCGAGTTGGAGCCGAGCCGGGCCGAAGCGGTGCGCCGGGCCTATCTCGATGGCGAGAGCTATGATGATCTGGCCGGGCGGTTTGACGTGCCGCTCAACACGATGCGAACCTGGCTGCGGCGCAGTCTGTTGAAACTGAAGGAGTGCCTGTCGCGATGAGCGATCTGCCGCAAGAGGAGGAAGACGACCGGGTCCTGACCGCAGAATATGCGCTGGGACTGTTGTCGTCCGAGGCGGCGGCGGCCTTCGAGGCGCGCCTGCAGGGCGAGCCCGGGTTGCGGGCGCTCTATGCGAGTTGGGTCGAGGATTTCGCGCGGCTCAGTGACGAGCTCGAGCCGGTGGCGCCGCCGGCGCGGGTCGAGACGGCGTTGCGGGCCGAGCTCTTTGGGGCTGAGCGGCGCGCGCGTCCGGGGCTGCGCTGGCTCTGGGGCGGGGTGGCCGTGGCGGGGCTGGCGGCACTTGTCTATTTCGCCGGGGCGGACCGCGGGCCGCAGGGGCCGGGAGATCCGGCCTATGTGGCCGAGATGGTCGGCGGCGAGGGGGCCTTTGTGGTCACGGCCTCCTATGACGCGGGGCGCGGCGCGCTCACGCTTGATCACCGGTCGGGCGAGGTGCCGGAGGGCCGGGTGATGGAGCTCTGGCTCATCGAGGGCGAGAATGCGCCGGTGTCGCTTGGCGTGATGGACGGGGGCGGACGGGCCGAGTTCACCCTCGCGGGTGAGTTGGCCGAGAAGCTGCGCGGCGCGACATTCGCCATCACGGATGAGCCGCCGGGTGGTGCGCCGGGTGGCGTGGCGACCGGATCGGTGCTGGCCATCGGGCAGGTGTCGGAAGTTTAATTCTGGCGCAAGCCTCTGACCCGAAAGGGTTTTCGAGAAAAGTTCAAAAAAATGTCGGGCGCGGTGAAACTCTCACCGCGCCTTTTGCGTGGCTTGGGTCAGACCGGGCAGAAGATGCCCCGGCTCCCGACCGGGCGATGTCCCGGCGGGTCAATCGAACAGGAGAGACACTATGATGAAATCCACCCTGAGCCTTGCCGCCCTTTGCGCCAGCCTTGCCGCCAGCACCGCATTTGCCGGTGAAAACCCGATGGTCGGCGGTGCCGCCATGTATGCCGACAAGAACATCGTTGAAAACGCCGTGAACTCGGCCGATCACACCACGCTCGTCGCCGCCGTCAAGGCCGCGGGCCTTGTCGAGACGCTGCAGGGCGAAGGCCCGTTCACCGTCTTTGCGCCGACCAATGACGCCTTTGCGGCGCTGCCCGAGGGCACGGTCGAAGGGCTGCTCAAGCCCGAGGCGAAAGATCAGCTGACCAAGGTGCTGACCTGTCATGTGGTCGGGGCCGATGCCATGTCGATGGCGATCAAAGGCATGATCGACGACGATGGCGGCTCGCATGTGGTGCCGACGCTGGGCGGCTGTGAACTCAACGCCACCTATGATGGCGACAAGATCATGCTCGAAGACGAGAACGGCCGGGTGATCAATGTCACCATCGCCGATGTCGATCAGTCGAATGGCGTGATCCATGTGGTCGATAGCGTGATCCTGCCGAAGATGTAATCGGCCAGGGTTGAGCTGCTTCGGGCCGGGTCGTGGTTTGCGCCACGGCCCGGCAAACCCCATATTGGGGGCAAGAGGATCGGGAGGTCAGGTGATGCGACGACGTGAATTGATGCTGGGTGCGGGGCTGATGGCCTTGGTGCCGCTGCGGGCGGCGCGGGCCGCGACGACGGGGGCCGAGGGCGGGTTTGAGATCACCCGTAGCGAGGCCGAATGGCGCGCCATGCTCAGCGATCTGGAATATGCGGTGATGCGCGAGGAGGGCACCGAACGGGCCGGGTCCTCGCCGCTCGACAAGCTCTATGATGATGGGGTCTATCATTGCCGGGGCTGCGATCTGCCGCTCTATTCCAGCGCCCATAAATACGACAGCGGCACCGGCTGGCCGAGTTTCTGGCAGGCGCTGCCGGAGGCGATTGGCACCAAGAGCGACCGCAAGCTTTTCATGCTGCGCACCGAATGCCATTGCCGCCGCTGTGGCAGCCATCTGGGCCATATTTTCGATGACGGGCCAAAGCCCACGGGCGCGCGCCATTGTCTCAACGGGGTGAGCCTCGTCTTTCGCGCCGCGTGATGGGAGGGGCGGGACGTGAGGGGCCAGCCCCTCACACTCCCCGGGATATTTTAAGCCAAAAGAAGGGCTTGGGGCCGGGACTTCACTTGAAGTTCCGGCTTTGTTTGATTTGGTCCCAGGCCCAGACCACCTCTTGCAGTTGTTCTTCCTGGCTGCGGTCGCCGCCGTTCATATCCGGGTGCAGCACCTTGATGAGCTTTTTGTAGCTCTTGCGGATGTCGGCCTTGGTCCAGCTGTCCTCCGCCTCGAGAATTTCCACGGCGCGGCGTTCGGTGGGCGGCAGACGGCGCTGTGCCCCGCCGGATTTGCCGGGGTTGCGGGTGGCATTGGCGCCAAGCACCTGATGCGGGTCTTCGATGCCCAGACGCGCCCAGGCCTTGGCCTCGGGGTCGGTGAAGGTGCGGGTCTCGCGTTCCCAGACCTTGTCCTTGGACATCTGGGCGTTCATCTCGGCCTCGGTGGTGCCGTTGAAGAAGTTCCATTTGAGATTGTATTCTCGGACATGGTCCTTGCAGAACCAGAAGAAATCATCCAGCACATCAGGGGCCTTGGGGGCGCGGAACTTGCCGGGCTCGTTGCAGCCTTCGTGATCGCAGATGCGCACGGAGGTTTCGGAGGCGCCGGACATGCCACGGCGGCCGCGGGGGTTTTTCTTCTTGGCGGACGACACGGACATGTCGAAACCGAAAGGATCGGATTTGGCCATGGGCATTCCCTTTTCGACTCGGAGCGGAGAGTTTAGGCTAAATGACGGTAAAGAGAAGAGGGCAGAGCGAAAAAATGACGAGAACGGAAGAGATCCGCCGAGCGTTGGAATCGGGCTTTGAGATAACCGATTTGGAGGTCATCGACGAGAGCGAAAGTCACCGGGGCCATGCCGGATATCAGGAGGGCGGCGAGAGCCATTTCCGGGTGCGGCTGCGCAGCCCGGATTTCGGCGGGCTGAGTCGGATCGCCCGGCATCGGGCGGTGCATGGGGCGCTGGGCAAGGACCTTCTCGGGCGCATTCACGCGCTGGCGCTGGAACTCGATACCTAGTCGGATTTGCGCGGCGTCTCCGTCGTGTCGGATGTCTCCGGCGCGGCGGGGTCCGCGGTGGTGTCGGGGGTTTTCGCTTCAGGTTCTGAAGAAGCTTTGGTGGGCAACTCACTGGTTTCAGGGGGTTTCTTGGGCTCTTCTTGTGCCTCGTCTGCGGGTGCGTCCGCCTCTTCCATGGGCAGCGGCGCGGGCGCGGAGGCGCCGGGATCGAGCGGCCGTTGGAAGACCAGAAGTGGGCGGTAGACGGTGTGCGAGGAGGTCAGGCCCTGGCGTTCTTCGCTGGGCAGGATGTCGGCGCGGAGGTAGGTCCAGCCTTCGGCGCCAAGCTCGTTCATCGCGGTTTCGAGCGCATAGGCGAAACGGGCCTCGGGGGATTTGAGACCCTTGGCCTTGAGGCCTTTGCCGGGGGCCGGGATGACCTTGTATTCATAGCGGTGCATGGGCGTCGTCCTTTGACTTGGGCGGCGTGGGATCACGCGGATTTGCGGGGGATGCCGATGCGGCGGCCGACGCCCTCGGGGCGGGGCAGATCGGCATGGGCGCGCTGCATGGCAGAGACGCGGTCGAGGATGTCGGAGGGCATCGGCGCCACCTTGGGGCCGGTCAGATCGACATGCAGGGTCAGGCCTTCGCCAGTGGCGGAAATCCAGCCGTCCTCGTGGTAAAGTTCCTGAAAGGTGTGAAAGCGTTTCTCATCATAATCAATGAGATAGAAGGAAGACCTCAGCTTGTCCCCGAGCTTGACCTCGCGCAGGTAGCGCAGGTGAAATTCGCCCGAAAACGTCGTGTGATTGGTCCGGTTGAGATAGTCGGGACCGAAGCCGAATTGCTCGAACACCTCATCGGCGGCGCGGTCGAAGAGCACCGTGTAATAGCCCATGTTAAGGTGGTTGTTATAGTCGATCCAGCCCGGTTCAATCTCGTGCCAGGTGGACATGAAGGGCTTGGGCTCGGGCATGGAATTCCGCTGTCATTTGCTCTGCTCCCCTCAGGAAATAGGGCGTGGGGGGGCGGATTGCAAAGAGAAAGGCCGCTGGCGCTGTGGATCGTCGTTAACCTGTGTCCGGGCCGCGAAATGCGGCGTCGGCAGCACGTCGGTATTGCGTCGGTATCACGACAGTGCGGCTTTGGGCCGGGCGGCGGCCGGGGGCTGGGGCGTTAACCCTTTGGCGGCGGGTCAGGCGGGATGCGGTCTGGGGGGCGGTCTGGGTTGCGGATTGTAATGTTATACTATAACAGATTCGCGACGTGACCCAGGCCGCGCCGGCCGCCCAAACAGGAGTTTTACCAATGCGTGACAACCGACTGCCCGTGACCGTTTTGTCCGGATTTCTCGGGGCGGGGAAGACGACCCTGCTCAACCGGGTGCTCAACAACCGCGAGGGGCGCCGGGTGGCGGTCATCGTCAATGACATGTCGGAGGTCAATATCGACGCCGATCTGGTGCGCGCCGATACCGAGCTGTCGCGCACCGATGAGACGCTGGTCGAGATGTCGAACGGGTGCATCTGCTGCACCTTGCGCGACGATCTTCTGGTCGAGGTGCGCCGGCTCGCGGCAGAGGGGCGGTTCGATTACCTGCTCATCGAGTCGACGGGGATTTCCGAGCCGCTGCCGGTGGCCGCGACGTTTGAGTTTCGCGACGAGGCGGGGGACTGCCTGTCGGATGTGGCGCGGCTCGACACGATGGTGACGGTGGTCGATGCGGTGAACCTTTTGCGCGATTACGCCAGCCATGATTTCCTGCACGACCGGGGCGAGGTCATGGGCGAGGGCGATGAGCGGACGCTGGTGCATCTGCTCACCGATCAGATCGAGTTTGCCGATGTGATCGTGCTCAACAAGGTGAGCGATGCGGGGCCCGAGCGGGTCGATGCGGCGCGCAAGATCATTCGCAGCCTCAATGCCGATGCCAAGATCATCGAGACCGACCGGTCGGAGGTGGCGCCGGCTCTGGTGCTCGACACCGGGCTTTTTGATTTTGACAAGGCGCATGAGCATCCGCTCTGGGCCAAGGAGCTCTATGGGTTTGCCGACCATGTGCCGGAGACCGAGGAATATGGTGTCACCAGCTATGTGTACCGGGCGCGGCGGCCCTTTGTGCCAGAGGCAATTCACGCGGTGTTGAACGGTGATCTGCCGGGGGTGATCCGGGCCAAGGGGCATTTCTGGATCGCGACGCGGCCCGAATGGGTGGCCGAGTTCTCGCTGGCGGGGGCGTTGTCGTCGGTGGCGCCCTTGGGCCAGTGGTGGGCCAGCGTGCCCGAGGCGCGCCGCCCCGATCATGACAGCGCGCGCGCCTATATGCAGGCGCATTGGCAGGAGCCCTGGGGCGACCGGCGGCAGGAGATCGTGTTCATCGGCAGCGGCATCGACTGGGTCGCGCTGCGGGCGCGGCTCGATGCGGCCCTGGTGCCCGAGGCGGCGGCGCGCGGCCCCGAGGCGCTGGCGGCACTCGCCGGGATGGCGGACCCGTTTCCCGGCTGGCGTCGGGTCGAGGCGGCGGAATAGGGGGGCGCGGGGCAAGGGCCTTGGCCCGCCGCGCATCGCCGTGCCGTCCGGGGGCACGGCGATTTGGGGGCGGGGCCGTGAGATTTCGGGGGGTTTCGGAGTGGCCGGGATAAAGCGGTAGATGGCTGGCGAGGGTCGCCGGGCCCCGGCACGGCGCGGCGCGGCTTGGGGATGCCGGATGGCGGGGGTGGATGGCGTGCCGACCCGTTTCTTGCGCTTTCAGGTCTGGGGGCGGCGCACCCGCAAGAAGCGGGTCGTGCGGTCTTTGGGTCGGGGCCTAAGGGAGGGGCCTCTAGTCAAAGAAAGGCATGACCATGGAACTTCGAAACAAAACCATCCTCATCACCGGCGCGAGCAGTGGGATCGGCGCGGCGGCTGCGCTGTTATTTGCCTCGGAGGGGGCGAATGTCTTGCTCGGGGCCCGGCGGGGCGCCGAGCTCGACCGGATCGCGGGGCAGATCACACAAGCCAATGGGCGGGCCATCTGCCTTGCCGGGGATGTGACCGACGAGACCTATCTCGGCGATCTTGTCGATCTGGCACAGCGGCAGTTCGGCGGGCTCGATGGCGCGTTCAACAATGCGGGGATGATGGGCGAGATGGGGCCGGTATCGGAGATGGAGGCAGGCAACTGGCACGCCGTTCTTGCGAGTAATCTCACCAGCGCCTTTTTCGCAGCGAAGGCGCAGATCCCGGCGCTGGCCGAGCGGGGTGGCGGCTCGATCGTGTTCACCGGAACCTTTGTCGGGGTCAGCAATGGCGGCCTGCCCGGAATGGCGGCCTATGCGGCCTCGAAAGCGGGGCTTCTCGGGCTGGTGCAGTCGCTGGCCTCGGACCATGCGGCGCAGAATATCCGCATCAACACGGTTCTGCCCGGTGGCACCAAGACGGGCATGGCGGGGGATGATCCCGCGACCCATGAGTTTATCGCCGGGCTGCATCCGATGAAGCGTATGGCGGAGCCTCGGGAGATCGCGCAGGCGGCGCTCTTTCTTCTGTCGGATCGGGCGAGTTTCGTGACTGGCGCGCCGGTGGCGGTGGATGGCGGTATGGCGGTCCGGTTGCTGTAATAACTTGTTTGCAAAAGAAAACGGGCCGGGGTGACCCCGGCCCGTGTTACGTCTGTTTGTCGTTACCTTGGCCTTAGAGGCCGAGCTTGGCGGCGACGATTTCGTTGACGGCTTTGGGGTTGGCCTTGCCGCCCGTGGCTTTCATCACCTGACCGACGAACCAGCCGGCGAGCTTGGGGTTCTGCTTGGCCTTTTCGACCTGGGCCGGGTTGTCGGCGATGATCTGATCGACGGCGGTCTCGATGGCGCCGGTGTCGGTCACCTGTTTCATGCCGCGTTCTTCGACGATCTGGGCCGGGTCGCCGCCTTCGGTGTAGACGATCTCGAAGAGGTCCTTGGCGATCTTGCCGGAGATGGCGTCGGAGGCGATGAGATCGACGATGCCGCCGAGCTGGGCCGGGGTGACCGGGCAGTCGGTGATGTCGCGGTCGTCCTTCTTGAGGCGGCCGAAAAGCTCGTTGATGACCCAGTTCGCCACCAGTTTGCCGTCGCGGTCCTGGGCGGCCTCTTCGAAATAGGCGGCGTTGGCGACATCGGCGGTGAGCACGCTGGCGTCATATTCGCTCAGCCCGAAGGCGGTCACGAAACGTGCTTTTTTCTCGTCGGGGAGCTCGGGCAGGGACGCCTTGATCTCGTCGACCCAGGCCTGTTCGATTTCGAGCGGCAGCAGGTCGGGATCGGGGAAGTAGCGGTAGTCATGGGCCTCTTCCTTGGAGCGCATCGAGCGGGTTTCGTTGCGGTCCGGGTCGTAGAGCCGGGTTTCCTGCACCACCGCGCCGCCTGCCTCGACGATGGCGATCTGACGGCGGGCTTCGACCTCGATCGCGGCCTGGATAAAGCGCATCGAGTTCATGTTCTTGATTTCGCAGCGGGTGCCGAGATGCGAGAAATCGCCGGTTTCGCGGAATTTCTCGTAGGCGCCGGGCTGGCAGATGGAGACGTTCACATCGGCGCGCAGGTTGCCGTTTTGCATGTTGCCGTCGCAAGTGCCGAGGTAACGCAGGATCTGGCGCAGCTTGCCGACATAGGCGGCGGCCTCTTCGGGGCCGCGGATGTCGGGGCGCGAGACGATCTCCATCAGGCAGACGCCGGTCCGGTTGAGATCGACGAAGGACATGTTGGGGTCCATGTCGTGGATCGATTTGCCCGCGTCCTGTTCCATATGGATGCGTTCGATGCGCACGAGCCGGGCGATGCCGGGCTCGAGATCGACGAGGATTTCGCCTTCGCCGACGATCGGATGGTAGAGCTGGCTGATCTGATAGCCTTGCGGCAGGTCGGGGTAGAAGTAGTTCTTGCGGTCGAAGGCGGATTTCAGGTTGATGTCCGCCTTGAGCCCGAGCCCGGTGCGCACGGTCTGTTCGACGCAGAATTCGTTGATCACCGGCAGCATGCCGGGCATGGCGGCGTCGACGAAGGCCACGTTCGAGTTCGGCTCGGCGCCGAATTGGGTGGAGGCGCCCGAGAAAAGCTTGGCCCGGCTGGCGACCTGGGCGTGGACTTCCATCCCGATCACCAGTTCCCAATCCTGTTTGGCCCCGGCGATCACCTTGGGCTTTGGCGTGTCATATGTGAGGTCAAGCATCGTCGCACCATGGCTGTTCAGAACGTGGGCGTTCTAGGACAGGGCGGGCGAGGGGGCAAGGCAGAATGGGCTTACATCGGGCTTACATCGGGTCGAGCTGATACATGCCGGCGGTGGAAAAGGCGATGGAGCGGCCATTGGCGAGCTTGTCGGCAAAGACCGTGGCGATCATGCCGAGCGCCGCGTGACGGCCCGCGCGCACCAGCGAACGGCGCGAGGGCAGTGCTGTGGCGAGGCCCGGACGGTGCAGCGCCTCGGTCCAGATCAGCGGGTGCAATTCCTGCAGATGGGTGGAGAGCACCCATTCGAAGAGCGCGCGCAGGGCGGTGCCGGTGGCGGGGTCAACCTTGGCGGCGTTGGTGGCGGCGCTGTCTGGCGTCGCACCGGGGGCACCGGGCGCGCCCTTGAGCGCGGCGGCGCAATAGGCGGCGAGGAGATTGGCGATATGCTGGTTCTTGCGGCGGGCGAGGATGTCGCGCATGCCATCGGCGAAAAACTCGGCGTCGAGCCGGATCAGCGCGTCGGGGTCAAGCGCCAGCGCGTCGAGATGGACCCAAGTGTAGCCGCCGGCGCCCCAGATCGACTGGGTGAGGGTGGCGGCGCGGCGGGCTTCGAGTTCGAGCTGTGCCAGCGAGCCGCCGCATTCGGGCAGCAGCGCCCGGCCCATGGCGCGAAGATGTTTCGGGCTGTTGGGATCGAGCCGGATCAACGCCTCGTAATCGTCGGCCACCTGACGTTGCGACGGGGTTTGCCCGGCGAGCAGGGCGCATTGCGCGGCGGCCAGCGAGGGCGCGTCATGGGTGAGGCCGCAATGGGGGGCGAGAAGCTGGGCGGCGCGGGCGAAATGGTGATGGGTGCGGGCGGCGCGGTCGGTGATGTCGATCTGGGTGATGGTCTTTGGCAGGTTGCGCCAGGCCAGCCCGATATCCATATGCGCCAGCGCCGTGACGAGGGCGGTGGGATAGTCGCCGGGCAGCTCTTCGGCGGCCTCTTCGAGCGCGTCGATGCCATGGTTCGGCGGCACCACCCCATCATAGAGCGCGTCCTCGGCGGCGGCGGTCACATCGCCGCGTGCGCCATAGGCGAGCAGCATTGTGGCCATCTCGCCGCCCGGTGTGGCGAGCCGGGTCTCGTCTGCTGCGCGGATTGCCGCCGAAAGCGCCGGCCAGTTTTCCTGACGGGCCATTTTCTGACCCCGGTCCTGAAATTGCGCGCGGGCCATTTCCTCGTCCGAGACGGGCAGCGAGGGGAGCAGGATGCGCTGTGCCATATGGTCAATTTCTTGTTGTGACAGTTGGGTTTGGCCGTCCCAATCCGCGCCGGAGGGCCGCCGCAGGAACTGGGCGGTCTGGGTGGCGAGGGCGCGTTTGATGAGGCGTGTCACAGGCATTCTGGCATCCGTTTATTATCGTTGGCTTGGCCCGAAAGTGACGGCGATTCTGGGCATAATAATGACCCGTCAAAGGTCATCGCGTGGAGCTTTCGGGGGTCAGATTGATTTTCCGGCGGCTTTGGGGAAGTCTTGCGGCGATGAAAGCCAGATTACGACATATTTGCCTTGCGATTCTGTGCAGCGGTTTGGGCACCGGTTTTGGTGTGGCGACCCCCGTCGTGGCGGGCGAGGGCCTGTCGTCGGGGGCGGTTTTGATGCCGACCTCGGTGGCCTCAGCGGCCTCTGGCATGATCACCACGCCCGATGAATTGCCCGCCATGCCGCGCCCGGAATGGGCGATGTCGCGGCCTCAGGCGCGGCTCGAGACCTTGCCGCAGACCCGCTGGCAGGGGCGGCGCGGCTCGGACATGTGGACGCGCGCGGCGCTTGGGGCGCTCAAGACCCATGGCAAGCCGCTGGTCAACACGGTGCCGCGTGACATTGCCAATTGGTGCCCGGCCTATCCGATGGCGAGCGCCGCCGACCGGCGGGCGTTCTGGGTCGGGCTGATGTCGACCCTGGCCAAGCATGAGAGCACCTATCGTCCCGATGCGGTGGGCGGTGGCGGCAAATGGTACGGGCTGTTGCAGATCCTGCCCGCCACGGCGCGCGGCTATGGCTGTCAGGCGCGCAGCGGCGGGGCGCTCAAGAACGGGGCGCTCAACCTTGCCTGTGCGACGCGGATCATGGCGGTGACAGTGCCGCGCGATGGCGTTGTGTCGGCGGGGATGCGGGGCGTGGCCGCCGATTGGGGGCCATTCCACAGCCGGGCCAAGCGCGAGGACATGAAGCGCTGGATGCGCAAGCAGCCCTATTGCGTCGGTCTGACCCAGCGGCCCAAGGCGCGGCCCGCGAATTTCGGGGCGCAGATTGCGGCGGCGGGAGCGCAGGAGAGCGCGACTGCGCGGCCCAATGCACGGCCTGCGGATCTTGCCGCGGTTGTGAAAGTGGCGTCGGTCACGGGCGCCTCCGAGGATGAGATCGCCACCATCCCCGAAAAGGAAGCGGCAGGGCGCAACTGATCCCTGCCGTCCCCGGTCTCTCCCCCTCTTAGGCTTCGAGAATGCGGGTGACCATTTCGGTCGTGTCGCGGCTCAGCCCGTCGAGATCCAGCAGATCCTCCAACGCATCGCGGGCCTTGTCCTGACGGGCGGCGTCGTAGCGCGTCCAGGTTTCGAAGGCGGTGCACATGCGGGCGGTGGTCTGCGGGTTGATCGGATCGAGCGTCTTGAGCCACTGGGCCAAGAGCGCATAGCCCGCGCCGCTCGCATGGTGAAAGCCTGCGTGGTTCTGCGCCAGCGCGCCCAGGGTGGCGCGGAAGCGGTTGGGGTTGCGCGGGGTGAAATCGGGATGTTCGGTGAGCGCCCGGGTGATTTCGGCGGCGCGGTCGGGCGCGGCGTGGAGCACCTGCAGCGAGAACCATTTGTCGATCACCAGACGGTCGTCCTTCCATTGATCATAGAAGGCGGCGAGCGCGGTCTCGCCCCTACCGGCCTGCAGCAGGTTGGCCAGCGCGGCGAGCTGTTGGGTCATGTTGTCGGCGCGGTCGAACTGGGCCTGGGCCTGGGCACCGCCATCGAGCCGGGTGATCAGGCCGAGCGCCGCATTGGCGAGGGCGCGGGCGCCGGATTGCTCGGCATCGGGGGCGTAGGGGGCCTCGACCTGATATTGCGCATAGAGGCGCGGCGCGAGGTCCTGCAGCCTGTGGGCGCGGGCCTGGCGCAGGGTCTCGAGCGCGTCCCAGATCGCCTGCGGGTCGGGGGTGTGCCCGGCCTCATGCAGCGATTGGGCGAGATCGTCCTGGCTCGGCAGGGCGAGGGCGAGGGCGCGGAAGGCGGGATCGAGACTGTCGTCGCGGGCCATGGTGAGCACCGCGTCAAGGTAGAGATCATCGGGGGCGGCGCCCTTGGTGATCATCGACAGAAGCCCGTCGCGGGCCAGGGCGCGCCCGGCCTCCCATTTGTTGAACGGGTCGGTGTCATGGGCGAGCAGGAAGGCGCGTTCGCTGTTGCTGCTCGGGCGGGTCAGGATCACCGGGGCGGAAAAGCCGCGCAGGATCGAGGGCGTCGGGCGCGACGGGATGCCGTCGAAGGTAAAGCTCTGCTCCGCCTCGGTCATCTCGAGCACCTGGGTGGGCAGGATTTCGTCGCCATTGGGGCCGAGCAGGCCAAGGGCGATGGGGATGACGCGCGGCGGTTTCTCGGGCTGGCCGGGGGTGGGGGGTGTTTCCTGCCGGAAGGTGAGCGTGTAGCGGTCGCCCTCATAATCCTCGGTCACATGCAGGCGCGGGGTGCCGGCGTGTTCATACCAGCGTTTGAACTGGCTCAGGTCGCGGCCGGTCACATCCTCGAACACCTTGAGCCAATCCTCGATCGTGGCGGCGTCGCCATCGTGGCGGCTGAAATAGAGATCGAGCGCGCGGGCATAGGCCTCGTCGCCGACGAGGGTTTTCAGCATGCCGATGAGCTCGGCGCCTTTTTCATAGACGGTGGCGGTGTAGAAATTGTTGATCTCGACAAATGAGGCGGGGCGCACCGGGTGGGCGAGCGGGCCGTTGTCCTCGCGGAACTGCCGGGCGCGGAGGGCGATGACGTCCTCGATCCGTTTCACCGGGGCCGAGCGCATGTCGGAGGTGAACTGGGCGTCGCGGTAGACGGTGAGACCCTCTTTGAGGCAAAGCTGAAACCAGTCGCGGCAGGTGATCCGGTTGCCGGTCCAATTGTGGAAATACTCATGCGCGATGATCGCCTCGATGCGTTCAAAGTTCGCGTCCGTCGAGGTCTCGGGACTGGCTAGAACGCAGCTTGAGTTGAAAATGTTCAAGCCTTTGTTTTCCATCGCGCCCATGTTGAAGTCATCCACGGCGACAATGTTGAAAATGTCCAAGTCGTATTCACGGCCATAGACCTCTTCATCCCAGGCCATGGAGCGTTTCAGCGCCTCCATGCCGAAGGCGCATTTGCCCTCGTCACCGGGGCGCACCCAGATGTTGAGCTCTACCTCGCGGCCCGAGGCGGTGGTGAAACGGTCGGGGTGGTTGACGAGATTTCCCGCCACCAGCGCGAAGAGATAGGCGGGTTTGGGCCAGGGATCGTGCCATTCGGCCCAGCCATCGCCCGAGGCCACCGGGTTGCCATTGGAGAGCAGCACGCTTTCCTCGCCTTCGATGCGCACGGTGAAGATGCTCATCACGTCGGGGCGGTCGGGGTAATAGGTGATCTTGCGAAAGCCCTGCGCCTCGCATTGGGTGCAATACATGCCGGAAGAGCGGTAGAGCCCTTCGAGCGCGGTGTTGGCCTCGGGGTTGATCTCGACCTCGGCCTCCCAGAGGAACGGCGCGTCGGGCACGTCGCAGGTGAGGCCTGCCTCGTCCACCTCGGGGGTGACGGGTGTGCCGTCGATCTTGGCCCAAAGGAGCGTCAGCCCTTCGCCATCGAGACGCAGCGGCGCGGCGGTGGCGTCGGGGTTCGGGCGAAAGCGGATGCGGCTGATGACGCGGGTTTTCGCGGGCTCGAGCTGAAAGGTCAGATGCACCTCGTCCACGAGATGGGAAAAGGGGGTGTAATCCTTGAGATAGACCGGCGCGGGGCTTGCGTCTTTCATCCTGCTGTCCTTGGGCTTGGGAACTTCTGTTTCGGCGGGACGTTATGTGCCCGAGGGCAGGTGTGCAATGGGCCGCCTGCCGCCTTTGACCGATTGGAGGGAGCAGATGTCCGCACCGCAAACCAATATTCACGAACAGGAACGCCGCCACAAAGGGCCGCTGAGCGGGATGGCGCTGGCCTTTCTCTTTGGCGTGCTGATGATCGGCATTCTCGGGATCTGGCTCGTCGCCAATGGCAATGAGCCGCGTGACGCCTCGGGCGAGGAGGCCCCGGCCGGGGTGGTCCAGCAGCAAGAGGCCGATGAGACGCGCGCGCCGGAAGTGGCGCCGGCCGAGCCGGGGGTCGTGCCAGAGGCCACGCCGGGCGCCACTGAGGGGGCCGAGACGCAGACGGTACCTGCGGGCGATTAACACCGCCTCGGCGATGCCCAAGCCTTGATCAGGCCGGTGTCTCCGGCCTGATTTTGCGGCAGGATGTGCGGCGCTGCACAGGCGTCTTGCCTCTTGGCGACGTTTTCTTGACGCTTGCGCCGTAGTATGGATGCCAGTGTAGGTCAGGAGAATCGACAAACATGGCGCGTCCGGTCATTGGGATCATCGGGAATTTTCAGGAACTTGAGGATCGCTATCCCGTGCATGCGGTGGGGGTGATGAACACCACTGCCGTGGCCGAGGTGGCGGGCTGTATGCCGCTGGCGATTGCCGCCGATCCGCGGTTCGTCACGGTCGAGGAATTGCTCGATGTCTGTGACGGGTTTCTGCTCACCGGCGGGCGGCCCAATGTCCATCCCAGCGAATATGGCGAGGACGAAACCCCGGCGCATGGCGCGTTTGATCGGGCGCGGGATGCGATCACCCTGCCGCTGGTGCGGGCCTGTGTCGAGCGCGGGCAGCCGGTTCTCGGCATTTGCCGGGGCTTTCAGGAGATGAACGTGGCGCTGGGCGGCAGCCTGCATCCCGAGATCCGCGAGCTTCCGGGGCGGGAAAACCACCGGATGCCGCCCGATGGCACGCTCGAAGAGAAATTCGCGCTGCGCCATGTGGTGCGGTTCAGCGAGGGCGGGCCGTTTCACGGGCTGCTCGGCGCGGTGGAGGTGATGACCAACACGCTGCATGGCCAAGGCATCGTGCGCCCGGGCAAGGGCGTGGTGATCGACGGCCACGCGCCCGATGGCACGCCCGAGGCGATCTATGTCGAGGGGGCCAAGGGCTTTGCGCTGGGGGTGCAGTGGCATCCGGAATATAACGCCTGCACCGATCCGGTGTCGCGGCCCTTGTTCAGCGCCTTTGGCGATGCGGCGCGGGCCTGGGCGCAGGGCGCGCGGGCGCGGAGCGCGGCCTAAGCCGAGGTTTTCAGCCCCAATTCGCGGCGCGCCTTGCGGGTCATGCGATCGATCGCCATGCGATAGCTCGCCTCGATATGGTCGCGCAGTTCGGCATCCGAGAGGCCGGGGCGGTCGAACTGCTGTATCCATTTCATGCCGCGCGAGGCGAGATAGGGGGCCGGGCGCAGGCCGGGCTGATCGCGGAGCACCTCATAGGCGATGTCGCCGGTTTTGAAGGTGAAGGCGTCGCGCCCCTCGTTCCAGCCGCAGATGGCAAAGACCTTGCCGCCGACCTTCCAGACATCGGCATTGCCCCATTGCACCACATGTGAGGTGGCGGGCAGGGCGGCGCAGAAGGCATTGAACTCGTCTCGTGTCATGGCGCCATGGTGCCGCCGCGCGTTGCAGGCCGCAAGGGCGGATATGGCGGGGCAGGAAGGCGTTGTGCCAAAAGGGCGAACCCGATAGGTTGGCCGGGTTTGCTATTGTGCGCCCGTGGGCCCCTTGTGTTTTTGCCGCATTTCACAGCCCTGAAGAGATCTTGACGCGTTTATGACTTTGCTGAGCCAGGATGAAATCGCTCTGCCGGTGGGGCTACCGGCCTTTCTTGACGCGATGATCGACGTGGTGGTGGTGATCGACGCGGCGGGGCGGGTGCAGCATGTGAACGCGGCCTGGCGGCGGTTTTGCGCAGAGAATGGCGGCGACACCGAGAGCCAGTATATCGGCACCAATTATTTCGAGATTTGTCAAAGCGGCATCACCGCGTCGGATGCGGCGGCGGGGGCGGTGGCGCGCGGGGTGCGCGAAACGCTCAAGAGCGGCACGCCCTACCGGTCGGAATACCCCTGTCATGCGCCGGGCAAGAAACGCTGGTTCGAGCTGTACAGTTTCCGCCTCTTGGGCGAGGGCGGGCAGCCCTATGCGGTGATTCAGCATCGCGACATCACCACCCGCTATGTCAGCCAGAGCGACGCGCGCGAGGCGATAAGGGATGCGGAAATCCTCTCGGCGCTGGTGGCGTCGTCGCGCGATGCGATCCTTAGCCATGATCTCAGCGGGGCGATCCTGACCTGGAACCATGCGGCGGAAGAGCTGTTTGGGCTGGCGGCTGAAGAGGTGCTCGGCCAGTCGGTGCGGATGCTCTATCCGGAGGAATGGGAGCAGAGCATGGGGCGCTATCGCGACGATGTTCTGAGCGGCGAGCTCACCGATTTCGAGGCGGAGATGCGCGGGCGCGACGGGCGGCGGCTCGATCTTTGGGTCACGGCCTCGCCGATCCGGGGGCAGGACGGCGATGTCGTGGCGATTTCCAACATCCTGCGCGATGTGACCGAGATGCGGGCCGAGGAAGAGGCCCGCGAGGCGGAGGCGCGCGAGGTGATCCACCGCGCCAAGAACATGCTCACCGTGGTCAATGCGATCCATCGCCAGACCGCCCGCAAGGCGGCGAGCCTGGCGGAGTTTGCCGATATTTTCGGGGCGCGGCTGCAATCGCTGGTGACCTCGACCGATGTGCTGGTGCAGGGGCGCTGGCAGGCGGCGTCCCTGCGCAGTCTCGCGGTGTCGCAGCTGCGGCCTTTCGTGAGCGATCTGAGCCGGGTGCATCTGCTGGGGCCGGAGGTGTCGGTCGATGTGACGGCGGCGCAGGTTCTCGGCATGGCGCTGCATGAGCTGGCGACGAACGCGTCGAAATATGGCGGGTTGGCGCAGCCTGCGGGCGAGATCACCCTGAGCTGGGAGCTGGTCGCCGAGGAGGGCGGGACGCTCTTGCAGGTCAACTGGGCCGAGACCGGGATCGAGATCCCCGCGCCGCCGACGTCGCACGGGTTTGGCACCGATGTGCTGACCAAGCTGGCGGCGTCGATGTTGGGGGCGGAACCGGTCTATGCGCTGGAGGCGGATCGGGTGAGCTGGCAGCTGGCGATCGCGCCGGAGTTCTACACGCTCGATTGAGAGGGGCCTGATTCTGCGGCGGCGGGCTGTGGCGCGAATGCTGCAACGCGGCGCGGGGCGGAATGGCCGGATCGCTGGGCCCGAGGCGCGTCTGAGGGGACGTTTTGACCGCTGCGCTGCCGCATCTGGGGCAAATTCCGCGATGACCCACATGATTTAGGGAAATCAGGTTATCGTATCCATGCCGAAAATGTGAAATAACGACGCTTGTCAGGCCGAAACCGTCCGCTTTGGGAGGGGCAGGTCGGCCATCGGGCGCGGCGGAATTGTCGCAGTGCAGAAAAATGCGCTGGCGATTTTGTCGGGCGCGCAATAATATTGCGCGAACACCCGGTGGAGAGCGCAACAATCATATCGGCGGAACTGGTCCGTCAGGCGCCGGGTAGGGATGAAAAAAAGGGGGATCATGTCTTGAAGATCGGAACGCCCAAGGAAGTTTTGGACGGTGAGAACCGAGTGGCGATGACGCCGGACTCGGCGCTGCAGCTGCAGAAACTGGGCCATGAATGTGCCATTGAGGCCGGGGCCGGCGAAAAGGCCGGGTTTGCGGATGCGGATTACAAGGCGGCCGGGGTCGAGGTGATCAACACCGCCGCCGCGCTGTGGAAATCCTGCGACGTGGTCGCCAAGGTGCGGGTGCCCACCGAGGCCGAGCTCAAGCGGCTACGCAAGGGGCAGACGCTGATCTCCTTCTTCAACCCCGGTGGCAATGAAGAGCAGATGCAGGCCGCCGCCAAGAAGGGCGCGACGGTCGTCGCCATGGAGATGGTGCCGCGCATCAGCCGGGCGCAGAAGATGGACGCGCTGTCGTCCATGGCCAATATCGCGGGCTATCGCGCGGTGATCGAGGCGGGCAACAATTACGGCCGTTTCTTCACCGGGCAGATCACCGCGGCGGGCAAAGTGCCGCCGGCAAAGGTTCTGGTCGTTGGTGCCGGTGTCGCGGGTCTCGCGGCGATCGGGACCTCGACCTCGCTGGGCGCTGTGACCTATGCGTTCGACGTGCGCCCCGAAGTGGCGGAGCAGGTGGAATCGATGGGCGCCGAGTTCGTCTATCTCGATTTCGAGGAAGAGCAGGCGGACGGGTCGTCCTCGGGCGGCTATGCCTCGGTGTCGAGCCCCGAGTTCCGCGAGGCCCAGCTGGCCAAGTTCCGCGAGCTGGCACCGGAGATGGACATCGTCATCACCACCGCGCTCATCCCGAACCGCGAAGCGCCGGAGCTCTGGACCGAGGATATGGTCAAGGCGATGAAGCCGGGCAGCGTGATCGTCGATCTGGCGGCGGAAAAGGGCGGCAATTGCAAGCTCACCGTCATGGATGAGAAGATCGTCACCGACAATGGCGTGACCATCATCGGCTATACCGATTTCCCGAGCCGCATGGCGTCGCAATCCTCGACGCTCTATGCCACGAACATCCGTCACATGCTCACCGATCTGACCCCTGAAAAGGATGGTGTGATCGTGCATGACATGGAGGATGACGTGATCCGCGGCGCCACCGTGACCCATGCCGGTGACGTGACCTTCCCGCCGCCGCCGCCGAAAATTCAGGCGATTGCGGCGCAGCCCAAGAAGGACGCGCCCAAGGAGCTCACCCCGGAGGAAAAACGCGCCAAGGAAGTGGAAGCCTTCAAGGCGCAGACCAAGCAGCAGGTGACCTTGCTGGCGGTCAGCGGCGGCTTGCTGCTGTTGGTTGGCACCGTTGCCCCGGCGAGTTTCATGCAGCATTTCATCGTTTTCGTTCTGTCGGTCTTTGTCGGCTTCCAGGTGATCTGGAACGTCAGCCACAGCCTGCACACGCCGCTCATGGCGGTGACGAATGCGATCTCGTCGATCATCATCCTCGGCGCGTTGATGCAGATCGGATCGGGCAGTTTCCTGGTGATCCTCTTGGCGGCGCTCAGCGTCTTCATGGCAGGGATCAACATTTTCGGGGGCTTCCTCGTGACCCGGCGCATGCTCGCCATGTTCCAGAAATCGTAAGGAGTAGGGGATAATGGATTTCGGATTTACCACTGCGGCCTATGTTGTTGCCGCTGTCCTCTTCATCCTGTCGCTGGGCGGCTTGTCGGGCCAGGAAAGCGCCAAGCGCGCGGTCTGGTACGGGATCGTCGGCATGGGGCTCGCGATCTTTGCGACGCTGATCGGGCCGGGCTCTGGCCTGTGGCTGTTGTCGGTGCTGCTCATCGCGGGCGGCGGCATCATCGGCTATATGGTCGCGCAGCGCGTCCAGATGACCGAGATGCCGCAGCTTGTGGCGGCGATGCACAGCCTCGTCGGTCTGGCGGCGGTCTTTGTCGGCTTTAACGCCGATATCGAACTGGGCCGGGTTCTGGCGATGGAAGCCGCAGAAAAGAAGGACCTCACCGGCTTTGCCGCGCTTCTGGCCAAGAAAGATGCGGTCGAAATCAACATCCTGCGGGTCGAAGTGTTTCTCGGCGTCTTTATCGGCGCGGTGACCTTCACCGGCTCGGTTGTGGCCTTTGGCAAGCTGGCGGGCAAGCTCAGCTCGGCGGCGACCAAGCTTCCCGGTGGGCATCTGCTCAACGCGGGGGCGGCGATTGCGTCCTTCATCCTGCTGATCGTCTATCTCAACACGGGCGCGTTCTGGCCGCTGCTGGTGATGACGCTCTTGGCGTTCTTCATCGGTTATCACCTGATCATGGGCATCGGCGGCGCCGATATGCCGGTGGTGGTGTCGATGCTCAACAGCTACTCGGGCTGGGCGGCGGCGGCGATCGGCTTCAGCCTCGGCAATGATCTCTTGATCGTGGTTGGTGCGCTGGTCGGTTCGTCCGGTGCAATCCTGAGTTACATCATGTGCAAGGCGATGAACCGCTCCTTTGTCAGCGTCATCCTCGGCGGTTTCGGTGGCACCACCGGCCCGGCGATGGAGGTCGAGGGCGAGCAGGTGGCGATCGATGCCGATGGCGTGGCGACCGCACTCAAAGACGCTGACAGCGTGATCATCGTGCCGGGCTATGGCATGGCGGTGGCGCAGGCGCAGCAGGCGGTGAGCGAGCTCACCAGCAAGCTGCGGGCGGCGGGCAAATCGGTGCGCTTTGCGATCCACCCGGTCGCGGGCCGTCTGCCGGGGCATATGAACGTGCTTCTGGCCGAGGCCAAGGTGCCCTATGACATCGTGCTCGAGATGGATGAGATCAACGAGGACTTTCCGGAGACGGATGTGGTCATCGTGATCGGCTCGAACGACATCGTGAACCCGGCCGCACAGGAAGACCCGAACAGCCCCATCGCGGGCATGCCGGTTCTCGAAGTGTGGAAGGCGAAGCAGGTGTTCGTGTCGAAACGCGGTCAGGGTACCGGCTATTCCGGTATCGAGAACCCGCTCTTCTACAAGGAGAACACCCGCATGTTCTATGGCGATGCCAAGGACAGCGTGTCGAGCCTCTTGACCCGTCTCTGATCGGGACTGCGAGACAAAAGAAAACGCCCCGGTGTCTGCCGGGGCGTTTTGCGTTTTGGGGGGCTGTCAGGCGGCGCGCAGCGGCGCGGGCCTTGCGGGGGCCGGGCGCAGCGCCCATTGGCCGAGCCAGACCGAGACGAGCACGGTGGCGGCGCCGATGGTCTGTTGCGGGCTGAGGGTCTGGCCCGCGATGGCCCAGCCGAGCAGCACCGCCGAGAGCGGCGAGACAAAGCCCAGCACCGAGAGCGACGCCGGGCCGAGCCGCGCCAACCCGCGAAACCAGATCGCATAGGTCAGCACCGCACCCGCCAGTCCAAGCCACAACAGGCCAAGCAGCGCACCGCGGTCGAGCGCGGGCAGCGGCGGCTCCAGCCAGAGCGCCAGCGGCAGCAACAAGAGCCCCCCGGCGGCGAGCTGCCAGGCGGTGAAGGTGAGGGCTGAGACGGGCGGCGTCCAGCGGCGGCTCAGCACCATGCCGAGCGCCATGCTGGCCGCACCGCCGAGCCCGGCGGCAATCCCCACCGGGTCGAGCTGTGCCTCGGGTGAAAGGACCAGCAGGCCGACGCCGCCGATCCCGGCCAGGGCGGCGAGGATTGCCACAGGCGGCGTGGCGCTGCCCAGCAGGGCGCGGGATAGGAAGAGCACAAAGAGCGGCTGTACCGCGCCGAGCGTCGCCGCCACCCCGCCGGGCAAGCGATAGGCCGCGAGAAAGAGAAAGCCCCAGAAGAGGGTGAAGTTCAACGCGCCCAACAGGAAGATCCGCCCGAGCCAGCGGCGGGGCGGCATTTGCCGTAGCAGCAAGATGAGCAGCAACCCGGCGGGCAAGGCGCGCAGCATCGCCATGCCGAGCGGATGGCCCGGCGGCAGGAGTTCGGTGGTGACGATATAGGTGCTGCCCCAGATGGCGGGGGCGAGCGCGGTGAGGGCGAGATCGGTTTGACGGGTCATGAGATGTCCTGACGCGGGAGGGGAGAAGAAATCTTGACGTCAAGATATGTGATAATCTCTTGACGTCAAGATAACCCGCGCACAGGGTATGTGCATGGATCATGTGGACAAGATCATCGCGCAATGGGCGCGGGAGCGGCCCGATCTCGACACCGGGCCGATGGCGATCATCGGCCGGATGTCGCGGCTGGTGCTCGAGATGAGTGCAGAGATGCAAAAGACCTTTCGCGCGCATGGGATCAATGCGGCGGGATTTGACCTTTTGGCGACGTTGCGGCGGGCGGGCGCGCCCTATCGGCTGTCACCCGGCGATCTGATTGCCAGCAGCATGGTGACCTCGGGGACGATGACCAACCGGATCGACCAGCTGGTCAAGGCCGGGCTGGTCGAGCGGATCGCGCAGGAGGGCGATCGGCGGTCGGTTCTGGTCGGGCTGACGGCAGAGGGTCTGGCGCGGATCGAGGGGATGCTCGAGGCGCATGTGGCGACGCAGGCGCGGCTCTTGGCGGGGCTCGATGCGGCGGAGCGGGCGCAGCTCGACGGGCTGTTGCGGCAGATGCAAGCGGCGCAGAGCCCCCCGGCGTAACGCGCGCCGGGAGGGTGTTTTTCGGGGCAGGGTGTCAGGCGGCGAAGCGCTCGGCGAGGCTGGCGACGCGGGCGCCAAAGGCGCGGGCGCTGTCGAGATCGCCGTTGCGCGGGCCCTGGTCCGGGCTGGAATCGCTGGGCGAGATGGCGGTGACACCGACCGAGCCGCCGCCCCAGTTGATGTCCGAAGGCGTGCTGGCCAGCGTGTTAGAGGGCGCCTGACCGAGGCTCACCCAGATCTGGCCATGCTGCGAGGCGAGCGTGTTGAAATAGGCCAGGGTCGAGCCCTTGTCGCCATTGGTGCTGGCCGAGTTGGTAAAGCCACCGGCGAGCTTGTCCTGCCAGTCGCGGGCGAACCAGCGTTTCGAGCTGTCATCGGCGAAGCGTTTGAACTGCCAGGCCGGGCCGCCCATGTAGGTCGGGCTGCCATAGAGGATGGCATCGGCCTGATCGAGCGCCTCCCAGGCGTCGTCGGACAGGGTGCCGTCTTCGGAGAGTTTCCAGAGCCGGGCGGAATTGCCCGCGCCATCGGCCACCGCTTGTGCGAGCCGGTCGGTATGTCCATATCCAGAGAAGTAAACGATTTCGATATTTGCCATGTTGGCCTCCATTCAGATGCCCCGCGGGGCGTGTGTTCCTTGTGTGAGAGGGGAGGTAAGGGCTTTACTTACAAAACGTAAGTGGGTACCTTTTGGTAACTAAGGAAAAAAATGTCATGAGCGACATGATGGATCAGGAAATTAAGGGCCGCGCGGCGTCGAAAAATTTGGCGCATACCCCCGGCCAATGCCCGATGGACCCGCTTTTGCGGGCGGTGAGCGGGCGCTGGACGCTCTATATCCTGTGGCTCTTGCGCAGCGAGGGGCCGCAGCGGTTTGGCGCGCTCAAGACGCTTATCCCCGGGATTTCGGCCAAGATGCTCACCGAGCGGCTGCGCGGTCTCGAGGCGGCGGGGCTGATCACCCGCGAGGTGGTGCCGACGATCCCGCCGCAGGTGACCTATGCGATGAGCTGCAGAGGCGCAGAGCTGCACCGGGCGCTCGACGGGCTGCATCAGGTGGCGGAGAAATGGCAGGGCGAGGGCTGGACGCTGGAGGCGGGCACTGCCGAGTGACCCGCGTCTGATCGCTGCGCTGCGGCATACAATGGTATGCGGCCAAGCCCTTGCGATGTCACAGTAATTCCTTTTCATCGGGGCGAATCATCCCTAGGGTGTGGCGAACCAACGGGGATCACAGACATGCCGCCCATCGCCGACCATCCGCTGCGCTATAGCCTTGCCAACGAGCTTCACGCGCGGCCCTTTCCAGCCATGTCGGTGCCGGCCACGGGGCTCTTTCTGGCGATCAAGCGCGAAGAGGGGGCGGCGGCCCGCGACCGGGATCAGGATTTGGCGCATCTGGTGGCGCTTCTCGATCGCCATGGCGCGCCGCATCCACAGCCCGGGGCCACGCATTATTCCGGCAAGATCGGCCGCCATACGCTGCGCTGGGAAAGCCATACCGAGTTTGTGACCTACACGGTCTTTGCCGAAGGCGCGGGCCAGCGGCCGTTCGATCCGGCCGAGGCCTCGGTCCTGCCGGAGGATTGGCTGACCGAGGCGCCCGGGGTGCGGATCACCTCGGCGCTGATCCGGGTGGTGCCGTGGAAGGACAAGGAAAACGCCCGTGCGGCGATTGCCGATCACTTCGTGGCCGAGAGCGTGGCGGTGGCGCGGGTGCTTGATAATGCGGCGGTGATCGCGTCGGATTTCCGCATCGACGAGGCCGGGCATCAGCGCATTCTGGTGATTGCCGCGCCCTCGATCGGGCCCAATCGGGTGGGCCGCATCGTCACCAGGCTCTGCGAGATCGAGACCTATAAGTCGATGTCGATGCTCGGCTTTTCGCGGGTGCGGTCGCTCGAGCCTCGGATGGGCGAGATCGACGCGCGGCTCAGCCGGATGATCGAAGAGATGACCGGCGGCGGCTCGAGCTCGGAAGAGACGCTGCGGGTGCTTCTCGATATTTCCGCCGAGCTCGAGGCGATGGTGGCGCGGGCCTCGTTCCGCTTTGGCGCGACGGCAGCCTATGAGAGGATCGTGACGCAGCGGATCAACGTGTTGCGCGAAGAGCGGTTCGAGGGGCGGCAGACCTTTACCGAGTTCATGATGCGGCGCTATCAGCCGGCGATGCGCACGGTGGAATCGACGCAGGCGCGGCTCGCGGCGATGGCGGACCGGGCGCGGCGCGCGGGCGAGCTTCTGCGGACGCGGGTCGAGGTCGAGCGCAGCGCGCAGAACCAATCGCTGCTCGAGAGCATGGATCAGCGCGCCGATATGCAGCTCAAGCTGCAGAAGACCGTCGAGGGGCTCAGCGTTGTGGCGATCAGCTATTACGCGGTGTCGCTGGCGGGCTATCTTCTCTATCCGCTGGCGGCGGGGCTGGGGATGAGCAAGGGGGTGCTGACGGCGCTGGTGACCTTGCCGATCATCCTGGCGGTCTGGCTCATCATCCGGCGCATTCGCGGCGCGGTGCATTAGCGGGGCAGGTGGATCTCGTCGGCGATGCGGTCGCGCAGCCCGTCGCCCAGATAGCTCACCGCGAGCACGGTGAGCGAGATCATCGCGCCGGGCCAGAGGGCGCGGCCTGGCCGGTCGCTCAGATAGGGCAGGCCCTCGGTGAACATGCGGCCCCAGCTCGGCATATCGGCGGGAAAGCCGAGGCCGAGATAGCTCAGCGCGCTTTCCAGCAGGATGGCATTGGCGATGCCCAAGGTGGCCGAGACGAGGATCGCCGAGGCGCAATGGGGCAGGATATGCCGGGTGACGAGCGCGCCGGTGCTGGCGCCTGCGACACGGGCGGCGATGATGAAGTCGCGCCGCATCAGCGTCTGGGTCAGCCCGCGCACCACCCGCGCCGTCATCATCCAGGAGGTGAACCCAATGCCCAGCACCACCAGCAGGAAGAGGCCGACGTCATGGCCGAACGCGCCGCTCAGCCGGTCGCGGAAGAGCATGACCGCCACCAAGAGGATCGGCAGCAGGGGCAGCGACAGAAAGAGATCGGTGAGCCGCATCAAGAGCCCGTCGAGACGCGGAAAGAGCCCTGCCGCGAGGCCAATGGCGCAGCCCAACAGGAGCGACAGCGCCATGGCCGCGCCGCCCACCGCCAAGGTTAGCCGCCCACCCTCGAAGAGCCGTGCCAGCAGGTCACGGCCAAGCTGATCGGTGCCGAGGGGATGGGCGAGCGAGGGGGCGGCGTTGCGCTGGCCGAAATCCACCGCATCGGCGGCATGGGGCCAGAGCAGCGGCCCGAGCAGCACCAGCAGCAAGATGAGCCCGAGCGTGGCGCGGGCGGCGCGGGCCGGGGCACGGCGCGGGCGGGGGCTGCGGCGTCTATCCATGGCGCAGCTTTGGGTCGAGCCAGGCGTTGAGCAGATCGGCCAGCAGGTTGCAGAGCACGATCAGCACCGCCAGCAGGAAGGTGATGGTGAGCACCACGGGCCAATCGCTCGCCTTCAGGGCGGTGATCAGCAGGTGACCGACGCCATTCACCCGGAAAATCTGCTCGGTGATGATTGCGCCGCCAAAGACCTGTGGCAGGCCGAGCGCCGCGACGCTCACCACCGGGCCGAGGGCGCGGGGCAGGGCGTGGAGGAGGATCACCCGTGGCTCTGACAGGCCCCGTGCGCGGGCCGAGAGCACATAGGGCGCGCGCAGCTCGTCGCGCATCGCGGCCCGCATGTAGCGGCTCAGAAGCGCGGTGGTCTGCAGGCTCAGCACCATGACCGGCAGGGTCATCTGCCAGAGCTGAAAGCGCAGGCTCGGCCAATCCTCGACCCGGTGCAACCCGTCATAGGAGAGCGGCAGCCAGCCCAGCGTGGTGGTGAAGAGCAGGATCAGCACCGCCCCGGTGAAAAACGGCGGCAGCGCATAGCCCAGCACCGAAATGCCCCCCGTCAGGTGATCAAAGAGCGAATACTGCCGCAGCGCCGAGATGATCCCCAGCGGCACCGCAAGGAGCAGCCCCACGACATAGGCCGCCCCCACCACCCAGAGCGTCTGGGGCAGGCGTTCGCCGATGATCTGCATCACCGGGGCGCGGTTTTGCCAGCTGATCAGGCGCGGCATGTCCTCGGCCCAGCCGGTGCCAAACAGCGCGTTCACCGCCTGCGCCGGTTCGATCCAGAACATCTGTTGCAGCCAGAGGCCAAAACGATCGGGCGCGGGCCGGTCGATGCCGAGGGCCGCGCGCATCTCGGCCTCGACCTCGGGCGAGACGCCCAAGGGCAGCTGAGCCAAGGGATCGCCCGGGGCCAGATCGATCAGGGCAAAGAGCGCGAGCGCGATGACGAGCAGCGTCGGGATCGCCCAGCCGAGCCGGCGGAGGGTGAATGTCAACAAACTGGCACCTGGCTGGTCCCTCTGTGGTCTCGCACGCCGTGCAGCCTAGCGCGAAACCGGGCTCTTGTGCCAGTCGGCGATGTTCCAGAACTCGCTGTCCCAGCTGTTCATCACCACGCCCTTGAGATCATGCAGATGGGCCGAGACCCGGCCCCGGTCGACCAGCGGGATGACCGCGTAATCCTGCACCAAGAGATCGTTGAGCTGCCGGATGAGCGCGGCGCGCGCCGCGAGCCCGGCGGTCTGGGCCAGCGTCGCCAGAAGCGCGTCGAACTCGGCATGGCACCAGCGGCCAGTGTTGCTGCCTTGCCATTGGTTTTCCGGGCGCGGGATAGAGCTACAGGTCCAGCCAGCGAGATAGGCCTCGGGGTCGGTGCCGGTAAAGCTCGCCGCGTACATCTGAATATCGGCAAAGAATTTCTGCATCGTGTCGGGGCTGCCGGTGTCGCCGCCAAAGAACACCGAGGCATCGATATGGCGCAGCTCGGTGTCGATGCCGATCTCGCCCCACCAATGTTTGAGTGCCATCTGGAAATCCTGCCGCACGGCGTTGGTGGTGGTCTGGAACAACAGGCGCAGCGGCGTGCCGTCCTTGTCGCGGATGCCGTCGCCATCGCTGTCCGTCCAGCCCGCCTCGTCAAGCCGGGCACGCGCCGCGTCGAGATCCTGCGCCGGGCAGGGCGCGAGCGCCTCTTCGGTCGCCAGCATCGTCGGCGGCAGGATGTTGCAGGTCACCCGTCCGGTGTCGCCATAGCCCAGATCGACCAGCGCGGCGCGGTCGATGGCAAGGCTCAGCGCCTCGCGCACGAGGCGCTCCGACAGGATCGGGTGCTGCTGGAGAAAGGTCGCCCGCGCCTCGCCGAGCGCCGGGTCGGGGTCGGAGAAATTCACCACCAGCCGTTCGACCACCGCGCCAAAGGCCACCACCGGCGTGCCGTGCCCCGCCGCCGCCATGGCGCTCAGCAGATCGGGCGGCAGTTGCAGGTTCCAGGCATAGTCGAAGGCCCCCGCCTCGAGCACCGCGCGGGCGGCCTCGGTCGGGGTGCCGCCGCCTTTGAGCGAAATCTCGGCAAAGGCCGGTTTTGCGGGGTCGCGATAGGCGGGGTTGGCCTCGAAGAGCACGGTGTCATTGCTGCGGAACTCGGCGACGCGATAGGGGCCGGTGCCGATCGGGGCAAAGTTCTGCGCGCTGCAGCCCGCCGCTTCGGGGCCGAGACACTCGGCGAATTGCGCGGCCTGCAGGATCGGGGCCTGGGCACCGACAAAGGGCTGATAGGGATAGGGTTTGGGGGTGGAAAAGCGGATTTCGACCCTGCGCGCATCGGGGGCGGTCACCTCGGCCACATCGTCGAACATATCGGCCTGGGCACAGCCGGTTCCGGGGGCGGTGCAATAGCGCCAGGTAAAGGCCACATCCTCGGCGGTGAAGGCACTGCCATCGGACCAGGTGATACCCTCGCGTAGGGTCCAGGTGATGCGGGTGAGATCCTCGCTCACCCCGCCATTGTCGAGCGTCGGGATCTCGGTGGCAAGCCAGGGCACCATCGCGCCCGTCGCATCATGGCGCGCCAGCGGTTCGAGCACGATGCTCGCGGCCTCGGTGTCCTTGGCGCCGCTCGAGAGATAGGGGTTGAGCGTCGAGGGGGCCTGCCAATAGATCATCTCGAGCCGGCCATCGCGGCCGCGTTCGCCCGTGTCTTGCGATTGGGCCATGAGCGGCGTGGCGAGACAGCCAAGCGTCAGGGCCACGGATGCGAGACGCCGGCGCGCCGAGGGGGCGCTTGCGGGGGGGATGGAAAGGTTCATATGCGTCTCCGCGCCGTTCTGTCCGGGCCGTCGCTGGGCGACATGACGAGTGGGGTTGAATGTCTGGGCCACGGAAATGCCCCGTGGCGTGGGGCGCCTGGGCCCCCGGGGAACAAGCTTTGATATTTTCTTCTGGAAATCAACCGCTAAACTGCAAGTTGATGTCGCAGCCCCGAAAGAAGGACGCCCCGTGCCGCAGAACTCATCCGTCCCGGCCCGTCTGGCGCTCTGCGGCCTCGGCGTCTCTGCCCCGGATGGGACGGAGATCCTGAAAGGCATCGATCTGACCATCGGGGCGGGCGAGGTGCTCTGCCTGCTGGGGCCGTCGGGGGCGGGGAAATCGGTGCTGGGCCGGGTGGTGCTGCGGCTCGATCTGCTCGATGGCAACCGGATCACTGCGGGGCGCGTGTGGCTCGATGGGCGCGATCTCACGGCTCTCCCTCCGGCAGAGCTTCGGCAGCTGCGTGGCGGTCTGGCGGGCATGGTGTTTCAGGATTCGGCGGCGGCGCTGACCCCGGGGCGGCGCATCGGTGCGCAGCTTATCGAGAGCCTGCGTTTGCAGCCCGGAATACGGCGGGGCGAGGCACGGGCGCAGGCCCATGAATGGTTGCGTCGGGTCGAGCTTGGCCCGGAGGTGATGCAGGCCTATCCGCATGAGCTCTCGGGTGGGATGGCGCAGCGGGTGATGCTGGCGCTGGCGCTGGCGCGGGGGCCGAAACTCTTGATCGCGGATGAGGCGACGACCGCGCTCGATCCGGTGACGCAGGCGGGCATTCTCGATCTCATTGACCGGTTGCGCCGCGAAGAGGGGCTGGCGGTGCTGCTCATCACCCATGATGCGGGCGTGGCGCGGCGGTTGGCCGACCGGGTGGCACGGATCGAGGCGGGGCGGATCGTGGCTGAGGGGCCGGTGGCGGAGATGCTCGGGTCCGCGCCTGTGCGGCCTGAGGCGGGGCGCGCGCCTGAGACGGCGCCGTGGCTGCGGGCCGAGGGGCTCTGCCTCGAGTATCCCGCGCGGGGTCGCGGGCGAAAGGCGGCGCTGCGCGATGTCGCGCTCGAGTTGCGGCGCGGCGAATGTCTGGCGCTGATCGGCCCGTCGGGCGCAGGCAAGACGAGCCTGGCGCGGGCGCTTTTGGGGATCGAGAGGCTCTCGGGGGGCCATGTGCAGGTGGAGGATCGGGTGCTGCTGGGGGCGGGGCAGAACCTGTCGCGGGCCGACCGGGCGCGGTTTCAGATGATCTTTCAGGACCCGCTGCAAAGCTTTGACGCACGCCGCAGCCTTGGCGCGCAGATCGCCGACAGCCCGTGCAATTTCGGCGTGACGCGGCCAGAGGCCGAGGAAAGGGCGACGGCGCTATCTGCGCGGCTGGGGCTTGATGCCGCTCTGCTGACGCGGCGGCCCGGCGCGGTCTCGGGCGGGCAGCGGCAGCGGGCGGCCATGGCCCGCGCCCTCATCCTCGCGCCCGATCTGCTCATCGCCGACGAGGCGCTGAGCGCGCTCGACCCGGTGCTGCGGGCCGAGATGGTGGCGCTCTTGCAGGCCGAACAGGCGGCGCGCGGCATGGCGCTGCTGCTCATCAGTCATGACATGGCGCTGGTGGCCGAGCTGGCCCATCGCGTGGCCGTGGTGGCCGGCGGCGAGATCGTAGAAACCGGCCCCGCGGCGGAGGTGCTGCGCGCGCCGCGCCATGCGGTGACAAGGGCGCTCTTGGCCGAGGCGGGAGGTATGGCAGACGCCTGAGAGGGCACGGCTGTTCAGCCGGGGGCAATCGGGGCTAAGCTGCGCGACGAATCCCCCCCCTTGGCCCAAGGACCTCCCATGCCCGTCAAACCCTTCTTCACCGCGCATCACGCCGAAATCACCGACTGGCGACGCGACATTCACGCCCATCCCGAGCTTCTCTTCGACACCCATCGCACTGCGGCGCTGGTGGCGGAAAAGCTGCGCGATTTTGGCTGTGACGAGGTGGTCGAAGGCATCGGGCGCACCGGCGTTGTCGGCGTGATCCGGGGGCAGGGCGCTCAGCCCGGAAATGACGCGCGCACCATCGGGCTGCGCGCCGATATGGATGCGCTGCCGATCCCCGAGGCGACCGGCGTGCCCTATGCGAGCAAGACCCCCGGCGTCATGCATGCCTGCGGCCATGACGGGCATACGGCGATGCTGCTGGGGGCCGCGAAATACCTCTGCGAAACGCGCGATTTTTCCGGCACTTGCGTGGTGATCTTTCAGCCCGCCGAAGAGGGCGGCGGCGGCGGGCGCGAGATGTGCGAAGACGGGCTGATGGAGCGGTTCGGCATCGAAGAGGTCTATGGGATGCACAATTGGCCCGGCGTGCCCGAGGGGACATTCGCCATCCGGCCCGGCAATTTTTTTGCCGCCACAGACCTCATCGAGATCGAGATCCTGGGTCGTGGCGGCCATGCGGCGAAACCGCATGACACGATCGACCCGGTGGTGATCTCGAGCCAGCTCATCATGGCGCTGCAGACGGTGGCCGCGCGCAATGCCGATCCGACCGAACAGCTCGTGGTTTCGGTCACTTCGGTCGCCACCTCCTCCAATGCGTTCAACGTGATCCCCGACAGCGTCACCCTGCGCGGCACGGTGCGCACCATGTCGCCGGCATTGCGCGACCTTGCCGAGAGCCGGATCACCGCGCTGGCACAGTCCACGGCACAGGGGTTTGGGGCCGAGGCGCGGGTGCGCTATGAGCGGAACTATCCGGTGATGGTCAACCATCCCGCCGAGACCGATCATGCGGCAGGCGCGGCGCGGGCGATCAGCGGCCAATGCGACACCGCGCCTCTGGTCATGGGCGGCGAGGATTTCGCCTTCATGCTCGAAGAGCGGCCCGGCGCCTATATCCTCGTCGGCAATGGCGACACGGCCATGGTTCATAACGCGGAATATGATTTCAATGATGCGGTGATTCCCGCCGGCTGTAGCTGGTGGGCGGAGCTGGTGGAGCAGCGGCTGCCGCGGCAGGGCTGATCCCGGGCGGTCGCCTCAGGCGCTGAGGCGGCTGCGCTTTTCTTCATACATGCGGTGATCGGCCCGGGTAAGCAGCCCGGTCACCGTACAGCCATCCCGCGGAAAGGCCGCCATGCCAAGGCTCGCGCCCAGCGCGATCTTGTCGGCCTGGCCGCCCTTGGGCAGGGTGAAAGGCGCATCAAAGCAGCGCAGCACCTGCCGTTGCCCACGCTTGAGCGCGAAATCATCGGTGGCGCTGCGCAGCAGGATGACGAATTCGTCACCGCCAAGCCGCCCGGTGAGATCGCGTTCGATCATCGTCGCATTGAGCCGCCGCCCGAGCTGTTGCATCACCGCATCCCCGGCGAGATGGCCATGGGTGTCATTGACCTGCTTGAACCCGTCGATGTCGAGCAGCAAAAGCGCAAAGCTCCGCCCGAGCCGGTTTCCGGCCATGATCGCGCTGTCGATCTGTTCCGAGATCGACGCCCGGTTCAGGAGCCCGGTGAGCGGATCGCGAAAGGCGCGGCGGTGCAGCTCGTTCAGGGTCTGGTCGCTGACCATGGGTTCGCGGACATGGACCTCGAACACCGGCGGGCGTCCCTCCACCTGCGGCATGAGCAGCACGAGCTGTTCAGCCCAGACCAGCCCGCGTTCAGGATGTCGAAACCGTTTGAGCAGGCTGAACTTGCCCGCGCCGCGCGCCTGCAAAAGCTCGAGCTGGGCGCATTCGCGCAAATGGTCGGTCGTGTGGGTGATCTCATCGATGCCCTTGCCGATGAGCGCCTCGACACTATAGCCGAGAAAATGCGCCAGCTGCACCGACACCGATTGGAAACGCCCGTCGGGCGCCACTTGGGCGATGCCACCCGAAGGCGGTCGAGACAGGGTTTCGTCAAAGGTCTTTGGCATGGGTTTCCTCAGGCTAGAGCCGGCAAATTCGGAGGAACACATTAACAAATGATTAAATGTGGCGGAGTTCCGTAAGTCCCCTTTCAAAACGTGCGGATTATCGCCTAACCCTTTATAAATCTCCGTATGTACACATATGGATTAACACCCAAAGACAGGGCATCGGTCAAGCACTCACATCATCCATGTCGGATTGACCGCTGATCCGGCGGCGCACATGGCTCCAGCTGAGGCCAATGCCGAGCACCAAGGACAGGATGCCGAGCCCGAGCCAGATACGCGCCGCGCCTTCCTCGAGCCGCAAAAGCCCGAGATCATAGAGCACCCAGACCAGCGCCCCGGCAATCGCCAGCACCAGGAGCATGCCGAAACCCCCGATCGAGCGCAGCGTGGCGCGCAGATAGATGATGTAGCCCACCAAGAGCAGCAGTCCGCCCAGCACCACCATCGGCAATTCCGCGTTTAGATTGTCGCGCGCCCAGCCGAGATAGCTATAGCCCGTTGGATTGAACGTCACCGCCAGAAGCGCAAAGGCCAAAAACCAGCGTAGAAAAAAGCCTGCCATGCGAGAGCTCTCCGTCTTGGGTCGGGCTGAATCGGAGTTGAGAGTGGGACAGGCGGCAGATCATGTCCAGCCTTTTGCCCGGCGCGCGGATGGCCCGTCTGGCGTGGCGGCGCCCGTGCTTGGACAGTTTGCCACGGCTTTCTCTGAATTAGCGGTTCCACTGGCCCCCTTGGCCCGGTATAGGGGAGCCGGTTTTACAGAAATGGATGTCCGGAAAGGATCACCATGGCAAATGTTGTCGTCGTGGGCGCCCAATGGGGTGACGAGGGAAAAGGCAAGATCGTCGATTGGCTCAGCGAGCGGGCCGATGTGATCGCCCGGTTTCAGGGCGGGCATAACGCCGGCCATACGCTTGTCATCGACGGCAAGGTCTACAAGCTCAACGCGCTGCCCTCGGGTGTGGTGCGCGGCGGCAAGCTGTCGGTCATTGGCAATGGCGTGGTGCTCGATCCGTGGCATCTCGTGGCCGAGATCGCCAAGATCCGCGAGCAGGGCGTCGAGATCACGCCCGAGACGCTGATGATCGCCGAGAACACGCCGCTCATCCTGCCGATCCATGGCGAGCTTGACCGCGCCCGCGAAGAAGCGGCCAGCAAGGGCACCAAGATCGGCACCACCGGTCGCGGCATCGGCCCGGCCTATGAGGACAAGGTCGGCCGTCGTGCGGTGCGCGTCGCCGATCTCGCCGATGACGCCACGCTCGAGGCGCGGGTCGACCGCGCGCTGCAGCACCATGATCCCTTGCGCCGCGGCCTCGGCATCGAGCCGGTGGACCGCGACGGGCTCATCGCGCAGCTCAAGGAGATCGCCAAAGAGATCCTGCCCTATGCCGCACCGGTGTGGAAAGTGCTCAACGAGCGCAAGAAAAAGGGCGAGCGTATCCTCTTTGAAGGGGCGCAGGGCGCGCTGCTCGACATTGATTTCGGCACCTATCCCTTTGTCACCTCGTCCAATGTGATCGCCGGTCAGGCCGCCACAGGCGTCGGCGTCGGCCCGGGCTCGATCGATTACGTGCTGGGCATCGTCAAGGCCTACACCACCCGCGTGGGCGAAGGCCCGTTCCCGACCGAGCTCGACGATGAGGATGGCAACCGTCTCGGCACCCGTGGCCATGAGTTCGGCACCGTCACCGGGCGCAAGCGCCGCTGTGGCTGGTTCGATGCCGCTCTGGTGCGTCAGACCTGCGCCACCTCGGGTGTCACCGGCATCTCGCTGACCAAGCTCGACGTGCTCGACGGGTTCGAGACGCTCAAGATCTGCGTCGGCTATGATCTCGACGGCAAGCGGCTCGACTATCTGCCGACCGCCGCCGAAGAGCAGGCGCGCTGTCAGCCGATCTATGAGGAAATGCCGGGTTGGAGCGAATCGACCGAAGGCGCGCGCAGCTGGGCCGATCTGCCCGCCAATGCGATCAAATATGTGCGCCGCGTCGAAGAGCTCATCGAATGTCCGGTGGCGCTTCTCTCGACCAGCCCCGAGCGCGAGGACACGATCCTCGTCACCGATCCCTTCGCGGATTGATCCGATGGGCAAGGCACCCGGTCTGAGCTACAAGGCGCGGCGGCGCTGGGCCTTGGTCATCCTGCTGATCGGGCTGCCGCTCTATATCGTGCTGGCGGTGACGCTCACCGATTGGCTGCGCGGGCGCTACCCGGTGCTGCCGGCGCTGACCGAACTGGTGGTTTTCGTGGCGCTCGGCATTGTCTGGGCGCTGCCGTTCAAATTCATCTTCAAAGGGGTCGGTCAGGCCGACCCCGATGCGGGCCCCGAAGACTGATCGCTTGCCGGGGCAGGCGGGCTGTGCTTCGCTGGCGCCCATGGCAGAGGATGATGACCGACCCGGTGCGCCGCCCTGTTTTCAGCATGAGCTGATCGGCGGTCACCCGGTCGACCCAGAGACATGGCGCGATGTCGCCCGGTTTCGCCGGGCCGAACGCGCGCGGCTTTATGCGGCACGCAAGGCGCTGGGGGTCGCGGGGCTGCGGACGCAATCGGCGCGGATCATGGCGGGGCTTGGTGAAATGCTCGGCCCGCTTGCCGGGCGGCGCATCGCGGTCTTCTGGCCGATCCGGGCCGAGCCCGATCTGCGCGACTGGATGGCCGAGGCCGACCGGGCCGGGGCCGAGATGCTCTTGCCCGTGGTGGTGGAAAAAGACGCCGCCCTGATCTTTCGCCGCTGGCGGCCCGGTGTGGCCATGACGCGCGGTCATTGGAACATCCCGGTGCCCGAGACAGGTGCGCCGATCACGCCCGATCTCGTCATAGCACCACTGCTGGGGCTCGACGGGGCGGGCTATCGGCTCGGCAATGGCGGCGGCTATTACGACCGGACCCTGGCCGGGCTCGCGGCCGAAGTGGTCGGCGTGGGCTTTTCCGATTGCCGGATCAAGACGATCTTTCCGCAGCCTTGGGACATCCCCATGCAGCGGGCGATGCTCGGCTCGGGCGAGCGGCTCGAGTTTCCGAAATCCTGAAAGGATTTCGTCCCGTTTCCCTTTGAGGGAAACGGCGTCAGCCTTTGGCGCGCGCCGCCATGACATCGCGGCCAAGGGTGAGCGTATAGGCCTCGAGCTCGACCAGCGCCTGATCCGCCCCGTCCGCATCATGCGCCTCGAGCGCATCGGCAATCCGCGTGTGCAGCCCGACAATGGCTTCGCGCGACCGGGCGGTGAAGGTGATCATGTTCATCAGGGGCTGCATCGCCTCGACCGCCCCGGCGAGTTGATAGCTCAGCACCGGGTTGCCCGCGCCATCGACCAGCGCCCGGTGAAAGGTCACATCCGAAGCGCAGAAGCTCTCATCGGAGAGGCCGGGCTGGGCCTGGCGGTGGATCTCGGCGCGCATCGTGGCGAGGTGATCGGGGCTGCGCCGTTCGGCCGAGAGCGGCGCACAGGCCCGCTCCAGCGCATAGCGCGCCTCGCAGGCCACATCGAAACTCACCTCATTCATCGACAGAAGCAGCGTCGAGGTGGTGACCTGCTGACCATAGGCCTCTTCATAGCGCAGCCGGTTGACGAAGGCGCCGCCGGTCGCCCCCCGCTGCGTCCGAATGAGCGATTGCGCCGCCAGCCGTTTGAGCGCTTCGCGCACCGTCGGCCGCGACACCTGAAACTGATCCGAGAGCTCGGCCTCAGAGGGCAGCCGTTCGTCGACGATCATATCCCCCGATACGATGGCATCGCGAATGGCATTGGCGATCTGAGCCGAGAGGTCGATTTTCTTGTCCGGATCAATTTTCATTTGTGCCGTCCGCAATTGTCTGACATTTTGAGTGCCGAGGTGAGTCTAGGACATACGCGATGCACGGAATTCTGACCATACCCCTGCGCAACCTGGCTTGGCTGGGCTTTTTCGCGGCGATCCTCGCGGCGTGGTATGCGATGTATGCGATGGCGATGCAGATGGATCTCGACCTGCTGGGCCGCCCCGGCGCGATGGGCGAGCGGATGCGCCAGATGGACCCGCGCATGCCGATGTATATGCCGATGGCGAACTTCGGCCCGCTCTTTGCCATGTGGGCGATCATGATGGCGGCGATGATGCTGCCGACCTTGGTGCCGACCTTGCGCAGCTATGAGGATCTGATCGCCTCGGCCAATGGCAGCCGCGCCGGGTTTCTCGGCGTCTTGGCGGGGTATTTCCTCATCTGGGTGGGCTTTGCCGGGCTGATCACCGGGGCGCAGCTAGCGCTTCTCTACGGTGGGGTGATCGACATGCTGGGCATCGCGCGCGCGCCCTGGATCGGCGCGCTCTTGCTGATCGGGGCGGGGCTTTACCAGTTCACCCGGCTCAAGGAGATCTGCCACGGCGTCTGCCACAGCCCGATGATGTATTTCCTCGGCCATTGGCGCGCCGGCGGGCTCGGCGGGCTGCGCATGGGGCTGGGGCTTGGCGCCTATTGCGTCGGCTGCTGCTGGCCCTTGATGGTGCTGGGCTTTGCCGGTGGGGTGATGAACCTCGCCTGGATGGGGCTCGCCACGATTTACATGATTTTGGAGAAACTGCCTCAGATCGGTCACGCGGTGGCGCGGCCATTTGGGGTGTTGCTGATACTTGGCGGGCTGGTCTGGCTGGTCGCGCCGCATGTCCTGGGAGGATAAAGGATGAGTGAGACGAAAACCGCACCGGAATGGGCGATCAAGGGTGAGTTGTTCCTCAATTGTAGCTGCGAAGTCTTCTGCCCCTGCGTGGTGAGCCTCGGCCAGCACCCGCCTACCGAGGGCCATTGCCACGCCTGGATGGCCATCGCCATCGACGAGGGCAGCTTTGACGGCGAAGACCTGTCGAACCTCAATGTCGGCATTCTCGCCGATATCCCGGGCCGCATGGGCGAGGGCAATTGGAAGGTCGCGCTCTATGTTGACGAACGCGCCAGCGACGCGGCGTTTGACGCGATCTGCGCGATCTTTTCGGGCAAGGCGGGCGGCACCACCGGCCTCTTTACCATGCTCGTGTCGGAAATCATCGGCGTCGAACGGCTGCCGGTGTCGATCCAGCGCGAAGGCAAGACCCGCGCCATCCAGATCGGCCGCAAGATCCAGGGCGAGATCGAGATGATCGACGGCGCCAGCCCCGATCAGCCGGTGACCATCACCAATTCGCAATATTGGATGGGTCCCGACATCATCGCCGCCAAGGGCAAGAAGAGCCGTGTGCGCGATTATGGCCGGGTCTGGGATTTCGGCGGCAAATCCGCGGAAATCTGCCCGATCGACTGGTCCGGCCCGACCAAACGCTAGGGCCGGGGCCCCGGCAGGAGTGGACGCCATGATCGTCACCCCAGACTATTGCCAACTGATGGCGCGCTACAACCTCTGGCAAAACCAGACTCTTGTGGCGGCGGCCGAGGCGCTGTCGCCCGCAGCCCGGGCCGAAGAGCGCGGCGCGTTCTTTGGCTCGATCACGGGCACGTTTTCGCATCTGCTCTGGGCCGATCTGGCCTGGATGTCGCGCTTTGAAGGGGGCGAGGCCCCGGCCTGCGGCGTCACCGGCAGTGCCGCGCTCTTTGCCGATTGGGAGGCGTTCAAAGCCCAGCGCGCCGAGACGGATGCGCGCATTTTGGATTGGGCGCATGCGCTTGGGGTGGCGGAACTTGCCAGCGATCTCGCTTGGTATTCCGGCACTCTGGGGCGCGATGTGACACGGGCTCTGGGCCTATGCGTCGCGCATTTCTTCAACCACCAAACCCATCACCGGGGGCAAATCCACGCCATGCTGACGGCGGCGGGCGCGCGCCCCGGGGATACCGATCTCTTTGTCATGCCAGAGGATGTTGGCCGATGAGCCCAGCCATGATTTCCCAGACCCGCCGCCTGCGCCGCACGCCCTTTTCCGATGGGGTCGAGGCGCAAGGCGTCAGCGCCTATACCGTCTACAACCGGATGCTGCTGCCGACTGTGTTCGAAAGCGTTCAGGCGGATTACCACCATCTCAAGAAACATGTGCAGGTCTGGGACGTGGCCTGCGAACGCCAGGTCGAGCTGCGCGGCCCCGATGCCTCGCGGCTGATGCAGATGCTGACCCCGCGCGATCTGCGCGGCATGGGCGTTGGTCAATGCTATTACGTGCCGATCGTCGATGAGACGGGCGGCATGCTCAACGATCCGGTGGCGGTCAAGCTGTCCGAAGACCGGTGGTGGATCTCCATCGCCGACAGCGATCTGCTGCTCTGGGTCAAGGGCGTGGCCAATGGCTATCGGCTCGATGTGTTGGTGGATGAGCCGGACGTGTCGCCCTTGGGCATACAGGGGCCGAAATCGGACGAGCTCATGGCGCGGGTCTTTGGCGATGCGGTGCGCGACATCCGCTTCTTCCGCTATGGGGTCTTTGATTTCGAAGGCCGCGACATGGTGATCGCGCGCTCGGGCTATTCCAAACAGGGCGGGTTCGAGATCTATGTCGAGGGCGGTGACATCGGCATGCCGCTCTGGGACGCGCTGTTCAAGGCGGGCGAGGATTTGCAGGTCCGCGCTGGCTGTCCCAACGGGATCGAGCGGGTCGAGGGCGGTCTGCTCAGCTATGGCAATGACATGACCGATGACAACACGCCGCATGAATGCGGGTTGGGCAAGTTCTGCAACACCCATACCGCCATCGGCTGTATCGGCCGGGATGCGCTGTTGCGGGTGGCCAAGGAAGGCCCGGTGCAACAGATCCGCCCCATCGCCATCGCCGGCGATCCGGTGCCGGGCTGTGACCGGGTCTGGCCGCTCTATGCCGGGGACAAGCGGGTCGGTCAGGTGACCTCGGCCGCCTGGTCGCCCGATTTCAACACCAACGTGGCCATCGGCATGGTGCGGATGACCCATTGGGACGCGGGCACCGAGCTGCGGGTCGATATCAAGGGCGAAGAGCGCGCCGCAGTGGTGCAGGAAAAATTCTGGCTCTGACAGGGGCAGGCGGGGGCGCGGCCCCCGCAGTCCCAAGACATACAGTCAGGGCATTCACATAAGATGGAGGAGAGAGACATGTTCAAGGCATTGGTCGTCAACAAGGACGAAGAGAGCGGCAAGACATCTGCTGCGGTGGAAGAGATCGATCTGGCGCAGCTGCCGCAGGGCGAGGTGACCGTGGCGGTGGAATATTCCACCGTGAACTACAAGGACGGGCTCTGCATCGGGCCGGGCGGCGGGCTGGTGCGCAACTACCCGCATGTGCCGGGGATTGATTTCTCGGGCACTGTCGAGGAGAGCTCGGACGACCGCTACAAGCCCGGCGACAAGGTGGTGCTCACCGGCTGGCGTGTGGGCGAGGCGCATTGGGGCGGTTATGCGCAAAAGGCGCGGGTGCGCGCCGATTGGCTGGTGCCGCTGCCCGAGGGGCTCGATGCGCGGCAGGCGATGGCAGTGGGCACCGCCGGTCTCACCGCGATGCTCGCGGTGCAGGCGCTCGAGGATCAGGGGCTCAAATCAGGGCCGGTGCTGGTCACCGGTGCTGCGGGCGGCGTCGGGTCCGTGGCGACCGCGATCCTCGCCAATCTCGGGCATAAGGTGGCGGCGGTCACCGGTCGCGCCGAACAGGCCGACTACCTGCGCGATCTCGGGGCCAGCGACATCCTTGGCCGTGAAGAGTTCGAAGAGGTGACGCGCAAACCGCTCGAAGGCGAACGCTGGGGCGGCTGCGTCGATGCGGTGGCGGGCGCCATGCTGGGCCGGGTGCTCAAGCAGATGGAATATGGCAGCTCGGTCGCGGCCATCGGCCTCGCGGGGGGCGCGGCCATCGAAGGCGCGCTCATCACGCCCTTCATCCTGCGCGGCGTGAACCTTCTCGGCATCGACAGCGTGATGCAGCCCTATGACAACCGCGTCCGCGCCTGGCAGCGCATCGCCCGCGACCTGCCGATGGACAAGCTCGAGGCGATGGTGCAGCCCGCGACGCTCTCGGATCTGCCGGGGCTTGGCCGCGACATCCTCAAGGGTCAGGTCAAGGGCCGCGTGGTGGTCGACGTCAACGCCTGATCGGGGCAGGGCCCACAGCGGGCCCACAAAGGGCCACAAGGATCGACAAAGACAGGGAAGGGGCGTGCCAGCGGGCGCGCCCCTTTCGCATGCAGTGGGTGGGATCGCATGGGAGGTCTGGGATCTCATGGGACAGCTGGGACGCCATGGGATGGCGTGGATCAGGCCCGGATCGGCGCAGATCAGCCGGGATGTCAGGGACATCATGGGCGGCACGGGAATTCATGGGCCGATGAGCGGCAATTTGCGAATCACTTGGGGCGATTTGGCAGGAAATCGCGGGTTCCCCGGGTGATTTGCCGGGTTTTCTCGGGCTGAAAGGGCTGCTAGAGCGGGCTCTGCGGCCTTGATTCACTGAGATTCTCGGAAATCCCGGGAATATATGGGAAAAAATTTGGGCACTGCGACTTGTCTATATCTTGTGTGTGGTCAAGTCACTTTCCGCTAGGTTGTGTGCAAAATCTCCCAAAACTGCCACATCATCTTGTTTTTTAAGGGCCTCGAGAACAACATCCTGTGGTGATTTCCCGTAAAAACTTGTTGATCTCCATGAATTCCCATGGCATCCCTATAGACACGATGAGGACGGGATCAAGGGGCAGCAAGACCCCAACCAAAACTCCCAAGTCAGGTTTCATACAGGCGCCCGCTTCATCAGAAACGAAGAGATCCGGCGCGCGGGCGAGCAGACATCCCCCCAGGTGGCGCGCGCAGCTGGACACCCCGCCAAGCGGGACGAGGGCGACGGGTAGGGCAGTGGCAGCAGCTCTATCCGTCGTTTCGTTTCCGGGAGGCAACACGCAAGGGACAGGACAAAGTGGCCCGCAGGTTCAGAGGCGAAAGCCATCACAAGGTAGATACGAAGGGCAGGGTCTCGATCCCGGCCTCGTTTCGCCGTGTGCTGGAAGCGTCCGACCCGAACTGGCGCGATGGCGACACGCCCGAGCTGGTCATCGTCTATGGCGATCACCGCCGCAATTACCTCGAATGCTATACGATCGAAGCCATCGAGGAGGTGGATGCCAAGATCGACGCCCTGCCGCGTGGCTCGATGGAGCGCAAGATGCTCCAACGCCTCTTTCACGGTCAGAGCTTTCCCACCACGGTCGATGAAACCGGCCGTCTTGTGCTGCCCGCCAAGCTGCGGCAAAAGATCGATCTCGACAATGAGGCCTTCTTTATCGCCGCCGGTGACACGTTCCAGATCTGGAAGCCCGAAACCTACGAGGCGGAAGAGCTGGCCCGGACCGAGGAATGGCTCGACGAGCTGCCCGATGACTTCGATCCGCTGATTTTCCTGGACAACGCTGCAAAGGAGTGAGGGATGTCACCTGCTGCCACACCCCCCTCTGACCGCGACCCCCATATTCCCGTTTTGATCGAACCGCTGATTGCCGAGGTGGCCCCGGTCACTGGCACTTGGCTCGACGGGACGCTCGGGGCGGGCGGTTATACCCGCTATCTTCTCGCTGCCGGGGCCGACAAGGTCATCGGTGTCGACCGCGATCCGCTGGCCCATGATCTCGCCGCGCAATGGGGCGCGGATTATGGCGACCGGCTCGAACTGGTGCGCGGCGTGTTCTCCAAGATGGACGACTACGCCACCGATCTCGACGGGGTGGTGCTCGATCTCGGTGTCTCCTCGATGCAGCTCGATCAGCCGATGCGCGGCTTTTCCTTCCAGAAGGACGGCCCGCTGGACATGCGGATGAGCCAGGAGGGCGAGACCGCCGCCCATATCGTCAACAGCGCCGACGAGGGCGATCTGGCCGATATCCTCTTTCTCTATGGCGAGGAACGCGCGAGCCGCCGCATCGCCCGCGCCATCGTCCGCGCCCGCGAAGAGGCGGCCATCGTGACCACGTTGCAACTCGCTGAAATCGTTGAAAAATGCCTACCGCGCCCCAAGCCCGGTCAGGCCCATCCCGCGACCCGCTCGTTTCAGGCGCTGCGCATCGCGGTGAATGATGAATATGGCGAATTGGCCCAAGGTCTGGCGGCGGCGGAACGCGCGCTGAAACCCGGTGGCAAGCTCGCGGTGGTGACCTTTCACTCCATCGAGGACCGCATGGTCAAACGGTTCATCCAGTCGCGGCTCGGCGGCGCCGGGCGGGGCAGCCGCCACGCCCCCGAGACCATTGAGGTCGCCCCGCAATTCACCCAAGTGAGCCGCAAGGCCACCTCGGCCAGCGAGGCCGAGATCGACCGCAATCCGCGCGCCCGCTCGGCGCGGCTCCGGGTCGCCACGCGCACCGATGCGCCGCCCGCGCCGCTCGACCGCCGCGCCATCGGGATGCCACAGCTCGGAGGGCGCCGCTGATGCGCAGCTTCTTCTATATCCTCAGCGCCTTGATCGTCGTCGGGCTGGCCTTCTGGGCCTACCGCGAGAATTACGAGACCCAGGCCGCGCAGGACCGGGCCGAACGGCTCGAAACGCAGATTGCCGGCACCCGCCAGCGGCTGCGCGTGCTCAAGGCGGAATGGGCCTATCTCAACCGTCCCGACCGGCTCCGCGATCTGGCCGAGCTGAATTACGAACGTCTTGGCCTCTTGCCGCTGCAGCCGCATCAGTTCGGCCGCGTCGATCAGGTGGCCTACCCGCCGGTTGCAGGCGCGCTCGAAGGCCTGCCGATTGATCTGAGCAATTCCGTGGATGTGTCCGCACAGGAGAGCGTAGAATGATCCGCACCCCGCTTCGGCCTCTGGCCCGTATCCTCAAGGCCCGCCATCAGGGCGAAAACCCCGACGCCATCGAACGCGAGAACATCCGCCTGCGCCACGAAGAGATGCGCGACCGCGACCGCCGCCGCGCCGAGGGGCGGCTTTTGGTCATGGGGGCCATGTTCTTTTGCGCCTTCATCGTGATCGGCGGGCGGATGGCGGTTCTGGCCCAGTCCGAACCGGCCGAGCCGCGCGCCAGCGCCGCCGGCGCCTCGATCCTCGCCCAGCGCGCCGATATCGTCGACCGCAAGGGCCGCATCCTTGCGACCAATTTCGACACCCACAGCCTCTATGCCCAGCCGCAGCAGATGATCGAACCGGAACGCGCCGTGCGCGAGCTGGTCAAGATCTTCCCCGATCTCGATCAGGACCGGCTGATGCGCGACTTCACCGGCAAGCGCAAGTTCCTGTGGATCAAGAAGAAAATCAGCCCCGAACAGCGCCAGGCCGTGCATGACATCGGCGAGCCGGGCCTGCTCTTTGGGCCGCGCGAAATGCGCCTCTACCCCAATGGCAAGCTGGCCGCCCATGTGCTCGGCGGCGCGAGCTTTGGCCGCGAGGGCGTCCATGCCGCCGAGGTGATCGGCGTGGCCGGGATCGAGCGTTTCTACGACGACCGTCTGCGCGACCCGGCGCAGGGGCATGAGCCGCTCAAGCTCTCCATCGATCTCACCATCCAATCCGCCATCGAACAGGTGCTCCACGGCGGCATGCGCCTGATGAACGCCAAGGGCGCGGCGGCGGTGCTGATGGATGTCCACACCGGCGAAGTGATCTCCATTGCCTCGCTGCCCGATTTCGACCCGAACGACCGGCCGCGCCCGGCGGTCTCGGGCGATGCCAGCGACAGCCCGCTCTTCAACCGCGCGGTGCAGGGCGTCTACGAACTCGGCTCGACCTTCAAGATCTTCACCGTGGCGCAGGCCATGGACCTCGGGCTCATCAACCCCGAGACGATGATCGACACCAAGGGCCCGCTGCGCCAGGACGGGTTCAGCATCCGCGATTTTCGCAATTACGGCTCGTCGCTGAGCGCCACCACGGTGATCGTCAAATCCTCTAACATCGGCACCGCCCGCATCGCCCAGATGATCGGCGCCTCGCGTCAGCAGGAGTTCCTCAAATCGCTCGGCTTCTTCGAGCCGACACCGTTCGAGATCATCGAGGCGGCGGGCGGCAAACCGCTGCTGCCGGCGCGCTGGAACGAGCTGTCGACCATGACCATCTCCTATGGTCACGGCCTCTCGTCGAGCCCGCTGCACCTCGCCGCAGGCTATGCGGCGATTGCCAATGGCGGCACCTATGTCAAACCCACGCTCCTGCACAAACCGCGTGTCGAGCCGGGCCACCGGGTCTTGTCCGAGAAATCCGCCCGCGCCGCGCGTGACATGCTGCGCAAAGTGGTCAGCGAAGGCACCGCCAGCATGGGCGAGGTGCCGGGCTACGCGGTGGGCGGCAAGACCGGCACCGCCGACAAACCCAAGCCCACCGGCGGCTATTACGACGACAAGGTGATCGCGACCTTCGCCACGATCTTCCCGGCGCATGACCCGAAATATGTGCTGGTGGTGACGCTGGATGAGCCGGTGGAAACCTCCGGCAAGGAACCGCGCCGCACCGCTGGCTGGACCGCCGTGCCGGTCGCCGCCGAAATCATCGGCCGCGTGGCGCCGCTGCTGGGCCTCAGACCCGAGATTGAACCCGCCCCATTGGCTGATATAACGCTCACATCGAACTGAGCGGCCAGTGGAGGGCGGGAACGCCATGCGTAAATCTTTGACCGAGTTGGGGCTGACCGCCCAAGGCGGTGCCCAGGCCCTTGTCACCGGCCTGTCGGTGGACAGCCGACAGACCCGCGAGGGCCATCTCTTTGCCGCTTTGCCGGGCACCAATGTGCATGGTGCGCGCTTTATTGCCACCGCGCTCGAGCGCGGCGCGGCGGCCGTGCTCACCGATGCCGAGGGCGCGGCGCTGGCCCGCGATCTGCTCGACGGGGCGGCGGTGGCGCTGGTGGTGGCGGAAGACCCGCGCCAGACGCTCGCTTATGCCGCCGCGCTTTGGTATGGCGGCCAGCCCGACTGCATGATCGCCGTCACCGGCACCAATGGCAAAACCTCGGTGGCGAGCTTTACCCGGCAGATCTGGGCCGAACTGGGCTTTGAGGCGGTCAATCTCGGCACCACCGGGGTCGAGGGCGCCTATCAGGTGCCGCTCGCCCATACCACGCCGGAGCCGATCACCCTGCACCGCGTCCTGGCCGAATGTCAGGCGGCTGGCGTCACCCATGCCGCGATGGAAGCGTCGAGCCACGGGCTCGCCCAGCGCCGTCTCGACGGGGTACAGCTCGCCGCGGCGGGGTTCACCAATTTCACCCAGGATCACCTCGATTACCACGCGAGCTTTGACGAATATTTCGACGCCAAGGCCGGGCTCTTTGCCCGCGTCCTGCCCGAGGATGGCACGGCGGTGATCAATATCGACGATCCGCGCGGCGCCGAGATGGCCGAGATCGCCCGCCACCGGGGGCAGGGCATCCTCTGCGTCGGGCGCAAGGACGAGGCCGATCTCATCCTGCGCGCCCAGCGGTTCGAGACCACCGGTCAGACCATGCGCTTTGACTGGGAAGGCCGCCCCTATCAGACCACCGTGCCGCTCATCGGCGGGTTTCAGGGCGAGAACCTGCTGCTCGCCGCCGGTCTCGCCATCGCCACCGGGGCCGACCCGTCGCGCGTCTTCGACACCTTGCCGCAGATGCGCACGGTGCGGGGCCGGATGGAACTGGCCGCGACCCGCGAAAACGGCGCGGCGGTCTTTGTCGATTACGCCCATACGCCCGATGCGGTCGGCACCGCGATCCGCGCCCTGCGCCCGCATGTGATGGGCCGTCTCATCGCCATCGTCGGCGCCGGTGGCGACCGCGACGCGGGCAAGCGCCCGCTGATGGGCCGCGCGGCGGGCGAACATGCCGATCAGGTCATCGTCACCGATGACAACCCGCGCAGCGAAGACCCGGCGCTGATCCGCGCCGCCGTGCTCGAAGGCTGTCCCGAGGCGCTCGAAATGGGCGACCGGGCCGAGGCGATCCTGCGCGGCGTCGATATGCTCGGGCCGGGGGATGCTCTGCTGATCCTCGGCAAGGGCCATGAGACCGGGCAGACCGTCGGCGACGATGTGCTGCCCTTCGACGATTGCGAACAGGCAAGCGTCGCCGTCGCCGCCCTTGACGGGAGGCTCGCATGAGCGCGCTTTGGACCGCCCGAGAGGCGGCCGAGGCCACCGGCGGCACAGCGCAAAGCGACTGGCAGGTTTCCGGCGTCTCCATCGACACCCGGACTTTGGCCGAGGGCGATCTCTTCGTGGCGCTCAAAGCCGCCCGCGATGGCCATGATTTCGTGGCGCAAGCCTTGGGCAAAGGGGCAGGGGCCGCACTGGTGAGCCATATCCCCGAGGGCGTCGCCGCCGATGCGCCGCTGTTGATCGTCGAGGACGTGCTGGCCGCACTCGAGGCGCTGGGCCGCGCCGCCCGCGCCCGCAGCGACGCCCGCGTCGTCGCCGTCACCGGCTCGGTCGGCAAGACCTCGACCAAGGAAATGCTGCGCACGGTGCTGGCGCGTCAGGGCCGCACCCATGCCGCCGAGGCAAGCTATAACAACCATTGGGGCGTGCCGCTGACACTGGCCCGGATGCCGCGCGACACCCAGTTTGCGGTGATCGAAATCGGCATGAACCACCCCGGCGAGATCGCGCCCTTGGCGCGTCTGGCGCGGCCGCATGTGGCGATGGTCACCACCGTCGCCGCCGCCCATCTCGAAGCCTTCGAGAATATCGAGGGCATCGCCCGCGAAAAGGCCGCGATTTTCGAAGGGCTGGAGCCGGGCGGCATCGCCGTGGTCAATGCCGATCTCGACACCACCCCCATTCTCGAAGAGGCCGCGACCCGCGCCGGGGCCAGCATCCGCCGCTTTGGCACCAAGGCGCGCGACTATCATCTCGACACGGTGCAGATCACCGGCGACCGCACGGTGATCCGCGCCGAAATCCAGGGCGAGACGGCGCTGTTCAAGCTCGACTGCGCGGGGCGGCATTTCGCGATGAACGGGCTCGGGGCGCTGGCCGCCGTGGCGGCGCTCGGTGGCGACGCGGGCCGTGCCGCGCCGGACCTGGCGCTCTGGCAGCCGCCCGCCGGGCGCGGCACCCGTGAAGACGTGGTGATGGACGAGGCCCGGCAGGGCTGGGTGCTCGATCTCATCGATGACGCGTTCAACGCCAACCCGACCTCGCTCGAGGCGGCGCTCGAAGTGCTCGCTGCCGCCACGCCGCGCGACAATGTCGGGCGCATCGCCCGCGGGCGGCGCATCGCCATTCTGGGCGATATGCTCGAACTTGGCCCCAATGAGATCGCGGTGCATACCGATATCGCCACCTGGCCGCTGATTGCTCAGCTCGACACGGTGCATTGCGTCGGACCCCGGATGCGGCATCTTTGGCAGGCGCTTCCCCGCGCACAGCGGGGCACCTGGGCCGATATGGCCGAGGAAATGGTTGCAGAACTCCCCGATCTGGTGGATGCGGGCGACGTGGTTCTGGTCAAGGGTTCCAAGGGCAGCCGAGTGAGCCTTGTGGCCGAGAGCCTGCGCAATATCGGGCGTCGTCGACGTCCCAATAATAACGAGGACGATTGAACAATGCTCTATTGGCTGACTGCCCTGTCTGACGGTGGCGATCTCTTTAACCTGTTTCGCTACATCACATTCCGGGCCGGTGGGGCCTTTCTCACGGCGCTGTTCTTCGGCTTCCTCTTCGGCCCGCCGCTGATCAACGTGCTGCGCCGCCGCCAGGGCAAGGGCCAGCCGATCCGCGAAGACGGCCCCGAGACCCATTTCGCCAAGGCCGGCACACCGACCATGGGCGGGTTGCTGATCGTCGGCGCGATGCTCACCGCGACGCTGCTCTGGGCGCGGCTCGACAACCCCTATGTCTGGGTGGTGATGATGGTCACGCTGGGCTTTGGCCTCATCGGCTTTGCCGACGATTACGCCAAGGTCTCCAAGGGCAACCACAAGGGCGTGCCGGGCAAGGTGCGCCTCGCCATCGGCTTCTTTATCTCGGCGGTTGCCGCCTATGTGGCGACGCTCTTTCACCCCGAGGCGCTGCAGCATCAGCTGGCGCTGCCGGTGTTCAAGGATGTGCTGCTCAATCTCGGCTGGTTCTTCATCCCCTTCGCGATGATCGTGATCGTCGGCTCGGCCAATGCGGTGAACCTCACCGACGGGCTCGACGGGCTGGCCATCATGCCGGTGATGATCGCCTCGGTGTCGCTCGGCGTCATCGCCTATGCGGTGGGGCGGGTCGACTTTACCGAATATCTCGATGTGCATTACGTGCCGGGCACTGGCGAGATCTTGATCTTTGTCGCGGGTCTCGTGGGCGGCGGCTTGGGCTTTTTGTGGTATAACGCCCCGCCCGCCGCGGTCTTCATGGGCGACACCGGCAGCCTCGCGCTCGGCGGCGCGCTCGGCGCCATCGCGGTGGTGACCAAGCACGAGATCGTGCTCGCCATCATCGGCGGCCTCTTCGTGGTCGAGGCGCTCTCGGTGATCATTCAGGTGCTCTATTTCAAACGCACCGGCAAGCGGGTGTTTCTCATGGCCCCGATCCATCACCATTACGAGAAAAAGGGCTGGTCCGAGCCGCAGATCGTGATCCGCTTCTGGATCGTGGCGCTGATCCTCGCGCTGATCGGACTGGCGACGCTCAAGGTCCGGTAATCCGCCTGCCCAAATCGGCGTCCACATAGGCGCCGAAAGAGGCGGTCCAATCTGGCGCGTGGGCGACATCGCCCACCGCCGTCTTACCGACGCAATACCGACAGGCTACCGACAGGGCGATTTCGGCCCGGATTTGTCCATACTGGACCTTCCGCCCCGCCCGCTGTAGCGATAGATCATCAAGGAATAGAGGTGGCCAATGATACCAGTCATCGGGGTGGAAGAGCAGCGGATCGCAGTCCTCGGGCTGGGCCGCTCAGGTCTCTCGGCGGCCCGCGCCCTGCGCGAGGGCGGTGCCCATCCGATCTGCTGGGACGACAATGAGGCGGCCCGCGACATCGCCGCTGGCGAAGGGTTCAAAGTGAGCGACCTGTCCCGCCAAGGCGCCTTTGACGACATCGCGCTCCTGGTCACCAGCCCCGGCATCCCGCATCTCTATCCCGAACCCAACCGCGTCATCGCCGCCGCCCTCGCGGCGGGCGTGCCGGTGGACAATGACATCGGGCTTTTCTTCCGCTCCTTCGCGGCGCAGGGCTTTGATGAATTTGACACGCCGCCGCGCGTGGTGGCGGTCACCGGCTCGAACGGCAAATCGACCACCTCGGCGCTCATCCACCATGTGCTGAGCGAAGCCGGGCGCGCCTCGCAGCTTGCGGGCAATATCGGGCGCGGCGTGCTCGATATCGACCCGCCCGAGGATGGCGGCGTGGTGGTGCTCGAACTGTCGAGCTATCAGACCGAACTCGCCCGCGCGCTCACCCCCGATGTGGCGGTCTTCACCAATCTGAGCCCCGATCATCTCGACCGGCATGGCGGGATGGGCGGCTATTTCGCGGCCAAGCGGCGGCTCTTTTCCGAAGGCGGGCCTGATCGCGCGGTGATCGGCGTCGACGAGGCCGAGGGCCGGTTTCTCGCCAACCAGCTCTCTGTCGGGCCGAGCGACGATCGAGTGATCCGCATCTCGTCCGGCACCAAGCTCACCGGTCCCGGCTGGCAGGTCTTTGCCCGTAAAGGGTTCCTGAGCGAATACCGAAAGGGCCGTCAGGCCGGATCTATTGACCTGCGCGAGATCAAGGGCTTGCCCGGTGCTCATAACCATCAAAACGCCTGCGCCGCCTATGCCGCCTGCCGCGCTCTCGGCCTCGCGCCCCGGGTGATCGAGGCCGGATTTGCGAGCTTTGGCGGCTTGCCGCATCGCAGCCAGCTTATCGCCGAACGGGATGGGGTGAGCTTTGTCAATGACAGCAAGGCCACCAATGTCGACAGCGCCGCGCGCGCCCTCATGGCCTATGGCCGCATCCGCTGGATCTGCGGCGGCTTGCAAAAAGAGGGCGGTCTGGCGGGCCTCGCGCCGGGACTGGCCAATGTGGTCAAGGCCTATGTGATCGGCCGCGAGGCGGCGGCTTTCGCGCTCGATCTGGGCGAGACCGAGACCGAGATCTGCACCACGATGGAGCGCGCCGTAGCCCGCGCCATGGAAGAGGCGGAACCGGGCGATTGCGTGCTGCTGGCCCCGGCGGCGGCGAGCTTTGACCAATACGACAATTTCGAGCAGCGTGGCGATGATTTCACCGCAAGGGTGCGCGCCAACCTCGGCTGATACCCTTCAACCTTGCAGCAGCCCAGTACCAGCCCCGCAGAGGGGCTGTGCAACTCTGCACTGGCATCTGGGGCGCGGCTCTTGTATCGGAGGGCCCGACACCACCAGAGGCTGCCCCATGTCCGATACCGTCCCCTTCGAGAAACCCGGCCCCGTCGAGGCAGGGCTTCGCGACGCCATCGCCACGACAGAAGAGATCATCGAAGAGGCCCGTGCGGGCCGGATGTATATTCTCGTCGATCACGAGGACCGCGAGAACGAAGGCGATCTGGTGATCCCCGCCGAACATGCCGATGCCGCCGCGATCAATTTCATGGCGACCCATGGCCGCGGGCTGATCTGCCTGCCGATGACCGCCGAGCGCGTTGAAACGCTGGGCCTGCCGATGATGGCGGTGAACAATTCCTCGCGCCACGAGACCGCTTTCACCGTCTCGATCGAGGCCCGCGAAGGGGTGAGCACCGGCATCTCCGCCGCCGACCGTGCGCTCACCATCGCCACCGCGATCAATGAACAGAAATCCGCCGCCGATATCGCCACGCCGGGCCATGTCTTTCCGCTGCGCGCGCGCAAGGGCGGGGTGCTGGTCCGCGCCGGTCACACCGAGGCGGCGGTCGATATTTCGCGTCTGGCGGGGCTGCATCCCTCGGGGGTGATCTGCGAGATCATGAAGGACGATGGCACCATGGCCCGTCTGCCCGATCTGGTGGAGTTTGCGCAGAAACACGAGATGAAGATCGGCACGATCTCTGATCTCATCGCCTACCGTCACAAACATGACAACCTGATCCATGAGGTGCGTCGCGAAAAAGTGACCTCGTCGCATGGCGGCGCCTGGGACATGGCGATCTATGCCGATCAGATCACCGGCACCGAACATGTGGTGCTGAGCAAGGGCGACATCACCGATGGCGCGCCGGTGCTGGCCCGGACCCATGCGCTCGACGCGCTCGAGGATGTGCTGGGCATCGGGCTCGAGGCGACGGGCAGCGGCCCCACCGGCAAACTGCCCCGCGCGATGGAGATCATCGCCGCCGAGGGGCGCGGTGCCGTGTTCCTCTTCCGCCAGCCCCGGCCGCGTCTCGCCTCCGAGATGGAGGATGACGACACGCCGCGCACCATCAAACACACCGGGCTCGGCGCACAGATCATGTCCTATATGGGCCTGCATGAGCTGATCCTGCTCACCGACAGCCCCGACACGCGCTATCTCGGGCTCGATGCCTACGGGATTTCCATTGTCGGCACCCGCCCGATCAGCGGTGCCAAAGCGGAGACGAACTAATGGCTGCCAGCGAATATTCCTTGCCCCGTGCTGAATTTGACAAGCCGGTGAAACTGCTCATCGTGGTGGCGCCGTTCTATCGCGACATCGCCGATCAGATGATCGCCGGGGCGACGGCCGAGATCGAGGCCTCGGGCGGCAGCTTTGAGATTGCCGAAGTGCCCGGCGCGCTGGAAATTCCCACCGCCATCGGCATTGCCGAACGGCTGTCGAATTTCGACGGTTACGTGGCGCTGGGCTGTGTGATCCGGGGCGAGACGACCCATTACGACACGGTCTGCAATGACAGCTCGCGGGCGATCACCTTGCTCGGCCTGCAGGGGCTCTGCATCGGCAATGGCATTCTCACGGTCGAGAATATGGCCCAGGCCGAAGCCCGCGCCAATCCGGAAAAAATGAATAAAGGGGCAGGGGCCGCCGCTGCGGCCTTGCATCTCGTGGCGTTGACGCGCAAATGGGGCGCTCCGCGCAAGGGCGTGGGCTTTGCCCCGGCGGCAGAGGAATACAAACTCGCAGGCGACCCCAAGGACACACCCAAAGCATGAGCGACAGACCCAATATCTCCGGCAACCAACAGCGCAAAATGCGCTCCGCCGCGCGTCTCTATGCGGTGCAGGCACTTTTCCAAATGGAACATTCCTCGCTCTCCGTCGACGAGGTCCGCCGCGAATTCCTAGAATTCCGCTTCGGCGCCGAATTCGATGACGGGATCGACATGCAGGAAGGCGATGCCGAGCATTTTGCCGATGTCATCGAAGGCGCGGTGCAGTGGCAGGCCAAGATCGACCAGATGACCGACCGGGCGCTGGTGGCGAAATGGCCGATCGACCGGATCGACCCGACGCTGCGGGCGCTGTTCCGGGCGGCGGGTGCCGAGCTGATGCAAGAGGGCACACCGCCCAAGGTGGTGATCGTCGAATATGTCGACATCGCCAAGAGCTTCTTCCCCGAGGGGCGCGAGCCGAAATTCGTCAATGCCGTGCTCGATTTCATGGCGCGCGAGGCGAGGCCCGAGGCGTTCTGAGCCGGGTTACCCCCTCTGATAACATAGAAAAAGCGCGCAAGGTTTGACCTGCGCGCTTCTTTTTTGGGCAGTTGCCAGGAGCCGCGCGACCCGGCTTTGCATTAATTGCGCAAGACAGGGGAAAGACCTGCGGAAAATGGCTCATCCGGCTTGAGACCCGGAAACGATGCGCTATAGTTTTTATCTGAAATGGGGGGAATCGTTCATGCCAGAACCGCTGCGCGCCTATAAAACCACGATCCTGATCGGCTTTGCCGCTGCGGGGGTGTTTTTGGCCATGGCGCTGTGGTTCGATGTGGCCGGTCTCCGGGGCGCGATCCAACGCTCTGACATCGGCTGGCTGGCGCTTCTGCCGCTGTGGCTCGGAAATGGCGCGGTGTTCTCGGGCCTGCAGGCCGCGATCAGCGCGGGCGGCACCGATGACGATGATGACGAGCCGCGCGGCGGCCATCGCCACCCCCGGATGGAACAAGAGATGATCGCCATCCGCGTGCGCGCCGATCGGGCCCGCAAACCCGGCCTGCGCCGCTAATCCCATCGCTTTCACCAGAGGCTGAAACGCGAAAGACCCCCGTGAGGGGGTCTCTTCATGTTTGCGGTAATGTGGCGGGCCCGCACGCGACCGTTTGGTTATCTCATTCCCGAGGACCTGTATATACAGGTGGGCGCCGGGTAACCGAACCAGGGCTCGGACAGAGCCAGCTCCCTCGGAATTGCTTAAGGCCACCGGAATGCAACCGTTCACGAGAAGGGCAGCACCCGCCACAGCCCTACTTAGGGTGCTCGAGGGGCCACGACAAGGGTGCTAATTTGTGTCGGCGATAAATCCGTAGTCACGCAGCTCTTCGGGCAAGAGCACATAGATCTCGTCCGGCGGCGTGGTGAGCGCATGCTGCATGACCCGCAGATCGATCCCCATCTCGACGAGATAGCCCATGACCTCGCCCTGACCGGTCTGTATATCCTCGACGGCAAAGGCCGCGGGCAGGATGGTGCTCTCGCCGAAATAATGTTGATGCACGCCCACTTGGGCCGTGTCGTCAATGTCGCGGGTGGCGCCCGCGGCAAGCACATAGGGGCAGGCGGAATAGCAAAACTCACCGGCGAGCATCTGCGTGGTGACGCCCGCCTCTCGTATGTGGCGCCCAAGCGCCAGCGCCTCCTCGACCACCCCGCCGGGGGATTGCAGCACAAGGCGCTCTGCCGCCGGTGTGAGCGACGCCAGCCGCTCGATCATCCGCGCCGCGTCGCCCGGGGCAATCTCGCCCTCGAGCCGATAGGTCGTCCCCTCGATCTGGTCTAGCGTCAGCCGCGTCGGAATATCGCCGGGCGGGCGTGCCGGTTGGGTTCCCGGGCGGTCGCGGTCAGGGCGAAAGACCCGGCGTTGATCGCCGGGGCGCACCGGATCGCTGAGCGGCGGCGCCTCCGGGCCAAATCCCGGAAAGGCACCGATCTGCACATCGCCCAGCACCAGCAGCCCGCCAAGCCCCAGCTGCAGCACCAGAACCCCGGTCAGGATCCGCGCCACCAGCGGCGGGCCAGTCTCCGCGGGCTCTTGCGCGGTCTCTGGATCGGTCTCTGGATCGGCTAGCGTACTCATCCAGTTGACCCCGAAAACGGTTTGACCTCGGCGCTCGGGGTCTCTTTGGGACTGTCGGCCTCGGGCGGCTTGCGCGTCTCAGGCAGGTGCTCGGCATCAAAGGCGAGATCCACATCCCGCGCGGCCCGCAAGGCGGCACGCAGCTCCGACAGGGTCATTGTGTCCTCGACCGAGGCCCCGTCGCGGCCCTGCCGGATCGCCGATTGCGTGATCGCGAGGATAAAGACAAGCACCGCGGGCAGCAGGTCGATGGCGATGGCCCCGGCCCAGGAGGGGATGAAATTGCGCGCATAGAGGATCACCGCATCGGCGGAGGACACCGGCGTATAGGTCACTTCGGGCGCAGCGGGCAGGGCGCTCACCTCCTGCGCCGCACGTTCGAGCGTGGCGGCCCGCTGGCCCAGAACCTCGAGCACCGATTTGATCGTCGCGGCCTGATCATTGCGGCCCTCGGCGCTGCGGCTGTCGAGCTCGGGGAGAACCACCGAGGCCGCGAGATCCTGCGCTGCGCGTTCGACCAGCGGCGCGACCGTCAGTTGCCGCATCTGGGTGATCAGCCCCTGCAGGCGCACGGCGGCCTCCGAAAACTCGACCGACCGCGCCTCGACCGGGCCTTGCTCGACGGTGAGCGCGCGCATCCGGCTCAGGATCGCGTTGCCCTCGGAAAAGGCGTCGTTGACGCGCGGGGTCTGGCTGGCAATCTGCGCCTCGAGCGCCGACAGCTCGGCGGCTTTTTGCCGGAGCACCCGGAACACCGCGCCACGCCCGGCCAGACCCGAGAGATCGCCGGTGGCCTCCTGTTCGCTCAGATCCTCGAAACTCTGCCGCACCCGCGCCACATCGCGTTCCAGCGCCTGACCGGTCAGGGCAACCTCATGGGCCCGCTCAAGGCTGGTTTGATAATCCTGCACGGTCTTGGCCAGATGCTGTTCCACCGCCGCCGATCCCGCCAACGCCGCCGCGTTGAGCCAGCTCGACATGGCGATGATCGCCACCGAGCCAAGCCCCATCGCCCCGAGCAGCGCCACCCGCGCCTGCGCCGTGCGCACCGCCGGGAAGAGCCGCAGAAGATAGGACCAAAAGACGAAAATACCGACCGAAACCGCCACGGAATAGGCGATGGCGGCGAAAACCGACATCGCGCCATTGTCATCGAGAAGCGACGACACCCCGAGATAGGTATAGATGCCGGAGGCCACGGATAGCACGCCAAGCGCCGTGCCGGAAAACGTGCCGAGCCAGGTGACATGGCCCTCAAGCTCGCGCGCCATGCGCAGATCGCGCCCGCCGCTTCTGTCGGGATCGGGGGTGAGTCTGGTCATCGGAAAAGGGCCTTTCTCATGGCAATCAAACGCGGTGATAAATGGTCGGACCCGCATCGCGTTAAGGATTTCGCAGCGGCCCCATCCACAATAGGCAGGATTTCCGACCTGTCAAAGCGGCGCGACGCAGGGGCAGGGGTTGAAAATGTTCCCGCTTCGTTCATATTGGGGTCATGTCCGATCGCGATGCCATCCTTGCCTCTGTTCCCGTGCTGCAACCCGGTCAGGCCCTGGCCCGGGGGGTCTGCCGCCATCTGCGCGGCCATGGCTTCGCCTCGGTCGAAGAATTCGTGCCCGAGCGGGGCAAGCGCGTCGATGTCATGGCGCTCGGCCCAAAGGGCGAGATATGGGTGATCGAGTGCAAATCAAGCCGCGTCGATTTTCAGACCGACCGGAAATGGGATGGCTATCTGGAATGGTGCGACCGCTATTTCTGGGCGGTGGACGAGGCTTTTCCCACCGATCTGCTGCCCGAGGGCACCGGGCTCATCATCGCCGATGCCTATAATGCCGAGATCCTTCGCATGGCGCCCGAGCATAAACTGCCCGGCGCGCGGCGCAGCGCGCTCACACGCAAATTCGCCCGCCATGCCGCCCAGAGGCTTCAGGCGTTGCGCGATCCGAGGATCTGATCGGGTTTAGCCAGCGGCCGCGGCGGCCTTGGCGGCGGCGAGGATCTCACCGGCGATTTCTTCGGCCTCTTCGGGCGAGAAATCCATCGGGATCTCAATGTCATCCGCCGCGATGAACAGGCGGACCATGCCGGCGTCGGTCGGGCCGATCTGCAGGTTGGCTTCGATGTCGCGTTCTGTATTGATGCCCATGGGTCTCTCCGCACTTGTGCCGCGTGAGGTAAACTTTTGCCCAAGGTTTGACAAGCGGCAAGCGCAGTTTGCCCGATGCGGCCGGGGCAAAGGCCAGACCGGGCCGGTGGGAAATTCCCGGCAGAAGATGAGAATTTCCCGCGCAAGACCTCTTGCATTCGCGCAACGGGCCAGCTAAATCGCCCCCCAGTGCCGCCTTAGCTCAGTTGGTTAGAGCGCTAGATTGTGGATCTAGAGGTCCCCCGTTCAAGCCGGGGAGGCGGTACCACTTCTCCCTCCGTTGATCCGCCCGGATATGATGCCCGGAAATGACGCCCTTCTGGGTCTCACTCGCGCGTGGCTGGGACGTCGATCTCCTGCAGGATGTGTTGGCCTGTGTTATCCAGGATCAGGATGCGCCCCGCCTGTGTCACAACGGCGATCCAGCCCTCACCCCGCGTGATGGCCGAGGCGGTTTCGCCCGCGGGCAGGGCAAGCTCGGTGGGAAATTCGACGCTGGGCGCGGCGCGGTCCTCGCCAAGCGACGAGAACCTGATGACAAACAGGCCGATGATCACTAGAAGGCCCACAATCGTCACAACCGTCAGCACTGTCACCAACAGGCGCAGATATTTCAAAGTCGCCGGATCGACCGGCTGAGGAGTGTCGTCCATGGCATCCACGCAAGTTGTCTTTACAATCGCGGCCAATCCGCCGCCGCGCCTTGATAAGGCGCTTTCGCGCGATGTGCCAGAGGAGGCCCATCTGTCGCGCACCCGGCTCGCACGTCTGGTCGAAGAAGGCGCGGTCTCGGTCAACGGTGCCGAGGCGCGCGATGTGAAATCGCGGGTGGCCGAGGGCGACGAGGTGGTGATCACCGTGCCCGTGGCGGAAGAGAGCGACATCCTGCCCGAGAACATCCCTCTCGACATCGTCTATGAGGATGCGGATCTGCTGGTGGTGAACAAGCCCGCGGGCATGGTCGTCCATCCCGCGCCGGGCACGCCGCGCGGCACGCTGGTCAATGCGCTCTTGCATCATTGCGGCAGCGATCTGTCGGGGGTGGGGGGCGTGCGTCGCCCCGGCATCGTGCACCGGATCGACAAGGACACGAGCGGGCTTCTGGTGGTGGCCAAGAGCGATCAGGCGCATCACGGGCTTGCCGCGCAATTCGAGGCCCATAGCGCCGAGCGGGTCTATCAGGCCATCGTCTATGGCGTGCCCGATGCGGCCGATCCGCGTCTCGGCGGGTTGCGCGGCGTCGGGTTCGAACCGGGCAATGTGCTGCGCATCACCACACAGCTCGCCCGCCACCGCACCGACCGGCAGAAACAGGCGGTGTTGTTTGACGGCGGCAAACATGCGGTGACGCGGGCCCAGGTGACCGAACGGTTGGGCGATCCGGCCTCGGTCGCGCTCATCGAATGCCGTCTCGAGACCGGGCGCACCCATCAGATCCGCGTCCATCTCGCCTATGCCGGGCATGGTCTCCTGGGCGATCCGGTCTATGGCGGGCGGCGCGGCTTGCCGAAACGCGGCTTCTCCGCCGAGGCCGCCGAAACGCTCGCCGCGTTCAACCGTCAGGCGCTGCACGCGGGCCATCTCGGGGTGACCCACCCGGCCAGCGGGGAACCTCTGCGCTTCAATGCGCGTTTGCCTGAGGATATGGCGGGCCTCTTGGCCGCGCTGCGGGGCTGAGCCCGGATTGACATCATTCGCACGTCTGCGTGAGGCAAGACGGCAAAGCTCGCCAAACGGCGGGGCGGGGTTCATATTGTCTTCAGCTTTCGCGCTTAAGTGGCTTGAACCGGCCCAAGGGCGACCCTATCTGAATGTTAACTCCCTTAACTTAAGGGGCAAAGAGGGGACAGAAACATGAGCAATTATGCAAATCTGCCGGCACCGACGCCGGAAGGCGGGCTCAACCGCTATCTGCAGGAAATCCGCAAATTCCCGCTCCTGGAGCCGGAAGAAGAATATATGCTGGCCAAGGCCTGGGTCGAAAAACAGGACACCGAGGCGGCGCACCGGATGGTCACCAGCCACCTGCGGCTCGCGGCCAAGATCGCCATGGGCTATCGCGGCTACGGGCTGCCGCAGGCCGAGGTGATCTCCGAGGCCAATGTGGGCCTGATGCAGGCGGTGAAACGCTTTGACCCGGAAAAAGGCTTCCGCCTCGCCACCTATGCGATGTGGTGGATCCGCGCCAGCATTCAGGAATATATCCTGCGCAGCTGGTCGATGGTCAAGCTTGGCACCACCAGCGCCCAGAAGAAGCTGTTCTTCAACCTGCGCAAGGCCAAGGCCCGCATCGGCGCGCTCGAAGAGGGCGATATGCATCCCGACAACGTCAAGCGGATCGCCACCGATCTCGGCGTGACCGAGGATGAGGTGATCTCGATGAACCGGCGGATGTCGGGCGGCGATGCCTCGCTCAATGCCACCGTCGGCTCGGAAGGCGAGGGCACGATGCAATGGCAGGATTGGCTCGAGGATGAGGATGCCGATCAGGCGGGCGATTATGAGAAGCGCAACGAGATGGAAACCCGTCTCGAACTGCTGACCGAGGCGATGGATGTGCTCAACGACCGCGAAAAGGACATCCTGTCGCAACGCCGCCTCAATGACGAGACGGTGACGCTCGAGGATCTCAGCACCGAATATGGGGTGAGCCGCGAACGCATCCGTCAGATCGAGGTCCGCGCCTTCGAGAAGCTGCAAAAACGCATGCGCAGCCTCGCGCAGGAGCGGGGGATGTTGACCCCGGCCTGATCGCCGCCTTGACCGGATCGGCAGACTACGCCAAGACTATAGTCCCGTCCCCCAGCCCGGGGGACGGGATTTTTCTTGGGGGATTACCGGGTGCGTCTGACACTTGTTTTGGCATGTCTGAGTTTCGGCCTCGCTGGTTGTGGCGAGCGTCCGGTCGCGCGGGTCGCCCCGCCGAGCCCGGCGGCGCAACAGCAGCAGATCTATGTCGCGACACAGCGCAATCTGCGCGAGCCGGGCAACAGCTTTGGCGAGAAACGCCCGACCAAGCTCAATTTTGTCGGCATGACGGTGAGCGTGCCGCCCACCCATAAGATCGGCCAGATCGAATGGCCCGATGACACGCCCGACGCCAACACCGATTTCGTGATCACCGAGAGCCGCCATTTCGCCAGCGGCGCGGCGATGCGCAACGACCTGCTGCGCCGCCGCAAGCCGGGCGAAAGCGAAACCGTGCTCTTCGTGCATGGCTATAACAACACGCTCTCGGATGCGCTCTACCGCTTTGCCCAGATCAAGAATGATTTCGGCGTGACCGCGCCCGCGGCGCTCTATTCCTGGCCCTCGGCGGGCGATCCGCGCGGCTATGCCTATGACCGCGATTCCGTGCTCTTTGCCCGCGACGACATGGAGGAAACACTGCGCCTGTTGAGCCAGGGCAATGACAAGGTGTTCATCCTTGCGCATTCCATGGGCGCGCATCTGACGATGGAAGTGCTGCGACAGGCGGCACTGCGCGGCGACAAGCGGCTCTTGTCGCGGATCAGCGGCGTCGCCCTCATGTCGCCCGACATCGATCCCGATCTTTTCCGCAAACAGGCCGAGGCGATTGGCACGCTGCCGCAGCCTTTCGTGATCTTCACCTCTCGCGAGGACCGCGCGCTGGGCCTGATCAGCTTTATCACCGGGCGCAAGGCGCGTCTCGGGCGGCTCGACAGTGCCGAACAGGTCAAGGGGCTCAATGTTTCGCTTCTGGATTTCACCGAGCTTGGCGGCGAGGGCAGCGATCCTCTCAAGCATTCGGTGGCGGTCACCTCGCCGCTGGCGGTGGGCGTCGTGCGCGGCATGATCGAACAGGCCGGGGCTGGCGGTGGTCGGTTCGGGGATTATATGGTGCTCAAGGCAACGCCCTGAGGGTTTAAATCCCCGAGGTGGTCGCCGGTGAGACCCGTGATGATCAGGAGATGAGCGATGGCCGGTGGATGGTCCCGCGATGGCGCGGTCAGCGAACAGATCGAAGCCTCCATTTCGGATGAGCTCGCCCGGCTCAAGGCGCGCAAACAGCCGCAGGGCGAGAGCCTGACCCATTGCGCCGAATGCGAAGAAGAGATCCCTCAGGCCCGCCGCGAGGCCATTCCGGGCGTCAAGCTCTGCATCGATTGCGCCAGCGACCGGCAGGCCCAGACAGCCCCGCGCGGCGGCATCAACCGGCGCGGCTCGAAAGACAGCCAGCTCAAGTAACCTGTCTAGCTGACGTGATCTGAGGATTATCGGAGAGGGCAGGGCCGGGTGGCGCTGCCCCCCGAGACCCCCCGGGATATTTTCCGCCAGAAGAAGGCGCGGATCAGTCTTCCATCGCTTCCAATTCGTCGATGAAGCCCGAGATCATCGACAGCCCCTTGTCCCAGAAGGCCGGGTCGCTCGCGTCGAGGCCGAAGGGGGCGAGCAGGTCCTTGTGATGTTTCGACCCGCCGGCGCGCAGCATGTCGAAATACTTGTCCTGGAAGCCGTCGGGGTTTTCCTCGTAGACCGCGTAGAGCGCGTTCACCAGCCCGTCGCCAAAGGCATAGGCGTAGACATAGAAGGGCGAATGCACGAAATGCGGGATATAGGCCCAGAACGTGTCATAACCTTCCATGAAGTCGAAGGCCGGGCCGAGGCTTTCGCCTTGTACCGACATCCACAGCGCGCCGATGTCTTCGGGGGTGAGCTCGCCCTCGCGGCGCGCAGCGTGAAGCTTGCATTCGAAATCATAGAAGGCGATCTGGCGCACCACGGTGTTGATCATATCCTCGACCTTGCCGGCGAGTAGCACCTTGCGTTCCTGCGGGCTCGCGGCCTTGTCGAGCATCTTGCGGAAGGTGAGCATCTCGCCAAAGACGCTGGCGGTTTCGGCAAGGGTCAGCGGTGTCGAGCTCAGCCATTCGCCCTGATCCGCGGCAAGGCGTTGATGGACGCCGTGGCCGAGCTCATGGGCAAGGGTCATCACGTCGCGCGGTTTGCCGAGATAGTTCAGCATCACATAGGGGTGGACGGTGGTGACGGTGGGATGGGCAAAGGCGCCGGGGGCTTTGCCCGGCTTGACGCCCGCATCGATCCAACCCTTTGAAAAGAAAGGCTCGGCCAGCTCGCCCATGCGCGGATCAAAGGCGTTATAGGCCTCCATCACGATGTCGCGGGCGCTGTCCCAATCGACGGTTTTCTGCAGCTCCATCGGCAGCGGCGCATTGCGGTCCCAGACCTGCATCCGGTCGAGACCGAGCCATTTGCGCTTGAGCTCGTAATAGCGGTGGCTGAGCCGCGGGTAGGCGGCGACCACCGCATCGCGCAGCGCCTCGACCACCTCGGCCTCGACATCGTTCGACAGATGCCGCCCGGCCTGGGCGCTTGGCATGTTGCGCCAGCGGTCCATCACTTCCTTTTCCTTGGCGGCGGTGTTGTGCACCCGCGAAAAGATGCGGATGTTCTCGCCAAAGACGCGGGCCAGTTCGCGGGTCGCGGCTTCGCGCGTGTCGCGGTCCTGCTCGGTGAGCAGGTTGAGCGTGCCCTCGATGGTCAGCGTCTCGCCCGCCACCTCAAAGGAAAGGCCGGCGATGGTTTCGTCAAAGAGCCGTTCCCAGGCATCGCCCACCACGCCCATGTCATGCAGGAACTTTTCCATCTCATCCGAGAGCTGATGCGGCTTCATCGCGCGGATGCGGTTGAGCGAGGGTTTGTAGCGCGCCAGATCGGCGTTCTCGGCATACATCGCGGTGAGCTTGTCCTCAGAAATGCGGTTGAGCTCGAGCGTGAAGAAGACCAGCGGCGTGGTGTAGGCGGTGATTTTTTCCTGACAATCCGACAGGAACTTGGTGCGCGCCGGATCGGTGGTGAGCTGATAGTAGCGCAGGCTGGCGAAGGACATGATGCGCCCGGCGATGTTCGAGATCTTCTCGTCGCGCACGATGCACTCGAGGAGCCCCGCGGCGTCGAGCGTGTCGAGCTTGCCTTCGTAATCGCGGGCAAACTCGGCGCAGGCGCTCTCGAGCCAGTCAAGATCGCGGATCAGCTCTGGCGCGTCCTCGCCCTTGTAGAGATCGCTCAGGTCCCACTCTGGCAGGTGACCAAGATTGTCGGCGCCCCCTTGGGCGTTGGCGTCTCGAACAGGGCGGGGGAAGGAGATCATGACAGGCCTTTCTGTTGCGTGTTGCGCCCAGACATATGCCGCCCCACCCGGCGCGGCAAGGGCGGCGGGCGGATAGCGGCTTGCCAATCAGGCCGGGCCGGGTAGGGTCGGGGCAACATCGAACCATGCGAGGGGGAGCAAGATGCGATTTGCCAGATACGGAGCAGCCGGAGAAGAACGGCCCGCGATGCTCGACGCCGAGGGGCGGCTGCGCGACCTGTCGGGGGTGGTGCCGGATCTTTCGGGCGAGGTGCTGGGGCAATTGCCCAAGGTGAACCCCGAGGCGCTGCCGCTGGTCGAGGGCACGCCGCGTTTGGGCGTGCCGGTGGCAGACATTGGCAAGCTGGTGTGCATCGGGCTCAACTTTTCCGATCACGCCGCCGAGGCGGGGATGCAGCCGCCCTCGGAACCCATCGTCTTCATGAAGGCGACCTCGGCCATCTGCGGGCCGAATGACACGGTCTCGTTGCCGCGCGGCTCGGAGAAATCCGATTGGGAGGTCGAGCTTGGCGTGGTGATCGGACGCCGCGCCAAATACGTGAGCGAGGCCGAGGCGCTGTCCTATGTGGCGGGCTACACCATCGTCAATGATGTCTCGGAACGCGCCTTTCAGACCGAGCGCGGCGGCCAATGGACCAAGGGCAAGAGCTGCGACACATTCGGCCCCATCGGCCCTTGGCTGGTGACGCCCGACGCCTTGGGCGATGTGCAGGATCTCGACATGTCGCTCGATCTCAACGGCACGCGGATGCAGACCGGCAACACGCGCTCGATGATCTTTGGCGTGGCCGAGGTGATTTCCTATCTGAGCCAGATGATGACATTGCATCCGGGCGATGTGATCGCCACCGGCACGCCGCCGGGGGTAGGGATGGGGTTCAAACCGCCGAAATACCTCAAACCGGGCGATGTGATGGAGCTCGAGATTGCCGGGCTTGGCCGTCAGCGACAAGAGGTGGTGGCCGATAGCTGACCCGCTAGGGCCCCCGGTGGTTCAGGCCGCAGGCCGGTCGAGGTCAAAGGCCTCGGGGGCCTGCATGAACCGGGCAATCATGTCAAAGACCGTCCGGCGGGTCTCGGCATCATCCATCATCACCTCGTGGCGCGCGCCATCGAGCAGCGCCAGATGGCCGCGATCAGACGCCTTGGCCCAGCGCGCCATCATCCGGTGAATATCGGTCGGGTCGACAATATCCTCGGCCGTGCCAAGAAGCGTCAGCCCCGGCAGTTTCGGCGGCGCCATCCGCATCAGGGCGCGACATTCAATGAGCGCCTCATGCAGCCAGCGCAGGCTCGGCCCGCCCAGGCCAAGCTCGGGCTGGGCGCGGGTCTGGTCGATCATGTATTGATACATGTCGCGGTCGCGGGTGAGCTTGTTGCTCTCAAAGGGCTCGCTGAGCACATAGGGCTCGGGCTGGGTGCCCGGCGCATAGACATGATCGAGCCTGAGCCGCCGACTGCCCCAGCCAAGCGACCAGGCCAGCGGCCGCAGCGCCTGCGCCATGCGGATGCCCCACATCGGCGCGGAGAAAATCGCCCCCGCCACCGGCAGGCCATCTTGGACCGCGCGCAGCGCGATACAGCCACCCATCGAATGGCCGAGCACATACCACGGGCGCGGCAGGTCGAGCGCCTCGGCCGCCGCCATCACCGCGCGCACGTCGCGCTGATAATCGCCAAAGAAATCCACATGGCCCGAGAGCACATCCCCGGCGAGCCGATCGGCCAGCCCCTGACCGCGCCAATCCACCGCCGCCATGGCAAAGCCTCGGGCGGCGAAATCGCGGGCGGCGCGGCCGTATTTCTCGATATATTCGGTGCGCCCGGGAAAGAGCAGCACGGTGCCCGCCGCATCGGCAGGCACCCAATGTCCGATCCGGATGCGCACCCCGTCTTCCGCCACGAGCCAATGGGCGCGCCCGCCCTCGGGCGCGTCGGCAATCTCGGCAAAGAACGGGGCGGTCTCCATCGCGTGGCTCAGGCTAGGACCGAACCGAGCTTCATCGCCATGCCCATATCGCCATCGACCGCCAGCTTGCCGGTCATGAAGGCCGCCGTCGGATCGAGATCGCCGGACATGATCGACTGGAACGTGTCGGCATCGGCGGTGAGGGTGACATCGGCCTCGTCATCGGCGGCGCGGGCACCCGCCTCGTCGATGATCACGGCGCCTTCGCCTTCGATCACGAATTTCGCCGAACCGTCAAAGCTCTGGCCGTTCATTTTCTCGTTCAGGGCGGCCACGGCCGCAGTGATCACTTCGCTCACGATTCTCTCCTCCAGAGGGGTCGCCGGGGCTAGGATTTCCGGCGGCAGACGTTAAACTGGTCCGAGTTATGAGCCGTCTAACTTATGATCTCAAGAATACCGTTGCGGCATTTGCCGTGACAGTCATGTTTTCCTTACCCGCGATCAGTCAGGACACGGGCCTGACCGGCAACGGGGCGGAGAACAGGCTCGATACGCTATACACAGAGCTGTCGCAGGCGGAGCCGGCGGAGGCTGCGCGGATTGCCGCCGACATCGCGCTCGAGCTGTCGAAATCCGGCTCGCCCGCGATGGATCTGCTGCTGCGTCGCGGTCGGGCGGCGCTCGATCTGGGCGATCTGGCGGCGGCAGACGGCCATTTCACCGCACTCACCGACCATGCGCCGGGCTTTTCCGAGGGCTGGCATCTGCGGGCGGTGACGCGGGCGCGGATGGGGTTGCTTGGCCCGGCTCTGGCCGATCTCGAACATGCGCTGACGCTCGAGCCGCGCCATTTCACCGCACTTTTCAGCCTTGGATCGCTTTTGGAGGAAATGGGGCAGGACGAACTGGCCAGCCGCGCCTATATGGAAGCCAGTAAACTTCACCCCCATGATCCCGACATTCTTGCAGCGCGGGACCGGCTGGGGCATGTCACGGGCGGCACGCGACTCTGATCGCGGCCCGAAATTCCCTCTGACGAGCAGGAGGCGGCGATGGCAGAGCCATCCAGAACCTATGCGGTACTTGGCCCCACCAATACCGGCAAGACCCATTACGCCATCGAGCGTATGCTGGGCTATCCGACCGGGGTGATCGGCCTGCCGCTGCGTCTTCTGGCGCGCGAGGTCTATGAAAAGATCGTGGCGCTGCGCGGGCCTTCGGTGGTGGCGCTGGTCACCGGCGAGGAACGGATCGTGCCGCCGCGCACCAAGTATTGGGTCTGCACGGTCGAGGCGATGCCACAGGGCCTCGGCGCCGATTTCGTCGCGGTGGATGAAATCCAGCTCTGCGCCGATCCCGAGCGCGGTCATGTCTTCACGGACCGGCTCTTGCATATGCGCGGCCAGAAAGAGACGCAGTTTCTCGGCGCCGCCACCATGCGCGGGGTGATTGCGGAACTGGTGCCGGGGGTGAGCTTTCTGACCCGCGAACGCCTGTCACAGCTCGCCTATACCGGGCCCAAGAAGCTCGCGAAAATGCCGGGGCGCAGCGCCATCGTCGGCTTTTCGGTCGATAACGTCTATGCCATTGCCGAGCTTTTGCGCCGTCAAAAGGGCGGGGCGGCGGTGGTGATGGGGGCGCTCAGCCCGCGCACCCGCAACGCGCAGGTCGAACTCTACCAAAACGGCGATGTCGATTACCTCGTGGCGACCGATGCCATCGGCATGGGGCTCAATCTCGATGTGGATCACGTGGCGTTCTCGTCGCTGACCAAGTTTGACGGGCGGCGGATGCGGATGCTCGCCCCGAATGAGCTGGCGCAGATCGCCGGGCGCGCCGGGCGCGGCATGCGCCACGGCACCTTTGGCGTCACCGGCGAGGCGCCAGAAATTTCTGACGAGGTGGTCGAGGCGATCACCAACCATCGCTTCGCGCCGATCTCGCGGCTCGAATGGCGCAACTCGGATCTGCGATTCGGCACGGTCGACGCGCTTCTCGCCGCGCTTGAGCAGAAACCCGCCACGCCGCGTTTGGGGCGCAGTCGCGATACCGACGATTTACAGTCGCTTCGCAGCCTGTCGCAAATCCCCGCCATTCGCGACCGTCTCGGCGATGCGACACGGGTCAAACTGCTCTGGGATGTGTGCCGTATCCCCGATTTTCGCGGCATCAGCCCCGCCGAGCATGTCTCGCTTTTGGAAACAATCTTTACGGATCTGACGTCATTGGGTCGGATTCCGGATGATTGGCTGGCCCGCCAGGTGAAAAGGCTGGACCGAAGTGACGGAGATATCGACACATTGTCGAAACGTCTCGCCTTTATCCGTACCTGGACTTATGTTGCGCAGCGAAACGGCTGGGTGGATGACGAAACGCATTGGCGCGATGTCACCCGCGCGGTAGAAGATCGCCTGTCGGATGCCCTGCACGGGGCCCTGACGCAAAGATTTGTGGACCGGCGCACCTCAGTGCTGTTGCGCCGGCTCAAGCAGAAGGAGGCCGTTGTGGCCGAAGTGAATGATAGTGGTGAAGTGACGGTCGAAGGCGAATTCGCAGGCCGTCTGGAAGGGTTCCGTTTTATCCGTGACAAGGCGGCAAGCGGCCCCGAGGCAAAGGCGCTGGATCAGGCCAGCCTACAGGCGCTGGCGCCGCATTTTCACCTCAAGGCGGATCGTTTCTACAACGCCCCCGATACCGAGATCGACTTTACCGAACAGGGCGGCCTGATGTGGGGCTCCGACGCGGTGGGCAAGCTTGTCAAAGGCGCCGACCCGTTGAAACCCACGGTCAAGGCCTTCGTCGATGACGAGGCGGGCGACGACGTGGCGCAGAAGGTGCAACGCCGGTTGCAGCATTTCATCGACCGCAAGATCGCCACGCTGTTCGAGCCGCTGCTGGCCCTGCAGAATGACGAGACCCTGACCGGCATGGCGCGCGGTTTCGGCTTTCAGATGGTCGAGGCGCTCGGCGTGTTGCCGCGCGGCGATGTGGCCGAGGATGTGAAATCCCTCGATCAAGAAGCCCGCGGCATGCTGCGCAAACATGGCATCCGTTTTGGTCAGTTCACCATTTTCATGCCGCTGTTGCTCAAACCCGCGCCGACGCGTCTGCGTCTGGTGCTCTGGTCGCTGCAGCAGGACCTCGATGAATTCCCCGAATCGCCGCCGCCGGGTCTGGTGACGGTGCCCGCGCGCTCGGTCCCCGTGCCGCAGGGCTATTTCACCATGGCAGGCTATCGTGCCGCAGGTGAACGGGCGATCCGCATCGACATGCTCGAGCGGCTGGCCGACATGCTGCGCGGTGCCGACAGCCGCGGCGGGTTTGAAGCCACGCCCGACATGCTGTCGATCACCGGCATGACGCTCGAACAATTCGCCGATCTGATGCAGGGTCTGGGCTATCGCGCCGAGCGAGGCGAGCGGGACAAGGCCCGCGCCGCCGCAGATGTCGCCCAGAGCGCCGCAGAGGCCCCAGAGCCCACTGCAGAGGCCAAAGATGCCCCTGAGGCCGCATCTGAGGCCACAGAGGCCCCTGAGGCCACGGCAGAGCCGGTTGAGGCCATCCCGGCCGATGCCAGCCCGGTGACCTCGGTCGAAGGCGAGGTCGAGGCGATCAAGGACACGCAAGAGGCCGCAGGCGACGCGGCGGCCACAGACGATGGCGCTGCCAAAGAGCCGGAAGTCGAAGTGTTTTACACCTTCACCTGGGCCGGCCGTGGCAACCGTCAGAACGCCCGTCAGGGCCAGCGCCAGGGCCAAGGCCAGCGTCAAGGCCAAGGTCAGCGCCAGGGCGGTCAACAGGCCCGTGGCAAGGATGGGGAGGCCCGTGGCAAGGGCCGTGGCCCGCGCAAGCCGGGTGGCAAGCCTGAAAACAAAGGCCCGCGCAAATTCTCGGCCAAGCCCGAGAAATCCGGCAAGATCGACCCGGACAACCCCTTCGCGGCGGCCCTGATGGGCCTGCGCGACAAAAGCTGACGGATCGGGGCATCGGTGTCGCAGGACACTGCTCCGCCAAAGCTGCGACTGGACAAATGGCTCTGGCACGCGCGTCTGTTCAAGACGCGCGGGCTGGCCGCCCAGATGGTCGAGGGCGGCAAGGTCCGGCTCAATTCCCGCAAGATCAACAAACCGGCCCAGGCGGTGCGGTCGGGCGATGTGCTCACCGTGACCTTGCCCGGCGGCGTCCGGGTGTTGCGGGTGCTGGGATTGGGCACGCGGCGCGGTCCGGCCAGCGAAGCCCAGCAATTATACGAAGAAATTCCCTGATCCCGGCCCGTCGTGGAACACTGTCCCACGACATGGGGTCAGCGGCGCGGGCTGTCCCAAAAAGGGGCAGGGCGCTTGATTGATCCGGACGGCTGATTTAGATGGGCTGAACTGATCAAGCGTGGAAGGTGTCATGACCTATATCGTCACTGATAACTGTATTGCCTGCAAATACACCGATTGCGTGGAAGTTTGCCCCGTGGACTGCTTCTATGAAGGCGAGAACATGCTGGTCATTCATCCCGATGAATGCATCGATTGCGGCGTCTGCGAGCCGGAATGCCCCGCCGACGCGATCCGCCCCGATACCGAGCCGGATATGGAGGAATGGGTCGAGTTCAACCGCAAATACTCCGAGATGTGGCCGGTGATCATCACCAAGAAAGACCAGCTTCCCGAAGCCGAAGAGCGCGACGGCGAAGAGGGCAAGCTCGCCAAATACTTCTCCGAGAAGGCAGGCGAGGGCGGCTGAGCCCGCCTCGGCGGATTGGCGGCTGATCGTCGGTTGAGCACGGGCGCGGGGGTGATTCGTTTCCCCCGGCTTGCAGGGCAGGAATTGGCGCCTATATTTGGCGTAAATCCCTGATGCAAATATGGTAATTTGCCATCTGTACCGGCCCCGCTTCCGAAGGGGCTAATTTTGTGTTATGATATCGTCACAAATGTAGACAGACGCCTGACATAAACCCACCCGCCCGCTTCGCTCACGGGGGTGGTTTCTTTGCGACATAGCTCTTCACGGTCCGGGCAGGATGTCCGGGATGTGGCTTGTGTGTCCAAGACAGTCGGAGCCATGCGAGGAAAGCTGAATGAGTAAATCGAAGAAATCCGAGTTTCGCCCCAACGATTACGTCGTCTACCCGGCGCATGGCGTCGGGCAGATCGTTTCGATCGAGGAGCAGGAGATTGCCGGCATCGAGCTCGAGCTCTTTGTCATCTCCTTCGAAAAAGACAAGATGACGCTGCGGGTCCCGACCCACAAGGCGACCGAAATCGGCATGCGCTCGCTGTCGAGCCCCGATGTGGTCAGCCAGGCGATGAAGACGCTCAAGGGCAAGGCCAAGGCCAAGCGGGCTATGTGGTCGCGCCGGGCGCAGGAATATGAACAGAAGATCAACTCGGGCGATCTGATCGCGATCGCCGAAGTGGTGCGCGACCTGCACCGCACCGATGATCAGCGCGAGCAGAGCTATTCGGAGCGTCAGCTCTATGAGGCGGCGCTCGAACGTCTGACCCGCGAAGTGGCGGCGGTGAACGGCAATGACGAAGTTGCCGCGGCCAAGCAGGTCGGCGATGTGCTGGTGTCGCGCGCGGCCTGACACCGACGCGTTACCGACGTAATACCGCTAGAAAACCGCGTCCCCCGGGGCGCGGTTTTTTCATGTGTTTGGAGCCGGCTTAAATCAGCAGCGAGGCAAGGATCGCGATCTCCGCCACCTGCTGTGTCGCCCCCAGAACGTCACCGCTCTGACCGGCAATCTTGGCCTGCGCGAGCCGCGCCATGCCCCAGGTGAGCAGCGCCGCCCAGAACAGCGCCGGGAACACGCCAAAACCCGCGAAAATCAGCGCCGGGATAAACGCGATGGCGAGGCCCAGCCAGGCGTTTTCAAGGCTGACAAGGCCCACCCCATGCGACAGCCCGTCCTTGCGGGCATGCGGCAGCAGCGCCATGAGAAACGGCATGAGCGCCCGCGACAAAGCAGCGCTGGCGATCACCGCGGCGCAGGCGAAACCGGTCGATATTTCAAGGAGATACCAAAGCGTTACCCACCGCGCACCGAGCGACAGGATGAGCGCCACAACGCCATAGGTGCCGATACGGCTGTCGCGCATGATCTCGAGCCGGATCTCTTGCGTCCAACCGCCCCAGAACCCATCGGCCACATCGGCGAGCCCGTCCTCATGCATCGCGCCGCTGAGGGCGATGAGCGCGCCAAGCCCGGTAAGGGCCACCAGAGGCGCGGGCAGGCCGATCAGCGTGGCGCAAAGCATGGCGAGCGACGAGAGGAGGCCGAGACCCAGCCCCACCGCGCCATAGGCCCAGACGGAGGCGGCGTTGAGGTCGGGATCGGCGACGCCGCGCGGCAGCGGCAGGCGGCTCAGCAGGCTGAAGGCGGTGACCAGTTCCGAAGCTCTTGGACTCATGTCGTTTTCCCCTTCCGATCCGGGTGAATTTGGCTGCATCTTGCCTGACGAAATGGGATACACAGGCGCGGGTGATAGCGCAACAGGGGGCTGAGATGCAGGACGGGCCGAAGACGATGAGCGAGCTGGCGGCTTTGCTGGCGGAGATGCCGGGGCCGGACGGGGCGGCGGAAGAGGCGGCTCGGGCGCGGGATGCGGTGTTGACGAAACCGCCGGGGGCGCTTGGGCGGCTGGAAGAGCTGGCGATCTGGTATGCGGGCTGGCGTGGGGAGGCGCGGCCTGTGCTGAAGTCGCCGCAAGTCATTGTTTTTGCGGGAAATCACGGCGTTGTGGCGCAGGGCGTGTCGCCGTTTCCGCAAGAGGTCACCGCGCAGATGGTGGCGAATTTCCAAGCGGGCGGTGCTGCGGTGAACCAATTGAGCGCCGTCTCAGGGGCGCGGATGGACGTGCATGCGTTGCGGTTGGAGACCCCCACAGAGGACTTCACGAAGGCCCCTGCGATGGGTGAAAAGAGCTTTCTTGAGCACATGAGGGATGGCTGGCAAGCTGTTGATCCAAAATGTGATTTGCTCGTTGTGGGTGAGATGGGAATTGGCAACACCACGGCGGGGGCGGCGGTGGCTTTGGCGGTGTTTGGGGGAGAGGCTGAGGACTGGACCGGGCGGGGGACCGGGGTGGATGATGCGGGGCTCAAGCGCAAGGCCGAGGTTGTGGCGCGGGGCGTGGCGGCGCATCCGGGGGTCAAGGGCGACGGGATGGCGGCGCTGAGGCATCTGGGCGGGCGCGAAATGGTGGCCATGGCGGGTGCCATTCTGCGGGCAAGGCATTTGCGAATTCCCGTTATTCTGGATGGGTTTATCTGCACAAGTTCAGCCGCCTGTCTGGAGGTGGCCGCGCCCGGGGCGCTGGATCATTGCGTGGCCGGGCATCTGAGCGCCGAGGGGGCGCATGGGGCGCTGTTGGAGCGGTTGGGCAAGGCCCCGATCCTGTCGCTGGGGATGCGATTGGGCGAGGCTTCGGGGGCGGCGCTGGCGATCTCGATCCTCAAGGGGGCGCTGGCCTGCCATAGCGGTATGGCGACCTTTGCAGAGGCTGGCGTGTCTGATGGGTAATCTAGCAATATCAACTACATAAACTGCGTTTCTCATCCATGAATGCGCCGTAAAACCAGCGTGCCGTTGGGTAAATCGGCGGCGGGTTGAGGGGTTTGGGCGCTTTTTCGGTATGACGTCGGTATTACGACGGTAAAGCGACTGTATGGGGAGGCGCGGCCCGGCCCCGTGTCAGAAACACGGTTAAGGCTGCGCACGGGCGGCCTTTACCTCTTCGGCGACGCTGCGCAGGGCGGCGGTGAGATCGGGCTTGGCCAGACCGCCGAAGGCGAGGCGGAGCGCCTGCGGCACGGCTTGGGTCGTGGCAAAGGCCTCGGCCCCGGAGACCGAGACGCCGCGCGTCTTGAGCCGTGAGACGATGGGTTCGGCACGCAGGCCCCGGTCGAGCGGCAGCCAAGCGAAGCCCGCGTTGGGATGCGACAGGAGCGGCAGACCGGTGAGACCGGCAAGACAGTCGCGGCAAAGGCGCTGACGTTCGGCCCCGTCGCGACGCCGGGTCTCTTCCGAGCGGGCGAGGGTGCCATCCTCGATCCAACCCGTGACAAGCCCCGAAATCAGCGCCGGCGCGTTCCATGTGGTGGCGCGGATCGCCTCGATCAGCGGGGCGATGCGGCTGGGCGGCGCGATGAGATAGCCAAGGCGCAGCCCGGTGGCGAGGCTCTTGGAAAAGCCGCCGATATGGATCGTGCGCTCGGGGGCGAGGGAGAGAAGGCTCGGCCTCGGGGTGGGATCGAGAAACGCATAGGCGGCGTCCTCAAGGATCAGCAGGTCATGGGCCTGCGCCACGGCGATTATGCGGTGGCGGGTGGCGATATCCATCACCGCGCCAAGCGGGTTGTGGACGGTGGGCATGAGATAGACGGCGCGGACCGGGCGGGCGCGGCAGAGCCGGTCGAGCGCGTCGGGGTCCATGACACCGCCCGCGCGGGCGTAGCTGTCGACCGGGGCGAGGTCGATGCCCTGCAGGGCGGCCACGGATTTGAACCCGGGATAGGTGAGCGCGTCACTGGCGATGAGATCGCCGCGCTTGAACAGGGCGAGGGCGGTGATGGCGAGCCCGTGCTGCGCGCCGGAGGTGATCAAGAGGTGTTCGGGGTCGAGCGGGCCGAAACCGTCGCCGAGGGACGGCTCGAGATGGGCGGCGATGAGGCGGCGTTCATGGGGGCGGCCGCCATGGGGCTGATAGCGCAGCATGGCCTCGAGATCGCCCGCCGTGGCGAGGCGTCTGAGCCCGGCGCGGAGCATGTCGGGATCGCCGCTGTCGCCGGGCATGTTGAAGACGAGATCGAGAAGCCCGTCGGATGTGCCCTGCTGCATCCCGAGGCTGAGCGGCAGGCCCGGATCGCGCACGAACGTGCCGCGCCCGGCCTCGCCCGTGACCAGCCCGCGCCGTTCCAATTCGCCATAGGTGCGGGTGGCGGTGGCCAGCGCCACGCCAAAGCGTTCGGCAAAGGCGCGGTGGGTGGGCAGCCGCGTGCCGGGGGCGAGCGTGCCACGGTCGATGGCGGCGGCGATCTGATCGGCGAGGCGGAGGTAGCGGGCTTGGGGCATCTTAGTAACTCGGGAGGCTCGGGGCGGCGTGGGGAGAGCATGGCGGGGCGCTGTCCTTAGGACAATCTAAAAATTGTCATGGATAGGCGCGGCGTGCCATGCCGGGGCAGCGAGACCCTTGCCAATCAGGAGCGCAAATCATGATGAAACCGCTTGCCGTGCCGCTCTTGGCGCTCAGCCTCTTTACCGTGACATTCGCGGTCAATCTGCAGGCGCCGCTCTATGAGACCTATGCCGCCGGGAGCGGGCGCGGGGCGATGGCGGTGACCATCGGCTTTGCCGCTTATGTGGCGGGGCTGATGCCGACGCTTGTGCTGCTCGGCGGGCTGTCGGACCGGGTGGGGCGGCGGGGGCCGATTGCGCTGGCGCTTTGCCTTGGCGGGGTGGCGACGGGGATTTTGGTGGTCTGGCCCGGCTGGTCGAGCCTTGTGGTGGCGCGGGTCCTACTGGGGGTGGGGACGGCGCTCGCGACGACGGCGGGCACGGCCTATATGGCCGAGATCATGGGCGAGGCGCGGGCCGGGCGGGCGGCGCTCGTGGTGACCTCGGCCACGTCTTTGGGCTTTGGCGGCGGGGCCTTGGCGACGGGGATCAGCCTTGGGGTGCAGGGGGCGACGCTGTTGCCGGCGAGCTATGTCGCGCTGTTTCTGGCAGTGCCGGGGCTGGTGCTTGGCGTGCTGGCGCTGCCCCGGGTCGATCGGCCTCGGGCGGTGTCGCCGCTGCGGTTGCCGGTCTTTGCGCGTGGCACATGGGTGTATGGCGTGGCGATGGCGCTTGCCTGGTCGACGACGGGGATGGTGATCGCGGTGGTGCCACTTGAGCTAGGCGCGCGGGGGCTTGGCGGCTGGGGTGGGCTGGTGATTTTTCTGGCGATTTTCATAGGGTTTCTCTGTCAGCCGCTGGCGCGGCGGATGGGGCCTGGGCGGGCGCTGGCGCTTGGCTTTCTCTGTGTCCCAATGGGGTTTGCGGTGCTCTTGTGGGGGGTGTGGCTGGGCCTGCTCTGGCCGGTGCTGGCGGGGGCCTGCCTCACCAGCGCGGCGAGCTATGGGTTCACCTATCTGGCGGCGCTGGCCGAGGTGTCGCGGGCCGCACCCGAGGAGCGGGCGCGGGCGGTGGCGGGGCTTTTTGTCTATGCCTATGTGGGGTTTGCCCTGCCGGTGATGGCGAGCGGCGCGCTGGCCGAGCGGGTCGGCCTGCCAGAGGCGATGGCGGGGTTTGCCATGGCGCAGGCGGCGGCGACGCTGATCACCGCGCTGCTGTGGGCTCGGAGGTCTGGGGCCCGGCAGGCGGGGATCAGGCGGTTTTCTTATCCTCGGTGGCGGCGGCCTCTTCCATGGCGCTGAGCAGCATGGTTTCGAGCTCGGATTCGAGCTCTTTCGCGCGGGCGATATAGGCGGCGTTTTCCACCGTCGGGATGTCCGGGTTCCACAGCGCGGCGAGTTCCTTCACCGAGTGGCGGTCGTGATGGTAGAAGGTGGTCTCCAGCTCGGCCGCCTCGAATTCCGACAGGCCGAGGTTTTCCAGCGCATAGCGCCCGGCGCGCAGCGAGGCGTCGAACATTTCGCGCACGATGTCATTGGCCCCGGCCTGATAGAGGCGGAAGACATGGGTGCGATCGCGGGCGCGGCAGATGATGTGCAGATCGGGCCGTTCGCGGCGGGCGAAATGCACCAGCCGCACCGAGGCCTGCGGGTCGTCGATGGCGACCACCAGCACGCGCGCCTCGCGCAGGCCTGCGGCGATGAGCATTTCGGGGCGGGTGGGGTCGCCGAAGAAGCTCTTGATGCCGAAGCGGCGCATGCGCTGGATGGCGGAGAGGTCGCGGTCGAGCACCACGGTGGAAAAGCCCGCCGAGCGCACCAGACGGTGGACGATCTGGCCGAAGCGGCCGATGCCGACGATGATCACCTGGCCCTTGTCGTCGATTTGGTCGGGCTCGGGGAGGTCGTTCGTCTCGGTCATGCGGCGCGACATCCAGTCGTAGAGCAGGAAGAGCAGCGGCGTGATCAGCATGGTGAGGGCGACCACCAGAAGCAGCACCTCGTCGATCTGGCGGGGCAGGACGTTTTGCTGTTTCGAGAAGGAGATCAGCACGAAGCCGAACTCGCCGGCCTGGGCCAGCGACAGGGTGAAGAGCCACAGATCGCGGCGGCGCAGGCCGAAGACGCGGCCGAGGCAGTAGAGGGCGATGCCCTTGATCACGATGACGGCGAGGGTGAGGCCGAGGATCAGCGCGGGCAGGGCGAAGAGCACGGCGAAGTTGATGCCGGCGCCGACGGTGATGAAGAAGAGGCCGAGGAGCAGGCCCTTGAAGGGTTCGATGTCGCTTTCGAGCTCGTGGCGGAATTCGCTGTTGGCGAGGACCACCCCGGCGAGGAAGGCGCCGAGCGCGGGTGAGAGGCCCAGAAGGTTCATCAGGAAGGAGATCGAGACGACGATGAGCAGGGCCAGCGCGGTGTACATCTCGCGCAGCTTGGCGGCGTGGATGAAGCGGAAGATCGGGCGGGTGAGGTAGACGCCGAAAACGATGATGCCCGCGACCGCGCCGAAGGTGACGAGGGTCACGCCCCAGGACGGCAGGCTTTCGATGAAATGGACGGCGGCCTCATGGGCGGGGGCGACCTCGTGTTTGCCTTCGCCGGCCATCAGTTTCTTGAGCGCGTCGCCAAGCACGGATTCAGGCGTCTGGGGCAGGGCGAGGAGCGGGATGAAGGCGAGCATCGGAATGACCGCGATGTCCTGGGTCAGCAGCACCGAAAAGGACGAGCGGCCGCCGCCGGTGCGCATCAGCCCCTTTTCCGACAGGGTTTGCAGCACGATGGCGGTGGAGGAGAGCGCGAAAATCATGCCGATGGCGAGCGCCACGCTCCAGACCTGACCGAGCTGCATCGCCACCACCATGACCGCCAGCGTGGTGAGCACCACCTGCATGCCGCCGAGGCCGATGAGCTTGTGCCGCATGTCCCACAGCGCCTTTGGCTCGAGTTCGAGCCCGATGAGGAAAAGCATCATCACCACGCCAAATTCGCCGACATGCTGCAAATCATGGGTTTCGTGACCGACGAGGCCGAGCACCGGACCGATGAGGATGCCGGCGGCGATATAGCCCAGAACGGAGCCCAGTCCCAGGCGCGAGGCGAGCGGTACGGCGATGACCGCTGCAACCAAGTAGATCGTCGCCTGAAACAGCATACCTTCCATGGGATTTTCCTTGCCTGCGTGGGGTTTGGACAAGTTTAGCCTATCGGGGGCGTCAAGGCTATCGGCCATGCCCCGGCGGGAGATGGGAAAATTCGGCGGGGCGTATCACGATGGGGGCAAGAGGGCGTCACCAAAGGGCGGCGCGACAGGGTTGGACGCGCAAGCGGGGGCTTTGCCTTGGCCGCCTCAGCCTGTATCACCGCGGGAAGATGAAATGCGAGCCGCAGAAACGCGGTCAGGGGGATGGCGCATGATGAATTGGCCGGAAGGCTATGGGCGGCGGGTGCTGGCGCGGGTCGACAGCACCAATGCCGAGGCCGCGCGGATCGCGCCGACTTTGGCGGGGCCGGAATGGATTCTGGCGCTGGAACAGACGGCGGCACGGGGGCGGCGGGGCCGCGCCTGGGCCAACCCGGTGGGCAATTTCGCCGCGACCTTGGTGATGCGCCCGACCGAGAGCCCGGATCAGGTGGCGCTGCGGTCCTTTGTGGCGTCGCTGGCGCTGTTTGACGCGGTGGTTGATGCGACGGGCCGCGCGGCGGGGGTGAGCCTCAAATGGCCCAATGATGTGCTGCTCAATGGCGGCAAGCTCGCCGGGATCTTGCTCGAGAGCGCGGGCAGCGGCGGCGGGTTGTCGCATTTCGCTATCGGCATTGGCGTCAACCTGCGCGAGGCCCCCGGCGCGGGCGAGGTCGAGCCGGGCGCGGTGCGGCCCGTGTCGCTCTTGTCCGAGGCGGGGGTGATGGTGACGCCGGAAGAGTTTCTTGATCTGCTGGCCCCGGCCTATGCGCGCTATGAGACGCAATTCGTGACCTATGGGTTCGCGCCCATTCGCGAGGCCTGGCTCGCGCGGGCGGCGAAGCTCGGCGAGGTGATCACCGCGCGCACCACCCGCGACAGCCATGAGGGCACGTTCGAGACAGTGGACGCGACGGGCAATCTTGTATTATCCACCGCCCACGGGCGCATCGCCATCCCGGCGGCGGATGTGTTTTTCTAGGGAAGGGCGGCGCGATGCTTCTGGCGATTGATTGCGGCAATACCAACACGGTGTTTTCGATCTGGGACGGGGAGAAATTCCTCTGCACCCTGCGCACCTCGACCCATCATGCGCGCACGGCGGATGCCTATTTCACCTGGTTCACCACTTTGGTGGCCCATTACGGCATCACCCCGGACATTCAACATGTGATCATTTCCTCGACCGTGCCGCGGGTCGTGTTCAACCTGCGGGTTTTCGCGGATCGGTTCTTTGGCTGTCGCCCGGTGGTGGTGGGCAAGCCCGATTGCGCGCTGCCGCAAGCGCCGCGTGTCGATGAGGGCACGATTGTCGGGCCCGACCGTCTGGTCAATGCGGCGGGGGCCTATGACCGCCATGGCGGCGATCTGGTGGTGGTCGATTTCGGCACCGCCACCACGTTCGACGTGGTGGCCGAGGATGGCGCCTATGTCGGCGGGGTGATCGCGCCGGGGGTGAACCTCAGCCTTGAGGCGCTGCATATGGCGGCGGCGGCGCTGCCGCATGTGGATGTGACCACGCCACAGAAGGTGATCGGTACGAATACGGTGGATTGCATCCAGTCAGGGGTGTACTGGGGCTATGTCGGGCTGGTCGAAGGGATCTGCGCGCGTATTCGGGCCGAGTATGATCGCCCCATGCGGGTGATCGGGACCGGCGGGCTGGCGCCCTTGTTTGCGCAGGGAACGCAGCTATTTGATACGATAGAAGAAGATTTGACGATGCATGGTCTCACCGTGATCCATGCGTATAACCAGAAGATGTAAGAACAAGAAAGAGAGCTGAGGACATATGAGCAGCGACAGACTGATCTACCTGCCCCTGGGCGGCGCGGGCGAAATCGGCATGAATGCCTATGTTTACGGCTATGGCAAACCGGGCAAGGAGCGGCTCATCCTGGTCGATCTCGGCGTGACATTTCCGGATATGGACACGACGCCGGGCGTGGATCTGATCATGCCCGATATCGCCTGGCTCGCCAAGAACCGCGACCGGCTCGAGGCGGTGTTCATCACCCATGCCCATGAGGATCATGTCGGCGCTGTGGCGCATCTCTATGATCGGCTGGGCGCGCCGGTCTATGCGCGGGCCTTTACCGCCAATATCGCGCGCCGCAAGATGGGCGAGCATGGGCATCCCGATGAGGCGGTGACCACCGTGTCGGCCTGGCCCGAGATGACCGAGGCCGGCCCGTTTCAGGTGGGCTTTGTGCCGCTGTCGCATTCGATCCCCGAAAGCTCGGGTCTGATCATCGACACGCCGGCGGGGCGGATCGTCCATTCCGGCGATTTCAAGCTCGACGAGAACCCGGTGGTGGGCGAGGCGTTTGACCGCAAGCTCTGGGAAGAGGTGGCGAAGCCGGGGGTCAAGGTGTTTGCCTGTGACAGCACCAATGTGATGTCGCGCCATCCCGGGCGCTCGGAATCGAGCGTCGGTGGCGAGATCGAAAAGCTCGTCGGTACCGCCGAGGGCGTGTTTGTCGCCACCACATTCGCCAGCAACGTGGCGCGGGTTCTGACGCTGGCCGAGGCCGGTCAGCGCGCCGGGCGGTCTGTGTGCCTTTTGGGGCGGGCGATGCGGCGGATGATCGAGGCCGCGATCGAGACCGGTGTTCTCGCCGATTTCCCGCGCACGGTGAGCCCTGAGGACGCGCGCAATATCCCGCGCGAGAACCTCATGCTCATCGTGACCGGCAGCCAGGGCGAGCGCCGCGCCGCGAGTGCGCAGCTTGCCAATGGCAAATATCAGGGGATCGAGTTGAAAGAGGGGGATATGTTCCTCTTTTCCTCGAAGACCATTCCCGGCAATGAGCGCGGTGTCCTGCGCATCGTCAACCAGCTCAGCGAGAAGGGCGTCGATGTGATCGACGACAGTTCCGGGCTCTACCATGTGTCGGGCCATGCCAACCGGCCCGATCTCGAGACGATGCATGAGATTTTGCAGCCCGAGATCCTGGTGCCGATGCATGGCGAGCATCGCCATCTGCGCGAGCATGTGAAGCTCGCCGATAAGCGGGGGATCAAGGGGATCCTTGCGGTCAACGGGATGATGATCGATCTCACCGGCAAGGCGCCCAAGGTGGCGGAATATATCGACACCGGTCGGACCTATCTCGATGGGTCGGTGAAATACGGGGCGATGGACGGAATCGTGCGGGACCGGATCCGCATGGCGCTCAACGGGCATGTGATGGTCAATGTGATCCTCGACGAAGAGGACGCGCCGCTGGGCGAGCCGTGGTGCGAGCTCCGTGGGCTGGCCGAGCAGGGGAGCAGCAATGCGCCGCTGGTCGATGTGCTCGAGGCCGATCTCGATCAGTTCCTGGGCCGGGCGGATGACAAGACGCTTGCCGATGATGACAAGCTCGAAGAGCAGCTGCGCCGGATCACCCGTCAGACGACGCAGGGCGAGATCGGCAAGAAGCCCGAGGTGACGGTGGTGATCAGCCGGCTGAGCTGAGGCCGTTCCGGGCGATTTCTGCCGCAGGGCAGGGTATCAGAGCTCTTCCCGTCTCGCGTGACGGGGAGGGCTTTTCTCGTTTCAGAGGCCGAAAAAAGAGTTGAAACGCGGCGGGTTTGCGCGCTTGCATGGGGTGGGGAGTGGAGCGTTCTTGGGGAGGATGCGAGATGGGGCTGACGAATTGCCGCGAGTGCGGGCATCAGATTTCAGAGGCGGCGAAGACCTGCCCGAGCTGTGGGCTCGACAATCCGGGGCCGTCGGGGGTGTGGATCGGGCGGCTCAAGATGGCGGGCGGGGCGGTGGTGCTGCTTCTGGTGGGGATCTTGGTGATGCGCAGCCTTGGCGGTCAGATGCTCAGCACCTGCAAGATAGTGGCGCTTCGCAACGCGGAGGATGCGTTTATCGTCAATGGCGAGTTCGACTATGGGATCGTGACCCATGTCACCGCCGGGCTCGACGGGGCGGGGCGCGAGGTCGAGATTTCCGTGCGGCTCGAGACGAGCGAGGGCGATTTCACCCGCAAGACGCGGGTGGCCATCGGCGACAAGGGGCAGCGCAGCGTGCAGGTGCAATTTCCCGAGCCTACCATTGGCGGCAAGGTCGATCGCAGCGTTGCGAGCTGTCGGTAAAGGAAAGGGGGCCGGTGACCGGGCTTAGCCGGTCATCCGCTCCTCAAAGCTCAGCGCGATGAAGCTGGGCAGGTGGTCGCCCATGCCGACGGGGCCTTTGCCCTGTTGGCCGCCACGCTGGCCGCGCGATTGACCGCCGCGCGAGCGGTCGCGGTTTTCGCGATTTTCACGGCTCTCGCGGGGTTCGCGCGTGTCGCTGGCGTTCTCCTCGGCGGGCTCGGCGGGCTTGCCCCGGCGGCTGCGGCTGCGGCTGCGCGGTTTGTCGTCGCTATCGGCGGATTTGGCCGGGGTCGCCTCGACCGTATCGGTCACAGGTTCTGCCTCTGTCGCGGCCATGGCGGGCGCGTCGGATTTGGTCTCGACCGCCTCGCTGGCCTCTGCGGGGGCGGCATCTGCCGTGTCGCGGGCCGTGTCGCGGGCGCTGTCGGATTTGCCGCGACGGCTGCGGGTGCGGCGCGGTTTCGGCTTGTCGCCTTCGGCGCCCTCGACCTTGGCATTGTCGCCCTCGTCAGAGGGGGCGGTGCCGAGCGGGTTGTCGATGCGCGGAATTTCTTTCTGGATCAGCTTTTCGATGGCGTCGAAATTCTTTTCGTCGCGCGGCGCACAGATCATCATCGCCTTGCCGTCGCGCCCGGCGCGGCCGGTGCGGCCGATACGGTGGACGTAATCCTCGGCATGGCTCGGCACGTCGAAGTTGAACACATGGCTCACCGAGGGCACGTCGAGACCACGGGCCGCCACGTCGGAGGCCACGAGGAAGCGCAGGTCGCCGGCGCGGAAGGATTCGAGCGTGCGCGTGCGCTGAGACTGGTCGAGATCGCCATGGATCGGCGCCGCGTCATAGCCGTATTTCTTGAGGCTTTTCGCGACGATATCCACATCCGTCTTGCGGTTGCAGAAGATGATCGCGTTGGTGCATTTGTCGCCCTCGGCGTCGATCAGCTTGCGCAGCACATTGCGTTTCTCGGAGGCTTCGCGGTCGCGGCGCGAGCCTTTGAACATCACCACGCCCTGTTCGATCGTCTCGGAGGCGGTGGCCTGACGGGCCACTTCGACCCGTGCCGGGTTCGACAGGAAGGTGTTGGTGATACGTTCGATTTCCGGGGCCATGGTGGCCGAGAAGAAGAGCGTCTGACGGGTGAAGGGGGTCAGGCCGAAGATGCGTTCGATATCGGGGATGAACCCCATGTCGAGCATCCGGTCGGCTTCGTCCACGACCATCACCTTGACGTCCGACAGGATCAGCTTGCCGCGCTCGAAATGGTCGAGCAGGCGGCCGGGCGTGGCGATGAGCACATCGACGCCCTTGTCGATGATCTGTTCCTGTTCCTTGAAGCTGACCCCGCCGATGAGCAGCGCCTTGGTCAGTTTCAGATGTTTGGAATAGGTGTCGAAGTTTTCCGCCACCTGTGCCGCCAACTCGCGGGTCGGGCAGAGCACCAGGCTGCGCGGCATCCGGGCGCGGGCCCGGCCACGGGCCAGAAGCGAGAGCATCGGAAGGGTAAAGCTGGCGGTCTTGCCAGTGCCGGTCTGGGCGATGCCCAGAACGTCGCGGCCTTCGAGGGCGGGGGGAATCGCGCCCGCCTGGATCGGTGTCGGGCTTTCGTATCCGGCCTCGTCGATGGCCTTGAGAACTTTTGCGTTGAGGTTCAGCTCAGAGAATTTTGTCATGTGTATCCGCTGTTTGCGGACACTTTCCCGGCCCGCCGTCATGATTGGGATCGGGCCCACGCGGCCCTTGCGGTTCGTCGCAATTAACGATCCCTCGGGGCCATGTAGCGCAGATTGGGCTTGGTGGCAATCTGTTGTGATTATGTGCGCACAATGCGGGGGTTAAGCGGTGCTTTGTCGCCTATTTGGCAACAGTTGACGCGGTTTGCGGGAAAAACCGGGCCCGTTTCGCCGCAAGATCGAGGTCGATCCGGTGCAGCTGGTCGTGATCCGCGAGCCGGGCGCGCAGGGCGGGGCTCGCCTCGCAGACCTCGGCGTAGAAGCGGCGCAGCGCCGCCTCGCCGCCCTCGGTCTCGAGCAGGGAGAAGAGCGCATTGAGGTTGAGACCCGCGCCATCCGGGGTGGGCGCCGGTTTGAGATCGGCGCGGTAGCTGCCCCGCGCCAGCCGGTAGCGATAGGCCTGCAGGAAATGGTCGAAATCGCGGGCGTGGAGATGGCAGAGCTTGGTCTCTGCCAAAGAGGTCTCGGCGCTGAGCTGTTCACCCTGCACAAAGCCGTTGTGAATACGGAAATTCACCTTGGGGATGCGGGTGCGGATAAAGACCTTGCCCGCCACATGGCTCAGGAAGCCGCCGTTGAGATGGGGGCCGAATTCGGGGTAGATCTCGGCGGTCTGGCGGCGGCGCAGGGCCTGTTGGCGCGCGTAGGATTTGAACCAGAGCCCGGGGTGCGCGCTGTCATCCACCGGCGCCAGCGCCTCGATGGGATAGACCCGGACCACGTCGGTGTCATCGGGCAGGGCGGCGAGCTGTTCGCCGATGGGCCGGTCGGGCCAGAGAAATTCATCCACGTCGATATGGGCGAGCCAGTCGACCCCGGGGCGGCGGCGATAGGCGAAGGTGGCGTTTTTCGTCTGGCGGGCCTGATGTTTTTCGGGCCGTCCGTCCCAGCGGGCCCAATGGGCGTCGTCGCAGACCGTGACCTGCACCCGGGGCCGGGTGGCGAGGGCCGCGCGGGCCTCTGGGTTGTCCTCGTCGAGAAAGAGGTGGATGCGATGCGCGCCGAGCGCCAGATGATGGGCCGCGAACTCGAGGATCGCGTCGCAGTCTGCCTTGACGGTGGCGACGATGCCCCAGCGGGTCGTTGGATCGGGCGAGGGGGCGTTGGCATCGGTCATGGGGCATGATTGGCCGAGAGCGCAGCGCGGTGCAAGAGGGCTTTGCCTTGCGCTTGGGTCGGTGGCACTCTATCTCGTGAGAGGAACCACCAAGGAGGGCGCGATGGCCATTCTCGCAAGCGATATCGAGGCTTTGATCCGTGAGAGCTTTCCCAATGCGCGGATCAGCGTGCAGGGCGATGACGGGGCGCATTTTGCAGCCGAGGTGATCGACGAAAGCTTTCGCGGGAAGAACCGCGTGCAACAGCAACGCGCCGTTTATGCGGCGCTCAAGGGTAAGATGGACGGGTCGAACGGCGAGCTGCACGCGCTGGCGCTCACCACCAAGGCGCCCGACTGAGATCTAGAGACAAGGACATGAGCAATGAGTGACGCAAAGACCCGGATCGACGAGACCGTCAAATCCAATGACGTGGTGCTCTATATGAAGGGCACCAAGGAAATGCCGCAATGCGGGTTTTCCAGCCGCGTGGCGGGGGTGCTCAACTATATGGGTGTCAATTACGCCGATGTGAACGTGCTGGCGGATGAAGAGATCCGGCAGGGGATCAAGGAGTATTCCGACTGGCCGACGATCCCGCAGCTCTATGTGAAGGGCGAGTTCGTGGGCGGCTGTGACATCATCACCGAGATGACGCTCTCGGGGGAGTTGGACACGCTGTTCGAGGAAAATGGCGTGACCTATGACAAGGACGCCGCCGAGAAGATCCGCGAAGCCAACGCCTGAGGTTGGCGGCCCCGTGTGGGGCTGTGGTTGCGACATGAGACGCCCGCCGGGGGATCGGCGGGCGTTTTTCTTTGGGTATTTGGGACCAGAATGAGGGGGGCGGGCGGGGGCGGCCCGATGGCCATGTTTTGATCTTGGTTACGGGATAGGCAGGCCTTGTTTTGGCCATGCTCACTTGGTTAACAAGGGTGTTTCGAGTGATTTAGTGTGAGGTGAGTAACGTGACTTCCGAAGACAACAAGAGTGAAGAACCTTCCCAGCCGCGGCAGCGCGTATCCGCGATTTTGCGGCGGCAGATCCCGATCCGGCATGGTGAGGCGCCGCGGTCCTGGCTGGGCGGTTTGCCGATGATGCCAAAGGATGTGCAATGGCCCCGCGACGAGACGGGGGCGCCCCTTCATTTCCTGGCGCAGATCTGCTGTGCGGATCTGCCGGCGGATCTTTGGAACGGCTATGGGCCGCGCGATGGCTGGCTCTTGTTGTTCGTGGAAACCTTAGAGTACGAGAGAAGGCGCGGGGGCGTGCAGGTGATGCATGTCGAGCGGCTTGGGGTGGAACACGCGCCGCCGGAGGACGCCCCGACTGTGCGGCAGAGCATGTCCGATTCCATCGCTAACACAGCGGCGGAAATCCGGCCGGGAGTGCCGAAATTCTGGCGTAAATGGCCGGTTGATATCTATGTTCATCGCTATTTCGAGTCAGAGGATGGCATGGGCCCGGCCGCTATTACCGATGAGACTGTCTATGGTGCGCCAGCTCTTGACGGTGGCATTTGGCATAATTTTCGCGACTGCGGCCTTTCCCGGCCGATCACCTGGCAGGGGGCGCTCTATGTCGTGGAAGGGGCTTTGCGGAGGTTGGAGCCGAAGACGTTCGCGCGTCAGTTCGAAAGGGATTCTGGACTTCTTGCCGCGCCGGAGCCGGATTTCACGGGTGTCAATCAAGAGGTCGAAAAACGTCTCGAGCGCAGTAATGCGGACGCAGCGGACGCGCCGGGCTATGAGGCGCGGCGACAGGCTATCTACGAGGAGGTCGTGGCCGAACTGCGCGCCGGACACAGCACAGGATGGCTGGTCCGGACCTTTGCCGAGTTCGAGGGGCGACGGGCGAAGTATCAAGGAGAGATTGAAGCGCTTAAAATGGAGATGGACGTGGGGGACGAAAGTCTCGATGACGAGCCCCGGGAGAGCAAACAGCGCAGGCTTGAGGGGCTTTATGAGACGCTTGCTCAAGTAAACCATGTTCTCGACGATCTGGCCAAGAGGGCGGCGGGCTTTTCCGGCCCGGATCGCGAGGCAGCCCTCGGCGAAGACATCAAAGCGGCGGGAGAGGCCTATTTCGCATGGGGGGAGGCCATGCGCGTGAAGGTTGGTCAGTTGTATGATGAAATCCGAGCTCGGACTCTGACCGCGCCCCTGCGGAAAGCCGATTGGGTGGCAATCACCAAGATCCTTAGCGACCAGGAAAAAGCCCATTTCTGGAGGCAACGTAACTCGTATCTCTTGCCGGTTGAAAAAACGCTCGCGATCGAAGAACGCCATCTCGACATGGCGATCCGCGAAGATATTCTCGATCTCTATGCGCGCGGAACGATTGGTTTGGCGTCGCTGAGTAAGAAGAAGCTCAGGATGCTCGAGCAAGGGTTGCGCCATTTTGAAGGGCAGGCGCCACATCGTATGGGCGGTCATCCCAATCTGGTGCAGTATTTCGAACTGGAACCGGAGGAGGCGCTCTTGTTCCAGCTGAACACCGATGGTCCGATGGGCTGGATGTGGGGGGATTGCGGCATCTTCTATGTCACCATGCTCCGCGAGGATCTCCAGCAGAATAAATTTGGGCGTCTAGAGGCCTTTGCCCATTGCCATTGATCTGTCCGCGCCCCGGCCTCATTCCGGGGTATCGGACGAGGCCGAGAGGGCGGCTCAGCGGCGTTTGCGGCGGGTCAGGCGGCGCACCAGGAAGATGGCGAAGAGCGCCATGATCACGATGCCGATGCCGCGGCCTAAGGTGGCGAGGAGGCTGTCGGTGCGGTCCGCTCTTTTGCTGGCGGTGCCTTGGGGGAGGGCGGCGGCGGGGAGCGGCGCGAAGCTGGCGAGGGTCTGGGTGATCTCGGCCCGCGTGGCGTCGAGATCGGTGCTCTGGGGCGCGTTGCCGGGGTAGAGCTCGCAGGAGAGCGTGGCGACGGTGGTTTTCAGGAAGAGCGTGCGGGCGGTGAGGGTCACCGGCACGCTTTGGACCTCTCCGGTGGCGTGGTAGTCCCAGCTCGGGTAGCCGTCCTGGCGCGGCGTGGCCTCGGCGCTGTCGAGCGTGTAGCCCTGTCGGGCGAGCCCGTCACCGCGCGAACGGGAGAAGATTTCGGCGCCCTTGTCGGTCATGTCGGACAGGAGATCGCCGGTGGATTGCGGCGGTGTCATGGTCTCGGGATAGGGGCCGCCTTGCAGGAAGCAGGCCCGCCAGAGCGCGCCCTCGCTGGCCTCGGGCGTGGTGAGGTTGCCGATGGCAAAGCGGATGGGGGCGGTTGTTTCAAGCTCGAGCCAGTCGGATTGGGGCAGGGCAAAGGAGACGCCGAGGGTCTCGTCGCTATGGGCCGTTTGGGCCGTGGCGGGTCGGGGGAGGGCGGCGAGCGCGCCCAAGAGCAGTGCCGATGTGAGATGTCGCATGATCTGTCCCTCCCTCATGGGGTGTTTTTCTGGAATTGCCCGGTGACAGGGATCGGGGCGCACACATGCTCGTAACGCGGTCGCTGGGAGGCCTGTGGCGCGGTGGCGGAATGGGCCAAGGCGTGGGCCTCCGGGGATCAGAGCCAGAAAAACGGCCGGGATCACGGGAAGCAGCATGCCAGAGGATCGCAAAAAACGCCAATTTTTGGTATAGTTGCCCCGGGGAACACAAGGGGATGGCGAGATGGGGGATCCGTTAACCATATGCTCGGGCTGCGGCGGCAGCGGCAGGCATGGCAATATCATCTGCGGGCATTGCGGCGGGCGCGGGCTTGTCGTTGATCCGATCCGCAAGCTGCAGCAGGACAATAGGGACCGGCAGATGCGCGGCGGGGGCGGCAGGGTTGGGGGCCGGTCGATGACGCCGCTGCCGCCCAAGCTGCGCCTCGCGGCCTGGGTCTTGGGGGGGCTTGCGGCCTATCTCGCCTATCGCGCCTTTGCGCCGGATCCTCTGGCCTGGGGGGCGGCGTTACTGGCCTTTGCGGCGGTGGCCTATGGGCTCAAGCTTTTGCACAGTATCGTCACGCGGCCGCTGCAATGGCTGATGCTGGTGGCGCTGATCTTTGGGGTGGATCATTTTCTCTTAGAGGGGGCGCTGTCGGCCTGGCTGGTGCAGAGCGGGCCGGGGGCGATCAAAGGGCTGTTTTCGGGGTAAGGTATCGGGATTGAGATGCAAAACGCCCGCCGGGGGGAACCGGCGGGCGTTGTTTTTTGGGTATTTGAAACCAGAAAGAGCGGCGGGGCTCAGGCGAAATAGCGGCCGAAGCTCGTGCGGTAGAGCGTGGCGAGCTCTGCCAGCGGCACAGAGGCCGAGCCGAGTGCGATCTGGTCGCCGCCGAAGCTGCCCACCTGGGTGAGCGGCACGTCGGCGGCCTGGGCGGCCTCTTGCAGCGTGGCGAGTTGATCGGGGGAGACGGCCAGCAGGTAGCGGGCCTGGTCTTCGCCAAAGAGATCGCCGGTGCTGGCGGGGGTGAGGGAGAGGCCGGTGCCGGCCGCCTCGGCCATCTCGAAGCCCGCGAGGGCCAGCCCGCCGTCGGAGAGATCGGTGCAGGCGCGGATCGCCGCGTGGTTGTCGCGGATGAAATCGCCATTGCGTTTCTCGGCGGCGAGATCGACCGGCGGCGCGTCGCCTTCGGCGCGCTCAAGCACCTCGGCGAGCCAGGCCGACTGGCCCAGGTGGCCGCGGGTGTCGCCCACCAGCAGGGCGATGTCGCCGGGCTGGGCCGCGCCGAGAATGGCCTTGTCTTCGCTCGCGATGAGACCCACGGCACCGATAGTGGGAGTAGGCAGGATCGCCTTGCCGTCGGTTTCATTATAGAGCGACACGTTGCCCGAGACGATCGGCATGTCGAGCGCCTCGACCGCGGCACCGATGCCTTTGATGGCGCCGACGAACTGACCCATGATGGCGGGTTTCTCGGGGTTGCCGAAATTCATGTTGTCGGTGGTGGCGAGCGGCGTCGCGCCGAGGGCGGTCAGGTTGCGATAGGCCTCGGACACCGCCTGTTTGCCGCCTTCGACCGGGTTCGCCTTGACGTAGCGCGGGGTCACGTCGGAGGTGAAGGCCAGCAGTTTTTCCGTGCCATGGACGCGGATCAGACCGCCGCCGAGACCGGGGCCGCGCACCGTGTCGGCCATGACCATCGTGTCATATTGTTCATAGACCCATTGCCGCGAGCAGTAGTTGGGCGAGCTCACCAATTTGCGCAGGGCCCCGACAGGGTCGCTGTCGGGCAGGTTGGTGGTGAGCGCGGCTGGGGCCGGGGTTTCCTCCCAGGGGCGGTCATATTCCGGCGCGGTCGAGGAGAGTTTCGACAGCGGCAGATCGGCCATGACATTGCCCTGATGCAGGATCAGGAAGCGGTCTTCGTCGATGGTTTCGCCGACGATGGCGAAATCGAGATCCCATTTCTCGAAGACGGCGCGGGCCTCGGCCTCGAGCTCGGGTTTGAGGACCATGAGCATCCGCTCCTGGCTCTCGGAGAGCATCATCTCATAGGCGGTCATGTTGGCTTCGCGCTGCGGCACGGAATCGAGATCGAGCCGCACGCCGAGCCCGCCCTTGTCGCCCATTTCCACGGCCGAGCAGGTGAGGCCTGCGGCGCCCATGTCCTGAATGGAGATCACCGCGCCGGTGGCCATCAGTTCGAGCGTCGCCTCCATCAGGCGTTTTTCGGTGAAGGGATCGCCGACCTGAACGGTGGGGCGTTTCTCTTCGATCGTGTCGTCGAATTCGGCCGAGGCCATGGTGGCGCCGCCGACGCCGTCGCGGCCAGTCTTGGCGCCGAGATAGACGACGGGCATGCCGACGCCCGAGGCGGCGGAGTAGAAGATCTTGTCCGCATCGGCGAGACCGGCGGCAAAGGCGTTCACCAGGCAGTTGCCATTATAGGCCGGGTCAAAGCGGACCTCGCCGCCCACCGTGGGCACGCCAAAGCAATTGCCATAGCCGCCGACGCCTTCGACCACGCCATGCACAAGCTGGCGGGTTTTCGGGTGCGACAGCTCGCCAAAGCTCAGCGAGTTCATTGCCGCCACGGGACGTGCGCCCATGGTGAAGACATCGCGGAGGATGCCGCCGACGCCTGTGGCCGCGCCTTGGTAGGGCTCGATATAGGAGGGGTGGTTGTGGCTTTCCATCTTGAAGACCACGGCCTGACCATCGCCGATATCGACCACGCCGGCGTTTTCGCCGGGGCCGCAGATCACCTGCGGGCCGGTGGTCGGCAGGGTGCGCAACCATTTCTTGGAGGATTTATAGGAGCAATGCTCGTTCCACATGGCCGAGAAAATGCCCAGCTCGGTAAACGTCGGCTCGCGGCCGATGATCTCCAGGATGCGATCATATTCATCGGGCTTGAGCCCGTGCGCGTCGATCAGTTCCGGCGTGATGGCAGGTTCTTGCATCTGCTCCGATTCCCCTTTTGCGGCATGGGCCTTCTTTAGGCGATTGCGGGGATGGGGGAAAGGGGGCGGGGGCGCGGCCTCCCGCTTAACCCACAGCAAAACGACCCGGACGCGATGTCCGGGCCGTTTCGGGGAGATTGGGGGGCGGGAGGGTGCCCCCCGAAGCCTGTGGCCCATAAAGGCCTAGAGCTTACATATTGGCGAGCACGTGGCCGCGCAGATGGCTCATCTCGGCGCCGTATTCGATGGTGCCGGCGGTGGCCACGTTCAGCGTGTCGAGGGTGAAGCCCACGGTCTTGGCCGGGATGTCGGCATCGGCGGCGACGTCGACAAAGACGATGGCGCCATTCTCGTCATCGGTTTCACGGGCCTCAATCACGGTACCGATCAGCTCGCCGTCCGAGGTGCGGACTTCGGTGCCGGCTTTGGCGGCGACGAAGATGCGGTCGAACTCGTCTTCGGCGGTGTCACCCCGGACGTCATCGGGGCCGAGATCCTTGACCGTGGCGTCTGCCACGAGCTGCTTGTTGGTCTCGAGGCCGACGTTGGTCTGGGTCTTGCCTTCGACTTCGCGGATGTCGGTGTCGAGCGTGGTTTCGGTCTGAACCTGTGCGCCGTCTTCCATCACTTTGCCTTCGACATTGATGCCGCTGTCGAGCGAGGCGGCATAGGCGCCCATGGCGGTGGTGGTTGCGAGGGCGGCGGTGAGTGCGATGTCACGGATAAACATGTCTATCCTCCTGAATTCATTACGTTCCGTGGGGTTGGCCTTGGCCTTGCCACGATCTGTGGGGCGGTGCCCCTTGCTGTTACGGGGAGACAAGCCGCGAGACCGGCAAGTGTTCCACAGAGATTGCGTGATTTTTGTCTAAGCCCTTGGGATTGCATGAAAACTAATGCGGATTTCAAATCCCTTGCGCAAAGCGGGAAAGGCTGTCACGGCTAGGAGGGACGAGAAAAGGGGGCGGTTGCGCCCCTTGGTGTGGTGGCAGAAGGTGAGGAGAGGGCGATGAAGTTTCTCAAGAATCCCTATCGGGGGCAGGGGCTCGATCTGGCCGAGCTCGAGGCGGTGCCGGCACCGTCGGTGGATGCGGCGGCGGCACGGGCGGTGATGGCGGAGTATTTGCCCTCGGAGGTCACGCCGCTGACAAGGGTAGAGGCCTTTGGCGTCGATGTCTGGATCAAGGATGAGAGCGGGCGCATGGGGCTTGGGTCCTTCAAGGCGCTGGGCGCGGCCTATGTGATTGCGCATATGGCGCGTGCGCGGGGCGGTGATCGGGCGACGGCCCTGGCTGGCGAGACCTTTGTGACCTCGAGCGCGGGCAATCACGGACTGTCGGTTGCCTATGGCGCGGCGCGGTTCGGGGCGCGGGCGGTGATCTACCTGTCACAAGAAGTGCCCTCTGGCTTTGCCGCGCGGCTCCGGGCGCAGGGCGCAGAGGTGGTGATCGAGGGCGCGGATTACGAGGCCAGCATGGTCGCGGCGCAACGGGCGGCGGAGGAGAATGGCTGGACCCTGCTGCTCGACACGTCCTGGGAAGGATATACGGAGATCCCGCATCGGTTGATGGAGGGCTATCTCGCCATGGGGGCGGAGATCGTCGATCAGCTGACAGAGGTGCCGACCCATGTGTTCTTGCAGGCCGGTGTCGGCGGGCTCGCCGGGGCGATGGCGGCCTATATGCGCCATGTCTGGGGCGACGCGCCCAAGATCATCGTGGTCGAGCCGAACCGGGCGGCGGCGCTCTATGGGGCGATCGAGGCGGGGCGGTTCGTCACCGCCGAAGGGCCTGCGTCGGATATGGGGCGGCTCGATTGCAAGGAGGCGTCGCTGATTGCGCTGAAGGGGCTGGCGCGGGATGCGGATGCCTTTGCGCTCATTTCCGAGGAAGAGGCGTTCGCGGTGCTCGATGAGCTGAGCGCGCTTGGCTTTGCCACCACCACATCGGGGGCGGCGGGGCTGGCGGCGCTGGCACAAATGACCCTGCCCGAAGGCGCGCGGCCCCTGTGCATCCTGAGCGAGGGCGCGGGGTGATGCGTGGCTTTGCCGAGGCCGAGTTTCGCGGGCGGTTGAACAAGGCGCAGACGCTCATGGCCGAGGCGGGGATCGGGGCGATCTTGCTCACCACCGAGCCGGAATTTCGCTATTTCAGCGGCTTTCTGACGCGGTTCTGGGAGAGCCCGAGCCGGCCTTGGTTTCTCATCCTGCCGGCGCAGGGCGATCCGGTGGCGGTGATCCCCTCGATCGGCGCGGCGCTGATGCAGAGCACTTGGGTGCAGGACATTCGCACATGGCCCGCGCCCGATCCGCGCGACGAGGGGGTGAGCCTTCTGGTCGAGGCGTTGCGCGAAACCGGCGGGCCGGTGGCGCTGCCATCGGGGCCGGAGAGCAGCCTGCGCATGAGCCTTGCGGATTATGCGCGGGTGCAGCGCGACAGCGGGCTCATGTTTCGCGATGACGCGGGGATCACGGCGCGGCTGCGGGCGATCAAATCGGAGGCCGAGATCGACAAGATCCGCGCCAGCTGTGCGGTGGCGGGGCGCAGTTTCGCCCGGGTGCCGGAGATTGCCCGCGAGGGCGTGGCCCTAGCGCAGGTGTTTCGCGATTTTCAGCGGCTCTTGCTCGAGGAGGGGGCCGAGTTCGTCTCTTATCTGGCGGGGGGCGCGGGGCCGGATGGCTATGGCGATGTGATTTCGCCCGCTTCAGATGTGCCGCTGGCGTGGGGCGATGTTCTCATGCTCGACACCGGGGCGGTCCGTGACGGGTATTTCTGCGATTTCGACCGGAATTTCGCGGTGGGCGCGCCGAGCGCCGTGGCGGCGGGCGCGCATGCGCAGCTCATCGAGGCGACCGCGGCGGGGTTTGAGGCGGCGCGTCCCGGCGCGCGGGCCTGCGATGTCTTTGCGGCGATGGCGGCGATCACCGGCGGCGGCGAAGAGGCCGGGCGGCTCGGCCATGGGCTGGGGCTGCAGCTGACCGAGGGGCTGTCGCTCTCGCCGCGCGACGAGACGGTGCTCGCCGAAGGCATGGTGATCACGCTCGAGCCGGGGGTCGAGACCGGGCCCGGGCGGCTCATGGTGCATGAGGAAAATATCGTCATCCGTGCGGGCGGGGCTGAGCGGCTCAGCCCCTTTGCGGGGCCGGAGCTGGTGGTGATCTGAGCGCTGCTGTCAGATGGCTCAGGCGGCGGACATGACGCGGGCCAGGGCGCAGAATTCTTCGAGGCTCAGGGTTTCGGCGCGGCGGGTCGGTTCGATGCCGGCGGCGTTGAGCCGGTCCTCGATGTCGGGGGCCATGGATTTGAGCGCGGCGCGCAGCATCTTGCGGCGCTGGTTGAAGGCCTGGGCCACGACCCGTTCGAGCATCTTGGGATCGGCGGGAAAGCGGGGCTCGGGCAGGGCGCGCAGATGGACCACGGCGCTCGACACTTTGGGGGCCGGGGTGAAGGCCTCGGGCGGCAATGACATCACGATGCGGGCCTCGGCACGCCATTGCGCCAGAAGGGCGAGACGGCCATAGGCCTTGGACCCCGGTTTGGCGGTGATGCGCTCGGCCACCTCCCGCTGAAACATCAAGGTGAGGCTCTGCCAGAAGGGCGGCCAGTCCTGTGGCGTGAGCCAGCGCACCAGCAGTTCGGTCCCGACATTATAGGGCAGGTTGGCCGCGATATGGATGGGCGGCGTCAGATGCGCCAGTGGATCGACCTCGAGCGCGTCGCCATTGATCACCTCGAGCCGGCCGGGATAGGCGGCGGCGATCTCGGCCAGCGCGGGCAGGCAGCGGCTGTCCTTTTCGATGGCGAGGACGCGGCGCGCGCCTTCGGCCAACAGCCCACGGGTGAGACCGCCGGGGCCGGGGCCGATTTCGAGCACATCCGCCGTGCTCAGATCGCCGGCCTGCCGGGCGATCTTGGCGGTCAGGTTGAGATCGAGAAGGAAGTTCTGGCCAAGCGATTTGCGCGCCACGAGATCGTGGTCGTTGATCACCTGACGGAGCGGCGGGAGATTGTCGATCGTGCTCATCTGTTGCGGGCGGCGACCGTCTGGGCGGCGAGCTTCATCGCCTCGATGATCGAGGTCGGGTTGGCGATACCTTGCCCTGCGATGTCGAGCGCGGTGCCGTGATCGGGCGAGGTGCGGATGAAGGGCAGGCCGAGGGTGACGTTGACGCCGCGGTCGAAATCCAGCGTCTTGATCGGGATCAGCGCCTGATCGTGATACATGCAGATCGCCGCGTCATAGCCCGTGCGGGCGGCGGCATGGAACATCGTGTCGGCGGACATCGGCCCGATGAGCGACAGGCCCTCGGCGCGCAACTCGGCCAGCACCGGGGCGATGAGGTCGATCTCGTCGCGGCCCATCTTGCCGCTTTCGCCCGCATGCGGGTTGAGCCCGGCGACGGCGAGGCGCGGCGCGGGAATGCCGAAATCGGCGATCAGCGCGGCATGGGTGATGCGGATCGTGTCGCGCAAGAGTTCGGCGGTGAGCGCGCCGGGCACCTCGGACAGCGCGATATGGATCGTGGTCGGCACGACGCGGAGCTGATCCGAGGCCAGCATCATCACGGCGCGGTCGACGCCGCCGAGACGGGCGAGAAATTCGGTATGGCCGGGAAAGGCAAAGCCCGCGCCGTCCTGCAGCGCCTGTTTGTGGATGGGCGCGGTGCAGATGGCGGAGGCCGCGCCTTGCGACACGAGGGTCACCGCCTCTTCGATGGCGGCGATCACATGGGCGGCATGGTCCGGGTTCGGCGTGCCAGGGCTGAGCGTGCCGGGAAAGGGATGCACCAGCACCGGCAGGCCACGGTCGATGACCTCGCTCGCCTGTGCGGGGCTGGCGATTTCCACATGGCGGGTGCCCGGCGGCAGATGCGACGGATCCCCGATCCAGAAGAAGGGCAGCCGGTCGCGCAGCGCGGCCCAGGTCTTTGCCGCGAGCTCTGGCCCGACGCCGGAAGGCTCACCACAGGTGAGCGCGACGGGCTTCATTTCTCGACGATCCGGGCCTCGGCCTTGAGCTGGGCCATGTAACCGTCCGCGTAGGAGGCCAGACGCTGATCGCCGATCTGGCGCGACAGCATTTCCGTCTCCGAGAGCGCATTGGCCGTGGCTTCGCCTTCGGCGCTGTCGGCGGTGGTTTCACCGGTGGCAGGGGCCTCTTCGGCGATGGTTTGCGAGCGGCCGCAGAGCATCAGCAGCACCAGCGTTTCGCCGTTGGAGCGGGTCAGGGTGTAGGAGACCTCGCCGGGGTCGAGCTTGGACAGCTCATAGGCGATGTCTTGCGGGATCTCCGAGGGCGCCTTGGAGCCGCGTTCGAGAACGCGCGGGTCTTCGCCCTGGGCGATGCCATAGAGATCGTCGCAGGTGTCGGTGTCGGCCTCGACCCGCGCGGCGCGGGCGAGCGCCTGTTCGCTGCGACCGCCATTGATGTAATAGGCGGCATATTCGATGGCGGCATATTCCGGCTCGGCCACGTCGGTTTCGCGGATATCGCGCAGCTGGAACAGGGCGACGGCGCCTTGCAGCGGCAGCGGGTCGGTCACATCTCCCGGCGCGAGGCCGAGGATGATGCCGCGCAGCCCGCCGGGCAATTCGTTGAGCGGGGTCCAGGGCAGGCGGCCGCCGCTGGGCGCGGTGCGGGTCGCCGAATAGCGGCGGGCCTCGGCGGCAAAGCTGCTTTCGCTGGCGCCTTCCGAGATGCGGCGGGCGGTGGCCTCGACCTGTTCCTGGGTCTGCGGGGTGTAGGGGATGATGAGCTCGGACATGAGCACCTCGACACCGCCGCCCTTTCCGACGGCGGCGCGGGCGCGTTCGAGATCGTCCTCGCTGATCGAGACGCGGGGGGCAAAGCGGGCGCGGGTCAGGTCGGACCAGCTCACCCCGGCGATGATGAAGGCGCGGAAGGTTTCCTCGTAGACGCCTTCGCTCTCGAGCAGCTTGATCATTTCGGCACCGCTGAGATTGGCCTGCGAGGCAAAGCGGTCCATCCCGGCGGCGATCTGTTCCTCGTTGACCTCGATGCCGCTTTGACGCGCGGCCTGCAGTTTCAGCCGGTCTTCGATGAGCTGTTCGCGGGCCAGCGCGATGGGATCGCCCGGCGCGCGCAGGAGCCGCAGGAAGCGGGCGCGCTGTTCGATCTCGAACTGGGTGATGGGGGCGTTGTTGACGGTGATGACCGCCTCGAATTTGGACTGGGCGATGACCGGAGCGGCCGTCAGCGGGGTCAACCCGAGCACCAGCGCCACGGCGCTTGTCTGGAAAAACTTGGCAATCATGCGCGTCTTCTTGGTCATTTCTGTCATTTCCTGCATGTCCGGGCGTAGTTGGCGTCGCTGGTCCGGGTCGCAAACCCGCGCAGCCCCACCGTCAGGCTGAAATCGGTCGATGGTGTGAGGATAGTGGAAGAGGTAAAGCGGCGCGAGGCCTTAAGCGTGATATCGACACATTCATTGGTGTAGGTCACGCCAAGCCCTCCTTCAACGCTTTCGTCACTGGCCACGTCATAACGCCATTCGGCATGGCCTGTCCAATGCCGCGACATCCGGTAGCTCGCGTCAAAGGCCCATTCGGAGATCGTGTTGGGCCGGTCTTCGGCAAGATCGCTGCCGAGCCAGATATAGGTGGCGCTCAGCCCGGTCTTGGCGTTGTCCCAGGCGGTGCGGACCTCGGCCTTGGTGGTGTCAAAACCGCTGTCAAAGAGGCCGCGGGCGGTCAGGCTCAGCCCGTTCTGGGTGGCGACATGGGCCGCGACGAGCATGTCGGAGGTCGAACCGCGCTGACCGGAGGAGGCGGAGAAGGTCGAGCTGCCGTCGCTCTCGGCCAGGTCCTTTTCGCGCCAGACCTGGCCAAAGCTCAGCCGGGTTTCCAGCCCCTTGGGGTTGAGCCGCGACCAGCTCAGCCCGTAGGCGCCGATAAAGCCGCGTTCGCGGCGGTCGGTTTCGGGAAAGCGCGACATCGACAGGAGATTGCCTTCGTCGAACTCGACCCGGGTGCTTTCGTCATTGGGCAGGTCGGAGTTGCTGCCGCCGACCCAGCCGAATTGCGCCACCGGTTCGATCACATGGGTGACGCCGCCGCGCGTGGTCTTGGCTAGCGGCCAGCGCAGCGCGACCGAGGCGCTGGGCGTCAGCTGGGTGTCGCTCGAGGCGCTGGTGGCGCCCGCGTCATTGACATAGGTGCTGTCGAGGGCGAGCCCGGTCTGCACCGTCGAGCGGATGCCGCCAAAGAGCGTCCAGGTGCGCAGCCAATCGGCGCTGCCGGTCAGGCGGGTGACATCGCGGCCATCGGCCCAGATGTCGTAGTCCGTGCCGTCGAGAATGCTGTCGGAGCTGCGGTAATGGCTGTGCAGCCCGCCGGAAAACCGCAGCTCGCCGCCGAGCCGGGTCGGGAAGATGCGGCGTTCATAGTCGAGATTGCCGGCGATGGTCGGCAGGGTGGTGTTTTCTTCCCCGGAGCGCAGCGAGCGGAAATGGGTCAGCGCGGCGCTCACCCATTCGTCGCGGCGTGCCCGGTGGATCGAGATTTCGCTGTCGAGCCGGTCCTTGTCGGAATAGCCATAATCCACCAGGTAGCTTTCGTCATTCACCAGCTCGATGTCGAAATTCAGCTCGAAATCGCGCGGCAGTTCAAACTTGCCTTGGCCGAAGAGGTAATGCCGGTTGCTGCGCTCGGTGCCGAAATCATCGTTGGAAAACGCGCCCTCGAATTCGATCTCGCCCTTGGTGAAGGCCTGCCGGTAGCGCCATTCGAGCGTCGTCGTCTTGGTGGCGATATAGGGGGTCAGCGTCAGGTCGCGGTGATCGCCAAGCTTGAAGAAATAGGGCACTTTGACGCCGGTGCCGCGTTGCGTCGAGCTTTCGATCGAGGGGATGAGAAAGCCGGTGGCCCGTTCGAGCGTCGGATCGGGCAGGCGCAGGCGCGGCAGGTACATGACCGGCACGTCAAAGACCCGGAACTGCGCGCCATCGAGATAGATCTGGCGTTCTTCCTTGTCGTGGATCACCCGGCGGGCGCGAAACTGCCAGAGCGGGGCCTCGTCCGTGTTGCAGGTGCGGCAGGAGGTGACGGCGGCCTTGTAGAGCTGGGTATAGCGGCCTTCGACCTGATTGGCCTGCACGGCGGCGAGCTGTAGCTGATCATCCATGATGATGCGGGCGCCGGTGAGGATGCCGTTTTGCAAATCCCGGTCGAGCCGCGCCTGATCGGCGAGCACGGTGGTATATTCGCCGTCCTGCAGCGTGATCGGACCCTCGATGGTGAGGGTCTCGGTCTCGTGATCATAGATGATCTGCCGGGCGCGCAGACGCCGCCCCTCATAGAGCGCCTCGACATTGCCGCTGGCGATGAGCCGCCGGTCGGGGGTGATCTGCAGATCGTCGGCGACGAGCAGGGCGGGATCGTCTTGGGGCGCGCGGGCGGTCGTGGTCACGCCTTGGGCGCGCAGCGCGGCGGGCGGCAGCGACAGGGCGGTGCCAAGACCGAGCGCCAGCGCCAGCGAGGGCAGCAGTCGCAGGGCCGGGAGCATAAGGGGCGCGGAGTGGGTCGAACGGGACGTCATCCGTCCTCCATATGCAGCAAGATGCCGAGTGCCAACAGCAATGAGGCCACCGGCGGGGCCCAGGCGGCGAGAAGGATCGGGATCTGACCGTTCTCGCCCAACACCTGCGCGAAATTGCGGATGTAATGCAGCGTAAAGCCGAGCATGACCGCCGCCAGAACCGAGGTGCCGGTGTTGGCGAGCCGGGCGTGTTTCATGGTAAAGGCCGCACCGACCAGAACCAGCGCGATGAGAAAGAGCGGCTGGGCCAGCTCCATCTGGAACCAGACGGCATAGCGGCGGGCCGAAAAGCCCGCGGTTTCGAGCTGATCGATAAAGGCGGGCAGATCCCAGATCGGGATATATTCCGGCTTGCCGAAACTGTCGATGATCCGGTCCCGGGTGAGCGCGGCGCGGATGGTGAGCCGGTCTTGGGTGCGGGCGCTGGCCTCGGGGTTGTCGGTGTTGGCGAGATCCCAGATCTTGACGTCCGAGAGGTGCCATTGGCCCTGGCCCAACTCGGCGCTTTCGGCGGTGAGCCGGCGCATCGGGTCGCCCTCGGGGGTAAAGCTGGTAAAGGTCGCGCCGAAGAGGGTGCTCAGATCCGGGGTGGCGCTTTTGGCGTGAATGACGGTCTGGCCTTCTTCGGTGCCCTGGCGCAGCCAGAGGCCTTCGGAAGAGATCGCCAGCACGTTGTCGCCAAGCCCGGAATGGCCGTTGACCAGATCATTGTAGCGTTTCGCCGAGGCGGCGACGACCGGGTTGAACATGGTGACGCCGACGAGCCCCACGAGGGCCGCCACCGCGACCGGCCCCGCCAGCCCGGCCAGCGCCGAGCGGCCAGAGGCGCGCAGCACCACCAGTTCCGAGCTGCGCGCCAGCCGCACGAAGAGCGCCACAGTGGCGAGGATCATCACCAGCGGCAGGATCTCGTAATTGGCATGGGGCAGGTTCAGAAGCACGATTTCGAGCACGTCGAAAAACGGCAGGTCGGGGAAATCCTGCAGCTCGTCGACAAGGTCGATAAGCCCCATCAGCACGGAAAACACCGTGGCGATGCCGATCAGGGTCCATAGGAATTTCCGGGCGAAGTAGAAATGCAGGATCATGCGCTGCTGGCCTCGGCAAGGGAGCGGCTGCGCCATCGGAAGAGGCGCGGCCTGCTGGCCATGTAGAGCAGCAGCACCACAAGGACAAAGCCCATCGCGGGCGGCGCATAGGCCAATGGCCAAAGCTCGGGCGCGGAGAGGATCGGCGAGGTCAGCGTGCCTTCGACCAGCTTGACGGCGACGAGCAGCAAAAAGGCCAAGAGGATCTGTCGCCAGACGCCAAAGCGGCTATAGGTGCCCAAAAGCAGCGTCGCAAAACCGATGAGCGCCGCGACGATACACATGAGCGCCTGCGCAAAGCGGTTGTGCAATTCGAGCGTGACGACCCCTTCGGAGACGCCGGAAATCTGGGCGATTTCCGCGGCGCGGGTCATCAGGGCCGGGGTCGAGGCATAGCGGGCATGGGTCAGGTTGATCACGTCATCGCTGATCAACCCGCTGATGTCATAGGAGAAATCGGTGAAAAACGTGGTGAAGAGCCGGTTGCCCTTGGTCTGGGCGGTCTGCGCCAGACCGTTCACCATCACCAGTTTTGTGCCGCCGCCTTCCTGCACCAGATAGGCCATCTTGGAGGTGTAGATCACCGGGGCCTGTGTGTCGCGCCGGTCCGACAGGAAGACATCGCGCAGCTCGCCCTCGGGGGTGATCTCGCGGATGTAGAAGGTGACGCCGCCCGCCGGGTGCAGAAACTCCCCCTCGGTCAGGAGCTTGGCGGTGACATTGCGCGACACTTCGGCCTTGCGGGTTTCGAGCCGGTGCAGGCTGGTCGGGACGAGCACATGGGTCAGGAGCGACATCATCGCGGCCACGATCACCCCGTAGATCAGCACCGGCCGCGCCAGCCGCCAGGGCGAATAGCCGGTGGCCTGCATCACGGTCAGCTCGCTTTCGGTGCTGAGCCGGTTGGTGACATAGACCGCGCCGGCAAAGCCCGCGATGGGCAGCACCACGGCGATCACGCCGGGCAGGGTCAGGGCCGTCAATTCAAGGAAAACAAAGGAGGATTGTCCGTCGCTGATCAGCCGGTCGAACATGCGCACGGCCTTGTTGATCCAGAAGATCGACACCAGGACCAGGGCGAAGAACCCAAAGAGCACCATGAATTGCGACAGCATGTATCTGTCGAATCTGGTCACGCGGCTTCCCCCAAAGTCTGAATTTATTGCAGGGCAAACTAGCCCAATTCCGCGCGGGGGAAAACCGTTAAAGCGGGGCGGCTGGCAAAGCCCCGCCGTCGCGCGGGGGAACGGCGCGGGGCGGGGCGCGGCCTTGGGCCTGTGGGTGTGGTCTGACACGGGACGCGGCACCGGACCCGGCACGGGTGTCGGCACTGGTCAAGGGCGCGCCGCCGCGTTAGGTCTTGTGCAAATCTTCAAAGGAGAAGCGTTATGACCACCCCTGTTGACGTCACTTTCAGCGCCGTATCGCTCGACGAGATCGCCGAGGCCGAGGGCCGTGTGGCCGTGTTCCTGACCCGTGACGGCAAGATGGACAAGACGGCGCGGCGGGTGAACCGGCTCACCAAAGGGGCGCTGATGCGGCTGGTGGACGAAGGCGCTCTCGAAGAGATGAAAGAGGCCGAGGTCAAGACGCTGGCCTATCCGGCGGGGATGGCGGCCAAGGCGCTCGACGTGGTGTGTATCGAGCGCAATGCCGATGCGCTGGCGACGCGCAAGGCCGGGGTGGCGCTCGGCAAGCTCAAGGGGCGCGACGCGATGCTGGCGCTGGCGCCGCAGCTCAAACGTCCGGCGGAGCTGGCGCAGGGGATCGCGCTGCGGGCCTATGCGTTTGACGCCCACAAAAGCGACGCCAAGAAGGACGCCCCCGGCGCGCTAGCGGTGATGGTGACCGACCCCGAGGCCGCGCGCGAGGCGGCGGCGCCGCTCTTGGCGGTGACCGAGGGCGTGTTCTTTACCCGTGACCTGGTGAGCGAGCCTGCCAACCATCTGACCACCACGGAATTCGCCAAGCGGATCAAGGAGATGGAAGGTCTCGGTCTGACGGTGAAAATCCTCGAGGAAGACGAGCTTGCCACGCTGGGCATGGGCTGTCTTCTGTCGGTGGGGCAAGGCTCTGACAGCCCGTCGAAAGTGGCGGTGATGGAGTGGATGGGTGGCGACAAGGACGCGGCGCCGCTGGCCCTGATCGGCAAGGGCGTGGTGTTCGACACCGGCGGGATCAGCCTCAAACCGGCGGCGGGCATGGAAGACATGACCATGGATATGGGCGGCGCGGGCGTCGTGGCGGGCACCATGCGGGCGCTGGCGCTGCGCAAGGCGAAGGCCAATGTCGTGGGGCTCGTCGGGCTGGTGGAAAACATGCCCTCGGGCAATGCGACGCGGCCCGGCGATGTGGTCACCTCGATGAAGGGCGACACGGTTGAGGTGATCAACACCGATGCCGAAGGCCGGCTCGTTCTGGCGGATGTGATGTGGTACGCGCAGGAGACCTACAAGCCTGCGGGCATGATCGATCTGGCGACGCTGACCGGGGCGATCATCATCGGGCTCGGCCATGAGAAGGCCGGGGTCTTTGCCAATGACGACCAGATCTGCAACCAGTTCCTGCGGGCTGCCGAGGCCGAGGGCGAGGGCGCGTGGCGGATGCCGCTGGGCAAGGCCTATGACGACATGCTCAAGAGCCAGATTGCCGATATGAAGAACGTCGGCGGGCGGGCTGCGGGCTCGATCACCGCGGCGCAGTTCCTGCAGCGTTTCGTGCAGGACGGAACGCCGTGGATCCATCTCGATATCGCCGGGGTGGCCTCGGTCAAGACCGACACGCCGCATGCGCCGAAGGGCGCGTCGGGCTGGGGGGTGATGGCGCTCAACCGGCTGGTGGCGGATCAGTTCGAGGGCGCGTAAACCCTTGGGCGCGGCCTATTTTTACCACCTGACGCGACAGCCGCTCGAGGCGACGCTGCCCATGCTTTTGACCAAGGCGATGGGCGCGGGCTGGCGGGTGGTTGTGCGCGGGGTCGAGCCGGGGCGGATGGACTGGCTCGACCAAAAGCTGTGGCAGGGCGGCGAGAGCTTTCTGCCGCATGGGCTGGCGGGTGGGGCGCATGATGCGTTGCAGCCGGTGTTGCTCACCACGGCGATGGAGGGTGCGAATGATCCGCAATGCCTGATGGCGGTGGATGGGGCCGAGGTCAGCGCCGAGGAGGTGCAACGGCTCGAGCGGGTGTGCGTGCTCTTTGACGGCAATGACATGGCGGCGCTGGACCGGGCGCGGGGGCAGTGGAAGGCGCTCACCGAGGCGGGCTGTTCGGCGCAATACTGGTCGGAAGAGAGCGGGTCGTGGGAGAAGAAAGCCGAGCGTTGAGAGGCGCTTAGCGGGTCAGGATCAACTTGCCATCGGCGAAGGTCACGGTGCCGAACCGCGACAGGTAGGACATGCCCAGAAGCGAGCTGTCGAGCTCGCCGCCATTGACCACGGCGCGGACATTTTCGTCGCGGATGCCGCCGATGTCGATGCTGTCGAGGCGGATCGGCGCGGTGCGGATGATCCCGTTGGCGGTGCGGGCGGAGCCGTGAAAGCTAATCTTATCAAGGTCATAGCCCGCTCTTTCGGCGTCACGTTGGGTCAGGACGAGATCGGTGGCGCCGGTGTCGACGACAAAGCGGATGGGCACGCCATTGACCTCGGCGCTCAGGTAGTAATGGCCATCCGCCGCGAGCGGCGCGACGATGCGGCCATTGGCGAGCTCGACCGATTGCCGGGGCAGGACGGTTTGCTTGATATGGTCCCACATGCCGATCCCGGCGATGACGCCCATGAAAATAAGGCCCCAGAGCAGCGCCTGTTGCGCCACTTTGCCGAGCGAATTGCGGTTTTGCACGAGGAACCAGAAGACCACCGCCGTGCCCAGCATGACGAGATAGATGAGATGGGCGGTGTCGAATTCCTGCATCAAAACCTCATGGTGCGGGGCAGGCCGGGGCCTCGGTCCTGTCGATATAGGGGGTGGCAAGGGGCGCGAAAACCCCGTGTCGGTAACACGTCGGTATTACGACGGTACCACGACTGTGCTCAGGCGAGGCCGAAACCGCGCACGCCGTCGAGCACGAATTGCACCGCCAGCGCCGCCAGCAGCATGCCGAGAAGCCGGGTCACCACCACGATGCCGGTCTTGCCGAGCGCCCGGTCGATGAGGCTCGCCCCGAGCAGAAAGACAAAGTTCAGCGTCAGCACCGCCAGCATGACCCCGACGACGAGGGCAAAGCCTTCCCAGCCCGGTTGCTGCCCGGTGAGCAGGATCACCGTGGCGATGGTGCCCGGCCCCGCGATGAGCGGGATCGCCATGGGAAAGACCGAGGGGTCGTCATGGTCATCTTCTTCACCACGGGTCTGACGCCGCTGGTTGCGGCGTTCAAAGAGCATGTCGAGCGCGGTCAGGAAAAGAAGGATACCGCCCGCGATGCGAAAGGCGGGCATGGTGATGCCGATGAAGCCGAGGATCGACTCGCCGAAGGCCGCGAAGGCGATGAGCACACCGGCCGCCACCAGACAGGCGCGCAGCGCGATGGCGCGGCGGCGCTGGGCCGACATGCCTTGGGTCAGGGCGGCAAAGACCGGGGCGAGGCCCGGCGGGTCCATGATCACGAAGAAGGTGACAAAGGCGGTGATGAGAAAGGCGGTGTCCATGGCCAGCGATTAGGCGAGCCCCCGGTCCAGATCAAGATAATTCTGGCCGGGGGCTTTGCGTCACTGTTCGCGGAAGGCGCGGGTCATGCTGTCGGTCACCGGCTTCATCAGATATTGGACAAAGGTGCGTTCCTCGGTCTGGATCATGATTTCGGCGGGCATGCCCGGGGTCGGGGTAAAGCCGCGCACCCGGTCAAGCTCTGCCGGGGGCACCGAGACCCGGGCGACATAGATCTCGCGCGGTTTCTCCTGCGAGCGGTCGAGGATCGCATCGGCCGAGACATAGAATACCTCGCCCATCAGGATCGGGGTGATCCGCTGGTTGAGCGCGGTGAGGCGCACGGTGGCGGGCTGACCTTTCTTGACCACGTCAATCTCGACGCGCGGGATCTGCACCTCGATGATCAGCGGCTCGCCGGTGGGCAGGATCTCGGCGATGGCCTTGCCGCTCTCGATCACGCCGCCGGGGGTGTGATAGTGGAGCCGCACCACGGTGCCGGCAACCGGCGCCACGACCTCGGCCCGGCGCAGCACGTTTTCAGCGGTGCGGGCCTGTTCGCGGACGCTTTCAAGCTCGGATTGCACGACCTGTAGCTCATCGAGCGCCGCGCCGCGCCGTTCGCTCACCGCCTGGGCGATCTGGGCCTCGTAGCGGCGTTTGACCTCGGTGATCTCGTCCACCTCGGCGATGAGGCGGCCGATCTGACCTTCGATCTCTGCGATGGCGCGGCGGAGCGCGTTGAATTCGCTGCGCCGGATCAGCCCCTGATCGAGCAGCGTCTGTTTGGCGTTGCTGTCTTCGAGAAGGATCGCGTGTTGGGCGCGGCTCGAGATGAGCTGTTGCTGATAGCCGACGGCGCGCACGGTGAGCGCCTCGATATTCTGTTGCAGCAGTTTGACGTCGTTCTTCATCTGTTGCAGGGCGACGTTGAACACAACGCGCTGACCATCGAGCATGGCGGCGATGTTGAAATCCGAGCGCAGCGCCTCGAGATGGGCGGGGTAGGTGAGCGTTTCCTTTTGATTGTATTCGGCGAGAATGCGGGCCTCCATCGCCTCGAGCCGGATCTGGCGCAGGAACAATTCGCGTTCGGTGGCCAGCGCCGAGGTTTCATCGAGCCGCAGGAGCGGCTGACCGGCGGTGACATTGTCGCCTTCCTCGATGAGGATTTCCTTGATGATGCCGCCTTCGAGATGCTGCACGATCTTGTTGCTGCCGGTGGCGACAAAGCTGCCTTGGGAAATCACCGCGGCGGCGAGCGGCGCGGTAAAGGCCCAAAGGCCAAAGCCGCCAAAGGTGGTGAGCAAGAGCACGAGGCCGAAGATCACCAGTTTTGACACGCTGCGTGGCACCTCGGCATACCATTCGGGGGGCTCGGCATAGACCACGAGATTAGACATTGGACGGGCCTCCCTGTTGCTGTTGTCCCGAAATATGGCCGCCACGGCCCTGGTTGCTGCGCTGGGCGAGCTGTTCGAGCACCTGCTGGCGATGGCCGAAGAGCGCGACATTGCCGTCGGCCAGAAGCATGATCTTGTCGACCACGCTCAGCAGCGAGGGTTTTTGGGTGATGACGACCACGGTGATGCCATGTTGTCCGGCGTGGCGGATGGCATTGGCAAGCGCCCGGTCGCCGGCGGTGTCGAGGTTCGAGTTCGGCTCGTCCAGCACCAGAAAGCGCGGGTTGCCATAGAAGGCGCGGGCCAGCGCGATCCGCTGTTTCTGACCGCCCGAGAGCGGCGAGCCATCGGCCTGCACCATGGTTTCATAGCCATGTGGCAGGGTGGCGATCATGTCATGCACATCGGCCAGCATGGCGGCGCGGTAGATGTCCTCGTCGCGGGCATCAGCGCGCATCCTTGCGATGTTGTTCTTGATGGTGCCGGGGAAGAGCTGCACGTCCTGCGGCAGGTAGCCGATGTTTTCACCGAGCTGGCGTTCGTCCCAGTTGCGCAGGTCCATCAGGTCGAGCCGGACATTGCCCGAGGTGGGCAGGATCGAGCCCACCAGCATCTTGCCCAGCGTGGTTTTACCCGCGCCGGAATTGCCGATCACAGCGAGGGATTCGCCGGGGCTCAGATCAAAGCTCAGCCCGTTCAAGACCACTTGTTTGGTGCCGGTGGGCACATAGAGCAGCCGTTCGACGGTGAGCCGTCCTTCGGGGTTGGGCAGGCGCAGTTTTTCGAATTTCTGCACCGTGGCCAGCATCAGCTGGGTCACCCGGCCATAGGCGCCACGGGCCTGGGTAAAGCCGTTCCAGCCTTCGATCGAGCCTTCGATCGGGGCCAGCGCCCGGCCTGCGATGATTGAGGCGGCGATGACCATGCCGCCGGTGATCTCGCCCTGGATCGCCAGATAAGCGCCCCAGCCGAGCATGCCGATCTGGGTCAGCAGCCGCGCGCCGCGCGACACGGCCGCCCAGACGATGTTGCGGTCCTGGGCCATCACCTGCGAGCGCAGGGATTGCGCCGTGTCGCGGCCCCAGAGGGCGACGGCCTCGGGCACCATGGCGAGGGCGTTGATGATCTGGCTGTTGCGGGTCATGCTGTCGAGATGCATGTTGGCGCGGGCCTGGGCCATATTGGCCTGGGCAAAGGGTTTTGCGGTCATTTTCTGGTTGATCAGCGCCACCACCATCAGGACCATCGCGGTGATCACCACGATCATCCCCAGATGCGGATGGACGAGAAAGATGGCGAGGATGAAGAGCGGGGCAAAAGGCACGTCGAGGAAGGAGATGAGCGTGCCGGAGGTGAGAAATCCGCGCAATTGCTGCAGGTCGCCCAGGGTCTGATATTGTCGCCCGTTGTCATGGAGCGAGGATTGCGCCGCCGCGCTCAGCACCGGGGCGCCGAGCCGCACCGCCACCTCGACCGCCGTGCGCATCAGGATGAAGCGGCGGACCGCGTCGAACACCGCCTGCAGCACCACGGCGCTGCCGATGACGATGGTCAGCATGATCAGCGTGTCGAGCGAGCGCGAGGTCAGCACGCGGTCGGAAATCTGGAAGAGATAGATCGGGATGGCCAGCACCAGCAGGTTGGTGGCGCAGGTCAGCACCATCACGAAGCCGATGTTGCGGCGCACCACGCGTTTGCCCTTTTCGAGCTGCACGGCGAATTGGTCGGGGCCGCCGCGTTTGTGGAACTTGGGCGTCTGGTTGTTGCCGCCGCCACCGCCGCCGCCATCGTCGCCGCGCTGCGGGGGGTTTGGCGCCGCCGCCGCCGGTTTTGCGCAGGATCGGGCCGGTGTCGCCTTCGATCTGGATGCCGGGGCGGGAGGAGCGGAAGATTTCCTGCCCGTCGGCCTCCTTGGGCGTCACGCGCTGGGCCGGGTCGAGGCGGAGCGTGTCGTCTGTGTCTTTGGTGCTGTGAGTGGTGGAATCTGTCTTTGCCTTGTTAAATGATTGTTTTGCGCCGGTTTTTCCGGGGCTCGTTGAATTGGGCAGCTCTGCCTCAGGCGGCGCGGCTGCGTTTCGGGCGGCAATATCGTCCAAACTCATGTGTAATCCGTTCTGTTCAAGCAAGCATTGTCTGCATCACATCGGGCGATGTGGTGTCAGGGGCCGGGGTCGGCGCAATCTCTTCGGTGTCGGGCAGGTCGGGCGTGGTGAGCATGCCCTCGGCGAGAAAGGCCACCGCCTCGCTGGTGAGCTGGCTCAGGTTGACGCCGAGCGGGTTGGCCCCGGTGTCGATGAGCTCGGCCTGATAGATCAGCGCGTCGCTATAGACCTCGCCGCCGACATGGACGGTGGAATCCGTGCCATAGAGATCGATGGCCGCCAGGTTGATCGCCGCGTTCGAGCCGCTGACCAGCGAGACCGAAGCCTCGGCCCCGGTGGCGGCCTCGAAATTGTCGAGCGCCAGATGCACCTGATCGGAATCGCCCATCACATTGGTCTGACGGATCGAGTTGATCATCGTGTGATCGCCGTCGATATAGAGCACCCGCAGCAGATCGATCCCCTCGAAGGCGCTGTCGCGGGCGACGTCGCCGCCCACCGTGATGGCGCCATCGCCAAGCTGATCGGCGGCATTGGCGAAATTGTCCTGCATCTCGGCATAGCTGTCGAGCCCGGTGGCGGTGATCGACGCGCCGTTGAACACGAGATTGTCGCCAAAGCTCGGGCTGAACGCCATCGAGCCGGACCAGGTGACATTGTCGATGTCGATCATCACGTTGAGCTGGAAGATCTGGTTCACCGAGATCATGTTGCCGCCGATGATGATCAGGTCATAGCCAAAGCCGAGCTCGAAGAGCTGGGTGATATTGGCGACGGTGTTGTCGCCGAGACCGATATAGGTGTTGGAACTGCTGAAGGTGATGTCGGCGCGGTCATGGTCCGTCATGAAGCTGTATTGCTCGACAAAGTTGACGGTCAGCAAATCGCCTTCGATTCGGGTCACGGCCCAGTTGGAGGGCAGGGAGAGCGGGCCGCCGGCGGTGGCGTCGGGGCCGGTTTCGCCCGCCTCGCCCTCGGCGCTTGCGTCGCTGCCCTCTTCGCCCTCGGTGCCTTCGGCCTCGACGATGATCTCTTCGGGCGGCGGGGCCGAGCTGACCCGCGCCATCACGGCGCTGTTGACGCTGGTCGAAGCGCTGGCCTCGATGGTGCCATTGACCGAGCCATAGCTCACCATGACATTGACCTGCGAAATGAGATCAAGGGTGATCACATCGCCCATCACCGAGATGACCGGCGCGTCGAGCCAGCCCAGGGTGATGCCGGCCTCGTTGATCATCATATTGCCACCCGCGAGGGCGAGATGGCCGGGATCCACGGCGAATTGCGCGCTCGCCGGATTGTCGCCGAGCCCGGCAAAGGGATCGGGATCGACCGGGGCGTTGGAGAGCACAAAGCTGCTGTCGCCCTCTTCGGGGCCGGTGCTTGTGCCGTCGTCCTCTGAGGTCTCTTCTGCGTCAGGGTCCAGCGTGACATCTGGGTTCTTTGCTCGGAAATAGGCGGGCATGACGTCGTCGAGCTTGGTCACGGTGTCCACGGCTTGGCCGTTCTCGAACGTGCCTTGCGTCGCCTCGCCACGCTGGATCTCTATGCTGGCCCCGGTGATCGGGGCCGCTTCGGTGAGCGCTACAGCCTGGGTGGTGGCGAGCGCGTCATCGCGAACGGATGCGGAAAAATCCGGCATCTCGAGCCGCGGGGCGGCTTCGAGCGCCTGACCCACGGTGTGATATTGCTTGAGCGTTTCGGTATAGGCGGCGGTGTCCTCGAACACATGATCGCTGCGGCCCAGTTCGAAATCGTCATTGTCCTCGAGCCAGGCGTATTGATAGGTCGCGGTGGCGACGCTTCCCGGCGGTTCGAGAATGAGAAGGGGCCGTGCGGCCGCCATCTCGATCGTCAGATGGGCCGGCAGAAAGATCGCATCGGGCGCCAGAAAGATCTGCATCGGCAGCGGGATCTGCGGCATGAAATAGCCGAAGGGCTGAAAGAAAAACCCCGGACCCTCGGCGGGCGGGGCGATATCGCGGTAGTTGGTATAGGGTGAAAAGCCATCGGGGCTGTAGGGCGCTTTGACGATGACTGTGATGTTCAGCAAGCTTCCGAGATCTGCCTCGGCCAGCCTCAGCGCGGCAAAGTCCTCATAGATGTCACGCATGCGCTCTTCTTCGAGCGTGATGTGGAAAATGCCCACCATATGGGCGATGATCTCTGTGGTCTTGTCCAACATGTCCGAGCCTTTCCATCCAAGTATTCTGGCCGGCTGCTCTTGCCTTTTGGCCTTAAGGGCCGTGCGGCCCTCGGGGCCGCTTCACCGAATTTACGAATCTAAAAATCTTGGGTCTTAAAAAGGCTTCGGGCCCGGACGATGCCGGGCCCGAAACAAGGTCACTTAGCTGTCGGCGTCGTCGCCGATGTAGCTGGAGCTGAAGCTGCCGCCGACCACGGTCATGTCGACCGTGTTGCCGAGGACGTTCGCGCCCATCACAACGCTCTGGTTGAACGCGGTGGTGTCGATTTGCGACGCGGCCGATGCAAAGCTCTCGCCGGTCACGAAACCATCGTCACCGTTGTTCGAGCCCCACATGCCGGCATTGCCGCCAGCACCACCATCCGCGAAGGCATCGCGTGCCGAGCCGCCAGTGCCGCCACCGGCCTGAACGCCGCCGACCGCTGCATAGCCGCCCGTGGCATTGCCGGTGTCACCGCCCCAGGCGTGACCGCCGTAGCCGTCACCGCCGTTGCCGGCGAAGGCGCCATTGATGCCGCCATTGCCTTGGGCGTTGTTGGCCGCTCCGGCCAGCGAACCGGCGTCGCCGCCGTTGCCGCCAGAGGCTTCGCCACCGCGACCGGTGCCTTCACCATTGCCGAGACCTGCAGCCAGAGCACCGGCGTCACCGCCATTGCCGCTCTCGCCCGAGCCACCGCCGAGGCCAATGCCACCTGCAGCCGCATCGGCATTGCCGGTCGAACCGTTCTCAGCGCCAGCCAGACCAACGCCAAGGATGCCGAGACCGGCTCCGATTGCGCCGGCATCGCCGTCGTTGCTGCTGTCCGCGTCGGAGCTTGCAGCACCGATGCCAAGGCCAAGACCGCCAGCGTCGCCGCTGTTGCCGCCTTCAGCATTCGCACCGGCCAGACCTGCGCCAATGCCGAGACCGGCCCCGATCGAGGCTGCGCCTGCGCCGTCGCCACCGTCAGCGTCCGAATCCGCGCCAGCTGCGCCGAGACCAAGGCCGATGCCAACCGCGGTTGCATCACCGCCATCGTCACCTTCGCCGCCTTCGGCCGTGGATTCACCGCCGTCACCGCTGGCTGCGCCGGTCGCGATGGCCGCGCCGCCAAAGCCAAAGCCACCGAGGGCCGAACCGCCGGTCGAATTGGCTTCGCCGCCATTGCCGCCGCCTGCGCCGGAGCTGATGCCGTCACCCGAAGAAGCGTCGCCGCCGCGGGAATCGTTGGTTTGATCCAGCGAACCGTCGTTCGACACGTTGTCGAGCGTGTCATTGTCCTGAAGGTTGTTGGACATTGCGTTGACGATGCCCGTGTCATTGCCTTCGCCGTCAAGGGCGTCGGCAAGGATGTCTTCGAGGTTCAGGTCATTGCCGGGGCTGTAGTCGATATTGCCGTCGGCCATGATGAAATCACCGGCCTCTGAATTGTCGAGGTCGATGTCGGCGAAATCGTCATCGGTCGGCTCATAGCCTTCGATCCCGACGGCCACTTCAACACCCACGGTGGTCATGCTCTCGTTGGTGTTGCTGTTGACGTTGCCATTGGCGTTGAGGTTGCCATTGGCGTTCAGGTTCCCGTTGGCGTTCAGGTTGCCATTGGCGTTGCCATTGTGGTTGCCATTGCCGTTATGGTTGCCGTTACCGTTGTGGTTGCCGTTACCATTCAGATTGCCATTGCCGTTCAGGTTGCCGTTGCCGTTCAGGTTGCCGTTGCCATTGCCGTTCCAGTTCTCACTTGATGAGTACTGGGCCTGACCCTGACCTTGGCCTTGTCCCTGTGCTTGCAGCTGGGCTTGCAGTTCAGCCTGGGCCTGGGCCTGGTGCTGATCTTGGTCCTGGTCCTGACTGTGATTGGGACCGATCGGGAAAATCATGTTGTTGCGGTTACTCATTTGTTCAATCTCCGAAATAAGAGACCTTCGCTGGATCGCCGCTCATTTCAAAAGCGATCATCAACGGAAGGTGATTCTGTTGGACGTATGATTTGGCGCGGTTCGGACGAGGTCTCGATCCTGAACGGCACCGGGTTGGCTGATGAAATCTCTGTGTTGCTGTCCCCCCTTCATTCAATCTGTTCCCCTTGCCGTCAGGCTGACGATCAGGCGGGAGGCGGAAAATATGCGATGCCCCCCGACGCTCTGATCACCGACATTCCCCGTAAAATAAGGGTCATGTTCCCCAAGTGACCTGCGGTAGGCACAGCATCTCACCGCTGCCCGAGTCGAAAACAGCCGGTAAAACGGTCTAACGGGGCGATGCGCCGTCGGGCCGGGTATCTGGCTGAAAAGGCAGGGGAAACGGCGGGGCGGATCGCTGTGGGCGCGTTCGAACGGTTAACCTTACGTTAACTTTTGATCAGGGAGAGCAGGGGGAGGTCTAAATCCACTGGTCTGGGGGTCTAGACCCCGGGTGGCCGTGATGGGTAGCGCCTGAACGCGGGCGGCGGGGGGCGGCAGGCGGGGTGAGGGCGCGTAACGTCAGGGTTGAGTTGACAAAATCGCCATCGCCCAAGGCGCGAGGGGGCCGGTCCAACCTTTGCCCAATTTGACCCGCCCTACGCCCAATGCCCAATAAACAAGCGGACAATTAGGCTAAAATGTGTTAATATTAATTAATGGCTTCACCGTATTTCGGGTGATTTTTCAGCCATGGCCCGCCGTATTTTTGGGCTCAAAGGTAAGAGTGACCATTGTTTGGACGGGGTCTTTCAAACCGGCCTCGAGAGAGTTTTTCAACACGAGAGCGCGCGGCCTGTCCGGCCGATCCTATTTGCGCTCAAGGCTAGGGGATGAGAGCCTATGATTGATGAAGCAAACCTGGATAAGACCAAAGTGATCTGCCTGTTTGTCGGTACCGCGCATGATTTTTCCGACCATGTGCTCCGGCTGGCGAGCGAAGAGTTTCCCTGCTGCGAGTTCCAGCGCATTTCCCATATCAACGACCTCGGGTTTTTCGACAAGAACGGGCGCCATAACCTGCGCGCGATCATTGTCCATCAAAGCCAGTCGAAAGAGCTGCTCGCGCAGTTGGGGAAGATTTGTGAGGGGTTCAACGGCGCGATGGTGGCGCTCGGCTATCGCGATGTGCCCGCCGCGCGTCAGGTGGCGGATGCGGCCGAGGCCGATGGGCTTGGCGCGCAGCTCGGCTATCTGCCGATGAACCTCGAGATCGACCGCTGGGTGTCGGTGCTGCGTTTGCTGCTCTGTGGCGAGAGCTATATGCCGCGCGAGCTGATCGAACAGGCGGCACCCGCGCCGGAACCTGCCAAGCCCGCGATGCCCGACCGGCTTTTCGATCGGCTGACCGATCGCGAATTCGAAGTGCTGAGCTGTGCCGCGCAGGGCAATCAGAACAAGATCATCGCCGACAAGCTCGGCCTGTCGGTGCATACGGTCAAGCTGCATATGCACCATGTGATCGCCAAGCTCGGGGTGCATAACCGGACCGAGGCGACGATCTGTTTTCTGGAACAGCAGCAATCCGCGCGCGTGCAGTGATGACGGCGGGGGGCCGGATCGATTTCGATACGGTGCTCCTGCTCGTCGGGCGGCTCAACTATGCCTGGACCAATACCGAAAGCCTGCTGATCCATCTGATCGCCGGGCTTTCGGGCACCGATAAGGAAATCGCCACCGTCACCTTTCTGACGCTCAACACGACACGGGCGCGGATCGACCTGGTGGAACGGCTGTCCAAGCTCGACCGGGTCGATGCCGCCGAGCGCAAGGCCATTCTCGGCCTCACCGGCCGCATTCAACGCCATTCGGCGCTGCGCAACCGCTACAATCACTGCATCTATGCCTTTGATCCCGACGGGCAGCATCCGCGCACCATCCAGATGCGCATTGCCGACCGCAAAGACCGGCTGCTGATGGGGCAGGACACGCCGCTCGACGAGGCGGCGCTGGACGAGATCCGCGCGGCGCTCGATGCGCTGGCCGAGATCAACCGCGACATCTGGCAGTTCATCTCGGCGCATAAATATCCGGCCTGATTTTTCGGGCCTGAATTTTTTGGGCCTGAGTTTGGGCCTGGTCCGCGTTGCTCCGCTTTATTCGATGCGGGCGCGATGTTCGCGCAGCCGCAGCACCATATTGGCGCCGAGCGTGGCAAAGGGTTCGGGCGGCAGGCGTTTCGGCGCGGGCTCTGCGGTGAAATGGGCGCTGATGTCGCTGTGATGGCCAAGCGCTGCCTCGGCGGCGGCGATGCCGGTGAGCGTGCCGCGCGCGGTGCCAAGCCCGTTTTGCACGCAGGCCGAAAACAGCCCGTCGTCGAGCCGCCCGGTGACCGAGACGCCATTGAGGCTCAGGCAGAGGTGACCGGCCCAGATATATTCCTGTTTGACGCCGCTCAGCTGTGGAAAACGGTCGGCGAATTTGCGGGCCATGACGCGGGTGGCGCGGGCGAGCCCTGCGCGGCTCGGCTCCATGCCGGGGCGAAATTCGGTGCAAGACCGGGTGATGATCCGGTTGCCGCCCTGGGCCGAATCGATGCGGCGCATGGTGGTGCCCATCGGGTCCGACGGCGTGATTCCCCATCGCGGCCGTCCGCCGAGCGCGGTGAGCGCCTCGGGCGAGAGGTCTTCGGTCATTGAGGCAAAGAGCATCACATGCAAAAGGCGTTTCTTGGCAAAGCCAAAGCTTTCCAGATGACCATTGGTGCACAGGATCACGCAGCCCGAGGTGAGGCGATGCCCCTTGGTCGTCACCGTCCAGTCAGAGCCATTCCGGCGCATATCCGTGACGGGGCTTTCCTCATAGATCGCCACGCCGCCCGCGGCGAGACCGGCGGCGAGCCCCCGGATATAGCCCGCCGGCTGCAAGATCGCGGTGCCCGGCGTGTAGAGCCCGGACTGGTAATAGGATGAGCCGGTGAGCTCTTGCATCGCCTGCGCGTCGAGCATTTCACAGGGCTCGCCCAGCGCCTCGAGATGACGGGCGTAGCTCAGGTTCTGGGCATGGGCGCCGTCGCCCGCCGCGCCGTTGACCTTGCCCACCGGATCGAAATAGGCGGGCGCGATGCCATAGTCGGCGACGGCCTGCGCGGCAAAGGCGATGGCGGCGCGGTTGAACCCGGTCATGATCCGGTCGTTGTCCGCCGCATGGCCCGCGTAATCGTCGGATTGCAGGTCATGGGGCAGGTCGATCATAAAGCCCGAGTTGCGCCCGGCGGCCCCTTCGCCGACGCGGCCCGCGTCGAGCACGGCGATGCGCAGCCCCGGGTCGATCTGATGCAGCCGCCGCGCCGCCGAGAGCCCGGCAAAGCCCGCGCCCACGATGGTCACATCGGCGGTGCGATCCTCGGTCAGGGCCACGGGCGGCGGCGCCTCGGGCAGAATGGCGTTCCAGGCCGCCCGCCCGGTGTGACGGGGCAGGCGGCGGGCATGAAGCTTGGTCATGGGTCTGGCCTCGATGGCTCAGCCGATCTGATCGTCGCTGTCATCCGACAGGTCGATCCAGATGGTCTTGAGCTGGGTGTATTGGTCATGGGCGTGGATGCCATTGTCGCGGCCGCCAAAGCCCGAGTGCTTGTACCCGCCAAAGGGCGTGGTGATGTCGCCCTCGCCAAAGCTGTTGACGGTGACGGTCCCGGCCTTGATGGCGCGGGCGGCGCGGATCGCGCGTTTGCCATTGGCCGAAAACACCGAGGCCGCCAGCCCATAGGGCGTGTCATTGGCGATGCTGATCGCCTCTTCGGTGCTGGTGACGGTGATCACCGACAGGACCGGGCCAAAGATTTCCTCGCGGGCAAGCCGCGCGTCATTGCCGGAAATCTCGACCACGGTGGGATCGACAAAGGCGCCGCCGGAATGGGTGCCGCCGATCACCACGCGGCCCTTTTGAACCTCGTCGAGATAGGAGCAGACCTTGTCGAAATGCGCCCGCGACACGAGCGCGCCGACGCGCACCTGCGGGTCGAGCGGATCGCCGGTGATCCATTCGCGGGCATGGGCCTCGACCCGGGCGAGAAGATCGTCCTTCACTGCCGCATGCACGATGAGCCGCGACGAGGCCGAGCAGTTTTCGCCCATGTTCCAAAAGGCGCCGTTGACCACATGGGCCGCGACACTGTCGAGGTTTTCGGCGTCGTCGAGCACCACGCAGGGGTTCTTGCCGCCCATTTCGAGAACGACTTCCTTGAGGTTGCTGTCGGCGGAGTAATGCAGAAAGCGACGCCCGGTTTCGGTCGAGCCGGTGAAAGAGACCATATCGACATCCGGGTGCCGCCCGAGCGGCTCGCCGACGCCCGGCCCGTCGCCGGTCACTATGTTGAGCACACCGGCGGGCACACCCGCCTCATGCGCCAGTTCCGCCAGGCGCAGCGCGGTGAGCGGGGTTTCCTCGGCGGGTTTCACCACCACCGAACAGCCTGCCGCCAGCGCCGGGCCGATCTTCCACGCCAGCATCAAGAGCGGGAAGTTCCACGGCAGCACGAGACCCACGACCCCCACCGGTTCGCGCAGAACCATGGCGATATGGTCGTCCGAGGCGGGGCTCACCTGATCATAGATCTTGTCGATGAGCTCGGCATGCCATTTGAGGCAATGGATGGTCTCGGGAATGTCGACGGTTTCGCAATCATAGATGGTCTTGCCGCTGTCGAGGCTTTCCATCACCGCCAGCTCATGGGCGTTGCGGGTGAGCAGCTTGCACAGGCGGATGAGCACATCCTTGCGCGCCGAGGGGTGGAGCCGCGACCAGCGGCCATCCTCAAAGGCATCGCGGGCTTTTTCGACGGCGAAATCCACATCCTTGGCGTCGCAGGAAGCCACATCGGCGAGCTTGGCGCCGGTGGCGGGGTTCACGGTCTCAAAGGTCGCGCCGGAGTGCGCGGGGCGAAAGCTGCCGTCGATAAAAGCGTTGACGGGCAGGGTCAGCCCCTTGGCAATGGCGCCGTATTCTTCGCGGGTCAGAAGATCACTCATGGCTCAATTCTCCGCCTTGATGTCAGAAATGGTGCGTTTGAGGGTGCGGATGACCTGTTCGAGCTGACGCTTGTCATCCTTGTTGAGCGGGCGCAGGGGCGGGCGCACGGTGCCGGTGGGGTGGCCCATGAAGGTGGTGCCATGCTTGACGCATTGGATGAACTTGCCACCCTGTTCGAGCACCCGCATCAGCGGCATCATCGCCGACATGATGCGGCGGCCCTTGGCGAAATCGCCCTGCACGACGCAGGTCTCGTAGAGGAACACATGTTCCTCGGGCAGGAAGTTCGAGCCGGCGCAGATCCAGCTGCGCGCGCCCCAGGCAAAGAATTCCAGCGCCTGATCATCCATGCCGCAGCTGAGCTGAATATGGGGATAGTCGCGGGCCAGAAGATGCACGCGGTTGATGTCGCCGGAGCTTTCCTTGATGCCGATCACATTGCGCGAGCGGCCGACCCGGTCGAGAAATTCTTCGCCCATGTTGACGCCCATCCGACCGGGATAATTGTAGAGGATCATCGGCAGATCGGCGGCGCGGTCCACCGCCAGCGTGTTGAGCGCATTCTCATGTTCGGTGGGGACCGAATAGGGCGGGGTGCCGTGCAGGATGCCATCGGCGCCCATCTCGCGGGCGCCCGCGGCCATGGCGAGACTGTCCTCGGTGCGCATCATGCCGGTGCCGACAAAGAGCGGCAGCCGCCCCTTGAGCCGGTCTTGGGTGAAGCGCGCGATCTCGAGCCGTTCCTCGACGGTCTGGGTATAGTTCTCGCCGGTCGAGCCGCCGGAAATAAGCCCGTGCACGCCGCTTGCCACCAGATGATCGACCACATCGGCCAGCGCGTCGTAATCGACGCTGAAATCATCATGCAACGGGGTCACGACCGGGGTGTAGATCCCTTCGAGTGTCATCCTTGGGGCCATCTGGCAATCTCCGTGGCTGGGGCCTGTCGGCGCCGGGGCTGCATAAGGCAGCCCTATAGGCGCGACGGCCAGAATTCTCTGTCCCTTGGGGTAAGCCAGAATCAATGCGCGAAAAAGCGAGAATATTCTTGGGTTGGGCATAAGGGTTTTCTTATGGGGTGGGGCGCGCGCGCCGTGCGGCGGGGCTTTGCCGTCCTGTTGGAGCATATGCGCCCCACGCGGCCTTGGCACCAACTTGGCGCTGCCTTGGCTCTGGCATGGCGGGCGCGGCTCACATAAGCTGGCGGCATGAGCACAGCCCCCCGATTCATCCACCTCCGCCTGCACACCGAATATTCGCTTCTCGAAGGCGCCATGCGCCTCAAGAAGCTGCCCGGTCTTTGCGCCAATATGGACATGCCCGCCGTCGCCGTGACCGACAGCAACAACATGTTCGCGGCGCTCGAATTTTCCGTCTCGGCGCAGGGCGCAGGCGTGCAGCCGATCATGGGCTGTCAGGTCGATTTCCACTATGACGAAGCGGCGGGCGACGAGGCGATCGCGCCGCTTGTCCTGCTGGCGCAGAACGAGGCGGGTTACGAGAACCTGATGAAGCTCAACTCGTGCCTCTATCTGCGCGGCGACGGGTCGCTGCCGCATGTGATCATCGAAGAGCTCGAACGCCATGCCGAGGGGCTGATCTGTCTCAGCGGCGGGCCGGATGGGCCGGTGGGGCGGCTCTTGCAGGCGGGGCGCGCGCCTGTGGCCGAGGCGCTGGTCGCGCGGCTGGCCAAGGCCTATCCCACCCGGCTCTATATCGAGCTGCAGCGCCACCCCGGCGAAAACGGCCAGCCCGAGGCCGAACGGCTCACCGAACGCGGTCATGTCGAGATGGCTTATGCGATGGGCCTGCCTCTGGTGGCCACCAATGACGTCTATTTCCCCAATAAAGAGATGTTCGAGGCCCATGATGCCATGCTCTGCGTGGCCGAAGGCGCCTATGTCGATCAAAGCGGCCCGCGGCGGCGGCTGACGCCGGAACATTACCTCAAGACGCCGCAGGAGATGGCGACGCTCTTTGCCGATCTGCCCGAGGCGCTCGAAAATACCGTCGAGATCGCCCGGCGCTGTGCCTTTGGCTGCTATCGCCGCGATCCGATCCTGCCGAAATTCGCCGATGACGAGGTGGCCGAGCTGCGCCGCATGGCCAACGCGGGCCTTCAGGCGCGGCTCGCGGTGATCCCGCATGCGGCCTCGGTCGAGGATTATCAAAAGCGGCTCGATTTCGAGCTCGGCATCATCGAGGGCATGGGCTTTCCGGGCTATTTCCTGATCGTGGCCGATTTCATCCAATGGGCCAAGGATCACGATATTCCGGTGGGGCCCGGGCGGGGCTCGGGCGCGGGCAGTCTGGTGGCCTATGCGCTGACCATCACCGACCTTGATCCGCTGCGCTACAGCTTGCTGTTCGAGCGGTTCCTCAACCCCGAGCGGGTGTCGATGCCCGACTTCGACATCGACTTCTGCATGGACCGCCGCGAAGAGGTGATCCGCTATGTACAGGACAAATATGGCCGCGACCGGGTCGGGCAGATCATCACCTTTGGGGCGCTTCTGTCCAAGGCCGCGGTGCGCGACATTGGCCGCGTCTTGCAGATGCCCTATGGGCAGGTGGACCGGCTGTCGAAGATGATCCCCGTCGAGGGGGTCAAGCCGGTGAGCATCGAACAGGCGCTGGCGCAGGAAGAACGGCTGCGCGAAGAGGCGCGGCGCGAAGAGGTGGTCGAGCGGCTGCTGAATTACGGGATGAAGGTCGAAGGGCTGCTGCGCAACGCCTCGACCCATGCCGCGGGCGTGGTGATCGGCGACCGGCCGCTCGACGCGCTGGTGCCGCTCTATCAAGATCCGCGCTCGGACATGCCGGCGACGCAGTTCAACATGAAATGGGTGGAGCAGGCGGGGCTGGTCAAGTTCGACTTTCTCGGGCTCAAGACCCTCACCGTGATCCAGAACGCCATTGATCAGATCAAGGGCGGCGGGCGGCATCTGCATCAGGCGGCGGATGGCGCGACCCTCTATGAGCCGCCCGAGGGCGCGGTCGACGATATCGGGCAGATCCCGCTCGACGATGCCAAGACCTATGAGCTCTATGCCCGCGCCAAGACGGTGGCGGTGTTCCAGGTGGAAAGCTCGGGCATGATGGACGCGCTCAAGCGGATGAAGCCCACCTGTATCGAGGATATCGTGGCGCTCGTGGCGCTCTATCGGCCCGGTCCGATGGAGAACATCCCGACCTATTGCGAGGTCAAGAACGGGGTCAAGGAGCGCGAGAGCGTGCATCCCCTCATCGACCATATCCTCGAAGAGACCCAAGGCATCATCGTCTATCAGGAACAGGTGATGCAGATCGCCCAGGTCATGGCGGGCTATAGCCTCGGCGGTGCTGACCTTCTGCGCCGCGCCATGGGCAAGAAGATCAAGGAGGCGATGGACGCCGAACGGCCCAAGTTCGAAAAGGGCGCGGCCGAGAATGGCGTCGACAAGAAGAAAGCCAGCGAAGTCTTTGACTTGCTGGAGAAATTCGCCAACTACGGGTTCAACAAATCGCACGCCGCCGCCTATGCGGTGGTGAGCTATCAGACCGCCTGGCTCAAGGCCAACCACCCGGTGGAATTCATGGCCGGGGTGATGAATTGCGATATTCATCTCACCGACAAACTGGCGGTCTATTTCGAAGAGGTGAAGAAGGGGCTGGGGCTCGACTGGCTGCCGCCTTGCGTCAACCGCTCCGAGGCGCGGTTCATCGTGCGCGACGGCGTGCTGCATTACGGGCTGGGGGCGCTCAAGAACGTCGGCGTCGAGGCGATGCGGCTCATCACCCAGGCGCGCGGTGACAAGCCCTTTGCCACGCTCTATGATTTCGCTCGCCGGGTGGATCTCAAGAAGATCGGCAAGCGGCCGCTGGAAATGCTGGCGCGGGCCGGGGCGTTTGACGAGCTTGACCGCAACCGCCGCCGGGTGTTTGACAGTCTCGAAGGGCTGATGAACTACTCGGCCGCGATCCATGAGCAGCGCAATTCCAACCAGGTGTCGCTCTTTGGTGAGGCGGGCGACGATCTGCCCGAGCCGCGCATCATGCCGGTCGAGGATTGGCTGCCCGCCGAGCGGCTCACCGAAGAATTCCGCGCCGTGGGGTTTTACCTCTCGGGGCATCCGCTCGACGATTACATGGCCGCGCTCAAGCGCAAGGACGTCAAGACGCTCGACGAGGTCGAGATGCTGGCGCGGGGCGGGGCCTGTATCGCCAAGCTCGCCGGTGTGGTGGCCGGGCGGCAAGAGCGGAAATCGGCGCGCGGCAACCGCTTTGCCTTTGTGCAGCTGAGCGATACCACCGGCGGCTATGAGGTCACGATGTTCTCGGAAACGCTTGAGAAGTCACGCGATTATCTGGAGACCGGATCGCAGGTCGTGGTCACTGTCGAGGCCACCAGCGAATCCGATCAGCTCAAGCTCTTGGCGCGGTCGGTGTCGCCCATTGACACGGTGGTGGCGGATGCGGGGGCCATGGGGCTTCGGATTTTTGTCGAAAGCCCCGGCGCGGTCGAGACCGTGGCGCGGGTGCTGGCCCGGGCGCAGGAGGCGGCGCGCAATGCTGCCCGGGGTCCGGTGCGGTTCTGTCTGGTGGATCAGGGGTTGCCCGGCGAGGTGGAGATGGACGCAGGCCAGGAATTTGCCGTCAATCCGCAGATCAAGGGCGCGATCAAGAGCCTCGATGGGGTCTGGGACGTGGAAGATATCTAAGGGAAATAACCAAAGGCATCCCCCGGTGCAGGCCGGGGGATTTGGGTATTTCTGACCAGAAAGAGAGCGGGCCTCAGGCCTCGGCGGCTTCGAGTTTTTCCAACGCCCGCATCCAGAGCGCCTCGGCCCGTTCGAGCCCGTCGCAGACTTCGGAATATTTGCGCTGCCAGACGGCGGCCTCGTCGACGCGGTCCTCGTCATAAAGCGCCGGGTCGGCCAGTTTGGTGGCGAGCTTTTCCGACATTTCCTGCAGCTTTTCGACGCGGGATTCGCATTTGCGGACCTCGGCGCGCAGCGCCAGCAGCGCGTCGCGCGACGGGCGTTTGGGCTTGGCCGCGGCCTTGGCCTTGTCGGATTTGGGGCGGCTCGATTTCTCAGGCGAGACGAGCATCTGCCGATAGGTTTCGAGATCGTCCTCATAGGGTTTCACCCGGCCATCCTTGACCAGCCAGAGCCGGTCGGCGACGAGGCTCAGCAGGTGCATGTCGTGGCTCACGAGGATGACCGCGCCGGAATAGGCGGTGAGCGCCTCAACCAGCGCCTCGCGGCTCTCGATGTCGAGGTGGTTGGTCGGTTCGTCGAGGATCAGCAGATGCGGCGCGTCGATCGTGGCGAGCATCAGGCTCAGCCGGGCCTTTTGCCCGCCCGAGAGCCGCCCGACCTCGGTTTCGGCCTGTTCGGCACCGATGCCAAATCCGCCGAGCCGGGCGCGCAGCTTGGCGATGGGCTCAGCAGGGCGCAGGCGGCGCACATGGTCGATGGGCGTCTCGTCGAGATGCAGTTCCTCGACCTGATGCTGGGCGAAGAACCCCACGCGCAGCTTGGTGGCGCGGGTGACCCGGCCGCCCATCGGATCGAGCTTGCCGGCCAGGAGTTTCGACAGGGTCGATTTGCCCTCGCCATTGCGGCCCAGCAGCGCGATCCGGTCGTCCTGGTCGATGCGCAGGGTCATCTGGCCCAGCACGGGTTTCTCGCCATAGCCCACCGAGGCGCTTTCGAGATTGATGATCGGCGGCGACAGCTCTTCGGGTTCGGGAAAGCTGAAGGCGCGCAGCGCGGCCTCTTGCGGGGTGGTGATGACCTTCATCTTTTCGATCATCTTGAGCCGCGATTGCGCCTGTTTGGCCTTGGAGGCCTTGTAGCGGAACCGGTCGACAAAGCTCTGCAAATGGGCGCGGCGGGCGTCTTGCTTGCGCAGTTCGGCCTCGGCCACGGCGAGCCGCGCGGCGCGGGTCTCGGCAAAGCGGTCATAGCCGCCCTGATAGAGGGTGAGCTTGCGGTCCTCGAGATGCAGGATCGCGCCGACGGCGCGGTTGAGCAGCCCGCGGTCGTGGCTGATCACCAGCACCGTATGGGGGTATTTCGCCAGATAGCTTTCGAGCCAGAGCGCGCCTTCGAGGTCGAGATAGTTGGTGGGCTCGTCGAGGAGCAGCAGATCTGGGGCGGAGAAGAGCACCGCCGCCAGCGCCACGCGCATCCGCCAGCCGCCGGAGAAAGCGCTGCAGGGCATGAGCTGTTCCTCGGGCGTAAAGCCCAGGCCGCGCAGGATGGTGGCGGCGCGCGCCTCGGCGCCCCAGGCGTCGATATCCGACAGCCGGGTCTGCACATCGGCGATGCGTGCCGGGTCGCTCGCGGTTTCGGCCTCGGCCAGGAGCGCGGCGCGTTCGGTGTCGGCGGCGAGCACCGTGTCGATGAGCGACACCTCATTGCCCGGCACCTCTTGGGCGACGCCGCCGATGCGGGCGCGCGAGGGCAGGGTGATCTGGCCGCCTTCGAGCGCCAGTTCGCCCCGGATCAGGCGAAACAGCGTGGTCTTGCCGGTGCCATTGCGGCCGACGATGCCGACCTTGTGGCCCTCGGGGATGACGGCACTGGCCTCTTCGAGGAGGGGGCGGCCAGCGACCGCGTAGGAGATGTTCTCGATTTTCAACATGGGCAGGGGAATGGCGCAGCAGAGAGGCACTGTCAATCGCGGCTTTTCAAAGCTGGGGGCGCGTGGTATCGGGGCCGCGAAACACCGTTCCGGCGGGTCTGATCCCGCGCTTAACCCCTAATGTAAAGAGGCTCTCATGGCTGTTGAACGCACGCTCTCCATCATCAAACCCGATGCCACCAAACGCAACCTGACCGGCAAGATCAACGCCAAGTTCGAAGACGCCGGTCTGCGCATCGTCGCGCAGAAGCGCATTCAGCTGACCCCGGCGCAGGCTGGCAAGTTCTACGAAGTGCATGCCGAGCGTCCGTTCTACGGCGAGCTGTGCGACTTCATGGCCTCCGAGCCGGTCGTCGTGCAGGTTCTCGAAGGGGAAGGCGCGATTGCCAAGAACCGCGAAGTGATGGGCGCCACCAACCCCGCCGATGCAGCCCCCGGCACGATCCGCGCCGAGTTCGCCGAATCCGTTGGCGAAAACTCGGTCCACGGCTCGGACGCCCCGGAAACCGCAGCGCAGGAGATTGCGTTCTTCTTCTCGGGTCTCGAACTGGTCGGCTAAGCCTTACGGCCCACGCCAGACGACATCGAAGGCGGTCCCTCGGGGGCCGCCTTTTGCATATGCGCCCGCAGCAGGTGGACATTGCGGGTGTTGGCCTTGATGCCCACATCGAGCAGATCGCCCACCAGCGGGATCAGCCCCACCGCCCAGTCGATGCCGAGATTGCCCGCCATCCGCAGCAAGAGCCAGCCGGGCGCGCCGAGCCGCTGGGCGCGGGCCAGGATATAGAATGAGGGCGCCAGCGCCGCCGTGTCGCCGATGCCTGGCACCAGACCCAACAGCGCATCCCAGCCAAAGCGGATCTGCGTGAAGGGCAGGCGAAAGGCGCGGTCCATCTGCCGCGCCAACCGGTCGAGCCGGTCAAGTTCGCGGTCGATCTGTGGCGAGCTGGGCGCTGCCTGGGGTGTGGCGATGTCGGGCATGGCGATCAGGCGGGACATCAGGCGTGGCGGGGGCCACGGCTCGCGATGATCCAGACGGCATGCACGATGCCGGGGATATAGCCGAGAATCGTCAGCAGGATGTTAAGCCAGAAATGCTTGCCAAATCCTTCCTGCAAAAACACGCCGAGCGGCGGCAGGAGAATGGCGATCAATATGCGCAGAAGGTCCATGGTCTGTCCTCTCATCTTTGGGTGCGTCCCAAGAAGGCAACGCCGAGAGGGGCCATTTGTTCCGCCGGCAAGCGCGGCGGTCAGGGCTCAGACCAGATGTCAGAGGCTGGCGAAATCCGAGAAAATCTTGCGCGAGATGACCTGCGGTTTGCGGCGTTCGTCGCTGTCGTGCTGCGGGTCCTTGGCGGTCTGACCGCCGGCTTGGGCGCAGGGCTGCGGGCGCGTGTCGGGACGGGGGGATGGTGCCTGTACTTGGGTGGGTTTGGTTGCTTGGCCCATTGGGCTGCTCCTTGTAGGAGGCCACCCGAACTGCCCCGGGCGGCGCTTGGCTGATCATCTCAGGATAGGCGGGAAAAGGGGCGTGGGGGTGGTTAGACTATGGCGAGAATTGGGCAATGTTTCGAACTGCGCGCATATTCCTCATTTCAAAGTGGATTGCACGCGAAATCGGCAACACATGTTTCAGCCAAACGCAAACCGGCCCCGGAGGTCATCCGGGGCCGGAAATCTGAGCGGATCCGCGCCGATCAGGCGGCCAGCATCGTTTCCACCGCTTCGCCAAAGGCCGAGGGGGTCGGCACGATGGTGACGCCGCAATCCTTGAGAATCTCGACCTTTTCCTGCGCGCTTTCGCCAAAGGCCGAGACGATCGCCCCGGCATGGCCCATGCGGCGCCCCTTGGGGGCCGAGAGACCGGCGATATAGGCGGCCACCGGCTTGGTCATGTGATCGCGGATATATTCCGCGGCCTCGGCCTCTTGTGGGCCGCCGATCTCACCGACGAGCACCACGGCATCGGTCTCGGGATCATTCTCGAAGAGCTCGAGAATGTCGCGAAAGCTCGAGCCGTTGATCGGATCGCCGCCGATGCCGATGGAGGAGCTCACGCCAATGCCGCGCGCCTTCATCTGGCTCGCCGCCTCATAGCCGAGCGTGCCCGAGCGGCCGATGATGCCAACCCGGCCCGGCAGGTAGATATGCGGCGGCATCAGCCCGGCAAAGCCCTGACCGGGGGTGATGATCCCGGCGCAGTTCGGCCCGATGAGCCGCATCCGGTTCTCGGCCTTGTAGCGGCGCATGTAGCGTTTGACGCGGATCATGTCCTGGGTCGGGATGCCGTCGGCGATGCAGATGCAGGTGCGGATGCCCGCATCGGCCGCTTCCATGATGCTGTCGGCGGCAAAGGGGGGCGGCACGAAGGCGATGACCATATCGGCGCCGGTTTCGGCCACCGCGCCCTTGACGGTGTTGAACACGGGCAGGCCATTATGCACCATGCCGCCTTTGCCGGGGGTCACACCGCCCACGACATTGGTGCCATAGTCGCGCATCTCCTGCGCGTGAAAGCTGCCGATGCGTCCGGTGAGCCCGGTCACCAGCACCTTGGAGTTCTTGTCGATCAGAATAGCCATTATGCGGCCCTCCCATTCTTGGCTTCGGCCATGCGCCAGGCGCTGACCACCTTTTCGGCGGCCTCGGCCAGCGTTTCCGCCGTGGTGATGTTGAGATCGCTTTCGGCGAGGATCTTGCGGCCTTCCTCGACATTGGTGCCCGACAGGCGCACCACGAGGGGCAGCTTGAGGTCGAGCTCTTGCACCGCGCGCACCACGCCTTCGGCGATCCAGTCACAGCGGTTGATCCCGGCAAAGATATTGACCAGCACCGCCTCGACATTGGGATCGTTGAGCACCGCCTTGAAGGACATCAGCACCCGTTCCGGGCTGGCGCCGCCGCCCACGTCGAGAAAGTTGGCAGGCTCGCCGCCGGCCATCTTGATCATGTCGAGCGTCGCCATGGCGAGGCCCGCGCCGTTGACGATACAGCCGATCTCGCCCTCGAGCCCGATATAGTTGAGGCCACGGTCGCCGGCATAGGTTTCGCGGGCGTCCTCTTGGCTCTTGTCGCGCAGCTCCGAGATTTCGGGATGGCGGAAGAGGGCGTTGTCGTCAAAGCTCACCTTGCAGTCGAGCGCCACGATCTCGCCCGAGCCGGTGACCACCAGCGGGTTGATCTCGAGCATCGAGGCGTCGAGCTGATCCATCATCTTGTAGGCGCCGGTGATGGTTTTCGACGCCTGCGCGATGAGCGACGGGTCGAGCCCGAGCTGAAAGGCGATCTCGCGGGCCTGAAAGGCCTGCATCCCCACCGCCGGGTCGACGACCGAGCGGATGATGCTGTCGGGCTCATTGGCCGAGATATCTTCGATCTCCATGCCGCCCTGGGCCGAGGCCACGACCACGACACGCTCTTCGGTGCGGTCCATGACAAAGCCGAGGTAGATTTCCTGACGGATATCCGTGGCCTCTTCGACATAGAGCCGCCCGACGAGCTTGCCCTGCGGGCCGGTCTGATGGGTGACGAGCTTGCGGCCCAGCATCCAGCTCGCGGCGTCGGCGATCTCTTCGTCGCTGGAACAGACGCGCACACCGCCCGCCTTGCCGCGCGCGCCGGAATGTATCTGTGCCTTGACGACGCATTTGTCGCCCGACAGTTCCTGCGCGCGGTAGACCGCCTGTTCGGGGCTATAGGCAATGCCGCCGCGCGGCACGTTCACGCCGAACCGCTTGAGCAGCTCCTTGGCCTGATACTCATGAATGTCCATATCGGGTCCTCCTCACCCTTTGGCTGCAATGGCATCGGCCACTGTCAGCACGTTGTTGGCCATCCGCTCGCTGGCGGCGTCGATCATCTTGCCGTCGAGACTGGCCGCGCCCTTGCCCTGCGCTTCCGCCTTGCGCAGTTCCTCGATGATGCGGCGGGCGCGGGTGACCTCGGCCTCGGGCGGCGAGAACACGTCATTGGCCAGCGCGATCTGACTGGGGTGGATGGCCCATTTGCCCTCGATGCCGAGTGCCGCGGCGCGTTTGGCGCTGGCGACATAGGCGTCGGGGTCGCTGAAATCGCCGAACGGCCCGTCGATGGCCCGCAGCCCATAGGCGCGGCAGGCCACCGTCATCCGGCTCAGGGCAAAATGCCACTGATCGCCCGGATAGTCGGGGTTGAGCCCGCCGATCACCACGGTGCGGGCGCGGTTCGAGGCGGCATAATCGGCCACCCCGAAATGCAGCGCCTCGAGGCGGCCGGGGGTCGCGGCGATGGCTTCGACATTGGCCATGCCGAGCGCGGTTTCGATCAGCGCCTCAAGCCCGATCTTATGGGGCAGGTTCATCGCCTCTTCGATCTGGCTCACCATGGTTTCCACGGTGTAGAGATCGCCGGGCACGCCGACCTTGGGGACGAGGATCGTGTCCACATGCTGACCGGCCTGTTCGAGAATATCGACCACGTCGCGATACATGTAATGGGTGTCGAGACCGTTGATGCGGATCGACATGGTCTTGCCCTTGGCTTTCCAGTCGATGTCGTTGAGCGCCTCGATGATGTTCTTGCGGGCCTGCACCTTGTCGGGGGGGGCGACCGCGTCTTCGAGATCGAGGAAGATGTAATCCACATCGCTGTCAGCGGCCTTTTCGATCATGCCGGGGTTGGAGCCGGGCACGGCGAGTTCCGAGCGTTGCAGGCGTTGCTTTTTCAGCGGGTGGAGTGTGTAGCTCATGGTCTGTCCTTCATTGTCCTCTGGCGCACGGGCTGCGCGCCGTCCTCCTCAGTCTGGCCGGGGCAGGGCCCGCGCGACACTTTCCCTTGGGTAAGAAGCGCCGCACCGGGTTGAGACATGGCATCGAACGGGTAGGGGGGGACTACCCGCGGGCGGCACTGCGGGATGCCATAGGATGCCGTGGGGCACCCGATGGTTTCCTTGGGTTTTCAAATGTTTATGATAGGAAACTTTTGCGCCGCCCCCGATGACAGGGATGGGGACGGCGCGGGTCTGACGCGGGCTGGGAGAGCCGTCAGACCACCCGGTCGGGGGGGATCGCCCCGGCCAGGAAGGCTGCGAGATTGTCGATGGCACGATGCCCCATCGCGGCGCGGGTCTCTTCGGTGGCGCTGCCCAGATGCGGCGCGAGCACGAGACTGTCATGCTCCAGAAACCGTGGATCGAGCGCCGGCTCGCCGCAATAGACATCGAGCCCGGCACCGCCCAGATGCCCCCGCTCCAGCGCCGCGAAAAGCGCGTCCTCATCCACCACATCGCCACGCGCCGTGTTGACGAGGATCGCGCCCGGCTTCATCGCGGCCAGCACCTCGGCCCCGATGAGCCCCGCCGTCTCGGCCCCGCCGGGACAATGCAGCGACAGGAAATCACAGGCCTTCGCCACCTCGATCACGCTGGCCAATTGCCGGGCATTGCCGGCGGCGCGCGCTACGTCCGGATCGACGGTGGAACGGTTCTGAAACACCACCTCCATGCCAAAGCCGTAATGCGCCCGCCGCGCCATCGCTTGACCGATGCGGCCAAAGCCCACGATGCCAAGCGTCGCGCCGCTCACCTTGCGGCCAATCATATGGGTGGGCCGCCAACCGGCCCAGTGTCCGGCGCGGGTCTCACGTTCGCCCTCGCCAATCCGCCGCGCCGCCGCGAGCAAGAGCCCCATCGCCAGATCGGCGGTGCAATCGGTGAGCACCCCGGGCGTGTTGGTCACCGTGATGCCATTCTCCCGCGCCGCGTCGAGGTCGATATGGTTATAGCCCACCCCGTAAGAGGCCAGGAGCCGCAACCGCCCCTTGGCGGCGGGGTAGAACTCGGGTGGGATCACATCCGACACGGTGGGCAGGATCGCATCGTAACGCCCGGCGGCGTCGATGAATTCCGCCGCACTCATCGGCGTATCGGGGGCGCGAAAGGTCACCGCCCCCAGCTCGGTCAGCCGCGCCTCGACCGCTTCGGGCCAGGCGCGGGTGACAAGGATCTTCGCGCGTCCGGCCATCGCCTAGCGCCCCGTCCGGTAATGATCCTGCGCCGCCGCCACGCCCGCGCCCGGGGTGATCTTGGCCCCCGCATCGATGAGCGCCATCTCCGCCGCCGACAAGGCCCCGCAGAGCATCACCGGGTTGAGCGAGCCGAGATGCCCGATGCGAAACGCGCGCCCGGCGAGCTTGTTGAGCCCGGTGCCGAGCGAGGTCTGATATTTCTTATAGGCGCCGGCGATCACATCGCGCGCATCGACGCCCTCGGGGGTGTAGATGGCCGAGACCGTGTCCGAGGCCCATTCCGGCCCCGCCGCCACCAGCTCACAGCCGTCCCAGGCCGCCACCGCCCGGCGCACCCCTTCGGCATGATAGGCGTGGCGCGCCCAGACCTGCTCCATCCCTTCGGCGAGCAGCATATCGAGCGCCGCGCGCAGACCGCGCAACAGCTGCGTCGCGGGCGTATAAGGGAAATAGCCCGTGTCATTGAGCGCGATCATATCCTCAAAGCTGAAGTAACAGCGCTCCATCCCCGCCTTGTTGCGGCGGCGGTTGACCTCGAGCGCCTTGTCGCTCACCCCCAGAATGCCGAGCCCGGCCGGCAGCATGAACCCTTTCTGCGAGCCCGAGACCGCCAGATCGACGCCCCATTTGTCCATCTCAAAGGGGATCGAGGCGATGGAGCTCACCCCATCCACGAAGAGAAGCGCCGGGTGCCCCGTCTCATCGAGCACCCGCCGCACCCCCTCGATATCCGAGGTGACGCCGGTCGCGGTCTCGTTCTGGGTGGCAAAGACGGCCTTGATCGTGTGATCCTTGTCCGCCGCCAGCGCCGCGCGATAGGCGTCGAGCGGCACGCCCTTGCCCCAATCCACCTCGCAGAGCTCGACCTCGAGCCCCATGCGCTGGGCCATATCCACCCAAAGAAGCGAGAACTGGCCGAAGCGCGACATTAGGACGCGGTCACCCCGGTCGAGCGTGTTGGTGATCGCGCTTTCCCAGGCGCCGGTGCCCGAGGAGGGAAAGACAAAGACCCGCCCCGAGGCCATCCGATAGACTTTCTTCACGTCCTCCAAGAGCCCGTTCACCAATTCCGGGAAATCGGGCGCGCGCATATCTTCCATAGGTATGTTCATGGATTGACGAATTTTTTCCGGGATGTTGGTCGGTCCGGGAATGAAAAGATGTTGGGTTCCGTGCATGATCGCCTCCGTGGTTTGGGGCAGTCTCGCGCAGGCGGCCCCGGCAGGTAACGCCCGTCCGCATGGCGATCGGGTGCCGGGCACGGGCGGGCGGCCCCGAACGGGTAGGCCGCGCTACCCGCGGGGGTGAAACCGGGGGCATTTCCGGCTGGCATACGATGGTATGCGGAAAAATACTTTGATTTCAGTCACTTCCTTGGTCACAATCAGGGGATGCCATGGGGAGGTGGCACGATGTGCTCAAAGTCATGACCGAGGATAAGACCCGGACCCTGTCGCGCGTGATCGTCGCGGACCGGCAGGTGATCGTGTGTCAGGGGATCGGCTCGCTTGTCGATCAGATGGAGGAGGTGGCGCTTGGCCCCTTTGCCACCGATCTCAAGACGCTGCGCCGTCTGCTGGGTCAGGAAAGCGGCCCGGTGATCGTCATTCTGGGCGTGCGTCTGGCCGATGCCGATCTCGCCACCAGCCTCAAGGCGCTGCACAAGGATTTTCCCCATGTGCTCGTGGTGGTGGTGGCGGAGGAGAGCGAATTTGCCTTCATCCGTGCCGCGATCAAATCCGGGGCCAATTCGGTCTGCATGATGGGGCAGATCCTCGAAAGCCTGCCGCGTATCCTGGGCAAGCTGGTCGTCGGCCATAGCCTCGTGCCGACCGACATCCTGCGCCGGCTGACCAATGACACCTCGGACGCGCTGTCGCGGCGCGAGCATGAGATTTTGGGGCTGCTGGTCGACGGGCTGACCAATTTTCAGATTTCCGCCCGGCTCGGGCTGAGCGAGAACACCGTCAAATATTACCTCAAGGCGATCTATCAAAAGCTTGGCGTCAATTCGCGCGGCGGCGCCATCGCGAAATACGTGGCCGGGACCTACTAGGGTGCAGAGCCAAGGCGAGGGGCAGGGCGCCTCTGCGCCCCGCCGCCTGTGGTCTGATTAATCTACCTCACATCCCGTTGCGCCGGATCTTGTGCGACCATGATTTCTCATGAAAGAGCGCATCATCGACGAAACAGCGCGTGCCCGCCTCAATGTAGAAATGCGTCGCATCGCACCACATTTCGGCGCGGGTCTCGATCCGGGCATTCCAATCGTCGCGGCTGAAATGCCCCTCTTGGGTCATCACCGCGCGGGCGCTCGTCGGGTCTGATCCGATCTCATAGATCCGTTCCGAGATATCGCCGAGCTCGGTGCCGGTCTCGTCGATGCGGATGCGCCCCACCGGGCCGAACACCCCGCCATCGATCCAGGTGCGGTTGATGAGCTTGCCGCTCAGCGCATCGAACTGCCAACCGCGCTCCATCCGGCCTTCGCGGATCTGCGTCATCGCCGGTTGGGGCGGCGCGTCGGGTGCGGGCAGGGCGCGCGGCGTGGGCGCGTCGGCCACCGCTTGGCGCAGCGGCAGCGACAGCTGCGACAGGCCCGGTGTCAGGGTGATCTTGACCGGCTCGGGGCTCGGCCAGAGGATCGGCCAATAGGCGGACGAGAGCTTGATCAGCACCCGGTGGCCTTCGGGAAGGCGATAGCCCGTGGCATGGAGCAGGATCTCGGCCTCGACCGGCGTGCCGGGGCTGAGCGGTGTCACCTGCTCTGGCCCGTCGAGATGCATGAGATTGGCAAAGCCCCGGGCGATCACCGTCTGCGCCCCGTCGGGGGCCTCGTCGACGAGAAGCGCGGCGAGCATCGCCTGCGGCTTGTCCGCCGCCACCCGCAGCCGGAGCCGCGCCTGACCCAGAATGTCGAGCGCCGCCTCGCAGGGCGCGCTGCGGAACTCGAGCGCCCCGGCACCGTCGAGCCTTGCATCGCCGGGCAGGTCGCCGGGCGTGGCAAAGGACATGAAATCGCCCCCCGACGCGCCATAGCTGGTCGGCGTGGTGACCGACATATCAGGGCCGGGATGCGGGCTCTGGCCCAACACGCCGTGATTGAGGTGAAAGATTTCCTCAGTCACATTGGGGCTCGGCCAGCGCGGCTCTTCGACCCAGCGGCCGGGACGCGGGTCGGGATCGTCGCCCGGAGCCGTGGCCTCGCGCAGGTAGAGCCGCAGCGGCGGCTCGTCCATCAACCCGGTGTCGCGCCCCTTCATCCAATGATCCCACCAGCGGATGAGCTCGGCCGGGAAATCCACCTGCGGCCCCGGCGCGCCCTCATGCGGATAGAGATGCCCCCAAGGCCCGATCATCACCTTGACCGGGCTCGTGGCATGTTCCGCCATCCGAAACGGCGTGTTGCGATAGGCGTCAGCCCAACCGCCAAAGATATAGGCGGGCACCTCGATATCGGCGTAATTCTCGCAGACCGACCCATGCCGCCAGAACGCGTCCCGCGTCTGATGTTCGAGCCACTCTGCCGGCCAGAACTCCGCCGCCTCAAGCCGCGCCCGCCATGTCTCGCGCCACGCGTCGCCCAAGACCGCCGGATCGGGCGGCTGCGCGTTAAACAGCTGCATGATCGCGCCCCACCAGAAATTGTCGCTCATCAGGCAACCGCCCGAGAAATGGATGCATTCCGCCCAGCGGTCATCCGTCCCCATCACCGGCGCAATCGCCCGCAGCCCCTCGGGCCGCCGCGCCGCCACCTGATAGGCGCTGTAGGCGCCCCAGCTCTTGCCGAACATGCCGACCTGCCCATCGGACCAATCCTGCCCCCGGATCCAGCCGATCACGTCGCAACCGTCCTGGATCTCCTGTTCGAGATATTCGCCATGCATGAGCCCGTCGCTGTCGCCCGCGCCCCGCATATCGACCCGGATCGAGGCATAGCCCGCATGCGCAAACCGCGGATGCATCGCCTCATCGCGAAGCCGCGTGCGGTCGCGCCGCCGATAGGGGATATATTCGAGAATGGTGGGAAAGGGCCCATCGCCCTCGGGCAGCCAGAGCCGTGCGGCAAGCCGCGCCCCGTCGGGCATCTCGATCCAGATGGTTTCGGTGCTGGTGACCATGCTCTCTCCTTGGCTGATCTCTTGCGGCTGATCCCTGAGGTCAGGACCCGCGCCCCGCGCCGCGCATCCTCGCGGCCGCTCCGGCGGCACAGTGCTGCGCCGGGCAGGGGGATGCAAGCCGCCGAATTCCCCCGCGGATCCGAGGCCCCCAAAGGCGCTCGGAACATTTTGCCCATTGTAATTCCTTGCAGCAACGCATTAGTGTGTGTCTATGCGCGAGAGGCCTGACCTCCGCCCATTTCTGAGTTTCGCTGTTTCAGAGACGCCCCCGGCCAGAGCCGGGCCTTCTGACACAGACCGATTGGGCCCGACATACAGGGTCACATACATGCCCAGGTCCGCAGAATTTGGCGAACCGGGTGACCGAACGGGTGCCACACGAGGCACCGGAGAAGAACCGCGATGACACGCGCGAACGGGACAAACAGGACGAGAGAGGCCGCCAGCGGTCACCGTCCACCCGCGCACGCACTCGCCCCTGACAGACACCCTGCCCAAACCGCGACCGCCCCACCCGGGCGCGCGGTTCTGCGCCGGTGCAATTGGAATACATGGCCAAGAAAATGCTTATCGATGCCACCCACGCGGAAGAAACCCGCGTCGTGGTGGTGGACGGAAACAAGGTCGAGGAATTCGATTTTGAATCTGAAAACAAACGGCAACTCGCCGGCAATATCTATCTCGCAAAGGTAACACGGGTCGAACCGTCGCTGCAGGCGGCCTTTGTCGACTATGGCGGAAACCGCCATGGTTTCCTCGCCTTTTCGGAGATCCACCCGGATTACTACCAGATCCCGGTCGCCGACCGCGAGGCGCTTCTCGAAGAGGAACGCGCCTATGCCGAGGCTCTGAAAGCCCGCGAAGAGGACGACAGCAAACCCAAACGCAGCCGGCGCTCGCGCAGCCGCTCCAAGGCCGCACAGGCCGACAATGGCGACGTGGTCGAGAGCTCGGATGTGGTGAGCGATGGCATCTCGGGGATGGAAACCATCGACCCCGAAGACAATGCCGCTCAGGATGAGGCCCAGGACGCGGCCCGTGATGAGGATGCGCCCATCGCGGCCGCTGAGGCCGAGGATCGCGCCGAAGATCAGTCCGACGCGCAAGCCGACGACAGCGATGACGCCGAGGACGATCTGTCCTTCGACGACGATCGTGATGGCGACGACGACGACAGCGACGAAGACGATGACGGCGACGACCGCGACGACGAGGACGACAGCAACGGGCGTTCGACCCGGGGCCGTGGCCGCAGCCGCCGCAAATCCGCCGCCTCCAAGGACGAGGCCATCGAATCCGTCGCAGATGATGATGACGAGGCCGACATCCGCCCGCCGCGCAAACCGCGGCCCAAGCGCTACAAGATCCAAGAGGTCATCAAGGTCCGCCAGATCCTTCTCGTGCAGGTCGTCAAGGAAGAGCGCGGCAACAAGGGCGCGGCGCTCACCACCTATCTGTCGCTCGCCGGCCGCTACTGCGTCCTGATGCCCAACACCGCCCGTGGCGGTGGCATCAGCCGCAAGATCACCAATGCCGCCGACCGCAAGAAGCTCAAGGAAATCGCCTCCGAGATCGACGTGCCCCGGGGCGCCGGTCTCATCGTCCGCACCGCGGGCGCCAAGCGGACCAAGGCCGAGATCAAGCGCGATTATGAGTATCTGCAACGGCTCTGGGAACAGATCCGCGAGCTGACGCTCAAATCCATCGCCCCGGCCAAGATCTATGAAGAGGGCGACCTGATCAAACGCTCGATCCGCGACCTCTACAATCGCGACATCGACGAGGTTCTGGTCGAAGGCGAACGCGGCTACCGCATTGCCAAGGACTTCATGAAAATGATCATGCCGTCCCACGCCAAGAACGTGAAGAACTACCAAGACGCGATGCCGCTCTTCGCCCGCTATCAGGTCGAAAGCTATCTCGGCGCGATGTTCAACCCGACGGTGCAGCTCAAATCCGGTGGCTATATCGTCATCGGCGTGACCGAGGCGCTGGTCGCCATCGACGTCAACTCGGGCCGCGCCACCAAGGAAGGCTCGATCGAGGAAACCGCGCTCAAGACCAACCTCGAGGCCGCCGACGAGGTGGCCCGCCAGCTCCGCCTGCGCGATCTGGCCGGTCTCATCGTCATCGACTTCATCGACATGGACGAACGCCGCAACAACGCGGCGGTGGAAAAGCGGATGAAGGACCGGCTCAAGACCGACCGCGCCCGCATCCAGGTGAGCCGCATCTCGGGCTTTGGCCTGATGGAAATGTCGCGTCAGCGTCTGCGCCCCGGCATGATCGAGGCCACGACCCAGCCCTGCGCCGCCTGCCATGGCACCGGGCTGATCCGGTCGGATGACAACCTCGCCCTGTCGATCCTGCGTCAGATCGAAGAAGAGGGCGTGCGCCGCCGCTCGCGCGAAGTTCTGGTGAAATGCCCGGTGGCCATCGCCAACTTCCTGATGAACCAGAAACGCGAACATGTGGCCCAGATCGAAACCCGCTACGGGCTCTCGGTCCGGATCGAAGGCGATCACACGCTGATCAGCCCCGATTTCAGCCTTGAAAAGTTCAAGACCGCCACCCGTTCGGTGCCCGAGGCCACAGCGCCTGTGGTCTCCGTCGACAGCTCGATCATGGCCGATATCGACGAGGCCGAGCCGATCGAGGAGGAGGTCGAGGACAACCTGCCCGGCGGCGATGCGCCCGCCGAGACCCAGGGCGAGGATGACAAGCCCAAGAAGCGCCGCCGTCGTCGTCGCCGCCGGGGCGGCAAACGCAACGGCGACGAGGGCGACAACGGCTCTGACGGCGAAAACGGCGACAACAGCGACAGCGAAGAGGCCGCCGAGGGTGACGTGAGCGCCGACAAGGTCGAAGAGACTGCCGAGGCGGCCGCTGATACTGCGCCCGAGGCAGCCCCTGCAGAGGCCGAAACCGAAGCGGCTGCGCCGGCAGAAAAGCCCAAGCGCAAACGCGCGCCGCGCAAGAAAAAGGTCGAGGCAGAGGCCGAGACCCCGGCAGAGGCCAAACCCGAGACTGACGGCGCAGACGCGCCCGAGGCCGAAGAAAAGCCCAAGCCCAAGCGCAAACGCGCCCCGCGCAAGAAGAAGGAAGAGCCGGTCGACGCCGCGCCCGAGGCCGCAGAAGCGCCCGAGGCGCAGCCAGAGCCGGTGGCTGAGGCGCCTGCACCGGAACCTGCACCCGCGCCGGAACCCGAGGCGCAGCCGGAACCGCAGCCCGAACCCGAGCCCGCTCTGGTCGACGCCGCGCCCGAGCCCGCAGCGGCCCCCGAGGCGGCCCAGGCAGAAGAGCCGTCCAAGCCCAAGCGCCGCGGCTGGTGGTCCATGGGCCGCTAAGCTCAGGCTCCGCACAGAACAGCAAAAAGGCAGGGGAGACCCTGCCTTTTTTCATGCCCGCCCGCCTGATGTCTTTCTGGCGTGTCCCTTGCCGCTTCTTCTGGCTCAAAATATCCCGGGGGGAGGCCGCAGGCCGGGGGGCAGCGCCCCCAAACGCGATCCGGGACAGCCCCGTCCGCCCCTCAAAACCCGCACTGTCGCTTTACCGTCGAAATACCGACGTCCTGCCGACATGCCATTTTCCGGGGTTTCAGCGTCTCGAATCAGCGGCCAACACGCACGACAAAGCGCAGATCGCCGTTAACCTCTTGGCTCTCGACGAGCGTATGACCGGCCTCGGCACAGAAATGCGGCACGTCAATCACCGCCGCCGGATCATCCGCCAACATGGTAATCTCCGCGCCGTTTTCCAGCGATTTCAACCGCTTGCGCAGCTTGAGAACGGGCAGGGGGCAGAGCAGCCCACGCGCATCCAAAGTGTCATTGTCGCTCATACGGCCAGTTAACCGGAACGTGACATCCTGTCCACAAACTTGTGACCGGATGTCTCATGACGCCGCCGCGCAAATACCGTATGTCTCTCCCCATGTTCGGAATTGACCTCATCGACGCCTCCCTCCTCCCCGCCATGTTTGTCGCATTGGCGGCCGGGATCATTTCGTTTCTGAGCCCCTGCGTGCTGCCCATCGTGCCGCCCTATCTGGCCTATATGAGCGGCACCACATTGGCCGATCTTTCGGCCGGGGACCGGCGCCGCAACGCGGCGGTCGTGCCGGCGATTTTCTTTGTCATGGGGCTGTCGACGATCTTTCTGATCCTCGGCTTTGCGGCCTCGGTGGCGGGCACGATGATCTTGCAATATCAGGGCTATTTCAATGCCTTGGCGGGCATAACTGTGATGGTCTTCGGGCTGCATTTCCTGCAGATCCTGCGGCTTCCCTTCCTCAATCGCGAGGCGCGGGTGGATGCCGGGGACCGGGGCGGCTCGGCCTTTGGGGCCTATATCCTCGGGCTTGCCTTCGCCTTTGGCTGGACGCCCTGCATCGGCCCACAGCTCGGTGCGATCCTGTCGCTCGCCGCGTCCGAGGCCTCGGTGCCGCGCGGCACGGCGCTTCTGGCGGTCTATGCCATGGGGCTCGGTCTGCCCTTCATCCTCGTGGCGCTCTTCTTGCCGCGCATGGGCGGCTTCCTTGGCTGGATGAAGCGCCATATGGATGTGATCGAACGGATCATGGGCCTGCTTTTGTGGACCATCGGGCTGATGATGCTCACCGGCGGCTTCTCGGCCTTCGCCTATTGGCTGCTCGAGCTTTTCCCGGCCCTCGCTCTCCTTGGTTAGGTCTTTGTCTTGCCAAACTCCTGCGCTACTCTCGGCGCTAGAGGCAGGACATGAGCAAAAGAATTTCCCGTAGGCGGGTCTTTTATATCCCCGGATATGACCCCATCCACCCGCGCCGGTACAGGGAACTGTACCGCAAGGAATCCGCCGCGCAGGCGGAGGTGTCGGGCTATGACATCACCTTGAAACCGCAGGATAAAAACGCCTCATTGACGCGCTATGGCTGGCAGGTCGATGCGCGGATCGAGGGTGGCGAAACCCATGCCGATATCGCGGTTCTGGTCTGGTCGGATATCGTGCGGGGCAGCATGGAGCAGGGCATTCTTGCCACCTATGGTCAGCTCATTCGCACCGCCTGGACCTATATCGCTTCGGGCGCGCTCTTCCGGCTGATGCGGCTGCGCAAGGGCCCGGTGATCGCGGCGCTCTACCCGGTCGGATTTCTGATCCTGCAACTGCTCATCGCGCTCGGGCTGGCCTGGGGCGCGGGGCGTCTCTTGAGCCTGATCCACCCTTGGGCCGCTTGGGCGGGGCTCGCACTGGTGCCGCTGGTGCTCGGTTGGTTTCGCCGCAAGGACAACCGTTTTTTCGCCTATTACCTTATGCATGATTACGCCTATTCCGCCCGCTGGCGCGGCGCAAACCCGCCCGATCTCGAGGCCCGGATGGCGGAGTTCGCGGATGAGATTGCGCAAGCTTTGCAAGAGGATAGCGATGAGGTTCTCGTCGTGGGCCACAGCTCGGGCGCGCATCTCGCCGTCTCGATTCTCGCCGATCTGATCCGCGCGGGCCGGGTGCCGGAGGGAGGGCCAGAGCTCTCATTCCTGTCGCTGGGGCAGGTGGTGCCGATGGTGTCCTTCCTGCCGCGCGCCGCGCGTCTGCGCGCCGATCTCGCCTATCTCTCGACGCGAGGCGAGCTCGCTTGGGTGGATGTCACCGCGCCGGGCGATGGCTGCGCCTTTGCGCTCTGCGATCCGGTGGCGGTGTCGGGCGTGGCCCCCGCAAGTGGCAAGCGTTGGCCTCTGGTGCTCTCGGCGGCTTTCACCCAGACGCTCAGCCCAGAGCGCTGGAAAGAGCTGCGCTGGCGGTTCTTTCGGCTGCATTTTCAATATCTTTGCGCCTTTGACCGGCCGGGCGATTACGATTACTTCCGCATCACCGCGGGGCCCAAGACACTGGCCGAGCGCTTTGCCGGGCGGCAGCCGTCGCAGAGCCGGATCGAAAAGCCGGTCAACCGGTTCACGAGTACCACCGTATGAACGGCTGCCCGCATCTGCCGCCGAAACCCCCGGCACGCGAGGGGCGGGTGTCGCTCTGGCGCTATGCGCGGCTCTTTCGGCAGGACATCCTCTCGGCCCAGCCGGCGCGGCTCTATCGAGCGTGGATGGCCGAGTTTCGCACGCCGTTTTTCCGGTCTTACCTGTGTAATCAGCCAGATCTGGTGGATCTGGTCCTCAAAGGACGGCCCGATGATTTCCCGAAATCCGATCGCATTCGCGAGGGGCTGACGCCTCTACTGGGGCAATCGGTCTTTGTCACCAATGGCGAGACATGGAAGCGGCAACGCCGAATCATCGATCCTGCCTTTGAGGGCGGGCGGCTGCGCGACACGTTTCCGGCCATGTATGCCGCGGGCGAGGCCGCCGTCGCGCGGCTCGCCCCGCAGGCCGATGGCGCGCCCCAGGATATCGAGTTTCACACGAGCCACGCCGCGGCGGATGTGATCTTTCGCACGCTGTTTTCACTGCCCATCGAGGATGAGACCGCGAGCGAGGTCTTTGCCGCCTTCCGCGATCATCAGCGGACGCAGCCGGTTTTGAACCTCGGGGCCTTTTTGCCGCTGCCGCGCTGGTTTCCCCGGTTTCACCGCCGCAAGACCCGCGAAACAGCGAGACATATCAGGGCGTTGATCACCGATCTTACAGCGCGACGCCGGGCCGAGATCGAGGCCGGTACCGCGCCGGATGATCTAGCCACCAAGATCATGACGACGCCTGATCCGGTGACGGGCAAGCGGTTCGAGACCGAGGAAATGGTCGATCAGGTGGCGATCTTCTTCTTGGCGGGGCATGAAACCAGCGCCTCTGCCTTGGCCTGGGCGCTCTATCTTCTGGCGCTCTATCCTGACTGGCAGGAGCGGCTGGCAGAGGAGGCAGCAGGCGCGATGACGGGCGCGATGACGGGCGCGTTCGGTATGTCGGACATGGCCAAGCTGCGGCTGTCGCGCGATGTGTTCCGCGAGGCGCTGCGCCTTTATCCGCCGGTGCCAATGATGGTGCGCGAGGCGTCCGGGACAGAGGTTTTCCGTGATCGCGAGGTGCGCAAAGGCAGCCAGATCGTGCTCAGCGCCTGGCATCTGCACCGGCATGAGCGGCTCTGGGAACGGCCGGATGCGTTCGATCCCGACCGCTTTGCCACCGACAATGGCCGGTCCTGCCTGCGCGAGGCTTTCATGCCGTTTTCCGCCGGGCAGCGGGTCTGTCCCGGCGCGGGGTTTGCGATGATCGAAGGGCCACTGTTGCTGTCGATGCTGCTGCGGAAATATCGCTTTGCGGTGGTCGTAGACCGGCCTGCGATGCCCGTCGCGCATCTGACGGTGCGCGGGCGCGATGGCATCTGGCTGCGCATCACGCCGCGCGGCGCCGCGGCACCTGACGTCGCAGCCAGCTGACAAAACTTGCGGCCTCGCGGCTCGTCCCGCCAAGTGGCGTGGCGATGTGATAGCTTGCCTCTTGGGGCGAGCCGACCGCCGCGACCGCGCAGAGGCTGCCTTGGCTGAGCTCGTCTTCGATCAGGTAGACAGGCAGGAGGGCCGCGCCAAGCCCTTGTAATGCAGCGGAAATCATCAGCGAGAATTGATCAAAAAGCATCCCGGCCCCGGCGCGGGTGGCATCCTGCGCATGGGCGGCAAAGAAGCCGGCCCAGGCATCAGGCCGCGAGCTCAGCTGCAAGAGCGGCGCGTGGCAGAGATCGGCGGGCTGGCGGATGCCGTGGCGTTCGATAAAGGCGGGGGCGGCGACCGCGCGCAGGTTTTCCGGGCAGAGCGGGGTGAGCTGCGCGCCCGGCCAGTCGGCGCGGCCAAAGTGAATGGCCACGTCGCAGCGCGCCTCTTGCAGGTCAAAGGGCTCGCCCCGGCTGCTGAAGCTGAGCTGAATGTCCGGGTGACGGGCGCAGAAATCGGGCAGGCGCGGCATGAGCCAGCGCGACCCGAAGGTGGGCAGCACCGCCACTGACAGGATTGAGCCGCCATCGCCCGCCGCCACCGCCCGGCTCACGCTCTGCCGGAGCCGGGCGAGATCGCCGCCCAGGTCACGGGCAAAGCCGCGCCCCGCCGGGGTGAGCTGCACGCTGCGCCCGACCCGGGCGAAAAGCCGCGCGCCGATGAGCTCTTCGAGCTCGCGGACCTGACGGCTTATGGCGCCTTGGGTGAGGCCGAGCTCTTCGGCGGCCATGGTAAAGCTCTGATGGCGGGCGGCGGCCTCAAAGCTGCGCAGGACCGGCAGGGAGGGCAGAGGGGGTGTTTGGGCCATGGGCATGCTCATTCATTACAATCACTCATCAATATCGCAGGTTTGCTTGTCTTTTAAACCGTGTTTTCGCGGGCTAGACAGGGAATGACGGCTGCCAGCGGCGTCAGACCAAGACAGGGGATCAGGATATGAGCACGGATTTTCGCAGGGCTGAACGGCTTCAAGGGCTCGAATTGTCGGAGATCGTGCAGGTCTCCGAGGCGGCGCGCGCTATGCGCGACGCGGGCCATGACGTGATCGCGCTCAGCACGGGCGAGCCGGATTTCCCGACGCCGCCGCATGTGGTCGAGGCGGCCCATCGCGCGGCGCTCAATGGCGATACCAACTACACGCCCACCGGCGGCACGGCCAAGCTGCGCGCGACCGTGGCAGAGGGCGCGGGTGTCGAGCCTGCGCATGTGGTGATCTCGACCGGGGCCAAGCAATCCATCGCCAATGCGATGCTGGCGACGCTCGATCCCGGTGACGAGGTGGTGATGCCGGTGCCGTTCTGGACGAGCTATGCCGATATCGTGCGGATGGCGGGCGGGGTGCCGGTTCTCGTGGATTGCCCGATGGAGGCCGGGTTTCGCCTGACGCCCGCGCAGCTCGAGACGGCGATCACCTCACGCACCCGCTGGCTTATGCTCAACGCGCCGTCGAACCCGTCGGGCGCGGTCTATTCGGCCGAGGATTATGCCGGGCTGGCCGAGGTGCTCGAGCGGCATCCGCATGTGTGGATCATGGCCGACGAGATTTATGAGCATCTGAGCTTTGTGCCCTTCGTGTCCTTCCGCGAGGCGGTGCCGGGGCTGCGGGACCGGACGCTGGTGATCAACGGCGTGTCCAAGGCCTATTCGATGACCGGCTGGCGGGTCGGCTGGGGCATTGGGCCTGCGCCTTTGATCAAAGCGATGACGGCGGTGCAGGGGCAGGTGACCTCGGGCGGATCGTCCATTTCGCAGGCGGCGGCGGTGGCGGCGCTGACAGGGGATCAATCGCTGCTGGCCGAACGCAACGCTGCGATGAAGGCGCGCCGGGACCGGGTGGTGGCGGCGCTCGATGCGATGCCGGGGGTGAGCTGTCTCGTGCCGGATGGGGCGTTCTATGCCTTCCCCAACATCGAAGGGGCGATCAAGGCGGGGGGCTTTGACGAGGATGGCGCGTTCTGCAAGGCGCTGCTGGAGGCCGAGGCGCTGGCGCTGGTGCCGGGGCGGGCCTTTGGGATGCCGGGGCATCTGCGCCTGTCCTTTGCCTATGCCGATGCGCTGCTCGACGAGGGGCTCGCGCGGATGGGCCGGTTTGTCGCCGGTCTTGGCGCATAAGGGGGGCAGATCATGGATCGCGCAGAGATCGTCCATCAGAATTTTCTCACCCGTGTCGGCGGCAATGACCTGCCCCAGGGGCGTGCGCCCGCTGGGCCGCTGAGGCCCGAGGCGGCGGTTGGCATTTTCCGCGCCGGCTGTCTCAGCCGGGCGCTGGATCGGCAGAGCCGGGCGATGCAGAAAGCGGGGCAGGGCTTTTATACCATCGGCTCGTCTGGGCATGAGGGGATGGCGGCGGTGGCCGCCGCGCTGCGCCCGACCGATATGGCGTTCTTGCATTACCGCGATGCGGCGTTTCAGATTGCCCGCGCCGATCAGGTGCCGGGGCAGACGATCCTGTGGGATATGGCGCTCAGCTTTGCGGCCTCGTCCGAGGACCCGATCAGCGGCGGGCGGCACAAGGTGCTGGGATCAAAGGCGCTCAACATCCCGCCGCAGACTTCGACCATTGCGAGCCATCTGCCCAAGGCGCTGGGCGTGGCCTATTCGCTCGGCATGGCGCGGCGGCGCGCGCCCGAACATCAGGCCCTGCCCGAAGACAGCATCGTTTTTTGTTCCTTCGGCGACGCCTCGGCCAACCATTCGACGGCACAAGGCGCGTTCAATACGGCGGGCTGGACCTCCTACCAATCGGTGCCTTTGCCGCTGCTGTTTGTCTGCGAAGACAATGGCATCGGCATTTCGGTCAAGACGCCTAAGGGCTGGATCGCGGCAAGCTTCGCGCAGCGGCCGGGGATCAAGTATTTCCATTGTGACGGGCTCGACATGTTCGAGACCTATCGCGTGGCGCAGGAGGCGGCAGACTATGTGCGCACGCGGCGCAAGCCCGCCTTCCTGCATATCCGCACCGTGCGGCTCTATGGGCATGCGGGGGCGGATGTGCCGACGACCTATATGCCCAAATCCGAGGTCGAGGCGGATGAGGCCAATGATCCCTTGCTGCATTCCGTGCGGCTCTTGCGTGATGCGGGGGCGATGGCGCCCGACGAGGCGCTGCGCGTCTATGTCGAGAGCTGCGACCGGGTGGTGCGGGTGGCCGATGAGGCGGTGACGCGGCCGCGGCTGCAGGATGCCAAGGGCGTGATGGCGAGCCTTGTTCCGCCGAAACGCGCCTGTAAGCCGAGCAACGGGCCGGACAGTGCGGCGCGCGAGGCGGCGTTTGGCAGCGATCTGCGGGCGATGAGCGAGCCACAGATCATGTCACGGCTGATCAACTGGGCGATGACCGACCTGATGCTCGAGCATCCCGAGATCGCGCTGATGGGCGAGGATGTCGGACGCAAGGGCGGGGTTTACGGCGTCACGCAGAAGCTGCAATCGCGGTTCGGGCCGGATCGGGTGATCGACACGCTGCTCGACGAGCAATCAATTCTTGGGCTCGGCATCGGGATGGCGCATAACGGGTTTCTGCCGATCCCGGAGATCCAGTTTCTGGCCTATCTGCACAATGCGGAGGATCAGCTGCGCGGTGAGGCGGCGACATTGCCGTTCTTTTCCAACGGGCAATATACCAACCCGATGGTGGTGCGGATTGCCGGGCTTGGCTATCAAAAGGGCTTTGGCGGGCATTTCCATAATGACAATTCGCTGGCCGTGCTGCGCGACATTCCGGGGCTGATTTTGGCTATTCCGTCCAATGGGTTGGATGCGGCCAAGATGCTTCGGGAATGTGTCCGGCTGGCGCGGGAAGAGCAGCGGGTTGTGGTGTTTTTGGAGCCCATCGCCCTCTATCCGATGCGCGATTTGCATGAGGCGGGGGATGGGGGATGGATGTGTCGCTATCCCGACCCGTCAGAGCGGATTGCGCTGGGCGAGGTGGGGCAGCAGGGCGATGGGCGTGACCTGGCGATCGTGACTTTTGGCAATGGGACGTATCTGTCGACCAAGGCGGCGCAACAGCTTGAACGCGACGGCATAAGCACGCGGGTCATTGATCTGCGCTGGATTTCGCCGCTGCCCGAAGAGGCGCTGCGCGCGGCGCTCGAGGGGGTGAAAAACGTGCTGATCGTCGATGAGACGCGGCATTCGGGCGGGGTGGCCGAGGCGCTGATGGCGTTTTGTGCCGAAAATCTCGACGTGCCCTTTGCCCGCGAGACGGCGGAGGACAGCTTTATCGCGACGGGTCCGGCCTATGCTGTAACCATGCCCTCGGACGTCGGTATCGCGTCGGTGGCGAAATCGCTGGTGAAAGGGGGCGCGAAATGACCAAGGCGGTTGTCATCTGTCCGGGGCGCGGCACCTATAACAAAGCCGAGCTTGGCTATCTGGGGCGGCATTTTCCCGATGCGGCGCTGCTCGATCAGTTCGACCGGCGGCGGGCGGAGCGCGGCGAGGAGACGCTGCGCGATCTCGACGGGGCCGAGCGGTTTTCGATGGCGCGGCACACGCGGGGCGACAATGCCTCGGGGCTCATCTATGCGGCGAGCCTTGGGGATTATCTCAGCATCGATCGCGACCGGATCGAGATTGTCGCGGTCACCGGCAATTCGATGGGCTGGTATTCCGCGCTGGCCCTCGCCGGGGCGCTGAGCCCGCAGGACGGGTTCGAGCTGGTCAACACGATGGGCGCCTTCATGCAAGACGCGATGATCGGCGGGCAACTGGTCTATCCGGTAACGGGGGCCGATTGGGTGCCCGATGCGGAACGGCGCGAGGAGGTGCTGGCGCTGGTCGCAGAGATTGACGGGCGGGCCGGGCATGTTCTTGGCATTTCCATTGATCTCGGAGGGATGTTGGTGCTTGCGGGCGACAAACCGGGGCTCGCTGCGTTCGAGGCCGAGGCGGCCCCGCAGGAGGGGCGCTATCCGATGCGGCTCGCAAATCACGCCGGGTTCCATTCGGCGCTGCAAGAGCCGGTGGCGGCGCGGGGGCGGGCGGCGCTCGCGCCCGAGATGTTTGGCCAGCCAGAGCTGCCGATGATCGACGGGCGCGGCGCGATCTGGTGGCCGGGAGCCTGCGACCGCGCGGCGCTGCATGGTTATACGCTCGGCCATCAAGTGACCGAGACCTATGATTTCGCCCGTGCGATCAAGGTGGCCGCGCGTGAATTCGCGCCGGATCTGTTCATTGTGCCGGGGCCGGGGACCACGCTCGGCGGGGCGGTGGCGCAATCGCTCATCGCGGCGGGCTGGCGCGGCATGGCGAGCAAGGAAGATTTCAAGACCCGTCAGGAGGCCGAACCGCTTCTGGTGTCGATGGGGATGGAGACACAACGCGGGCTCGCCACCGGGCGGTAAAGCGCGCGGCATGGGGACAAGATCAGACAGGCCGGGCAATTGTCCGGCCTGAATTTTGTGCGAAATCCGATAGATCGCCCGATGGGGCAAAAAATTGATCGCGCCGGGGGTTGGGAGCCATTGACAACCGGCCCGGCTTGATCCTACCTTGGTAAAAAAATGTTCCCCAGAGGAAAGTAGGAAAATCTGCGGAGCGCCCACTGACCCGGAGGGCAGGGCTTGGCCAAGGGCCGCACTGTCCGCGTATAACGAAGGAGCACAAGATGTGCGGAATTGTCGGTTTGTTCTTGAAAGACCGGTCGCTTGAACCCCAGCTGGGGGCGCTTCTGACCGATATGCTGATCACCATGACGGATCGCGGCCCGGACAGCGCCGGCATCGCGATCTATGCGCAGAACGCGGGCGACACGGCTAAGCTGACGGTGCAATCCGCCACGCCGGACGAGGCGTTCGACGGGCTGGCCGACAAGCTCGGCACGGCGATTGGCGCCAAGGCCACGATTGAGCGGCGTGACAGCCATGCGGTGCTCAGCATGCCGCGCGAAAAGCTCGACGAGGCGCGGGGCTATCTGCGGGCGAGCCACCCGGATCTGCGCATCATGAGCAGCGGCGACGCGGTGGAAATCTATAAGGAAGTGGGTCTGCCCAAGGATGTGGCCGAGCGGTTCTCGCTCAGCGCGATGCAGGGCAGCCATGGCATCGGCCACACCCGGATGGCCACCGAATCCGCCGTGACCACCGATGGCGCGCATCCCTATTCGACCGGGGCCGATCAATGCCTCGTGCACAACGGGTCGCTGTCGAACCACAATTCGCTGCGCCGCAAGCTGCGCCGCAACGGGATCGAGTTCGAAAGCCAGAACGACACCGAGGTGGGCGCCGCCTATCTCACCTGGAAAATGCAGCAGGGCGCCAGCCTTGGTGAGGCGCTTGAGGCGGGGCTCGAGGATCTCGACGGGTTCTATACCTTTGTGGTGGGCACCAAGGACGGGTTTGGCGTGGTCCGCGACCCGATCGCCTGCAAGCCTGCCGTGCTGGCCGAGACCGACCGCTATGTCGCCTTCGGGTCCGAGTACCGGGCGCTGGTCAACCTGCCGGGGATCGAAGACGCCAAGGTCTGGGAACCCGAACCCGCAACCGTTTACTTCTGGAGCCACTGATATGCAGACCATCGACCTCGAGGCCACCGGCCTGCGCGAGATGAACAGCGCCCTGCAGGCGCAAGCGAAAGACACCAACCAGACGGCTTGGGAGATCGTCAACCCGCGCGGGGCCCATGCGATTGCCGTGGGTCTCGATGCGCCGATCGACGTCGCGGTGCGCGGCTCTACGGGCTATTACTGTGCCGGGATGAACAAGCAGGCCACGGTGCGCGTCGACGGCTCGGCCGGGCCGGGCGTGGCCGAGAACATGATGTCGGGCACGGTCGTCATTGAAGGCGACGCCAGCCAATATGCCGGGGCCACCGGCCATGGCGGTACGCTGGTGATCAAGGGCAATGCCAGCTCCCGCTGCGGGATCTCGATGAAGGGGATCGACATCGTGGTGCATGGCAATGTCGGCCATATGTCGGCCTTCATGGCGCAATCCGGCAATCTCGTCGTCTGCGGCGATGCCGGTGAGGCGCTGGGCGACTCGATCTACGAGGCGCGGCTCTTCGTGCGCGGATCGGTCAAATCGCTGGGTGCGGATTGCATCGAAAAAGAGATGCGGCCCGAGCATCTGGAGATCCTCGCGGAGCTTCTGGAGCGCGGCGGCTGTGACGCCAAGCCGGAAGAGTTCAAGCGCTATGGCTCGGCCCGCCAGCTCTATAATTTCAACATCGACAACGCGTATTGAGGGGCAGGATCATGGCCAAAGACGACAGCAGCGCACCGCGCACCGAACCGATCCAGTCCTGGACCTTTTCGAAGAATATCAACGCCGAGATCCGCCGGGCGGCGGCGACCGGCATCTATGACATCCGGGGCGGGGGCGCGAAGCGCCGGGTGCCGCATTTCGACGATCTGCTGTTTCTCGGCGCGTCGATCTCGCGCTATCCGCTCGAAGGCTATCGCGAGAAATGCGACACGCGGGTCACGCTCGGCACGCGCTATGCCAAGAAGCCGATCGAGCTCGATATTCCGGTGACCATTGCCGGGATGAGCTTTGGCGCGCTGTCCGGTCCGGCCAAGGAAGCCCTGGGCCGCGGCGCGACGCTGGCGGGCACCTCGACCACCACGGGCGATGGCGGCATGACGCCGGAAGAGCGCGGGCATTCCAAGAAGCTGGTCTATCAATATCTGCCGTCGCGCTATGGGATGAACCCCGACGATCTGCGCAAGGCCGATGCGATCGAAGTGGTCGTGGGCCAAGGCGCCAAGCCGGGCGGCGGTGGGATGCTGCTCGGTCAGAAGATTTCCGACCGGGTCGCCGAGATGCGCAACCTGCCCAAGGGGATCGACCAGCGGTCGGCCTGTCGTCACCCCGACTGGACCGGACCGGACGATCTCGAGATCAAGATCCTCGAGCTGCGCGAGATCACCAATTGGGAAAAGCCCATCTATGTCAAAGTGGGCGGCGCGCGGCCCTATTACGACACCACGCTGGCGGTCAAGGCCGGGGCGGATGTGGTCGTTCTCGACGGGATGCAGGGCGGCACGGCGGCGACGCAGGATGTGTTCATCGAACATGTCGGACAACCGATCCTCGCCTGTATCCGCGATGCGGTGCAGGCGCTCCAGGATCTCGACATGCACCGCGAGGTGCAGCTCATCGTGTCGGGCGGTATCCGCAGCGGTGCCGATGTGGCCAAGGCGCTGGCGCTTGGGGCGGATGCGGTGGCCATCGGCACCGCAGCGCTCATCGCGCTGGGCGACAATGATCCGCGTTGGGAAGAAGAGTATCAGCGGCTCGGCACCACGACCGGGGCCTATGACGACTGGCATGAGGGCCGTGACCCGGCTGGGATCACCACGCAAGATCCCGAGCTCATGGCGCGGTTCGATCCCATCGAGGGGGGTCGGCGGCTCAACAACTACCTCAAGGTCATGACGCTCGAGGCGCAGACCTTGGCGCGGGCCTGCGGCAAAAGCCATGTCCACAATCTCGAGCCCGAGGATCTCGTGGCTCTGACCATGGAGGCCGCCGCCATGGCGCGGGTGCCGCTGTCGGGGACCGATTGGTGGCCCGGCAAGCCTGGCACCGGCTTCTGACCGACACGCGATCCGGACCTGCCCCGCAATGACGGGGCAGGCTGCTTTAAAAATATAAGAGATGACAGGGAGTACCTAAATGACACGTGATCTGGCGAAATATGCCAAGGAGAAGGGGATCAAATATTACATGATCTCTTTCACAGATCTCTTTGGCGCGCAGCGGGCCAAGCTGGTCCCGGCTCAGGCCATCGCCGATATGCAAGAAGACGGGGCCGGGTTCGCGGGCTTTGCCACATGGCTCGATCTGACGCCGGCGCATCCCGATATGCTCGCCGTGCCGGACCCGGAGGCGGTGATCCAGCTGCCCTGGAACCCCGAGCTCGCCTGGGTGCCGGGCAATTGCGTGATGGGCGGCAAGGACCTTGCCCAAGCGCCGCGCAACGTGCTGCGCCGTCTGATCAAGGAGGCCGCCGATGAGGGGCTTCACATCAAGACCGGGATCGAGGCCGAGTATTTCATCATGACGCCCGATGGTCATGCGATCTCGGATGAATATGACACTGCCGAAAAGCCTTGCTACGACCAGCAGGCGATCATGCGGCGGCTTCATGTGGTGCAGGAAATCTGCGACTATATGCTCGATCTCGGCTGGGGCCCGTATCAGAACGATCACGAGGACGCCAACGGCCAGTATGAGATGAACTGGGAGTTCGACGACGCGCTGGCAACCGCCGACAAGCACAGTTTCTTCAAGTTCATGACCAAATCCGTGGCCGAGAAACATGGGCTGCGGGCCACGTTCATGCCGAAACCCGTCGAGGGGCTCACCGGCAATGGCTGTCACGCGCATATCTCGGTCTGGGACGCGCCGGGCGACAAGGCCAAGCGCAATGTCTTTGCCACCGACAAGGGCGAAGGCCCGACCGGCGAGCTTGGCCTGAGCGAACAGGGCAAGTATTTCCTCGGCGGGATCATGAAACATGCGAGCGCCCTGGCGGCGATCACCAACCCGACGGTCAACAGCTACAAGCGGATCAACGCGCCGCGCACCACCTCCGGGGCCACCTGGGCGCCCAATACGGTGACATGGACCGGCAACAACCGCACCCATATGGTGCGGGTGCCGGGGCCGGGCCGGTTCGAGCTGCGGCTGCCGGATGGGGCGGTGAACCCCTATCTGTTGCAGGCGGTGATCATCGCGGCGGGGCTTGACGGAATCCGCACCAAGGCCGATCCGGGCAAGCGCCATGACATCGACATGTATGCCGAGGGCCACAAGGTGCGCGGTGCGCCGAAACTGCCGCTCAACATGCTGGATGCGCTGCGCGAATATGACAAGGACAAGCAGCTCAAATCCATGATGGGCGAAGAGTTCTCAGCGGCCTTCCTCAAGCTCAAGCATCAGGAATGGAACGCCTATTGCCGCCATTTCAGCGAGTGGGAACGCGCCAACACGCTCGATATCTGATCCCCGACCCACTGGTCCCACTGGGCGCGGCCTTCGGGCTGCGCCTTTTTTATGGGGCTGTCGGGTTTGATACGCGGTGAGAGCTCAGTCGTCATCCTGACCGACCGGGCCGAGCTGCCGGTAGCGGGTCTGGCGCAGGGTTTCCACCAGCATGGCAGTGAGAAAGCCGAAGATCATCAACCCATTGGCCGCAGCGAGCCCGCCGAGAAGCCGCCAAGGCTGTGGCAGGAGCACATCGCCAAAGCCCAGCGTGGTAAAGGCCACGAGGGCGAAATAGACGGCGCCTTCAAAGCTCTCGAACACATCGAGCCGCCAGAAGACCACGGCCCAGATCCAGATCGAGAGGGTCATCATGCAGAGCACCCAGAGCATCGCCACCAGCAGCACAGCGGCCAGTTTGAGCCCGTAGGGCGGGTGAATGATCCACGGATGGGTGCGGCGCAGAACCATTTCCAACAGCATCCAGGACATGGAGGCGAGGAGCGCGGTGGCGGCGAGCAGGGCGCTTCCGATCAGGAGTTGCAGGACCATGGGGCTATCCGTCTGTTGACAGGCCGCGAGGGGCGGGGTGTCGGAAAGGTAGCGCGGTGGGGTGGGATGGAAAGTGCTGAGGGGGGGATCGAAATGGAGCGGGTGATGAGATTCGAACTCACGACATTTACCTTGGCAAGGTAACGCTCTACCCCTGAGCTACACCCGCATCCGTTTCGTGAGCCGTGATGTACAAAGACTGGCGCGGGGCTGCAAGTGCAAATTTGCGAGGGATTTCAAAATCCTTCACGGCGCAGCGGAGCCACGGCAAACGCCCGCCAAGGCGGTCATTTCAGTCAGCTTTTTAGGGAGGTTTCGAAATGGAGCGGGTGATGAGATTCGAACTCACGACATTTACCTTGGCAAGGTAACGCTCTACCCCTGAGCTACACCCGCATCCGTTTCGTGAGCCGTGATGTATAAATTCTCGGCGTGGGCTGCAAGGGAAAAGCGCGGGGGCGGGCCATTTTTTTTCGCGAGGCTTTCACCTCTCAGACGCCCGCCCAACCGGCAATTTCGTGATGCGGTATTACGTCGGTATCCCGTCGGCATCACGACGGCGCTTGCGTTGGCGCAAAAGGTTGAGCCCTTCGACCGCGCCGCCGAACACCATGGCGGCATAGATGAAGCCGCGTTCGACGTGATAATGGAAGCCGTCGGCCACCAGCGCCATGCCCACCATGACGAGAAAGGCGAGGGCGAGCATCTTGGTGCTCGGGTGTTTGGCGACGAAATCCGAGATCGGCACGGCGGCGATCATCATCACCGCGATGGCCACGACCACGGCGGCGATCATCACCTCGATATGATCGGCGATGCCGACGGCGGTGATCACGCTGTCGATGGAGAAGACGAGATCGAGGATCATGATCTGGACGATGACATTGAGAAAGACCGCCTTGACCACGCGCTCTTCGGCGGTGTGGAGGTGGTCGCCCTCGACCTCATCGAAAATCTCGGTCGCGGCCTTGTAGATCAGGAAGAGACCGCCGGCGATCAGGATCAGGTCACGCCAGGACATTTCCCAGCCCCAGAGATCGGCGATGGGTTTCGACAGGCCGACGATCCAGGCGATGGAGAACAAGAGCGCCACGCGCAGCACCAGCGCCCCGGCGAGGCCCAGGGTGCGGGCGCGGGCGCGCTGTGCCTCGGGGAGCTTTGCGGCGGCGATGGAGATAAAGATCACGTTGTCCACGCCGAGCACGATCTCGAGAATGGTGAGGGTAAAGAAAGAGGCCCAGACGGCCGGATCGTTCAGTAGTTCGAGCATGTCATGTCCCGACAAGAAAAAAGGATGCGCCAATCACAAGATTGACGCATCCCCGCAGAAATCAAGCTCTGCCAAGAAATACTCCGGGGCTGTGGCGCCCCGGAGAAGGTCTCATTCCAGCTCGACCATGAGGTCCTTGGCGTCGATCTGGCCGCCGGGCTGAACATGCACGGCTTTGACCACCGCGTCGCGTTCGGCATAGATGCCGGTTTCCATCTTCATCGCCTCGATGGTGAGCAGGAGATCGTCCTGCTTGACCTTCTGGCCGACGCTGACCGCGACCGAGGACACCACGCCGGGCATCGGCGCGCCGATGTGGTCGGGATTGCCGAGCTCGGCCTTGGGGCGGGCGGCGGTCTGGGCCTTGACCAGACGGTTCGGCACGCGGATGACGCGCGGCTGGCCGTTCAGTTCGAAGAAGACGCGCACTTCGCCGTCTTCTTGGGTTTCGCCCACCGCCTGCAGCAGGATTTCGAGCGTCTTGCCGGGGTCGATTTCGACGCTGATCTCTTCGCCGGGCTCCATGCCGTAGAAGAAGGTCTTGGTCGGCAGGGTGCGGACCGGGCCATAGGTCCGGTGGCGGCCCATGTAGTCGAGGAAGACCTTGGGATACATGAGGTAGCCGTTGAGATCCTCGTCGTCGATCTCCTTGCCTTCGAGCAGCTCGCGCAGTTCCTGACGCTTGGCGTCGAGATCGACGGGCGGCAGATGCGCGCCGGGGCGGTCGGTGTTGGGGGCTTCGCCCTTGAGCACCTTTTGCACGATGCTTTCGGGGAAGCCGCCGGGGGGCTGGCCGAGGTTGCCGCGCATCATGTCGACCACCGAATCCGGGAAGGCGAGATCGGTGTCGGGGTTTTCCACGTCGTGACGGGTGAGGCCCTGGCTCACCATCAGGAGGGCCATGTCGCCGACCACCTTGGAGGAGGGGGTCACCTTGACGATGTCGCCGAACATCTGGTTCACATCGGCATAGGTGCGGGCGATCTCGGGCCATTTCTCTTCGAGACCGAGCGAGCGGGCCTGCGCCTTGAGGTTGGTGAACTGACCGCCGGGCATCTCGTGGAGATAGACCTCGGAGGCGGGGGCCTGCAGGCCGCTTTCAAAGGCCACATATTGGGCGCGGACATGTTCCCAGTAATCCGACATTTCGCGGATACGTTCGCGGGACATCCCGGTGTCGCGCTTGGTATGGGCCAAGGCTTCGACGATCGAGCCGAGGCAGGGCTGCGACGTGCCGCCCGAGAAGGCGTCCATCGCCGCATCCACCGCGTCGACGCCCGCGTCGGAGGCGGCGAGGATGGTGGCGCCCGCGATGCCGCTGGTGTCATGGGTGTGGAAATGGACGGGAATGTCGATTTCCTCTTTCAGCGCCTTGACGAGCACCCGTGCCGCTTCGGGCTTCAAGAGGCCCGCCATGTCCTTGAGCCCGAGGATATGCGCGCCGGCCGACTGCATTTCCTTGGCCATGGAGACGTAATATTTGAGGTCATATTTGGCGCGGTTCGGGTCGAGGATATCGCCGGTGTAGCAGATCGTGCCTTCGCAGATCTTGCCGCTGTCGATCACCGCATCCATCGCGACGCGCATGTTTTCGACCCAGTTGAGACTGTCGAAGACGCGGAACACATCGACGCCGGTCTTGGCCGCCTGACGGACGAATTCCTGCACCACATTGTCGGGATAGTTGGTGTAGCCGACGCCGTTGGAGGCGCGCAGCAGCATCTGGGTCAGCAGGTTCGGCATGGCGGCGCGCAATTCGCGCAGGCGCTGCCAGGGGCATTCCTGCAAGAAGCGATAGGCCACGTCAAAGGTCGCACCGCCCCAGCATTCGACCGAGAAGAGCTCGGGCAGGTTGGCGGCATAGGCGGGGGCGGCCTTGATCATGTCGATCGAGCGCATCCGCGTCGCCAAGAGCGACTGATGCCCGTCGCGCATGGTGGTGTCGGTGAGCAGGAGCCGGTCCTGCGCCAGCATCCAGTCGGCCACCGCCTTGGCGCCCTTGGCGTCGAGCAGCGTCTTGGTGCCGTCCTTGGGCGCGCCTTGCAGCGCCGGGGGCTTGGGCAGCTTGGCCTCGGCGGGCACCGGGCGGCCTTCGGTCTCGGGATGGCCGTTGACGGTGATGTCGGCGATATAGGTCAGCACCTTGGTGCCGCGGTCGCGACGCTTGGAGAATTTGAACAGGTCCGGCGTCGTGTCGATGAATTTCGTGGTGTATTCATTGCTGAGGAAGGTCGGGTGTTTCAGCAGGTTTTCCACGAAGGCGATGTTGGTGCTCACACCGCGAATACGGAATTCGCGCAGCGCCCGGTCCATCCGGGCAATCGCCGCCTCGGGGGTCTGGGCATGGGCGGTGATCTTGACCAGCAGACTGTCGTAATAGCGGGTGATCACGCCGCCCGCATAGGCGGTACCGCCGTCGAGACGGATGCCCATGCCGGTGGCCGAGCGATAGGCGGTGATGCGGCCGTAATCGGGGATGAAGTTGTTTTGCGGGTCCTCGGTGGTGATCCGGGTCTGCAGCGCGTGGCCGTTGAGCCGGATGTCGTCCTGGCTCTCCTTGCGGGTGGCCTCGGCCAGGGTCTTGCCTTCGGCGATCTTGATCTGGGCCTGCACGATGTCGATGCCGGTGACCTCTTCGGTCACGGTATGTTCGACCTGGACGCGCGGGTTGACCTCGATGAAGTAGAATTCGCCGCTGTCCATATCCATCAGGAATTCGACGGTGCCGGCGCATTCGTAATTCACATGTTTGCAGATCTTGTAGCCAAGTTCGCAGATCTCGGCGCGCTGGGCCTCGCTCAGATAGGGGGCGGGGGCGCGTTCGACGACCTTCTGGTTGCGGCGCTGGACCGAGCAGTCGCGTTCAAAGAGGTGGTACATGTTGCCATGTTTGTCGCCGAGGATCTGGACCTCGACATGGCGGGCGCGCAGGATCATCTTTTCGAGATAGCCCTCGCCATTGCCAAAGGCGGCTTCGGCTTCGCGGCGGCCTTCGAGCACCTTTTCCACCAGCTCATCGGGGCCGTTGATCGGGCGCATGCCGCGTCCGCCGCCGCCCCAGGAGGCCTTGAGCATCAAGGGGTAGCCGACCTCTTCGGCCTCGCGGGCGATGGCCTCCATATCGTCGCCGAGCACCTCGGTGGCGGGGATGACCGGCACGCCGGCCTCGATGGCCACGCGGCGGGCGCTGGCCTTGTCGCCAAGGGCGCGCATGGTTTCGGCCTTGGGACCGATGAAGGTGATGCCATTGGCCTCGCAGGCGTCGACGAAATCGGGGTTCTCGGAGAGCAGACCATAGCCCGGGTGGATCGCGTCGGCGCCCGATTCCTTGGCGACGCGGATGATTTCATCGATGCTCAGATAGGCGGCCACTGGCCCGAGACCGGCCCCGATGCGATAGGCCTCGTCCGCCTTGAAGCGGTGCAAGCCGAGCTTGTCCTCTTCGGCGAAGACGGCCACGGTGCGTTTGCCCATTTCATTGGCGGCACGCATGATCCGGATGGCAATCTCACCACGGTTGGCAACAAGGATTTTCTTGAAATCACTCACGGGCGGGTCCCTTTCGTTTGTCTGGGCTGTTCGCGTCGCGCGAACGGTCCTGGGGTCATCTTGCCGCGCTGCAGCGCGGCTGACGGGCACTTTGTAGGAATTGTGAAAGGTTTACGCAATCCCGACCGAATCTTTCTCACCCAGTCGCGACATTCGCTGCCCGGAGGGGGGAATTGGCCCGCAAGGGGAATTTTCCGAAAAGTGACGCAGCGTCAAGGGCTTGGCCGAGCGGCCTACCCGAACGGGTGGGCTGGGGATGGCCTGCGTTCAGGTGATTTTCATTTGCCGATCAGGGGCTTCCGAGGGGCGGATGAGCCCCAATTGCCCCATGTTGGATTCGAGATCGAGGCGCAGAATCCGTGCCAGATGGGCCGGGCCTTGGGCGCCCAATGCCGCCAATGCGAAATGCCAGGCGCGGCCCAGCATGGTGAAATCCGCGCCGAGCGCCAGGGCGCGCAGGATGTCGAGACCGCCGCTGATGCCGCTGTCGACGATGAGCGGCAGATCGGTGGCGGCGCGGATCGCGGGCAGCACTTCGAGCGGGGCGGGGGCGGCGTCGAACTGACGCCCGCCATGGTTCGAGAGCCACAGCGCATCGACCCCGGCGGCCATGAGGCGCGGCACGGTGTCGGGATCGAGCACGCCCTTGACCACCAGCGGCCCCTGCCAGGCGTCCCGGAGCCAGCTGAGATAGTCCCAATCCGGCGAGGTGCGCAGCAGATAGCCCGCGTGGGCGGTGGAGGAGAGGCCCTTTTCGGGGCGCGAATAATCGTCGATGAGCGCCATCCGGGGCATGCCGTGACGGGCCATGCCGAGCGCCCAGGCGGGGCGGATCGCGACCTGTGCCAGAAGGCGCGGCGAGAGGCGCGGCGGCTGGGTGAGGCCGGAGCGGAGCTGGCGTTCGCGGCGGGAGGCGACGGGGACGTCGACGGTGAGGACGAGGGTGGTGAAGCCCGCGGCGCGGGCGCGGCGGAGCATGTCCTGGCGGATCTCGGGATCGCGCGGTGGGTAGAGCTGAAACCAGCCGTTGCCGGCGAGATGCGGGCCCACGGCCTCGGGCGTCTGGCTCGCCACGGTGGAGAGCGTATAGGGCAGGCCGGCGGCTGTGGCGGCGCGGGCCAGGTGGCCTTCGGCATCGGGCCAGATCAGCCCGGACATGCCAACGGGCGCGATGCCCACGGGCATCTTATAGGCCTGTCCCAGAAGGCGCGTGATGAGGTCGGGGGTCTGTTCGCCATGCAGCAGCGAGGGCATCAGGCGGAGCCCTGCGAAGACCTCTTCATTGCGGCGGCAGGTGGCCTCGGTGCCGGTGCCCGCGTCGAGATATTCCCAGACGAACCGGGGCAGGCGGCGGCGGGCGCGGGCCTTGAGATCGGCGATGGCGGGGTATCGGCTGTCGAGGGTCATGGGGAGGATTTGCCGCGAAAGCCGGGGCTTTGTCCAGTGGCCAAAGGCGGCCAAGCGAGGCGGAAATGTCATGTCGGTATTGCGTCGGTATCACGGCTGCAGAGCGGCTGTGCGTCTTTGCCGGGGTCTGGGCGATGGATCGGCCGGGCGAGAGGCGCTATGATCGGGGCAGATCATTGGCCACATAGGAGGACGCGATGAGCTGGAACCCGAGCCTAGAGCCGCATTGCCCGGAGGCGGGAAGCCTCGATGCGATCGAGACCTTGATCGTGCCCCGTGCCCGCGATCTCGGCGCGTTCGAAGTGCGCCGCGCCTTGCCCGCGCCCAAGCGGCAGATGGTCGGGCCGTTCATCTTTTTCGACCAGATGGGACCGGTCGAGTTCCTGACCGGGCAGGGGATCGATATTCGGCCGCATCCGCATATCGGGCTTGGCACGGTGACCTATCTTTTCGAGGGCGAGTTTCAGCATCGCGACAGTCTCGGGACCGATCAGATGATCCATCCCGGCGCGGTCAACTGGATGGTGGCGGGGAATGGCGTCACCCATTCCGAACGCACCAGCGAGGCGACGCGGCAGGGGCGGTCGCGGCTGGCGGGCATCCAGACCTGGGTGGCGCTGCCGGAGGCGGAGGAGGACAGTGCGGCGCGGTTCGAGCATCACGGCAAGGCGGCGCTGCCGCTGCTGGAGGGCGAGGGCAAGCGGCTGCGGCTCATCATGGGGCGCGGCTGGGGCGCGCAGGCGCCGGTGGGCACGTTCACGGACATGTTCTATGCCGATGCGCAGATGGAGGCGGGGGCGATGCTGCCCTTGCCCGAGGATCACGAGGATCGCGGCATTTATGTGCTCGACGGGTCGGTGATCATCGCGGGCGATGCGTTCGAGGCGGGGCGGATGATGGTGTTTCGGCCCGGCGATGCGATCACCATCAAGGCGGGCGATGGCGGCGCGCGGATCATGCTGCTCGGCGGTGAGACATTGAACGGGCCGCGCTATATCTGGTGGAATTTCGTGGCCTCGAGCCGCGACCGGATCGAGGCGGCCAAGGTCGCCTGGGCGGCGGGGGATTGGGCGCATGGGCGGTTTCAGCTGCCGCCCGGAGATGATGCGGAGTTCATCCCGCTGCCGAGCTAGCACTATTGCGGGAAGTTATTGTTCTATAAGTATTTAGATATAGGTTTGCGGGCTTTTCCGGCTCGACATTCCGGGGCGAGGATTGCTTAATGCCGCCATGAGTCTATTGGCGCGCAGCGGCCCCGGTTGGGGCATTTTCTGGATGGTGGTGACGGGGATGCAGTTTGTCGGCGTCACCGCGCTGGTCAAGCTTCTCGGCACCCGTATCCCGGCGCCCGAGGCGGCGTTTTTGCGCTATGTGCTGGGGCTCGTGTTCCTGATCCCGATGATCGGCACGCTGCGGCGGATGAGCTGGACGAAGCCGGTGGTCGGGCTGTTTGCGGCGCGGGGCGCGGTGCATACGGTCGGGGTCTGCCTGTGGTTTTTCGGCATGGCGCGCATTCCGCTCGCCGAGGTGACGGCGATCAACTATCTCTCGCCCATCTATGTGACCATTGGGGCGGCGATATTTCTTGGGGAAAAACTGGCGCTTAGGCGGGTTTTGGCGGTGGTTGCGGCGCTGATTGGGGCGCTGATCATCCTGCGACCCGGGTTTCGCGAGCTGGGGCCGGGGCATCTGGCGATGCTGGGCACGGCGTTTTTCTTTGGCGGGTCTTACCTTCTGGCGAAGAAGATCAGCGCGGCGCATAGCGCGGGCGTGGTGGTGGCGATGCTGTCGATCACGGTGACGATCGGGCTGGCGCCGATTGCCCTGATGCAATGGGTGACGCCGACGCCGATGGAAGTGCTTATTTCCTTTGGGGTGGCCTGTCTGGCGACGGCGGGGCATTTCACCATGACGCTGGCGTTTCGGGCCGCGCCGCTGGCGGTGACGCAGCCGGTGACCTTCCTGCAGCTGGTGTGGGCGGTGCTCATGGGGGCGGTGTTCTTTGGCGAGCCGGCGGATGGGTTCGTGATCCTCGGCGGCGTGGTGATCGTCGCGGCGATCAGTTTCATCAGCTGGCGCGAGGCGGTGTTGAAGCGGCAGGCGGTGACACCTGCGGTTTCCGCCGTAAAGTGATGAAAACGCTGGGGTAATCAGCGTCTCAGCCGGAAAATTGCGGATCTTCGGTAGGACGTCGGTATTACGACGGTAACACGGCTGTGGCGCTGAGACGCCTAGCCGTCGCCGTCGCGGCGGAAGAACGGGATGATGAAAACCAGACAGGCGATGAGGAAGAAGAGGCTGCCGCCCATCGCCCAGAAATGGCCGATGCTCGCCACCACGAAACAAAGCGCCGAGGCGATGAAGAGGAGCCAGCCGAGAAAGTCGATCTGTCGGTTGCTGATCCGTCGCTTGCCAGTGTCGTCACGGTGAAAGCCCAAGCTCATCTGTGGTGTCCTTTCGTCATTGGCTACACGGGCAGGGTGGCAGGCGCTGGTCGCTTGGGCAATGAATTTGTCTGCGGGGAGCGCTTCAAAAATATCGACAAAATCCTGCCCGAATTTCTGGTTAGGGCAGGGAACGCGGAGGCTTCGCCCCGTTATGACCTGATTTCGACGAGCGACTAATTTGGAAAGGATTTCTATTTTGAGCAAAGGTTTTTTCATTCTTATGGCAAGCGTCGCGGGGATGACGCTCGGTGGGGGCGGCCCAGCAAAGGCCGAGCCGGCTGCTTTGGTATCGCAGGTGGCAAATCTGACCGCTGTCACGCTAGAGACGCTGCCCGAGAACAAATGGCGCGATCAGGGCGCGAGACCCGAGCATTGCTTTCTGGCTGCAGAGAACAGGGTGACTGTTGCGGGCAATCTTGTTGCGGCGCGGGGGTGGAGTGTCACCAATGAGATTTCGCGCGGTGATCTGAGTTTTGTCAGTTTTGCAGGACAGGTTGAGCCGGGCACGAGCGGGATGTGTATTTACAGTCACGGCAATGTCGGCGTGTTCCGGGGGGGGCAGCCTCTTGGGGTCATTTATACCGCAGATTCAGCGGCCAGCAGTTTGACCTACATTGAAGAGCTTGAAGGGGAGCGGCTGCGCCTCTGGGGAGGCAAGTACGGATCTTGGCCAATGGCCGACCTGGTGATCGAAAGCGAGGCGCTGATGATCGTGAAGCCGGTAGCCGAGCGTGACAGTTTCTGCGACGGGGCAACGAGCCTGCCAACGCTACACCGGTTGCCCTTTGACGTGGCGCGGCGTGTGTTGATGAGCGAAGGCTGGGAGCCCTCAGAGGCGTCGGATCAAAGCGCCAGCGACAGCTATCAGGACGAGCGCGCGGCGTTTCCGGAGTTGGATAGCTGTTCCGGAACAGGGGTCGGCTATTGCGCTTTTGGATATAGCAAAGATGACAGCTACAGCCTGTGGGTGACCACCGTGGGCGGCTCGCCTTCGTCAGACAATCTCGGCCAAGGGGCGCCGGTGGTTCAGTCCTATGAAATTGGCTGCTGACTGAGCGGCCCATTCCAATGAAAAACGCCTGCCGAGTTTCCCCGGCAGGCGTGTGTTTCGATCAGGTCGCGCGCGGCGATCAGGCCATGGACCAGCGTTCGGCCCAGCGTTCGCCGTCGAGATCCCAGTTCGAGCTCATCTGCTCGGGGATCATCACCTTGTCGCTGACGCCGAAGACGTAATTGGCGAACATCGGGATGACCGTGCCGCCTTCGTTGGCGCAGATCTCCTGCATTTCCCAATACATCTCTTTGCGCTTGGCATCGTCGAGCTCGGCGCGGGCCTTGACCATCAGCTCGTCAAAGCGGTCGTTGCACCAGTAGCTTTCGTTCCAGCTCGCGCCGCATTTATAGGCGGTGGCGAACATCTGGTCTTCGACGGGACGGCCGCCCCAGTAGGAGAAGACCATCGGTTTCTTCATCCAGACGTCGGACCAGTAGCCGTCATTGGGCTCGCGCACGACTTCCATGTTGATGCCGGTGCCCTTGGAAGAGGCCTGGAAGAGCACGGCGGCGTCGACCGCGCCGGCAAAGGCCGCGTCGGAGGAGGAGAGGTTGATCGCAACCTTGTCCATGCCGGCCTCTTTCAGGTGCCAGGCCGCCTTGTCGGGGTCATAGGCCTTCTGTTCCAGTTCGGAATGGTAGAAGCGCTGACCCGAGCCGATCGGGTGGTCATTGCCGAGCGAGCCATAGCCGAAGAGGATCTTGTCGACCATTTCCTGCCGGTTGACGGCGTATTTGAGCGCCTGACGCACGTGGTTGTTGCTGTAGGGGTCCATCCGCGTGTCCATCGGGATGGTGTAATGCTGGGTGCCGGCGACCGATTTGATCTGAATGCCGGGTTTGCGGCCCAGAAGCCCCACGGTCTTGAGGTCGAGACGGTCGATGACATCGACATCGCCCGAGACCAGCGCCGTGGTGCGGGCGTTTTGGTCGACGAGGGCGAGCATTTCGATGCTGTCGAAGAAGCCGACATCCTCGCGCCAGTGGTTCGGGTTCTTCTCGAGACGGATCGAGACGCCGAAATCCTTGGACTTGAGCACATAGGCGCCGCAGCCATTGCCGGATTGCCAGTCGATGCTGTCATCCTTGGCCTTGCAGATGGCCAGGTGATAGTCGGTCAGGATGAAGGGGAAGTCGGCATTGCCGCCTTCGAGCTTGAAGACAACGGTATCGCCTTCGATGGTCATGTCCTGAATAGGCGCCACGATCGGGCCGGCGGCCGAGGTCGAGTTCTCGCCGCGGTGGAAGTTGATCGAGGCGACCACGTCTTCGGGCGTCAGTTCCGCGCCGTCGTGGAAGGTCACGCCCTTGCGGATCTTGAAGCGCCATTCGGCGGCGTCGTCAGAGGCTTCCCAGCTTTCGGCGAGGTTGCCCGCGACCGAGCCATCGGGGGCCACTTCGGTGAGGAAGCCATGGATGGCGAAGGCCATGCCGATGGTAAAGCCGTTTTCCCATGTGCCGGGGTTCAGCGTGTCGGTGGTCTGGCCGTGGGCCTTGCCGACGCGCAGGTGGCCGCCGCGTTTCGGGGCCGCATAGGCGGTCATGGGCAGGCTGGCCGCGAAGGTGGTGGCGGCGGTTGTTTTGAGGAAACCGCGGCGGTCCAGAAGGCCGCCTTTGATGATCGACATGAACTATTCTCCCTGAGTCGTTGTCTTCATTCGTTATTTCCAACCGGGAGGGGAGGACCGGCAGCAGAGCGTTCCGTATAAGGGGAACGCCCGGATCTGCGACAGTTTCCCCGAACGGCCGGGGTGATGGTGTTATGGTCCCATGCGCAAAAGATACGGCGAGCGTCGCCGGGCACGCAACCTAATTTCTTGCCCGCACTTCAATTTTTACAAATCGTACCTTGGCGGGAGTCGGTCAGCTTTTTTATTGATTGACGAGTCAATTAAACGCCAATATCCGATTGAGACAAGTTTTTTCTATCGGAGCCCCGCTATGCCCAAGCTTGGAATGGAGCCGATCCGGCGCTCGGCCTTGGTCGAGGCGACGATCCACGAGGTCGGCCTGCGCGGCACGCTCGATGTGACGGTGAGCCAGATCGCCAAGCGGGCGGGGATGTCGAGCGCGCTGGCGCATCATTATTTCGGCGGCAAGGAGCAGATCTTTACCGCCGCCATGCGCCATATCCTCGGCCTTTACGGGGCCGAGGTGCGCGGCGCGCTGTCGATGGCGAAAACGCCGCGCGAACGGGTCGAGGCGATCATCCGCGCCAGTTTCGCCCGCACCCAGTTTCGCAATGAGACGGTGGCGGCCTGGCTCAATTTCTATGTGCAGGCGCTCAAATCCGACGAGGCGTCGCGGCTCTTGCATATCTATCAGCGGCGGCTGCGGTCGAACCTCAACCATGCGCTGCGTCAGATGATGCCCGCCGCCGAGGCGCGGCTTGTGACGCGGGGGCTCGCGGCGATGATCGACGGGCTCTACCTGCGGCAGGCGCTGCGCCGCGATCCGCTCGCCGGGGATGCGGCGATTGATGTCATGCTGTCCTATCTGGATGGCGCCCTGAGCAAGGAGAGCGCAGAATGACTGCCCCCAATATCCTGATTTTCATGGTGGATCAGCTCAATGGGACGCTGTTTCCCGATGGGCCTGCCGACTGGCTGCATGCGCCCAATCTCAAGAAGCTGGCGGCGCGGTCGACCCGGTTCAAAAACGCCTATACGGCGAGCCCGCTCTGTGCGCCGGGGCGGGCGAGCTTCATGTCCGGGCTGCTGCCGTCGCGCAGCCGGGTCTATGACAATGCGGCCGAGTTTGCCGCCGATATTCCGACCTATGCGCATCACCTGCGGCGGGCGGGCTATCAGACCTGTCTTTCGGGCAAGATGCATTTCGTCGGCCCCGACCAGATGCACGGGTTCGAAGAGCGGCTGACCACCGATATTTATCCGGCCGATTTCGGCTGGACGCCGGATTATCGCAAGCCGGGCGAGCGCATCGATTGGTGGTATCACAATATGGGCAGCGTCACCGGGGCGGGGGTGGCCGAGATTTCCAACCAGATGGAATATGACGATGAGGTCGCCTATCACGCGCGGGCCAAGGTCTATGATCTGGCGCGCGGTCATGATGCGCGGCCCTGGTGTCTCACGGTGAGTTTCACCCATCCGCATGACCCCTATGTGGCGCGCAAGAAATACTGGGATCTCTACGAGGATTGCGCCCATCTGCTGCCCGAGGTGCCGGCGATGGACTATGCCGATCACGACCCCCATGCGCAGCGGATTTTCGACGCCAATGACTGGCGCAATTTCGACATCACCGAGGAGGATATCCGCCGATCGCGCCGGGCTTATTTCGCCAATATTTCCTATCTCGACGACAAGATCGGCGAGGTGATGGAGGCGCTCGAGGCGACGCGGCAGGAGGCGGTGATCCTCTTTGTCTCGGATCATGGCGATATGCTCGGCGAGCGGGGGCTGTGGTTCAAGATGTGTTTCTACGAGGGCTCGTCGCGGGTGCCCTTGATGGTGTCGTCGCCCGAGATGGCGCCGGGTCTGATCGAGGCGCCGGTGAGCAATATCGACGTCTGCCCGACGCTCTGCGATCTGGCCGGGGTCGATATGTCCGAGGTGATGCCCTGGGTCGCGGGCGAGAGCCTTGTGCCGCTGGGCCAGGGTGCCGAGCGGCGCAGCCCAGTGGCGATGGAATATGCCGCCGAGGCGTCGAACTCGCCGCTGGTCTGTCTGCGGGCGGGGCGGTGGAAATACACCAATTGCGCGCTCGATCCTGAGCAATTGTTCGATCTCGAGGCCGATCCGCATGAATTGACCAATCTGGCCGAGCTGTCGGAGCATCGCGAGGTGCTCGAGCGGTTCCGGGTCGAGGCGGCGGCGCGTTGGGATCTCGAGGCGTTCGATGCGCAGGTGCGCGAGAGCCAGGCGCGGCGGTGGGTGGTCTATGAGGCGCTCAGGCAGGGCGGCTATTACCCGTGGGATTACCAGCCGCTGCGCGACGCCAGCGAGCGCTATATGCGCAATCACATGGACCTCAACGTGGTCGAGGAAAATCAACGGTTCCCGCGGGGTGAGTGACATGCAGGCAGAGTATGTGATCGTCGGCGCGGGCAGCGCGGGCTGTGCCATGGCCTATCGGCTGGCCGAGGCGGGCAAGCGGGTCATCGTCATCGAGCATGGCGGCACCGATGCGGGGCCGTTCATCCAGATGCCCGGGGCGCTCAGCTATCCGATGAACATGAAACGCTATGACTGGGGCTATGAGACCGAGCCCGAGCCGCATCTCGGCGGGCGGCGTCTCGCCTGTCCGCGCGGCAAGGTGATCGGCGGGTCGAGCAGCATCAACGGCATGATCTATGTGCGCGGCCATGCCAAGGATTTCGACCATTGGCGCGACGAGGGCGCGGCGGGCTGGGGCTATGCCGATGTGCTGCCCTATTACAAGCGGCTGGAGAATTGGCATGATGGTGGCCATGGTGGCGATCCGGCGTGGCGCGGCAAGGACGGCCCGCTGCATATCACGCGGGGGACGCGCGCCAACCCGCTGACCCGGGCCTTTGTCGAGGCCGGGCGGCAGGCGGGATACCCGGTGACCGGCGACTATAACGGGTATCAGCAGGAGGGGTTCGGCCCCTTCGACATGACGGTGTGGAAAGGGCGGCGCTGGTCGGCGGCCAATGCCTATCTCAAACCGGCGCTGAAGCGCGAGAATTGCACGCTGGTGCGGGCCTTGGCGCGGCGGGTGGTGATCGAAGAGGGGCGGGCGCGCGGCGTCGAGGTGCTGCGCGGCGGCAAGGTCGAGGTGATCCGGGCCGAGGCGGAGGTGATCCTTGCGGCGTCGTCGATCAATTCGCCCAAGCTTTTGATGCTGTCGGGGATTGGCCCCGGTTCGCATCTCGCGGAGCATGGGATCGAGGTGCTGGCCGACCGGCCGGGCGTCGGGCAGAACCTGCAGGATCATCTCGAGCTCTATATCCAGATGGCGGCGAGCCAGCCGGTGAGCCTCTACAAATACTGGAGCCTCTTGGGCAAGGCCTATGTGGGCGCGCGCTGGCTCTTCACCCGGACCGGGCCGGGGGCGTCAAACCAGTTCGAAAGCGCCGCCTTCATCCGGTCGCGGGAGGGGGTGGAATATCCGGATATCCAGTATCATTTCCTGCCCATCGCGGTGCGCTATGACGGGCAGGCCTCGGCCGAGGGGCATGGGTTTCAGGCCCATGTCGGCCCGATGCGCAGCGTCTCGCGCGGGGCGGTGAGCCTGCGCAGCAAGGACCCGGCGGCGGACCCGAAGATCCTCTTCAACTATATGAGTGACGACAGCGACTGGGCGGATTTCCGGCGCTGTATCCGGCTCACCCGCGAGATTTTCGCGCAGGAGGCGTTCCAGCCCTATGTGCGCCACGAGATCCAGCCCGGGGCGGCGGCCCAATCGGATGCGGCGCTGGACGATTTCATCCGCGAGCATGTGGAGAGCGCCTATCACCCCTGCGGCACCTGCCGGATGGGGCGGGCGGCGGATCCGCGCTCGGTGGTCGACCCGGAGGCGCGGGTGATCGGGGTCGAGGGGCTGCGCGTCGCCGACAGCAGCATCTTCCCGCGCATCACCAATGGCAATCTCAACGCGCCGTCGATCATGACGGGCGAGAAGGTCGCGGATCATGTGTTGGGCCGGGCACCGCTGGCACCCGACAATGCCGAGCCTTGGCTGCATCCCGACTGGGAAACTGCGCAGCGCTAGGCCTGTGGCCGCTGTCGGATTTGGGTATTTTTAACCAAAAAGAGTGACTTGTGCCTCTTTCTGGTTGGCAAATACCCCTGCGCGACGGGAGCCGGAGGGCGCGGCGTCAGCCGACCTCATAGGGCAGCACGCCACGGGCGTCGGGGGTGATGGTGAGCCGCCGTTCCAGCGGCGGGATCGAGCGTTGGTGGCAATCGGTGCGTTCGCAGATGCGGCAGGAGATGCCGATCGGTTCGAACGCCTGGGCGGTGTCGAGATCGAGCCCGTCGGCATAGACCAGCGCCTCGGCATGTTTGACCTCGCAGCCGAGCGCGATGGCAAAGCGGCGCACCGGCGCGCCGAAGGAGCCGCCCTGTTTCGAGACGTCGCGGGCGAGGTTGATGTAGCGGATGCCGTCGGGGGTTTCGGCCAGTTGCCGCAGGAAGCGGCCCGGGGTTTCAAACGCCTGATGCACGTTCCAGAGCGGGCAGGCGCCGCCGTAGCGGGCGAATTGCATATGGGTGGCGGAGTGGCGTTTGGTGATGGTGCCGGCCTGATCGACGCGGACGAAGAAGAAGGGGATGCCCTTGGCGCCGGGGCGTTGCAGGGTTGAGAGCCTGTGTGCCACCTGTTCGATGGAGGCGCCAAAGCGGTTGGCGAGCCGTTCGAGATCGTGGCGCTGGTCGCGGGCGGCGGCGAGGAAGGCGCCATAGGGCATGAGCGCGGCGCCTGCGTAGTAATTGGCGAGGCCGATCTTGGCGATGGCGCGGGCCTCGTCGGATTGGAACCGGGCGAGATCGAGCGTCGCCTCGAAAAGCTTGTCCTGGGTCAGCAGCGCCAGTTGCAGGAGCATCTGAAAGCTGCGGGTTTCGGGGGCGGCGCGGGAGGAGAGCTGGAGTATCCCGCGTTCGCGGTCGAATTGGCGCACCGGGTCGGTGTCGGCGAGCACGACGGAGATGCCGCGCTCCTGCAGGGCGCTGCGGGCCTTGTCGGTCACCGTCTGGCCGGGTTTGTCGAGCGTGCCGAACCGTTCGGCGGCGCGGTCCACCGCATCGACGTAATTGTCGCAATAGTGGAAGAAATCGCGGACCTCGTTCCACGGGCTTTGCTGGGTCTGGGCGTCGTCGCGGCCCAGCGCTTCGTCGAGCGAGGCGAGCCGTTCATGGGTCTGGCGGTAGGCGGCGTGCAGTTCGAGAAAGGCGCGGGCGAGGGCCGGGGCATTGCCTGCGGCGAGGCGCAGATCGGAGAGCGGTGGCGGGTCGGAGAAGACCGGATCGGCCAGCGCTTCGCGCATGTCGGAGACCATGCGTTCGGCGTCGCCCGAGCCAAGCTCGGTGACGTCGAAGCCAAATTCCTGTGCCAGGGCGAGCACCACCGTGGTGCTCACCGGACGGTTATTATTCTCCATCTGGTTCAGGTACGGGAGGCTCACGCCGAGCCGGGCGGCGAAGTCTTTTTGGGTCAGGCCGAGGCGGCTGCGGGTCTCGCGCAGCTTGGCACCGGCGTAGAGTTTGCGAGGGGCCATGGGGTGCGCCTTTGCAGATTTGCGGTTGGCGCATCATGTGTTTGCAAACTCGGCCCGTCAAGGGGGCGAGGAGCGGGACGGTTAGAGGCGGGCCTCGGCCACCAGTCGTTTTTCGCGGCGGATCACGAAGGAGATGGCGGCGATGGCGGGCAGGGCGGTGGCGAGCATCACCCACAGGAGCGGCGTCGCGCCCGAGCCTTCGGTGAGCACCGCGCCAGCCAGCGCCGAGAGCCCGGCGCCGAGGCCGATCATCAGCGCGCCTGCAAGCCCCGAGGCGGTGCCGGCCAGATGCGGGCGCACCGAGAGGGCGCCGGCGGTGGCGTTGGGAATGGTCATGCCATTGCCGAGCCCGACCATGGTCATCAGGGCGAAGAAGGTGATCTCATTGGCGAGCCCGGCCCAGAACAGGCCGAGGTTGACCAGAATGCCGGAGGCGTTGATCAGCGTGCCCCAGAGCACCATCTTGTTGACGCCGGCGCGCACCGAATAGCGGCCGGAGAGGAAATTGCCGACGAAATAGCCGACGGCGGGTGCGCCGAAGAAGAAGCCCACTTCGGAGGGCGACAGGCCGAAGACGTGATCGCCCACATAGGGCGCACCGCCGAGATAGGCGAAGAAGGCCCCCGACGACAGGCCCGAGGCCAGCGCATAGCCCCAAAACCGCGGCGCGGTGAGCAGTTCGGGGTATTCGCCGAATTGGCGGAAGATCGACAACTCGCTCTTGGGGGCGGTTTCGCCGAGATCGGACCAGGTGAGCCAGGTCACCAGCCCGCCGAGGATCAGCAGCGCCCAGAAATTGGCCTGCCAGCCAAAGCTCTCGTCGAGCACGCCGCCGATGGCGGGGCCGATCATCGGGGCCACGGTCATGCCCATGGTGACATAGCCGATCATCGAGGCGGCGCGGTCCTGGGGGACCATGTCGCGCACCACGGCGCGGCTCAGCGCCATGGCGGCGACCACGGCGGCCTGGGCCATGCGGCAGGCGAGAAAGACGGTGACATTGGGGGCGAAGATACAGCCGACGGTGGCGATCATGAAGATGATCAGCCCGCCGAGGATCACCGGGCGGCGGCCGAAACGGTCGGAGACCGGGCCCATCAGGATCTGCAGCATCGCGTTGACGGCGAGGTAGAGCGCCACCGAGAGTTGCATCAGCCGGTAATCGGTGTCGAAATGCGCCGTCATGCCGGGCAGCGAGGGCAGGAAGATATTCATCGCAAGCGCCGAAATCCCGGCCAGCAGGATGAGGGTCACGATATGAGGTGCGGTGGTTCGGTCGCCAAAACGGACCGTCGGCGTCTCTTGCATGCTCTTCGGTTAGGTCAGGATTTTGGCAAAGTCCATCGGGGATGAACCGTTTGGTACAATTTTGTGCCGGGCTTTGTGCCGGGGCGAGCGCGGGGCAGCGGCGGAAGATTTGCTGATTTGCAGTATTGCACCGCATGTTTCGCAAGTATTTGCAAATTTGCTGAATAGCGCTTCACGGGGCGCGATGCGCCGCCTATAGATGGGAAAAATCCCGGGAGGCCAGTTGTGAAAGATATTCTTCAGACCTTGGAAGACCGCCGCGGTCAGGCGCGGCTTGGCGGTGGGCAAAAGCGCATCGACGCGCAGCATGGGCGCGGCAAGCTGACGGCGCGCGAGCGGATCGATCTGCTGCTCGACGAGGGCAGTTTCGAAGAGTTCGACATGTTCATGACCCATCGCTGCACCGATTTCGGCATGGAAGAGAACCAGCCCTATGGCGACGGGGTGGTGACCGGCTGGGGCACGATCAATGGCCGTCAGGTCTATGTGTTCAGCCAGGATTTTACCGTGCTTGGCGGCTCGGTCTCGGCCACCCATGCGCAGAAGATCTGCAAGATCATGGATATGGCGGTGCAGAATGGCGCGCCGATCATCGGGATCAACGATTCGGGCGGCGCGCGCATTCAGGAAGGCGTCGACAGTCTCGCGGGCTATGGCGAAGTCTTTCAGCGCAACATCATGGCCTCGGGCGTGGTGCCGCAGATCAGCGTGATCATGGGCCCCTGTGCCGGCGGCGCGGTCTACAGCCCGGCAATGACCGATTTCATCTTCATGGTGAAAGACAGCTCTTACATGTTCGTGACCGGCCCGGATGTGGTCAAGACCGTGACCAACGAGCAGGTGAGCGCCGAAGAGCTCGGCGGGGCGAGCACCCATACCAAGAAAAGCTCGGTCGCGGATGCGGCGTTCGAAAACGATGTCGAAGCGCTGGCCGAAGTGCGGCGTCTGGTCGATTTCCTGCCGCTCAACAACCGGCAGAAACCGCCGAAACGGCCGTTCTTTGACGCGCCCGACCGGGTCGAGCCGAGCCTCGATACGCTGGTGCCCGACAATCCCAACACGCCCTATGACATGAAGGAATTGATCCTCAAGCTGGCGGATGAGGGCGATTTCTATGAGATCCAGGAGGATTTCGCCAAGAACATGATCACCGGCTTTATCCGTCTCGAGGGGCGGACGGTCGGTGTGGTGGCCAACCAGCCGATGGTTCTGGCCGGGGTTCTCGACATTGACAGCGCCCGCAAGGCGGCGCGGTTCGTGCGGTTCTGCGACTGTTTCGACATTCCGATCCTGACGCTGGTGGATGTGCCGGGCTTCCTGCCGGGGACGAGCCAGGAGTATAACGGGGTGATCAAACATGGCGCCAAGCTGCTCTTTGCCTATGGCGAGGCGACGGTGCCGAAGGTCACGGTGATCACCCGCAAAGCCTATGGCGGGGCCTATGTGGTGATGTCGTCGAAACATCTGCGCGGCGATTTCAACTATGCCTGGCCCACCGCCGAGGTGGCGGTGATGGGGGCCAAGGGGGCGACGGAGATCATCCATCGCGCCGATCTGGGCGATCCGGAAAAGATCGCGGCCCATACCAAGAATTACGAGGATCGGTTCGCCAATCCGTTCGTGGCCGCCGAGCGCGGGTTCATCGACGAGGTGATCATGCCGCGCAGCACGCGGGTGCGGGTCAGCCGGGCGATTGCCAGCCTGCGCAACAAGGCGCATGACATGCCGTGGAAGAAACACGACAATATTCCGCTGTGATGGGGCGGGCGGCGGCGCTGACCGGGGTCTGGCTGTTCTTCGGGGCAGCCGGGGCGTCGGGGCAGGCCGCCTTGCCCGAATTGCTGCCGCTGCCCTCGGGCGGGGTGGCGCATTTGCACGAAACTCTGAGCGACCGGCCGGGGCCGGGGCCGGGGCTCATCTACAGGTTCCGCTTTGTGCAGGACGGGTTTGAAGTGACGGAAGGAGGGTTCGACGCGGTGATGAGCGATCTGCAATATCTGTGCGACAGCTATGCTGTGCCGCGGCTGCCCGCCGTCGGTCCGCAGCCCGATCAGGTGGTGATTTCCCTGGCCGGGGCCGAGACCGTGTTCGGCGAGCCGACGCCCGGTGTCGCGCAGGTGTTCGAGGCGTTTCGCGTCGAAAACGGCGTCTGTATCTGGGAGGAATTCTGATGCGGACACAATATCTTGCGGCGGATTCTGCGGCCCTGGCGGGAGTTGAGGCTTCTGAGTCACAGGGGAATTCGATGCGTTTCTCCGCATATCTTTTGACATGGATATCGCCTATTTTGCACGGTGGTTGCCCTCGGGTGGCCGTTACCGTGTTTTCGGGGCAGGTGGGGGCGTTTGCCTCGTTTAACCCTCGAACAAGAAACAGGAGACAAACATGTCGAACAGTATCAAGAGCCTTCTCGCGCTCGGCCTCGTGGCCATGGTTGCAGCTTGTGCCCAGCAAGCTGAAGAAGAATACGTTGTCGTCGAGCCGGAGCCGATTTCGGTCGAGCCCGCGCCCACGACCAAATACGGCGGCAAATACTAAGCACGCTGACCCGATTTCGGGTTTCGCGGGGCGGGCCTTTGGGCCTGTCCCGTTTTTCATGCGCGCCGCCCAGATCGATGCGGAGGCCCAAGCATGATCAAACATCGAGGATTTCCCGGCCGTCTGCCGGGGTCTGATTTCCAATTCACCCTGCGCCGGGCCAATCCCAAGGGGGCGACGCCTCTGGTGGCGCGGGAGCGGTATCGCGACCGGCGGCCGGCGGACAAGCGTGCCGATGCGGCCTTTGCCGCGGCGCTTTGGGAGCATTTTGGCGATGAGCCCTTTGAGCGCGGCAATCTCGATGCCGGGCGGCTCGCCTGGCTCTTTGGGCGCGAAGTGCTGCCCTATGATGATCCGTTCGATCCCGAGGATTACGAGGCGCGTCTCGTCATCGATGTCGAGGCCATGCGCCGGGCCTTTCCTGAGGCCATGGAATGATCGAAATGACCAGTCCTTTTGTGCAGTTCTGCGAAGGTGAGCGCCAAATCGGCGGGAATCTGCGCTTGTTTCCGCGCATGAAAGACCGGTTTAAGCGGGTTGCAGCCGATCGCAAGAAGCTGGAGAAAACCGGCTTGGCTTGGACGAAAACCGCCCCCAGATTGGGTCTTGTAGTGGCGGGTCTTCCCCAAGGGCCCGAGACATATTGTCTGAACCGTTACCCTTCCCCTTATGGGCGGCGCCGCGTGTTTTGGCGTGCGTCGCCCATTTTTTCCTCTGCTGAGGCGCACAGAGATGGGCAAACTCTTGCCAGTTTGTGCATGCAGAAAGGGGAACTGTTTGACGCTGAAGGCGTTTCCACCTGTGATAGAGGGATAACCCCTGAAGGATCGGGAAGAGGTAGCCTATCATGCAGAAGAAGTTTTCATTGGCCGCAGCCTTGGTTGCCGCGCTTGGCCTTGCGGCCTGTGGCGACACATTGGGCGAGCAGGCCCTTATCGGGGCGGGCGCGGGCGTCGGCACCGCGGCGGTGCTGGGCGGCAGCCTTGCAGCCGGGGCAGCCGTCGGTGCGGCGGGCAACGTCGCCTATTGCCACGCCTACCCAAGCAGATGCTGATCACCTGACAGGTGGCGCCGCCCGGCGCCGCGCCTGTCATTGTCATAGAGCCATCGACGGTGCTGCCGTCGGTGGCTTTTTCTTTGCCGACCGCAAGCCCGAAGACGGGCGCGGCAGAACCGAAGGGGACGCAGAATGTTCAAGAAAATCCTGATCGCCAACCGCGGCGAGATCGCCTGTCGCGTGATCAAGACGGCCCGCAAGATGGGCATTCAGACCGTTGCGGTCTATTCGGACGCGGACCGCAATGCGCTGCATGTGCAGATGGCGGATGAGGCGGTGCATATCGGGCCGCCGCCCGCGAACCAATCCTATATCGTGATTGACAAGATCATGGAGGCCATTCGCGCCACTGGCGCCGAGGCGGTGCACCCGGGCTATGGCTTCTTGTCGGAGAACTCGAAATTCGCCGAGGCGCTGGCCGCCGAGGGCGTGGCCTTTGTCGGCCCGCCGGTGGGCGCGATCGAGAGCATGGGCGACAAGATCACCTCGAAGAAGATCGCCCAGGAGGCGGATGTGTCGACCGTGCCGGGCTATATGGGTCTGATCGCGGATGCGGATGAGGCGGTGAAGATCTCGGGCGAGATCGGCTATCCGGTGATGATTAAGGCCTCGGCTGGCGGCGGCGGCAAGGGGATGCGCATCGCATGGAATGACGAAGAGGCGCGCGAAGGGTTCCAGAGCTCGAAGAACGAGGCGGCCAACAGCTTTGGCGATGACCGGATTTTCATCGAGAAATTCGTCACCCAGCCGCGCCATATCGAAATTCAGGTGCTCTGTGACAGCCATGGCAACGGCATTTACCTGGGCGAGCGGGAATGTTCGATCCAGCGCCGCAACCAGAAGGTCATCGAAGAGGCGCCGAGCCCGTTTCTCGACGAGGCGACGCGGCGCGCGATGGGCGAGCAGGCCGTGGCGCTGGCCCATGCGGTGGGCTATGCCAGCGCCGGGACGGTGGAATTCATCGTCGATGGCGACAAGAATTTCTACTTCCTCGAGATGAACACCCGTCTGCAGGTGGAACATCCGGTGACCGAGCTGATCACCGGGGTCGACCTTGTGGAGCAGATGATCCGTGTCGCGGCGGGCGAAAAGCTCGGCATGAGCCAGGACGATGTGAAACTCACCGGCTGGGCGATGGAGAGCCGGCTCTATGCCGAGGATCCCTATCGCAACTTCCTGCCGTCGATCGGGCGTCTGACGCGCTATGCGCCGCCGCAGGAAGTGGCCGCCGGGCCGCTTCTCGAGACCGGGAAATGGCAGGGCGAGGCGCCGGCGGGCGACTGGGCCGTGCGCAATGACACCGGCGTCTATGATGGCGGCGAGATTTCGATGTATTACGACCCGATGATCGCCAAGCTCTGCACTTGGGGGCCGGACCGGGCGAGCGCCATCGAGGGGATGCGCGTGGCGCTGGACAGTTTCGAGGTCGAGGGGATCGGGCATAACCTGCCGTTCCTCAGCGCGGTGATGGATCACCCGAAGTTTGTGTCGGGCGACATGACCACGGCGTTCATCGCCGAGGAATATCCCGAGGGCTTCGACGGTGTGACGCTCGACAGTGATGCGCTGCGCCGGATTGCGGCGGCCTGTGCCGCGATGCACCGGGTGGCCGAGATCCGCCGCACCCGTGTCTCGGGCCGGATGGACAATCACGAGCGCCATGTCGGCGAGGATTGGGTGGTGAGCCTGCAGGGCGAGGAGTATCCCGTCACCATCAAGGCCGACCGCGAAGGTTCGACCGTGAAGTTCGACGATGGCAGCGAGCTGCGGGTGGCGAGCGACTGGACGCCGGGCGACACGCTGGCGCGGCTCGATGTGGGCGGCGCGCCCTTGGTGCTCAAGGTCGGCAAGATTTCCGGCGGCTTCCGCATTCGCAGCCGTGGTGCCGAGCTCAAGGTGCATGTGCGCAGCCCGCGTCAGGCCGAGCTCGCCCGGCTGATGCCCGAGAAGCTGCCGCCGGACACGTCCAAGCTGCTGCTCTGCCCGATGCCGGGTCTCATCGTCACCGTGGCGGTGGAAGAGGGGCAGGAGGTGCAGGAGGGTCAGGCGCTCTGTACCGTCGAGGCGATGAAGATGGAGAACATCCTGCGCGCCGAGAAAAAGGGCGTGGTGGCCAAGATCAACGCGGGTCCGGGCGACAGTCTCGCCGTGGATGACGTGATCATGGAGTTCGAGTAACCGCGATGACACGCGGGCAGGATATCAGCGGAGCCGGAGTTGCGGCGGGCGGGGCTCAGCCCTGGCCCGCGGCGCGCCGGTCGCGGATTTCCTGTTCGCGCAACGGTTGCTTGTCGATGGTGCGCGAGATTTCCCGCACCGACCAGGGCGAGGGTTTGCGCAGGATCACGGTGCCATCCTTGGAGATCAGGGCGAGCATGAAGCCGCGCGGGCGCAGCGCCTCGCGCAGCTCGGAGCCGCTGGCCGGATCGGTGTCGATCAGCACCACCACATCGCGTTCGGCGAGATCGTCGAGCCGGGCCTCGATATATTGCATCTGTTGCAGGAAACGCGGGTCTTCGGCGCTGTCGGCGAAGATGACCAGCGGGCGTTTGTGCCAAAGAAAATCATTCAAATTTGCATCAATCGACCCGAGGACGACCGGATCTTCTGGCGTGGTCTGGGCCTCTTGGGCGGCGGCCGGTGCAGCCAATGCCATGGCGAGCAACAGACCGGAAAACTTGGAAAAAACGCGTGTCATTGATCCTCCTGCTGATCCTTATATAAGCACGGATGGACCGATTGCGATATGGCAAAGCGCAGGCTGTGCCGGGCGGGGGCGTCTTCATCATATATCAAAAACTCTGCGCAAGGCTCGGGCATCTTTTCCCGCGTCGCGACAGAGATCGGCGGCGCCATCTGCAAGGGCTGCCATGGATATTCACCTGCATTTGGGGGCGCATCGGGCTGCCTCGACGAGTTTTCAGTTTTACATGCGGTCCAATGCCGAGACGCTGGGCGATGGCGGCGTGGGCTATTGGGGGCCGCCGCGGCTGCGCAAGGGGCTGTTTCACGGGGTGACGCCGGTGGCGTCGGTGATGAGCCCGGCGCAGCAGATCGAGCGCGCCCGGGGCCGGATCGCCCTGCGGTTGGCCAAGCTCGAGGCGCGGGGGCTGCGGGCGCTGGTGGTGAGCGATGAGAATATGCTCGGCAGTGTGCGGCACAATCTCCGGCATCGGCAGCTCTATCCGGCGGCGGGGCAGCGGCTGGCGCGCTATCGTCATGCGATGGGTGGCCGGGTGGATCGGGTGATCCTGTGCATCCGCGCGCCGCAGCATTACTGGGCCTCGGCCTATGCGTTCAGCCTGATGCGGATCGGTCAGGTGCCGGGACCCGCGGAGCTCGCCGAGATTGCCGCCATGCCGCGCAGCTGGCGTGATGTGGTGACCGATCTCGCCTGTGCGCTGCCCGACACCGAGATCATCGTGCTGCCGCATGAACGGCTGGCGCCTTACCCGGAGGCGCGTCTGGCGGCGCTTCTGGGGCGGGCGAACGTGCCGCGCAAACACGCGCGCGAGGTGCGCAATGCGCGGCCCAGCACGGCGGCGCTGGTGGCGCGGCTGACGGAGTGCGGCCTCGATCCCGGACCCTTTGCCGAGATGGCCGAGGGGGCAGGGCTCTTTGACAGGGAGGCCCGGGCCCGGATGGCCGAAACCTATGCGGATGATCTGTACTGGCTGCGCGCGGGCGCGGATGGGCTGGCACGGATCTGTGAGGAAACCACGCCTGAGACAGCGGGGACAAACCCCGACCCGGGCGCGATCAGAAGAGGACAAAGCAATGGGACGCAAGCACGACGCATGGCGTGAAATCGCCGAGAAAGAGCTGCGCGGTCGCGCGGTGGAGGACCTGACCTGGAACACGCTGGAAGGCATCAAGGTCAAGCCGATCTATACCGAGGAGGACCTCGAGGGGCTCGGCCATCTGGGCAGCCTGCCCGGCGAGGGGCCGTTCACCCGTGGCGTCAAGGCGACGATGTATGCGGGCCGTCCCTGGACCATCCGGCAATATGCGGGGTTTTCCACGGCCGAGGAATCCAACGCCTTTTACCGCCGCAATCTGGCGGCCGGGCAGCAGGGCGTGTCGGTGGCCTTTGATCTGGCGACGCACCGGGGCTATGACAGCGACCATCCGCGCGTCGTCGGCGATGTCGGCAAGGCAGGCGTCGCCATCGACAGTGTCGAGGATATGAAGATCCTCTTTGACGAGATCCCGCTCGATCAGGTCAGCGTGTCGATGACGATGAATGGCGCGGTGATCCCGATCCTTGCCAGTTTCATCGTGGCGGGCGAAGAACAGGGCCATGACAAGAGCCTGCTGGCGGGGACGATCCAGAACGACATTCTCAAGGAGTTCATGGTTCGCAACACCTATATTTACCCGCCCGAGCCCTCGATGCGGATCGTGTCGGACATCATCGGCTATACCTCTGAGCATATGCCGAAATTCAACTCGATCTCGATCTCGGGCTATCACATGCAGGAGGCGGGGGCGAACCTCGTGCAGGAGCTGGCCTTTACGCTGGCCGATGGCAAGGAATATGTGAAAGCGGCGATCGAGGCCGGGCTCGATGTCGATAAATTCGCCGGGCGGCTCAGCTTTTTCTTTGCGATCGGCATGAATTTCTTCATGGAGGCGGCCAAGCTGCGGGCGGCGCGTCTGCTCTGGCATCGGATTATGACCGAGTTCGGGGCGAAATCGGACCGGTCGAAAATGCTGCGCACCCATTGCCAGACGAGCGGCGTGAGCCTGCAGGAGCAAGACCCTTATAACAACGTGATCCGCACCGCCTATGAGGCGATGAGCGCGGTTCTGGGGGGCACGCAGTCGCTGCACACCAATGCGCTCGACGAGGCGATTGCGCTGCCGACGGATTTCAGCGCGCGGATTGCACGCAACACCCAGCTCGTGCTGCAGGAAGAGACCGGGGTGACCAATGTGGTCGATCCGCTGGCCGGGTCCTATTATGTCGAGAGCCTGACCCATGAGCTCGCCGAGGCGGCGTGGAAGATCATCGAAGAGGTCGATGAGATGGGCGGCATGACCAAGGCGGTGGCCTCGGGCATGCCGAAGCTGCGCATCGAGGAATCGGCGGCGACGCGGCAGGCGATGATCGACCGCGGCGACGAGGTGATCGTCGGGGTCAACAAGTACCGCAAGGACAAGGAAGACCCGATCGACATTCTCGATGTCGACAATATGGCGGTGCGCGACAGTCAGATCGCGCGGCTCGAGACGATCCGGGCGAGCCGCGATCAGGCCGCCTGTGATGCGGCGCTGGCCGAGATCACGCGGCGGGCGCGCGAGGGCGGCAATCTGCTCGAGGCGGCGGTTGAGGCCGCGCGGGCCCGGGCCACTGTGGGAGAGATCAGCATGGCGATGGAAGATGAGTTCGGGCGGCACCGGGCCGAGGTCAAGACGCTGGCCGGGGTCTATGGCGCGGCTTATGAGGGCGACGCGGGCTTTGCCGCGATCCAGAAATCGGTCGAGGAATTTGCCGAGGAAGAGGGACGGCGTCCGCGCATGCTCGTCGTCAAGATGGGGCAGGATGGCCATGACCGGGGCGCCAAGGTGATTGCCACGGCCTTTGCCGATATCGGCTTTGACGTGGATGTCGGGCCGCTGTTCCAGACGCCGGAAGAGGCGGCGCAGGATGCGGTCGACAATGACGTGCATGTGATCGGCATCTCGAGCCAGGCGGCGGGGCACAAGACGCTGGCGCCTAAGCTCATCGAGGCGCTGCGCGAGAATGATGCGGGCGATATTCTGGTGATCTGTGGCGGGGTGATCCCGCAGCAGGATTACGAGTTCCTCAAAAAGGCCGGCGTCAAGGCGATCTTTGGCCCGGGCACCAATATCCCCGAGGCGGCGCAGGATATCCTGCGGCTCATTCGCGAGGCGCGCGGCTGATAGGGCGGGGCCGGGAGGGGCGCGGCCCCTCTTGGCCTTGCGGCCAATTCACCCCGGGATATTGTGAGCCAGAAGAGGCGCAAACCGGGAGAGAGAGCGATGACGGGATTGGTAGAGGGGCCGGACGGGCGGCCGCGCTGTGGCTGGTGTGCGGCGGCGCCGGAGTTTTTCGACTATCACGACCGCGAATGGGGCTATCCGGTGGTCGATGACCAGCGGCTTTTCGAGAAGCTCTGTCTGGAAAGCTTTCAGTCGGGGCTCAGCTGGCGGACGATCCTGTCGAAGCGCGAGAATTTCCGCGCGGCCTTTGCCGGGTTCGATTTTCATCAGGTGGCGCGGTTTGGCGAGGCGGATGTGGCGCGGCTCTTGCAGGATGCGGGGATCATCCGGCATCGCGGCAAGATCGAGGCCACGATCAACAATGCGGCGCGGGCCTGTGAGATGGTCGAAGCGGAGGGATCTCTGGCGGCGTTTTTCTGGCGCTATGAGCCGGGCGAGGAGCCGGGGGTGACCCCGCAGAGCCGGTCGGTGTCGCCGGCGTCACAGGCGATTGCCAAGGAATTGAAAAAGCGCGGCTGGAAGTTTCTCGGGCCGACGACGATTTTCGCCTTCATGCAGGCGATGGGGCTGATCAATGATCACGCCGAGGGCTGTGCCATGCGGGAGGTGTCGGAGGCGGCGCGGGCGGGGCTCAAACGCCCCGCCTGAGTGCTTAGACGAGGCGGCTGTTTTCCAGCGCGGCGCGCACGAAATCGGCAAAGAGCGGATGCGGCGCGAAGGGTTTCGATTTCAGCTCGGGGTGGAATTGCACGCCGATGAACCACGGGTGATCGGCCCATTCGACGATTTCCGGCAGCCGCCCGTCGGGGGACATGCCCGAGAAGGTCAGGCCGCATTTTTCGAGCTGTTCGCGGTAGGTCGTGTCGACCTCGTAGCGGTGGCGGTGGCGTTCGTCGATGCCTGTGGTGCCATAGATCTGGGCCACGCGGGAGCCGTCCTTGAGCGTCGCGTCATAGGCGCCGAGGCGCATGGTGCCGCCCTTGTCGTCGGAGACCTTGCGCTTGACCTTGCGGTTGCCCTGCACCCATTCCTTGAGGTGGTAGACCACGGGGGTGAAGCGTTTTTCGCCGGCCTCGTGATCGAATTCCTCGGAGCCCGCGTCCTTGAGCCCGGCCACGTTGCGCGCCGCCTCGATCACCGCCATTTGCATGCCGAGGCAGATGCCGAGATAGGGGATCTTGCGGGTGCGGGCGAATTCGGCGGCGCGGATCTTGCCTTCGGTGCCGCGTTCGCCAAAGCCGCCGGGGACGAGGATCGCGTGGAAGCCTTCGAGATGGGGCGCGGGGTCTTCGCGGTCGAAGATCTCGGCATCGACCCATTCGACATTGACCTTGACGCGGTTCGCCATGCCGCCATGGGTCAGCGCCTCTTTGATGGATTTATAGGCGTCTTCGAGCTGAATATATTTGCCGACGATGGCGATGTTGACCTCGCCATCGGTGTTGTGGATGCGGTCATAGACATCCTGCCAGATGGTCAGATCGGGGCGCGGCGCGGGCGAGATGGCAAAGGCATCGAGCACCGCCTGATCGAGGCCTTCGCGGTGATAGGCGAGCGGCGCCTCGTAGATGGATTTGAGGTCATAGGCCGCGACCACCGCCTCTTTGCGGACGTTGCAGAAGAGGGCGATTTTCTCGCGTTCTTTTTCGGGGATCGGCTGTTCGGAGCGGCAGACGAGGATGTCGGGCGCGATGCCGATGGATTGCAATTCCTTGACCGAGTGCTGGGTTGGTTTGGTCTTGAGCTCGCCGCTGGCCGAGAGATAGGGCAGCAGGGTCAGATGCATGAAGATGCATTGGCCGCGCGGCTGGTCATGGCTGAACTGGCGGATTGCCTCGAAGAAGGGCAGGCCCTCGATGTCGCCGACGGTGCCGCCGATTTCGCAGAGCATGAAATCGACCTCGTCTTCACCGATCGAGATGAATTCCTTGATCTGGTTGGTGACATGGGGGACCACCTGAATCGTTTTGCCGAGGTAATCGCCGCGCCGTTCCTTTTCGAGCACGTCGGAATAGATGCGGCCCGAGGAGACGGAATCGGTCATCCGGGCGGGAACGCCGGTGAAGCGTTCGTAATGGCCGAGGTCGAGATCGGTTTCGGCGCCATCATCGGTGACGAAGACCTCGCCATGCTCAAAGGGCGACATCGTGCCAGGATCGACATTCAGATAGGGATCGAGCTTGCGCAGGCGCACCGAGAAGCCGCGGGCCTGCAGGAGCGAGCCGAGCGCCGCCGATGCGAGACCTTTGCCAAGGGACGAGACGACCCCACCTGTGATGAAGATAAAACGCGCCATAGGATGGCAGTCCCCCGTGATTTCTGGCCTCTGAGATGGCACGATTCGGTCTCTGAGACCCGCAGCACCACGGGACTCAATTCTTATAGCAATCGAGATAAAGGCGCAAGGTGACCGCAAGATGATGTTGCGGTTCTTTTGCCTTCCTCTAAAGCTTGTGGATTATTCGGCGCTTGGCAGGAGCGGCGCGTCATCGCCTGCCGCCGGGGGCAGGAGCGAGCCGCCGAGGCCGGTATCGCCTTGGCTGTCGGCCGGGGCCGATTGCGCCGGGGCGTCGGTCAGACGGTCGAGCACCGAGCTGCCGGCCGATTTTTCCGCCGCGATCACGGTGAGCGCGATCGAGGTGGCGAAGAGGCCAAAGCCCAGAACCCAGGTCAGCTTGCCCAGCGCGGTGGCCGCAGAACGGCCCGCGACAGCCCCGCCGCCGCCGCCCATACCGAGCCCGCCGCCTTCGGAGCGTTGAAGGAGCACGACGCCGATCAGGGCCAGCGTGACGAGGAGGTGGATGGTAAGGACGACATTTTCCATGGACGGGCCTGTAGGATCCTGTGGTTGCTGCGCGCGTCAACGCGCATGGGCGGCCATCCGGTACGGGACCGGACGCACGCGAGTCATTTCGATTTCAGGTGATTTAGGCAATTCCGCCCGCTGCCGCAACCCGGCAGATGCGCTGTGGGCGTGTCGTGGCCAAAATGGCGCGGCACGAAGGGGGGATGGCGGGGCATGTGAAGGGTGCCGCTGCCACGCCGGGAGGGGGCGATGGGGCGGCGGCCTTGTCCCAGCCCCGCATCACCGCAGGACCAAGGGGGTTACAAACTTGCTCGGATCTCGCGGCGTGTCCAGCCCCCGGTTGGGGAACATGGAGCCTTGCAAGAACGCGAGTACATCCAGCAGATCATGTTTGACGAGCAAATCTACCACGGCTTTGTTGACGTCTTTTTCAAACCACCCGACACGGTGATGTTCGAGGGACCAGCGCATCATCCAGCTGCGGAGGTAATCCTGGTCGAGATCCTCCATCTTCGCCATGGCTATGATAGCGGGGTGGGAGAGTTGGATGTGATCCGGTGGGGACTCGATGATGACTTTCTTTTTCCACAGGCCTTGCATGAACTCGATATCCGCGCCTTGCGCTTGCCAGCCGCGCAAAGTTTCGTCGCTGTAGCGCCGGTTGACGTCGCTGAGCGGGGGAAACAGCGCGATGATCTGATCCAGGATCAGGTCTGGATGGTCCATTTTAAGGTAATACAGCAAAGGCAGGCTGTTCACTTTTCGCTGATGGTCGGCGCGACGGAACGCCATTGCGAGTTCTGTTTCATATTGGCCGACCTCTGCCAGCGACTCGTTCCTATCGAGCCGATAATAAAACTCCAGCTTGGCAAGTTTGGCGGCAAAGACATCTCTGCTGTGAAAGTTCGATGCGGCGATGGCGAAGAGCTCTGATCTGATCGAGGGGTCTGCCTCCAGGATCTTTCGGGCCCCCTTGCCAAAGCCGAGCCCTTGTTTGATCAGCTCGGCAACGAGATCTTTCCGTTCGGGCAGGCGGAGGCCCCGGTCCAGCTGAAGATCGAATTCCCGCAACAGATCTTTTTCATCGGCAGAGAGCGGCGCGGGGTGCGGGCTCTGATATCTTTGCAGGATCTTCCGCACCGCATCGTCCAGAATGACCGGGTCGTTGACGGTGTCATAGGAGATGTCCGGGTCAAACAGACCAAAGTGGATCAGGTCGCTTTTCAGGGTGCGATCTGGATCAGCAGAGATTTTGAGCCTGTTGTTGCGCCACAGGTGTAGGGAGGCCAGGCCGCGTTCCTCTGGATCCATGTACAAGAAGGTAAAGTGCCATACGCCCTTTGCTTTGGCCTCGAGATTGCGTGCGATCACCTTGCGGCTGCGCTGGTCCACGATCACGTAGCCTTCGGGCCGGTACTGAACCTCCCAGATATCGAGATTGCCGGGCTTGGGCCATTCGCCGCTCACCTCGTAGTCGTTGATCATCACATCAGCAGGACGTTCGTGGTTTTCCTGCGCTCTGAGCCGCCCGTCCCGATCGCGGGCAAACAATGCGGCGGTCTTTGAACTCCAACGCAAGCGGATCCAGTCCAGATCAGGGTTTCTCAGGAGCTGCATGCAGATGTCAGAGCAGGTCAGGTCATGGGCCTCTTTGCCGCTCCATTTGGTCCAGAGCTCTACGGATCTCGGCGGTGTCTTCAGCTCGGCGCTGAGGACGGGCTGTAACCAGGCGGCGTTTGGATCAAGGTGGTTGCGGTAAAGGCCCGGGCCAAAAACCGCTCCGAGGAAGATCACGGCACCAAGCAGCGCCGCGCCGGCCCGTGTTTTTCGGCCGAGCAAAACGGCGGGGATCATGAGGATCATGAGGGCGAAGAGGTTCGCGATCAGGAGCCCGAACAGAAGCACGAGCCCGAATGTCAGATAGGTCAGCCCCATGAGAAGGTCGGGGAGCATCAACACCCCGATCATCGCCCCAAGACAGGCAATCACAATAAAGTAAGCACGCATACCAAGCCTCACTCAAAACCAGAAACAACGTACAGTTTTAATCAAAGGAAAGGGGCCAGAATGTGAAATTCTCGGTCAAGAATAGGGGTCTTGAGAAGGTCTGTTTCGGGCGGTGCTAGCGGCGTGGCAGGCGCAAGGCAAGTCTTTGGAGATACGCCTGTTTTGGGGGCGGATTGGGTTTGGCTTGAAAACCAAAAAAGCCCTCAAGTCTTTGCGACTTAAGGGCTTTTTTTGGCTCCGGCGGTAGGGATCGAACCTACGACCAATTGATTAACAGTCAACTGCTCTACCGCTGAGCTACGCCGGAACACGAGGGGCGATATAGCAACAGGTTTCGGTGGCGTCCAGAGGGAGTTCACAATTTTTTCGTATCTTTTTCCAGCGCGTTGGAATTGAGGGAAAATTCCGTGTCGGGCGCCAGGGGCGCGGTGCAGGTGACGTGGTTTTTCCCCAAGAGATCAATGAGATGGGAGAGCACGTTGCGGGCGGCGGCGGGCAGGAGGGATGCGGGCGTGTCGGTGTAGATGGCGCGGGCGAGGCTCTGGGCGGTAGCGGGGCCGTGGGTGAGGGCGCGCAGGATATCGGTCTCGCGGCCCTCGCGGTGGGTGAGCAGCCAGGTGATGCGGTCTTCGGGGCTCTCAATCGGCGCGCCATGGCCGGGGTAGAGGCGTTGGGGCGCGAGGCTGCGGAGGCGGCGGCAGGAGGTCATGAAATCGGTGAGATCGCCATCGGGGGGCGAGACCAGCGAGCTCGCCCAACCCATCACCAGATCGCCGGAGAACACCTGACCTTGCCAGTCAAAGCAGAGGTGATTGCCGAAATGCCCAGGCGTCCAGAGCGCGGTGAGCTGCCAGCCGTCGCCCTCGACCACCGCGCCATCGGGCAGGGTGACGTCGGGAGAGAAGTCCCGATCGACGCCTTCGCCGCCGCCGATGGTGCCGCCAAGGGCCAGGGATTGCATGATGTCGCTGCGCCCGGCCTCGGCATCGCCATAGGCCAGAACCGGTGCGCCGGTGGCCTCGGACAGCGGCCGCGCGAGGGGCGAGTGATCGAGATGGGCATGGGTCACGAGGATATGGCTGATCCGCTGGCCGGGGGTGAGGGCGGCAAGGATCGCCTCCATATGCACCGCATCCGCCGGGCCGGGATCTATCACCGCGATGTCGCGCGCGCCCAGCAGATAGGTGTTGGTGCCGCGAAAGGTCATCGGCGAGGGGTTCGGCGCGAGGATGCGGCGCAGCCCGGGGGCGAGAGGCGTGGCCTCTCCGGGGGCGGGATTGAAATCGGCGGGATCAAAGGCGGAGGTCATGAGAGTTTTTCTTTCGCGTCGGGCGGGCTGCGGATAGATGTAACGCATGTCTTTTCGCTGGCTCAAACGATATATGCCCCGAAGCCTCTCTGGGCGGGCGACGCTGATCCTGCTGCTGCCGGTCATTTCGGTGACTTTGGTGGTCTCTGTGGTATCGGCGCAGCGGCTCTTTGAAGGGGTCACGGTGCAGATGACCACGGCCACGGCGCGGGAAATCTTGCTGATTCTCAATGACGAAGACCCGGAGGCCGAGGCCGCGGCGCTTGAGATTGCGATGCGCGATCTGCCCCGCGACGACGCGCCGGGGGCGCATCAGCGGCGTTGGTATGATGTGACGGGGCTGTTGGTCATTCGCAATATGGAGCGGCAGGTGCCGGGGCTCTTGGCGGTGGATCTGCCGGATGACAATTGGGTGCGGCTCTATGTGGCGGACGGGCCGGAGGCGGTCGAGCTGCAGTTCGACCGGCGGCGGGTGTCGGCGTCGAACCCGCATCAGCTCATCGTCAATATGGTGGTGACGGGGGCGATCATGACGATCATCGCCTATCTCTATCTGCGCAATCAGCTGCGGCCGATCACCCGGTTGGCGCGGGCGGCCGAGGCCTTTGGCCGGGGGCGGATCGAGGAGTACCGTCCGAGCGGGGCGAATGAGGTGCGGGCGGCAGGGAATGCTTTTCTGGATATGCGGGCGCGGATCGAGCGCCATATCGAGCAGCGGACCTTGATGCTCTCGGGGGTGAGCCATGATCTACGCACGCCGCTGACGCGGCTGCGGCTCAGCCTGTCGATGCTCGACGATGCCGAGGCCGAGGCGATGCTGCGCGATGTGCGGGATATGGAGCGGCTCTTGAACGAGTTTCTCGAATTTGCCCGGGGCACAGCGGAGGGCGAGATGGGATCGGTGGACCCGGTCGCGTTGGTCTCGGATATCGTGAAGGAATGCCAGCGGGCCGGTATGGCGGTGGAGCTGGGGGCGGTCGAGGGCGAGGCGCTTGGTGGGGTTTTGCCCTTGCGCGAAGGCGCGGTACGACGCGCGGTGGAGAACCTCGTCGGCAACGCGGTGCGCTATGGCAACCGGGCCGAGGTGTCGGTGGCGCTGACCGAGCGCAGCCTGCGCATCCGGGTCGAGGATGACGGGCCGGGCATTCCGGCGGCGCTGCGCGAGGAGGCGGTCAAGCCCTTCACCCGGCTCGAGCCTGCGCGCAATCAGAACAAGGGCAGCGGTGTCGGGCTTGGCCTGTCCATCGCGATGGATGTGGCGCGGGCGCATGGCGGCAGTCTGCGGCTGGGGGAGAGTGCGCGTCTTGGGGGGCTGCAGGCCGATATCGTCTTTGCACGCTAGCGAATAAGGCCCGGATGCTGGGTGCTGCTACACTGTCGCCCGGTTCCGGTCATTATTCGGTCGTCAAAACCCTATAGGCAGGCGAGAAGATATTGAGGTCCGCCCTTTGGCGGCTTGGGCCCGTGGTGGCTTGGGCCCGTGGTGGCTTGGGCCCGTGGTGGCTTGGGAATGAGACAGGTCGTGATGACAGAGACAGGCATGCTTGGCAGCGCCCCTTATATTCGTCTGCGGGCGGGCCCTGAGGGGCCGGCGGTCGAAGGGCTGTCGCGTTGGCAATCGACGCCTGCGCTGGGTGGGGCCGCCATTGGCATGATGCGCGGGGCCTGGGCCTGGGATGGCGCGCAGCTTGTGGCCGAGGTGGATCGGTTCGGCTTTTATTCGCTTTTTGTCTATGAAAAGCAGGGCGAGGTGATGGTGTCGCCCTCGCTGCTCGAACTGGTGGCGCAGGGGGCGGATACCACGCGCGATGAGCTGGCGCTGGCGGTGTTTCACCGGGTGGGGATTTTCATCAATGACGAAACCCCGCTGAAACATGTGCGGGTCCTGCCGCCGGGGGGGCGGCTGGTCTGGCGCGCGGGACGGATGGAGATCACCGGCGGGGCCGAGATGCCCGTGGCGCAGCGGATCAGCCGCGACGATGCGGTGGATGGGATGATCAGCGTCTTTGGCCAGGCGGTGCGGCGTATCCTGACCCATTGCGACGGGCCGATCGTGCTGCCGCTGAGCGGGGGGCGGGATTCGCGGCATATCCTCCTTGAGCTTTTGCATCAGGGGCGCGCGCCCGAGGCCTGCGTGACCTTTCATCACAATGGCTATGCCTTCAACAGCGAGGCGCAGGCGGCACGGGCGCTGTGCCAGAGGGCGGGGATCGCCCATGATGTGCTGGGCTTTGCGCGGCCGAGGCTGGCGGATGCGACGCGGGCGATGGCGCTGACCGGGCTTTGCGCCGATGAGCATGCGCAGATGATGCCGCTGCATGATTATTTCGCCCAGCGCGATGTCATCGGCTTTGACGGGATTGCGGGCGATATCCTCACCAATCCCGATGATTGGGCGGATGATTTCTTTAAGCTGGCGGAGAAGGGCGATTATCGCGGCATCGCGCTGGGGATGATCAAAGGCCATGGCGGGGTGATCTCGCGGTCCGAGTGGGGGCAGGGCGCGGGGCCGGTCTATTCGCCGGGGCGCGACGATGAGGTGCTCGACCATATGGGGCGGGCGATTGCGCAATATGCGGATGCTCCGGACCCCTATCAGATGTTCTGGATGTTTCATCGCACGCGGCGCGAGATCAATTTCGTCCCGCAAGCGATCCTGTCGCCGGCGCGGCAGGTCTTTACGCCCTATCTCGACCCAGAGTTCGCGCGGTTCTGCCTGTCCTTGCCCTATAGCATGACCAAGGATCAGATGCTGCATGATGACGCGATTGCCCGCGGCTTTCCCGAGATGTCGGATATTCCCTATCAGGAGGGGTTTGACCAACCTGCCGCCGGGCGCTGTGGCATTGGCCATAAGTGGCGCAATCTGCAGGCGGCGTGGCAGGTGTCCGGGGCGCTTCGGCCCGAGCGGCGGCTGCGCTCGACGCTGGGCTGGGTGAAGGCGCATCCGCAGCTCACCCGGGTGCATGGGGCGGTCTATGATCTGCATCAGCTCTGTCTTGACGGGCTCGATGCCAGGCGGGCACGCGATATTCAGCGGCTGGCGGCGGAGTTTGCCCATATGTCGCCGGCGCGCCTGATCAGCGATCGGCTGGAGGCCCGGGGATGATCGACCGGTTCCGCATGAAATGGTTGGAGACCCAAGAGGAGATCAAGCGGCTGGGGCGCTATCAGAGACCGTTTGACGGGGACCTGCCGCATCGGTTGCTGATCCTTGGGGTGGATCATCGCATCCCGCAAAGTCAGGTCTATCCGTTCCATTACTACCGCCGGGCCTTGAAACAGGCGGGGGTGGAGGTGCGCGAGGCCAATGTGGCCCGCTATGGCGAGACCGGGGAGAGTGCGCCCAAGGGGGCGAGCGCGGTGGCGATCCAGAGCACTATGGATCTGACCGAGGCGCAGTTCGACCGGCTGCTCGACCGGGTGCGGAGGGCCAATCCAAAGGCGCGGATCACCTATATGGATTGGTTCGCGCCGACCGATCTGCGGTTTGCCGAGATGATGGCCGAACGTGTCGATCTCTATCTCAGCAAGCATCTTTTGCGCGACAGGACGGCCTATGGGCATCCGACGCTGGGGGATACCACGCTGATGGATTTCTATGGGCGTCACTTTGGGCTCGACCAAGAGGCGCAGTGTTTCGCGGTGCCTGACGGGTTCTGGGACAAGCTGCGGCTTGGGCCGTCCTTTGTGACCGCGCCCTTCATGTTGCCGGTCTTTGATAGGGGGGCGTTTCCCGAAGGCGCGCGGCCCATCGACCTGCATGCGCGGATCGCGGTGGCGGGCACGCCCTGGTATCAGAAGATGCGGCAGGGCTGCGCCGAGGCGGTCGACGTGCTGGGGGGCGTGAACAAGCTGGTGGGGACAGGCATCCGGCATGATCGGTTCCTGGAGGAGCTGCGGCGCTCGAAGATCTGCTTTAGCCCGTTTGGCTATGGCGAGGTGTGCTGGCGCGACTTCGAGGCGGTGATGTGCGGGGCGGTGCTGCTCAAACAGGATATGGGCCATGTGGAGACCGATCCCGATCTGTTCGTGCCCGGCGAGACCTATGTGCCGCTGCGCTGGGACCTGAGCGATTTTGACGAGGTGGTGCGCGGCTTGCTGGCCGATCCTGCGCGGCGCGAGCGGATTGCGCGGGCGGCGTTTCAGAAGATGCAGGATTATGCGCGGTCGTCCCGCTTTGTCGAACAGATGACGCCGCTCTGGCAGGTGATGGCATGAACGGGGCAGTGCCCGAGGTCGATGCGGTGGTGATCGGCCGCAACGAGGGGGAGCGGCTCAGCGCGGCGCTCGGCTCGCTCATCGGCGGCGTGCGGCGGATCATCTATGTCGACAGCGGATCGCAGGATGACAGCGTGGCCCGGGCCGAGGCGCTGGGGGCGGAGGTGGTCAATCTGGACATGACACAGCCCTTTACCGCAGCGCGGGCGCGCAATGCGGGGTTTGCAGCGCTGGGAGAGGATGCGGCGGAGTTTGTTCAGTTCATCGATGGCGATTGTTCGGTGGTCGCGGGGTGGATCGATGCAGCGCGGGCGGCGCTGGCTGATGAGCCTGCGCTGGGCCTCGTTTGTGGGCGGCGGCGCGAGCGGCAGCCGGAGGCCAGCGTCTACAACCGGTTGATCGACAGGGAATGGGATACGCCGGTGGGCGAAACCCGCGCCTGTGGCGGCGATTTCATGGTGCGGCATGCGGCCTTTGCGCAGGTGGGCGGGTTCGACGCCGGGCTGATTGCCGGGGAAGAGCCGGAGCTTTGCCTGCGGCTGCGACGGGCGGGCTGGCGGCTCTGGCGGCTCGATGCCGAGATGACGGCGCATGACGCGGCGCTGACGCGGTTTGGCCAATGGTGGCGACGGGCACAGCGGGCAGGCTTTGCCTTTGCCGAAGGGGCGGCGCGCTATGGGTTCGCGCCCGAGCGGCATTGGCTGCGCGAGACGCTGCGGGCGGTGGTCTGGGGCATGATGCTGCCTTTTGCGGGGCTGTTGGGCGCGTTGTGGAGCCCTTGGGCGCTGCTGCTGTGGCTCGCCTATCCAGCGCAGGTTTTGCGGCTCTGGCGCAAGGGGCTGGGGGCGGATTGGGCGTTTTTCACGGTGCTGTCGAAGTTTCCCGAGGCGCAGGGCGTCTTGGGCTATTGGTGGCGGCGGCTGCGGCGCGGTGAGGCGCGGCTTATCGAATATAAGTAGCGCTCAGCGGGCGCGGCGCTGCCGCCAGGCCTGAAGGATGAGGCCGGGAAGAATGGCGAAACAGGCCAGATAGCGCGGCAAGAGCCGTTTCGGGCTCGACAGCGCGCGCCAGAGCCATTCGAGCGCCAGCGCCCGCATCAGTTTCGGGGCGCGGCGTTGATGGCCGGAGAGGAAATCGAGACCGGCGCCGATTGAGACGAACCCCACCGAGGGGGCGAGGGCGCGGCCGCGCAGGGCGAGGATTTCCTGTTTCGGCGCGCCAAGTGCCAGAAAGCAGAGCCGGGCGCCGGAGGCCTCGATCGCCTGCAGGGCGGTGGCGGCCGCATCCCCTTCGGGATCGAACCCCATCGGCGGGGCAAAGCAATGCAGGACACGCAGCCCCGGCACTTGGGCCGCAAGCGCCTCTGCCGCCCCGGCGAGGGCCGCGTCGGTGCTGCCGAGCAGAGCGATGGGCCAGTCTTCTTTCGCGGCGATCCGGGCGAGCGGCAGGATCAGGTCAGAGCCGGGCATCAGCGCGACCGGCTGACGGCTCAGCCGCGAGAGCCAGACAATGGGACGGCCATCGGCCACCACGAAATCCTGTCCCGCATAGGCGCGGGCAAACGCGCGATCCTGGCGCAGCTTGACCAGATGATCGAGGTTCACGGTGGCAAGGGCAAAGCCATCCCCCCGGGCCAGCCGGTCGGTCACCGCCTGCCACAGAAGATCGCGGGTGGGGATGTTGATCCCGACGGTGCCGGTGCCGGTGTCGATGCGCATCTGGTCCTCAAATAGCTTTGCGAGAGGCGATAGCCTGTCACGCCGCGCTGGCAAAGAAAAAACACAGTTTCCGGGAGGTTGACGGCAGGGGCGCGACAATTCTGCCGGTGCGTGATAGGGTCGCCCCGGGCCGCGCCGCGATGCGCCGCTGTGGCCCGAGACGTGCAACTAGCAGGACTGTCCGACGCCGATGCCGAACCCCGTGGCCTATCTCATGCTGATCCTGTGGCCGGGCGTCTCGCTCTTGCTGTTTCAGAAGCTGCCGAAAGAGCGGGCGATCATCTGGACCGTGCTGGCGGGCTATCTCTTGCTGCCGCAGGGGACCGAGTTCGACCTGCCGCTGGTGCCGGATATGGACAAGGTGTCGATCCCCAATATCTGTGCCTTTGCCATGGTGGTCTTGCTGCTCAAGGAGCGGGTGCGGCTCTGGCCCGAGACATGGGTGATGCGGGTGTTGCTCCTTGGCTTTGTGTTTGGCGTGGTGCCGACCGTTCTGACCAACCGCGAGCCGGTGGTATTTTCGCTGCTCGGGGTGAGCGAGACGAACCTGTTTGAAGTGGGATCGCTGCCGGGGCTGCGGGTGATCGACCTGTTTTCGGTGCTGGCGACGCAGCTCATCACATTGATGCCATTCTTTCTTGGGCGGAATTTCCTCGCGCGGGATCAGGGGATGCGGGATCTGCTGCTTGCGCTGGCGCTGGGCGGCTTGGCCTATAGCCTGCCGGCGCTCTTTGAAATTCGCATGAGCCCGCAGCTGCATGTCTGGATCTACGGGTTCTTTCAGCATGATTTCGAGCAGATGATGCGCGATGGCGGGTTCAGGCCGATCGTGTTCCTGCCGCATGCGCTCTGGCTCGCGTTTTTCCTGATGACCTCGGTGGTAGCACTGATGGCATTGGCGCGGGCGGAGAAGGGGCCGCAGAGGGCCCGGGCGTTGCTGGCGGGGATCTACCTGCTGGGCGTGTTGGTTCTGTGCAAGAGCCTTGCCTCGATGCTCTATGCGATGGCGCTCGTGCCGGCGGTTCTCTTTGCGAGCGAGCGGGCGATGGTGCGTGTGGCGCTTTTGATGGCGGCGGTGGCGGTGGTCTATCCGGTGTTGCGCGGCAATGGCTGGGTGCCGGTGGATGCGATCCTCGCACAGGCCGAGGCGTTCAACCCGGACCGCGCGCAATCGCTGGCCTATCGGTTCAACAATGAGACGATCCTGTTGGAGCGGGCGCAGGAAAAGCTCTTGTTCGGGTGGGGCGGATGGGGGCGCAACCTGTTGCATGACGTCACCACGGGGCGGATTTTGACCATCCCGGATGGTGAGTGGATCATCGTGTTCGGGACCTTCGGCTGGGTCGGTTATCTGAGCCAGATGGGGCTCTTGGCGGTGCCGGTCTATATGATGTGGCGGCATCTGCCGCGCCGCAAAACGGGCGACACGGCGCGGGGCGCGCGCTATGGCGGGGTGGTGACGCTGCTGCTGGCGATCACGCTCGTTGATATGTTGATTAACGCGATCCTGACGCCCTTTACCTGGCTGGTGGCGGGGGCGGTCTGGGGTCGCGCCGAGAGCTATCTGCGGGCGGATGGCGATGAGGAGGCCAAGGCCCCGATGACGCGCCAGCCGGTACCGACCGCATTGCAGCGGGACGTGCCGAAGAAACGGCGCACTGTTCTCTAGGAGATCCCTGGCGGATCTCTGGCCGGAGGCGCGCGGATCGCGGGCAGGGCGATTCTGCCGCCTTATCAAGGCATTGTTGACCCAGCGTGACCAATTTGTTTCGCCTGCGTGGTTTGTCACCCAGCGGTGTCTTTGCGGCAAAACTGTGGCTTTTCAATAAAATTAATGTTATCAAAGGGCTGTAGGTGAAAACTCAATTTAATCCCTGTCCGCTGCTGCGCGACTGCCCCTGTTCCGGGTAGAGAATTCATAATTCTAACGCATTTCGAGACATGGATTTGGGAGTCGATTGCTAAATGTGTGCTTGGGGAAGCTCGACCGATCTTGGGGGCGATATCGCGATTGTCGGCATGGCGCTGAAAGTGCCGGGGGCCGACGGCGTCGATGACTTCTGGCGCAACCTCAGCCAAGGCATCGAGAGCATCCAACCGCAAAGCGAAGAGGAGTTGCTCGCGGCGGGCGAAGATCCGGGCCGGTTGGCGCAGGCCAATTACGTGCGGGCGGCGGCGCTTCTCGACAAATACGACCATTTCGATCCCGATTTCTTTGGCTTTGGGCCAAAGGAGGCGGCGATCCTCGACCCGCAACATCGCAAATTCCTCGAGGTGAGCTGGGAGGCGATGGAGCAGGCCGGGCATGTGCCGGGCCAGTTCAAGGGCCGCGTCGGCGTCTATGCGGGCTGTGGCATGGGCAGCTATTTCTATTTCAACATCTGCTCCAACCCCGATCTCGTCGATGATGTCGGCATGTTCCTTCTGCGCCATACCGGCAATGACAAGGATTTCCTGTCGACCCGGGTGAGCCATGTGTTCGACCTCAAGGGGCCGAGCCTCAACATCCAGACCGCCTGTTCCACCTCGCTGGTGGCGGTGCATCAGGCGCGGGCGGCCCTGATGCGGGGCGAATGCGATATGTCGCTGGCAGGCGGCGTTACGATCGAGCTGCCACAGGGGCGGGGCTATCTCTATAAGGAAAACGAAATCCTGTCGCCGGATGGCCATTGCCATGCCTTCGATCATCGGGCGCAGGGCACGGTGTTTGGCAGCGGCGCAGGCGCAGTGGCGCTGCGGCGGCTCGAGGATGCGCTGGCCGATGGCGATCACATCTGGGCGGTGATCAAGGGCAGCGCGATCAACAATGACGGGGCGGCCAAGGCGGGCTATCTCGCGCCGAGCGTCGATGGCCAGGCCGAGGCGGTGCGCGCGGCGCTCAGCGATGCCGGGCTGCCGCCGGAAAGCATCGGCTATGTGGAATGCCATGGCACCGGCACCTATCTGGGCGATCCGATCGAGGTGGCGGCGCTGACCGAGGCCTTTGGCGGGGCCGAGACGCCTTATTGCGGGATCGGGTCAGTCAAGACCAACATCGGTCATCTCGACACGGCGGCGGGGGTGGTGAGCCTGATCAAGACGAGCCTGTCGCTCTATCACAAGCAATTGGTGCCGAGCCTGGGCTATGAGGCGCCGAACCCCTCTATCGCCTTTGAGGGCAGCCCGTTTCGGGTGAGCGACCGGCTGACGGATTGGGCGGCAGAGGCGCCGCGCCGGGCCGGGGTCAATTCGCTGGGCGTGGGCGGGACCAATGCGCATGTGGTGCTCGAAGAAGCGCCGGCGCGGGCGGCATCAGAGCCGTCGGACTGGCCCTATCAGATCCTGACGCTTTCGGCGAAATCCGCCAAGGCGCTCGATGCCAATGCTTTGGTGCTGGCCGACTGGCTGCGCCGGTCGCCGCAGGTGCCGCTGGCCGATGTGGCCTATACGCTCAAGACCGCGCGCGGGGCGTTCGACAAGCGGCGCGTCGTGGTGGCCCGAAGCCATGCGGAGGCGGCCGATCTGCTCGAGGCGGGCGATCCGCGTCGGGTCTTCAACCATGAGCGGCTGGGCGCAGAACCGGATGTGGTCTTCATGTTCCCCGGCGGCGGCGCGCAATATGCGGGCATGGCGCGCGATCTCTATGAGACGGAGCCGGTGTTCCGCGACTGGATGGAGCGGGGCCTCGCCCATCTTGAAGCGCGGAGCGATTTTGACATTCGCGCCGTCTGGCTGCCAGAGCCGGGGCAGGAGGCAGAGGCCGACAAGGCGCTGTTGCAGCCTTCGGTGCAGCTGCCGCTGATCATGATCGTGGAATATGCGCTGGCCCAGCTCTGGATGAGCTGGGGGGTGCGTCCGGCGGCGCTGGTTGGGCATTCGATGGGCGAGAATACCGCCGCCTGTCTCGCCGGGGTCATGGGGTTTGAGGATTGCATCGATCTGGTGCTGCTGCGCGGGCAGTTGTTTGACCGGGTGCCGGCGGGCGGGATGCTCAGCGTGTCGCTCGGTGAGACGGCGTTGCAGGCCTATCTCTCTGAGGCCGAGGCGCTCGACATGGCCAGTGTCAATGCGCCCGAGCTTTGTGCCGTGTCCGGCCCGGATGCGGCGCTGGCGGAGCTTGGCGCGCGGCTGACGCGCGACGGGGTCGAGTTTCAGCGTATCGCCATCGATATCGCGGCGCATTCCCGGATGCTCGAGCCGATCCTTGAGGATTATCGCGCCTTTCTGGCGTCGATCCCGCTTGCGGCGCCGCAGATGGAGATCATCTCGAACCGCAGCGGTGAGGCGCTGCGTGCCGAGGAGGCGACCGATCCGGAGTATTGGGTCGGACAGCTGCGCAACACGGTGCGGTTTGACGACTGCCTGTGCCATCTCGGGGCGAAATCCGATCGGGTGTTCCTTGAGGTGGGACCGGGCAAGGCGCTCAGCGCGCTGGCGGGGATGCAGCCTGCGGTCAAACCCGGTCAGGTGCTGAGCTCGCTCCGGCATCCGGAGGACAAGACCGAGGATGACGCCCATTTCCTGCGCATCATCGGCCGGCTCTGGGCCGCCGGGGTCGAGGCGGATTGGGATCAGATCTGGGGCAATGCGCGGCGCAACCGCGTGGTTCTGCCGTCCTATGCCTTTCAACAGCAACGGTTTTATATTGAGCCGGGGCGTCGCGATGTGGCGGCCAAACAGGCACGTGTCACGCGGCATGAGGATCTGGGCGATTGGGGCTATAGCCTCGGCTGGAAGCCCGCCTATCCTGATATCGAGGCGGATGCCTTGGATCGGCTGGCGGAGGCGCCGCGGTGCTGGCTGGTGTTCAGCGACACCGGCGGGATTGCGGATCGGCTCGTCACCCGGCTCAGGGCGGCGGGGCATCGGGTGGCGACGGTGGCCTCGGGCGACAGCTTCCTGCGGCGGGGGGCGGGGGAGTATGTGATCGCGCCGGAGGTGGGGCGCGATGGCTATGACGCTTTGCTGGTGGGGCTGGCCGAGGACGGGATGATGCCGGACCGGGTGGCGCATTTCTGGCTGGTGACGGAAAGCGAGACATTCCGCCCCGGTGGCAGCTTCTTTGACCGCAATCTCGAACATGGGTTCTATGGGCTGTTCCACCTGACCCAGGCGCTCGAAGAGGCGCGGGACGACGGTGCCCCGGTGCATGTGACGGCCTTTACCAATGGCGCGGCACAGGTCGGAGACGAGCCGCTGCCCTGGCCGGAAAAAGCGATGATTTCCGGGGTCTTGGGGGTCGCGCCGCGCGAGATGCCGGGGCTCAGCATGGCGAGTGTTGATCTCGTGTTGCAAGGCGCGGCGGAGCGGGAGGCGCTGGTCGATCGGCTGCTCGAAGAGCTCTTGGCAGAGCCCGCGAATGCCCGGGTCGCCTATCGCGACGGGCGGCGCTATGTGGCGGGGCTGCGGCCTGAGCCCTTGCCCGACATGACCCGCAAACCGGCGGAGTTCCGGGCCGGTGGCACCTATCTCATCACCGGGGGGCTGGGCGGCATCGGGCTTAGCGTGGCGCGGTATTTGGCACGGGAGTATAGCGCCTGTATTGCGTCGGTATCGCGTCGGTCCGTTCCGCCCCGCGAAGATTGGGACGATTACATCGCGCGGACAGGCGGCACCGGGCCGGTGGCGGCCAAGCTCATCGCGCTGCGCGAGATCGAGGCGCTCGGCGGTGAGGTGCGGGTGTTCCAGGGCGACGTCACCGATCTCGCCGCGATGCAGGAGATCCGCGATCAGCTCTGCGCCGAGCGGGGCGCGGTCACGGGCGTCATTCATGCCGCCGGTCATGTGGATGACGCGCCGCTTCTGGCCAAGGATGTGGCACAGGTGCAGGCGGTGCTCGCGCCCAAGGTGGCGGGGCTTCGGGTGCTCGACACGGTGTTCCCTGATGGGTCGCTCGACCTGATGCTGCTCTTTTCCTCGACCTCGACCATCATCACCCCGGCGGGGCAGGTGGATTACGTCGCGGCGAATGAATATCTCAACGCCTTTGCCCAGTCGCGCCGGGGCGGCAAGACCAAGGTCTGCGCGGTGAACTGGGGGGTCTGGGCCGAGACCGGCATGGCCGCCGAGGCAGTGGCGGCGCGGACCGGGGTAGAGGACAGCGAAACGCTGCAGCTCGACCTGCCGTTGCTCAGGGAACTGACGCCGGGGCCGGAGGGCGGCGATCTGTTGCGGGCCGAGCTTGATGGCGCACGCGACTGGGTGCTCTCGGAGCATAAAACGCGGCGCGGGCAGATCATCCTGCCGGGGACCGGGACCGTCGAGCTTGCGGCAGAGGCGCTGGCGGCGAAGGGCTTTGGCGCTCCCTATGCGCTGCGCGATCTGATGTTCCTGCGGCCGCTCGACGTGGCGGGACGGCGCAAGATCGAGATTGCCTTGACGCCAGAGGCTGATGGGCTTCGGTTCGAGCTTAGCGCCGAGGCGCAGGCCGAGGGGCGGCGCGGTCAGGTGGCGATTGCCGAGGCGCAGCTTGCGCCGCTCGATCCGGCAGAGCGGCCCGGGCGGGTCGATCCACCGGCGATCGAGAAACGCTGTGCCGAGATCCTGCCGCAGCCCTTCCGGTCGCCGCAGATGGCGCATCTCGAGTTTGGGCCGCGATGGGATGTGGTACGCGAGGCCCGGTTCGGCGCGGGCGAGGGGATCGCGCGGCTGGCGCTCGGCAGCCAAGGGCAGAAGGACCTCGACGAGGGCATCCGGTTGCATCCGGCATTGATGGATCTGGCGACGGGCTGGGCCATCGGGCTGGTGCCCGGCTATCAAGGTACGCATCTCTGGGCGCCGATGTCCTATGGGGCGATCCGCATCTGGGGGAAATTGCCGGCGGAAATCATCAGCTGGGTGCGGCTGCGCGATGGGGCGGATCGCGACAGTGCGCGGTTCGACATCACGCTCTGCGGGGCGGATGGCGCGGTCTATGCCGAGATCGAGGATTTCCAGATGCGAAGGCTGGCCGGTGAGGGCGGCTTTGCGCTGGCTCCGGTGGCGGCGCGGGATATTCGGGTGGCGGATGCGGCGCAGGCGCCGCTGAGCCGGGCCGAAGAGCGGCTCGCGCAGAATGTGGCGCGGGGGATCACGGCCAAGGAGGGCGCAGAGGCGCTGGCCCGGGCGCTCGGCCTTGGGCGGTCGCAGCTGTTCATTTCCTCGCTCGATCTGCCGGCGCTTTGTGCCGAGGCGGCGCAGCCGCTAGAGGCGGCTGGCGGTGCCGGGCAGAGCTTTGAGCGGCCCGAGCTCGACAGTGAATATGCCGCCCCCGAGGGCGAGATCGAGATCGGGCTCGCCGAGCTTTGGCAGGCGGTTCTCGGCATCGAAGAGATCGGGGCCGAGGACAGTTTCTTTGATCTGGGCGGCCATTCGCTGTTGGCGGTGCGGCTCTTTGCGCAGGTCAAGCGCAGCTTTGGGGTCGAGTTCCCCATTTCGGTGCTGTTCGAGGCGCCGACGATCCGGGCCTTGGCGGCCAAGGTCGAGGCCTCGGGCGGGCAGGTGGCGCAGGCGGCCTCAAAGGATCGCGGGGCCGCGCCCAAACCGGCTGAGGTGTCGAGCACGCGCTATCTCGTGCCCTTGCACAGCGGCACTCCGGGGCCGGGCGCGCCGCTCTATATCGTGGCGGGCATGTTCGGCAATGTGATGAACCTGCGCCATATGGCGGCGCTTTTGGGCAAGGAGCGCCCGGTCTATGGCCTGCAGGCGCGAGGGCTCGTCGGGGATGAGGCGCCGCATGAGCGGATCGAAGAGGCGGCGGCAGATTATATCGCCGAGCTGCGCCGGGAGCAGCCGGAGGGGCCCTATCACCTTGCCGGATTCTCGGGCGGGGGCATCACTGCCTATGAGATCGCACAGCAATTGTCGGCTGCGGGCCAAGAGGTCGGCAGTCTGATCTTGCTCGACACGCCGCTGCCGGTGCGCCCATCGCTGAGCCGCTTGGACAAGGGATTGATAAAGCTGCATGAACTCCGCCGCAAGGGGCCTGGCTATTTGGCGGAATGGCTGCGCAACCGGATCGAATGGCAGGCGGAAAAACGGCGGCGCGCGGCGCAGCGTGAGGCTGGGGCCGAGGCCGGCGGTTTTGACAATGCGGGGATCGAGCGGGCGTTTCTTGCAGCGGTTGGGGCCTACGAGGCCAAGCCTTGGGACGGGGCGGTGACGCTCTTCCGGCCCCGGCTCGACCGGCATTGGCCGGTGTCGGGCGGCAATTTCGTCAGCCGCGAGCGCGAATATGTGTTCGAGGACAATCAATGGCGGCCGCTGGCGCCAAAGCTCGAGGTGATTGAAGTGCCCGGGGATCACGACAGTATGGTTCTCGTCCCCAATGTCAGCGTTCTCGCCCGGCATATCGGGGATGCGCTGCGGGCGGCGGATGGCCCTCGAGGGCAGGCGGTCGGCTTTGTCTGGCCCAATCGGACGGCGGCGGAGTGATGGTGGTGCATACTCCTACGGTTCTCACCGTCATTTTGAACTATCGCACGCCGGAGATGAGCCTGCGGTCGCTCGATGCGGCCTATCGTGCCATGGAGGGGATCGCGGGCGAGATTGTCGTGGTCGACAATGGCTCAGGCGATGGCTCTTGCGAGGTGATCACCGCGGGCATCGAGGCGCGGGGCTGGGCCGAGGGGACGCGGGTGCGGTTTGCCGCCTCAGGGCGCAATGGCGGCTTTGGCGCGGGCAATAACTTCGGCATGGGGCTTGGCCTCTCGGATGGGTCGAAGCCGGATTATGTCTATATCCTCAACTCGGATGCCTTTCCCGAGCCGGGGGCGATCAACGCGCTTTTGGAGCATCTCGAACGCACCCCTGCGGCGGGCATGGCGGGGAGCTATATCCGGGGCGAGGATCATGTGCCGCATGTCACCGCCTTTCGGTTTCCGTCGATCGCCAGCGAGTTCGAGGGGGCGGTGCGGACGGGGATCGTGTCGCGGCTCTTGCGCCGTTCGATCGTGCCCTTGCCGATGCCGGAGACGCCCACTGCGGTGGATTGGGTGGCGGGGGCCTCGGTTTTGATGCGCCAAGAGATGCTCGACCAGATTGGCGGCTTTGATGAGCGGTTCTTTCTCTACTTTGAGGAGACCGATCTTTGCCGTCGGGCGGAGGGGGCGGGGTGGCAGATCTGGTATCTGCCGCAGAGCCGGGTGGTGCATGTGGGATCGGTCAGCACGGGGATGAAGGGCTGGACCCGGACGCCGGGCTATTGGTTCGACTCGCGGCTTTACTATTTCACCAAAAACCATGGGCGATTCTATGCGCTTATGGCGACTTTGGCGCGGGTCATGGGGGCGGCGATCTGGCGGGTGCGGGTGGCGATCTCCAGCAAGGAGCTGGGCGAGCCGCCGCATTTTCTGCGGGATTTAATCAGCCACGGTATTGCGTCGGTATTGCGTCGGCAAAGCGACGGTGGCCCGGGGGCGGGGGATCCGCTCCGGGAGGAGGGAAAATGAGCAAGCTGTCCTGTGTTCTGATTGGCGATGCCTCTCTCACCATTGGCTGTGGCACTTTGTGGCGCGAGGCCGGTCATGTGATCCGCGCGGTGGTCAGTCAGGACCAAGCGGTGCGCGACTGGGCGCAGGCCGAGGGGCTGGCGGTGTTGTCGACGCCCGAGGCGCTGCATGGGCTGGCGGGGGAGACGCGGTTCGATTGGCTGCTGAGCGTCGCCTATCTCCAGCTGCTGCCCGAGGATGTGCTGCGCCTCGCGGGCAAGGGCGCGGTGAATTTCCATGACGGGCCGCTGCCGGGCTATGCCGGGCTCAACACCCCGGTCTGGGCCAAGCTCGCAGGCGAAACGGAACATGCGATCACCTGGCACCGGATGGATGCGGGGATCGACACCGGCGCGGTGTTGCTCGACCGGCGGTTTGACATCCGGCCCGAGGACACGGCGCAAGGGCTCAACACCAAGGCCTATGCCGCGGGGCTCGAGACCTTTCCCGAGCTGATCGAGATGTTGGCGCGGGGCGAGGGCGATGGGGTGCCGCAGCCTGAGGGCGCGCGGCGGCTCTGTCGGCGCGATGACCGGCCCGCGGCGGGCGGCTGTCTCGACCTCGCGCAGGGGGGGGACGCGGTCATACGCCTCGTGCGGGGGCTCGATTTCGGGGAATATTGGAACCCGCTTTGCCGCGCCAAGCTGATGAGCCATGCGGGCGTGGTTCTGGTGGGCGCGGCGGACCCCGCCGCCGAGCGGCAGGGGGCCGTGGGCGAGGTTCTTGAGGTTTCGCGCGACGGGGTGATCGTGGCGGCCAAGGATGGGGCGGTCCGGCTCAGCGGTTTGAGCGATCTTGCGGGGCTGGGATGCGATGCGGAAGCGCTGTTCACCGTGGGGGACATCCTGCCGAGCGGCGCAGAGCTGCGCCCCGAGCGCTGGCAAGAGGTGACGGGCGCGATTGTGCCCCATGAGCCGATGTGGCGGGCGCGGCTGGCAGAGATGTCCGGGCTGTCGCTGCCTTTGGTGCGGCGCGGCACCGAGGCGCCGCGCTACAAGCGGGTGGCGCGGGTTCTGCCCGAGGCGCTGACCGCGCGGGAAATGCATGCGGCGGCGGCGCTCTGGGCGCTGATGTCCGCCGGGGCGGAGGCGGGCGATATCGCCTGGCATGGGACGCCACAGGCGCAGTTTCAGGACGCGCCGCAGGGGGCAATTGCGCCTTGGGTGCCGTTGCGCGTGACGGGGCAGGCGCGGGATTGGGCCGATCTGTGCAATGGCGTGGCCAAGCAGGTGCAGGCGGCGGACCGGGGCATTGGCTTTGCCGCCGATCTCATCGCCCGTGATCCGGCGCTCGCGGCGCGGGAGCTGCCGCAAATCGGGCTCACGGTGCGCGATGCGCCGATTGACGGCATGGCGGTCACGCTTGCGGTCCATAATGGGCGGGCGGTGCTCTATTTCGACCGGGCGCGGGTCGATGCGGCGACGGCGGCACTGCTCTTGCGGCGGCTCGAGGCGATCTGTGCGCGGGTGGCCGAGGGCGAAACGCGGCTCGACGCCATTCGGGCCTTGCCCGCGCGCGAGGTTCGGCGGCTCTTGCAGGGGTGGAACGCCACCAAGAGCACCTATGACAGCAGCCAGACCATGCATGGCGCGATCGAGGCGCAGATGGCCAAAACCCCCGACGATGTGGCGCTGGTCTTTGAGGATCAGAGCCTCAGCTACGGGGCGCTCGATCAGCTGTCGCGGAAAGTGGCGGGGCAATTGCGCGCGGCGGGGATCGGGCCGGGAAGCAATGTGGCGCTCTGCCTGCCGCGTGGCTTTGATCTGGTGATCGGGGCGCTGGCGATCCTGCGGGCGGGCGGCGCCTATCTGCCGCTCGATCCCGATTATCCCAAGGACCGGCTGGCGCATTGTATCAGCGACAGCCGCGCCGGTGTGATCCTCACCAATGCGGCGTTGGCGGGCAAGCTGCCCGAGAGCGAGGCCACGGTTCTGTTGATCTCTGATCTGCAGGCGCGGGGCGAGGATGGCCCGGTGGATGGCGAGGCGGGGCCCGGTGATCTTGCTTATCTCATCTATACCTCCGGCTCGACCGGCCTGCCCAAGGGGGTGATGGTCGAGCATCGCAATGTGGTGAATTTCTTTCACGCGATGGATGCGTTTATCGACCGCGACCAGGGTCGCACCTGGATGGCGGTGACGAGCCTCGCCTTTGATATTTCGGTGCTCGAGCTGTTTTACACCCTGTCGCGGGGGTTCCGGGTGGTGATCAGCGGCGACGAGACGCGGGCCGCGATTTCCAACGGGCCACTGCGCGGCGGCGCGGGCACGGCGGGCGGCGCGATGGATTTCTCGCTCTATTACTGGGGGGCGGATGATCAGCCGGGGCCGGGGAAATACGACCTTCTGATGCAGGGCGCGCGCTATGCCGATGAGAACGGATTTGCCGCGATCTGGACGCCCGAACGGCATTTCCACGCCTTTGGCGGGCCCTATCCGAACCCGGCGGTGACCGGGGCCTCGGTCGCGGGGTTCACCCGCAACATCGGCGTGCGGGCGGGATCTATCGTCGCGCCCTTGCACCATCCGGCGCGGATTGCCGAGGAATGGGCGGTGATCGACAACCTGACAGGCGGGCGGGCCGGGATGGCCTTTGCCTCGGGCTGGCAGCCGGATGATTTCATCCTGCGCCCCGAGAACACGCCGCCGAAGAACCGCGATGCGCTCTTTGCGACGCTGGATCAGGTCAGGGCGCTGTGGCGCGGCGAGACCGTGGAATTTCCGCGCGAAAACGGCGAGATGCACGGGGTGGTGACGCAGCCGCGCCCGGTGTCGCGCGAGCTCGAGGCCTGGGTCACCACGGCGGGCAATCCCGAGACATGGCGCGAGGCGGGGGCCAATGGGGCCAATATCCTCACCCATCTGTTGGGCCAGTCCATCGCGGAAGTGGCGGAAAAGATCGGCATTTATCACGAGGCCTTGCGCGCGGCGGGGCATGATCCGGCGGCGCATAAGGTGACGCTCATGCTGCACAGCTATCTCGCCGAGGATCGCGAGACGGCGCGTGACATCGCGCGCGAGCCGATGAAGGATTATCTGCGCTCTGCGGCGGGGCTGATCAAGCAATATGCCTGGGCCTTTCCGGCGTTCAAGAAGCCCGAGGGCGTCAGCAACCCGTTCCAGATCGACCTCAGCGGGCTCAGCGAGGACGAGATGGAGGCGATCCTCGATTTCGCCTTTGAGCGCTATTTCGAGGACAGCGGGTTTTTTGGCTCGGTGGCGGATGGCATCGCCCGGGCCGAGGCGCTGCGCGAGATCGGGGTGAGCGAGATTGCTTGCCTCATCGAATATGGGATCGAGACGCAGACTGTTCTCGACAGCCTGCCACGGATCAAGGCGGTGATGGATCATGTCAACGCGGGCGCGGGACCTGCGGCGGATGATTTCTCGCTCGCGGCGCAGATCGTGCGGCATGAGATCACCCATCTGCAGGCGACGCCGAGCATGGCGCGGCTCTTCATGATGAATGACGAGGCGCGCGAGGCGCTGTCGGGGGTGCGGCAGATCTATCTTGGCGGTGAGGCGCTGCCGGGGTCCCTGGTGGCGGAGCTGCGCGAGGTGACCGGGGCGGAGATCCACAATATGTACGGGCCGACGGAGACGACCATCTGGTCCACCGTGGCCAAGCCGGGGCAGCCTGCGCCCGGGGCCGAGCCGATCGGGCGGCCGATTGCCAACACGGTGGTGCGGGTTCTCGATGACGCGGGCGGGCTCTGTCCGGTGGGGGTGCCCGGTGAGCTCTGGATCGGCGGCGATGGGGTCACACGGGGCTATTGGCAGCGCGAGGCGCTCACGGCCGAGCGGTTCTGTGCGGATGCGTTTGCCAAGGGTGGCAAGGGCGCGCGGCTCTACCGGACGGGGGATCTGGTGTGCTGGCGGGCCGATGGGCAGATCGCGTTTCTGGGGCGGACCGATTTTCAGGTCAAGATCCGGGGGCAGCGGATCGAGCTTGGCGAGATCGAAAGCGCGCTCAAGGCCAGCGAAGGCGTGCGTGAGGCGGTGGTCGTGGCGCGTGAGATCGCCGGGGATACGCGGCTGGTGGCCTATTATACCGGGGTCGCGCGGGAGGAGGCGGTGCTCAAGTCCGAGCTGGGGACGCGGCTCATCGGGGCGATGATCCCGGCGCATATCCGGCATTTGGCGGCGTTTCCGTTGACGCCGAACAAGAAGATCGACCGCAAGGCGCTGCCCGATCCGGTGGCGGGGCGTGTGGTGAAGGCGGTGGTGGAGAGGCCGGTGCCGGAGGTGCAGGCACCGGCCACGGAGACCACGGCGCAGGACGGCGCGGCGGTGCAGGCGGCGGTGCTGGGGGTGTGGCGCGAGGTGCTGGGGGTGTCGGAGATTGCGCCGGAGGACAGTTTCTTTGATCTCGGGGGGCATTCGCTTCTGGCGGTGCAGGCGCATCGGCAGATCCGCGCGGCGCTGCCCGGGGTGGCGCTGACCATCACGGATGTGTTCCGCTTTCCGGTGCTGCGCGATCTTGTGGCGCATGTGGTGGCCAAGGGGGGCGCGGCGATACCCGCCGCAGTGCCCGCCGCCACGGCAGCCGCTGAGCCGGGCAACCGCCCGACGGCGGCAGAGATCGTGGCCCCGCGCGTGGTGCTCGCGCCCGCGGTGCAGGAGATCGTCTCGCGGCGGCAGGCGTTGCGCGCGAAACGGCGGCCGGAGGAGGCGGGATGAGCGCCTGTCGCAAACTTGCTAGTGAAACGCGGCTGGCGGATCTGGCGGGGCTTTTTCCGCCGGGGGTGGCGGTCGAGGTCTCTGACCCAAGCGCGGTGCAGCCCGCGCCCTTTGCCGAAGAGGCCGTTGCCATGGCCCGCGCCACGCCGGCGCGGCAGCGCGAGTTTGCCGCCGGGCGGGCCGCCGCCCATGGCGCGATGCGCCGTCTCGGGCGGGCGGCCGCGCCGGTGCCGCATGGGCCGGACCGGGCGCCGCGCTGGCCTGCGGGGCTTTGCGGCAGTATCAGCCATTGCGAGGGGCTTTGCCTTGCGGCGGTGGCCCCGACCCAGAGCCTGCGCAGCCTCGGCGTCGATGTGGAGCCGGATGCGGCGCTGCCCGCGGACCTCATTGACGAGGTGACCTGTCTGGTCGAGCGGGCGTGGCTCTCGGCGCAACCGGCATCGGTGCGCGGGCGGCTGGCGCGGCTGATCTTTTCGGCCAAGGAGGCGGCCTATAAATGCCAATACCCGGTGAGCGGCGCGATGATCAGGTTTCAGGATCTGGTGATCACCCCCGATCTCGATACCGGGCAGTTTGAGGCCACATTGCTTCGGACGGTGCCGGGGTTTCGCGAGGGGCAGTGTTTTCACGGGCGGTTCCTGATGTGCGAAGGCGTGATCGTGACGGCGGTGAGCCTGTCGCCGGGGCCGCGCTGGAGCATGCAGGGCAGCGGGTGAGCGCGCAGGTGAGCACGCGGATGAAGGGGATGGGATGACGCGCATGGGGGCAGCTATATTTGCCGGGGTCGTGGTTCTGCTCGGGCTGGGGCTCTATGCCTTTTGGCAGTCAGGGGCCAAGCGGGCGGCGAGCACGGCGCTGACAGGCGCGTTTTCGCAGCCGCTTGCCGCGCCGGAGGGGGCGCTCGCGGTCTATCATCTGGGGCATAGTCTTGTCGGGCGTGACCTGCCGGCCATGCTGGCGCAACTGGCCGCGGCGGGGGGCGTCAGTGCGCATCGCTATGACAGTCAGCTCGGCTGGGGCACGTCCTTGCGCGAGCATTACGAGCCGGATCTGCCGATCAACGGGTTCGAGGCGGAAAACGATCACCCGCGCTATCGCGATGCCGAAGAGGCGCTGGCCTCGGGCGAGTATGACGCGGTGGTTCTGACCGAGATGGTCGAGATCAAGGATGCAGTGAAATACCACAAATCGGCGCAATATCTGCAACGCTGGGCGGCGCGGGCGCGGGCGGGCAATCCGGACGTGCGGCTCTACCTTTATGAGACCTGGCATCATGTCGATGACCCGGAGGGCTGGCTCGCCCGGCTGGATGGGGATCTCGAACGCTATTGGCTGGGCGAGATCCTTGGCCCGGCGCTGGCCAAGGAGCCGGCGACGCCGATCCATGTGATCCCCGCCGGCCAGGTCATGGCCGAGTTTACCCGCCGGGCCGAGGCAGGAGAGGCCGGGGTGGCGTTTTCGCGCGAGGATCTCTTTGCGCGGCGTGAGGATGGGACGCTCGACACGATCCATGTCAATGACCTCGGGGCCTATCTCGTGGCCTTGACCCATTACGCGGTTCTCTATCATCGTGACCCGAGGGGGCTTGCGCCGCAGCTTCTGCGGGCCGATGGGCAGGCGGCGGTGGCGCCGGAGGCGGCGCTGGCCAAGCTGATGCAGGAGACCGTATGGGATGTGGTGACCAAGATGCCGATGACCGGGCTGAGACGAGAGCGGGGCTGACAGAATGAGACATCCTATCTGGGCGGCGATGCTGCTGGGCTGTGTTTCCGTGCTGGCACCGGGATCGGCGCAGGCGCAGGCACAGGCGGAGGGCACGGGGGCGGAGACGTCAGAGGCCGTCGCGTCGGAAAACAAGGCAGAGCCGGGGCTTGGGATGAACCTTGCCTATCTGCGCGACTGGTCGAGCGCGCAGCCCTTTCTCGATGTGATGAAAACGGCGCGGCGCTGGATCGGGCATAAGCCGGGGCAATGGGGCGGGGTGTCCTATGAGAGCCTCATGGCGCAGGATCTGCTGGACGACCAGGGCTGGCCCAAGCGGGTGCCCGGCGATCTCGGCTCGATCGGTACGGTGATCCTCACCGATCTGCCGCCCGAGGCCGAGATATTCGCGGGCGAATACCTTTTGCGGTTCAAGGGCGAAGGCATCGTCGAAGTGTCGGGCCGGGCGCAGAATGTGCGCTATGGCAAGGGCGAGGTGCGGTTCGAGTTCACCCCCGGCAGTGGCCCGGTGGTGATCCGCATTCAGCGCAGCGATCCCTATGGCAAGGGCGATCACCTGCGCGATATCACCGTGGTCAAACGCGAGCATCTGGCGGCGTTTGAGGCCGGGGCGGTGTTTCATCCCGCGTATCTGAAGGTGCTGCAAGGGCTTGATACGCTTCGCTTTATGGATTGGGGCAACACCAACAACAGCCGTTTGGCGAGCTGGGACGATCGGGCGCAGGTCGATGATTTTTCCTATACACGGCAGGGCGTGCCCTATGAGGTGATGCAGCAGCTGGCGGGCGCGGTCGGGGCCGATGTCTGGATCACCTTGCCGCATCTGGCCGAGGATGCCTATGCGCGGGGCGCGTGCCGCCTGTTGCGCGAGGCTGTGCCCGAGAATGGCCGGGTCTATGTCGAATATTCCAATGAGGTCTGGAACTGGACCTTTGATCAGGCGGAATGGGCGGCGGAGCAGGCGCTCGCGCTTTGGGGGGACCGGGATCAGGGCACGCAGTTTTACGGGATGCGGGCGGCGCAGGTGGCGGAGATCTGTGCCGAGGCCTTTGGGCCGGATAAGCGCGACCAGTTGGTCAATGTGATTGCCACGCAGACCGGCTGGCTCGGGCTTGAAAAGGGGATCCTCACCGCGCCGCTCTGGCGGGACAAGGGACCGGGGTATCGCCCGCCGCATGAGAGCTTTGATGCCTATGCGGTGACCGGCTATTTCGGGGTTCTGGGCAGCGACAAGCGGCGCGACATGGTGCGGCAATGGGTCGGGGACAGCGCCGAGGCGGCGCGCGCGGCGGGCGCGGCGGCGGGGCTTGGCGGCGCGGCGCTCGAGGCGCATGTGGCGCGGCATCGCTATGACCTCGCGGTGAGCCTTGCGACGGATGAGCTGTTGTCCGGGGCGCTCAGCGGCGATGTCGAAGGCTCGCTCAACGATCTGCGCGACCGGGTCTTTCCCTATCATGCGGGGATCGCGCGGGACTATGATCTCGACCTCATCATGTATGAGGGCGGCACCCATGTGGTGGGCATCGGGGCCGGGGTCGATGACCCGGAGCTCACGGCGTTTTTCACCCATCTCAACTATACCGCCGAGATGGGCATGCTCTATGCCAGGCTGATCGCGGATTGGCGTGCGGCGGGGGGCGGATTGTTCACGCATTTCAACGAGATACAGAAGCCGGGGAAATGGGGGAGCTGGGGCGCGCTGCGCTATCTCGGCGATGACACGGCGCGGTGGCAGGTGCTCGAGGCGGCCAAGTGAGCGCGTCGCTGAGCGTCATCATCCCGGCCCATGACGAGGCGGGGTGGATCGGCGCGTGCCTGTCGGCGCTCATCGCGTCCGAGCCGTGCGGCGGGGCGGTCGAGATATTGGTCGTGGCCAATGGCTGTTCCGATGACACGGCGGCGGAGGCGCGGGCGATGGGGCCGGCGGCGGAGGCCGCGGGGATGGCGTTGCGGGTGATCGAGCTGGCGGAGGGCGGCAAGCCCGGGGCGCTCGACGCGGGGGATGCGGCGGCGGAGCATGGGGTGCGGGTCTATCTCGATGCGGATGTGACGGTGGCGCCGGATTTGCTGGCGGCGCTGGCGCGGGAGCTCTCTGGGGAGGCCGCGCGTTATGCCAGCGGGACGGTGGTGCTCTGCCGGGCGCGATCGGCGTTCAGCCGGGCCTATGGGCGCTATTGGATGCGACTGCCGTTCAACACGCAAGACGTTGGGGGATTTGGGCTTTTCGCAATGAACGCGGCGGGGCGGTCGCGGTGGGGAGTGTGGCCCCGGATCATCGCGGATGACATGTTTGCGCGGCTGAATTTCGCGCCGCAGGAGCGGGTGAAACTGCCGCAGCGCTATCACTGGCCGCTGGTGGAGGGGTTTGGAAATCTGGTGCGGGTGCGGCGCAGGCAGGATCGCGGGGTGCGTGAGATTGCCGAGGCGTTTCCGGAGCTTATGAAAAACGAAGCGGTGGCGCGGCCCAGGATTGGCGCGGTGCTGCTGCGGGCGGTGTGGGCGCCTTTGGGGTTTTGCGCCTATGCGCTGGTGGCGCTGAGCGTGAAGCTCAGCCGGGGGCGGCATGGGACGCTCTGGGTGCGCGGGCGCTAGGGGGTCTGGGCGGCGCGAATGAGCTCGGCGAGCTTGGCGGCTTCGGTGTCGACATCGTGACGTGCGAGCACGCGGCGGCGGGCGGATTGGCCCATGGCGTTGCGATTTTCATGAGACATTTCAGCGAGTTCGCAGGCGGCCGCGGCCAGCGCGGAAGGGTCTCCGGCGGGGGTGAGCCAGCCGGTTTCGCCAGGGCGGACAAGCTCAGGCGTGCCCGCGATATAGGTGGCGATGACGGGGCGGGCGGCGGCCATGGCCTCCATCACCACCATGGGCAGGCCTTCGGCAAAGCTCGGCATCAGGAGCGCATGGGCGGCGTCGAGCTCGGCCCGGATCGCTACCTCGTCTAACCATCCGATAAGTTTGATGTTTTCCGTGAGGCCCGCGGCGGCGATACCGGCCTCGATCTCGGGTCTGAGGGGGCCGTCGCCGACGAGATGGAGCACCGTGTCGGGGTGTTTGGCGCAGATCTCCTGCATGGCGGGGAGAAGGATCATCTGGCCCTTTTGTTCGACGAAGCGGCCGATCGAGACGAGGCGGAGCGGGCCGTTTTCGGGGGTCGGTAACGCGTCGGTAAAGCGACTGTATTCTATCCCACAATGAACGACGTGGATTTTGGGCCAATCGGCATGGTCAACCCAGCGGCAGAGCTGCGAGCGGCCAAAGCTGCTCACCCCCACGGTAAAGCGCGAGGCGGCGATCTTTTCGCCAAGCGACAGGGCGCGGGGCGCGTCGAACTCTTCGGGGCCGTGGACGGTGAAGGAATAGCCCGGCCCGCCGAGCGCGTGACACAGATGCGCGACGGCGGCGGCATTGGTGCCGAAATGAGCGTGGATATGGCGCACATCCTCGGCGGCGCAGCGGGCGCGGACATGGGCCGCCTCGGCGAGATAGACGAGATGGCGCAACCGGCCCGAGAGACCGCCCGCGCGCGCGCCCATGCGCCAGGCGCGGGCGGCGGCGCGCAGGACCCGAGCGGGGCGGCGCAGGGCGAGGCCGAAAAGCCCGCCGAGAAGCGCTGGCATGCCACGGTCCAGCACATATTCCGTGCGCTCGGCCTCGGCCCGGTCGCCGGGGTCGACGAGCGCCATGTCGGGGCCGCGCATGGCGAGGCGCGTCACGGTGAACCCCTGCCGTTCGAGCGCGTGCAATTCGCGGCGAATGAAGCTGTGCGAGGGTTGCGGGTAGGTGTTGAGAACATAGGCGATGCGCATGCCCGGCCTTTCCAGGATCAGAATATGCGCGGCGGGGCGCAGGGTTGGTCCGTATTCTCGCGATTACCGCCCAAGGCACAAGGGGGATGGGCCCGATCTTGAGGGGTTTGGGCCACAAATCCCGAGATTCTGCGGCGCGATGATTGTCCTTTTACATGGCTCGCGTAAGAGGAGAGGGGCGCGGCGTAAGGGGCTATGCATGAAGGGAATTTCCGGCATGTTTACGGGCTCGGGTCTGATGGCGCGGTTGATGCGCAGCGGGTCTTGGGTGCTGATCGGCTATGGCGGGTCGCAGGCCATTCGGCTCGCGTCGAACCTGATCCTGACGCGGCTTCTCTTTCCCGAGGCCTTCGGTCTCATGGCGCTGGTGTCGGTGGTGACCGTCGGGCTCATGATGTTCTCGGACGTGGGGGTTGGCCCGTCGATTGCCCAGAGCAAACGCGGCGACGATCCGGCGTTTCTCGATACGGCGTTCAGCATCCAGATCCTGCGCGGCGCGTTGCTGTGGCTCGCGACCATCGCGCTCGCCGGGCCGATGGCGCGGTTCTATGATCAGCCCGATCTGGTGCTTTACCTGCCGATTGCGGGGATTGCGCTGCTGCTTTTGGGGTTCAAGCCGACCAAGGTCGAGACGGCGCAGCGGCATTTGCGCTTTGGCCGGTTGACGATGATCGAGCTGGCGTCGCAGGCGATTGGCGTGGTGGCGATGGTGGTGCTGGCGCTGGTGACAGAGTCGGTGATCTCGCTGGTGCTCGGATCGGTGGTGCAGGCGCTCGTGAAGCTCATCCTCGCCTGGGGGGTGTTGCCGGGGCATAACAACCGGCCCCGGATCGAGCGGGCGGCGATGGCCGAGCAGATGGGGTTTGGCAAATGGGTGTTTCTGTCCACCGCCTTTGCCTTTGTCAGCCAGCAGGGCGACAAGGCGATATTGGGCAAGCTTTTGTCGCTGGAGACGCTGGGGATCTACAACATCGGCTATTTCCTTGCGGGGTTTCCGATCCTCCTCGGCGTGACGCTGTGCAACAGCCTGCTCATCCCGGTCTATCGCGATCGGCCGCCCGCGGAGAGCGCGGAGAACCGGGCCAAGCTCGGCCGGATGCGGTTGGTTGTGACCTCGGCGCTGTTTGCGATGCTGAGCGGGATGGCACTGCTTGGGCCTTGGGTGGTCGAGCTGCTCTATGATGCGCGCTATGCGCCGGCGGGGGCGATGCTCGTGGTGATTGCGCTGGCGTTCTTGCCGCAGGCGATTGGCGTCACCTATGAGCGGGCGGCGCTGGCGGCGGGGGATTCGCGCGGGGCCTTTGTCTATTCCGGGCTGCGGGCGGTGCTGCAGGTGGGCTGTCTCTTGGTGGGGTTCCGGCTCGCTGGGCTTGTCGGCGGGATGGTGTCCTACGGGGTCGCCATGGCGCTGGTGCATCCGCTGCTCATCCGGTTGGCGCGGCGGCATCAGGCCTGGGGCGCGCGCCATGATGTGGGGTTTGCGCTGCTCGCCGCGCTGATCATCGGGGCGGTGGTCTGGCTGCATTGGCCCGCGATTGCGGCGCTCGGCCAGGCGCAATGACGCGCGCAATGATCCGGGCCGCTAGCGCTGTTTCTTTTTGCGGCGGCGGGCGCGGGGATCGATTTCGGGGATGGTCACCACGGGGCGCAGGCCGATGGCATGTTCCATCTGGGCGGCGGTGCGGATCACCGGGCGGCGCAGGTCGAGCAGGAAGGCGAGGAACAGCCCGGCCAGCAGGCTGCCAAAGCTGCCGAGGATGACGAGTTTCTTGCGCGAGCTGGTGTAGGGGTATTCGGGCAGCGGCGCGGGTTCGAGCACGGTCAGCCGTTCGGATTGTTTCTCGGCCTCGAGATCATGGGCGATGGCGGCTTCTTTGTGCTTGGTGCGGGCGGCCTGAAGCTGATCGCGGAGCTGCGACAGCTGTAGCTCATACCGGCTCAGCTGCAGTTCAATCTCGGGGCTGGCGGCGATCGAGCTTTGCAGCTCGGCCAGCGGCGCGGTGATCAGCTTGCGCTCTTCGGTGAGCCGGGCGATGGCCTCGCGGGCCTCGTCCTGTTCGCGGCGTTCGACGCGGGTTTGCGGGGTCCGGGCGAGCCGGGCCTGCAGGGTGATCATCTCGCGGTCGAGGCTCAGCAGGCTCTGGTTCAGGCGTTCGATTTCACGCTGGGCGGCGGCGACACTGCCGGGGGCGGGGATGTCATTGCTGGCGCGATACTCGGCGATCTCGGTCTCGAGCGCGTCGACTTCGGCGGCGAGATTGGCTTCGCGCAGTTCGAAATAGCGGACGGCCTCGAGCGATTGTTCGAGGCGGGAATCGATGCTCAGCTCCTGCGTGCGGCGGGAGAAATCGCGGGCGAGGTTCTGGGCGGCTTCGGGGCTGTCCCAAGTGGCGGTGATGCGCAAGAGCGAGACGGTGCCATCGTCGCTAAAGCCTTCGCGGGCGGCGGCGACGCCGTGCAGCTCGACCGAGCGGCGCAGCAGTTCGACCTTTTTGCCATCTTCGAGATTGGGCAGGTCAGTGAAGAGGTTGAGCCGTTCGGCCGCGTCGAGCAGGGCACCGCGCGACATGACCTGCTGTTCGATGAATTGCAGGCGGCGGGCGGAGGAGCCTTCAACGGTCGAGGGGGTCAGCGAGGTGGCGATTTTCGGGCTGCGCAGTTGCAGCACTTCGGTCGAGAGGTAGAGATGCTGCTGGGTCAGGGCGAAGAGCACGGAGAGGATCGTGCCGAGAATGGCCACGGATAGGATGATGGCCAGCCGGCGGCGGACCATATCGAAGACATCTCCGATGGAGTAAATCGAACCCATAACGTCCTTTTCCTGCCTCTGACCGGGTCTGCCGGTTTGCCCGGCTTTCCGGTTACCTAGCGGAGCAACGGGGCGAAACTATGGCCTGACAGGGGATGATTATGCGGCAACCGAGGTGCTGGGCAAGCGGCGGGCGCGGTTGAGCACCACGCCGAGCAGCGGTGCCTTGCCCGAGAGGCGGCGTTCGCATTCCTCGATCTGCGGCCCGAGGGTGCGGGTGGCATCGGCCACGAGCAGCACCCCGTCGAGCTGGGGCAGGAAAGCCGCGACATCGTCATGTTCGAGCATGGCGGGCATGTCGTAGAGCACCAGATCGGGGTTGAGATCGTGGATCATCGCGTCGAGCACCTCGCCGCTGCGGCGCATGTGCAGCACTTCGGAGGGGCTCTGCGAGGGCATGGTGTTGAGCCCGAGGGCCAGCGTGTCGGAGAATTTGACGAGGTGATCCTCGAGCGGCAGCTCGCCGCGCAGGAAGCCGGCCATGTCGCTCTCGCGGCTGATGCGGAGCTGGCGGGTCAGGGCGGGGCTGCGCTGATTGAGGTCCATCAGCACGGTGCGTTGATCGGGGATGCGCGACAGGCTCAGCGCCAGCTGGGTGGCGGCAAAGCTCGCGCCACAGCCCGAGGTGGGCGCGGTGATGGCGATGCGGCGCCAGCGTTCGGCCTGCATGCTGGTCAGAAGCTGGGTGCGCAGATCGTCGAAGATGCGCACGACACGGGCGTCTTGATGCGCGAGCACCATTTGCACGTGATGGGCGTCGATATGCTGGGAATTCTCGTAGAGATAGGGCAGCGCGCGCCACGGGTCGCGGGTCGAGAGGGCGACGGACATCGGGCGCGAGGTGGCGGCTATGAAATGCGGATCGCCGAGCACCAGCGGCCCGGGGGTCGGGATCTTGGTCAAGGCGGTGCTAGTCGAGGGCGTGTGTGTGGGTTTCGCGGTGCGCGGTTTTGCGGGCGTCATCAAAGGCTTGGAGGGCGCTTTTGTCTTGGCGGGTTTTGCCTCGACCGTGCGCGGCGCGGCGGCGTCTTCGCGCAGCAAAGAGATGAGCGATTGCGCGGTGGCATCGCGGCGCGCGTTCGGGCCAATCCGCGGAATCGGTGCGGGCTGGCCTTTGCGGTCGGCGCGGTCGGCGGAGAATTTGTCAGCACTCATCGCGGTCATTTCAAAAGTCCCACTCATCTTAACACATAGTCCCGGAAGATCCGGTGTCGACGCTCATCGTCAGTAGCCAGTCCTGCGGAGCACAACGCCCACAGTCTTGAAAAGGATCACCAAATCGCGCCAGGGCGACAGGTCTTCGGCATAGGATTGATCCATGCCGACACGCTGGGTGAAGAGATCTTCGTTGCGCGCCGAGACCTGCCAGCTTCCGGTGATGCCGGGGCGCAGGGCGAAGTAATAGCTCGCATCGCCATAGAGCGGCAGCTGTTCGGGCAGCATCGGGCGCGGGCCGATCAGGCTCATCTCGCCGGTGAGCACGTTCCACAGCTGCGGCAGCTCGTCGAGCGAGGTCTTGCGCAAGAGGGCGCCGATGCGAGTGATGCGCGGATCATGTTTGAGCTTTTGCGTGGCGTCCCACTCGGCGCGCAGCTCTGGGTCCTTGGCGAGGCAGGTTTCGAGCATCTTGTCGGCGTTGCGGACCATGGTGCGCAGCTTGTAGATGCGGAACCGTTCGCCGTGACGGCCGAGGCGATCCTGATGATAGAAAGGATTGCCGCCTTCGATCCAGAGAGCCAGGCTGGCGAGCAGGATCAGCGGCAGCGCCAGCGGCGCGAGCAGCAGGACCAGCAGAATGTCGAGGAGACGCTTGCCAACAACCAGATAAAAGCCGTCGACCGTGGCAGCGGTCAGGGCGGGTTTGGTCGTGCCAATAGCTTTTACGCCCGCGCTGGCGCGCGGGTACACAATTGATGAATCCGTCATCTGCCTTCCCCAGCAGCGATATACGGCGTTCTTTGTGCGGAGAGCCCCATCTCGGATATACGCAGAAGATCCCGTAAATCCTCGCAAGAGCAGAAGGCGAGGCGGTCTTCCTATCCGAGCCCAAGAGGGCTGAACTATTTAACCACTTTTACACAAAACACTTTTTACACAAAACACACACGGCGCACGAAATTGGCCAATAATTTGTCTAAAGTTAGACTATCAGTTTCTCATGATTCCTAAATCGTTTCTACGGAAACAATATGTTTCCCGGATGTTAGGAGTTGCACTGCAAGCTCTTGAAAATATGCCCGTATTCCGCGTGGATTACACGTAGAACGGGAAACGGTTTTGAGCCATGCAAGGGCGTTGTTTCTCAAGTGTTAACAAAAGGTTGATCTGGGGAAATAAGGCGAAATTGTGACAATCGAACACAATCAGAGGAAAATCGGTGTTTTGGCCCGATGGGACGTTGGGGCACCGAATCGGATTGTGGCAGGGGTCAGGGATTGCGGCAGATTTGCGGCAAAGCCCGTTTGAGGGGCCCGGCTGGAGAGGGTTTGTATAGGGTTGCGGGGCGGCCCCGATCAGACGGGTCTGCGGCTCCGATCGCTGGCGGGGAGAGGGAGGAATTTCGCGGGATCGAAAGAAATTCCATTCCATCGCTTGACGCGCCCGGCAGAGGGCCATATGAGACGGCTCACGGTCGCACCAACGGGTGCAACCGAGCAGTGGGCGGTTGTAGCTCAGTTGGTTAGAGTACCGGCCTGTCACGCCGGGGGTCGCGGGTTCGAGCCCCGTCAACCGCGCCACCGCTGCTAATTCCTCGGACAGTTTAGAAGAGCGATCCGGCGAGATGATCCCGGGCCTTTGGGCCGCGGGATTTTCGCCGTTTGACCCGGAAATCTCGCATCGGTTTCACGTCGGCAGCGCGTCGGTAAAGCGACAGTGCCGGATTGGCGCCCAAAAAAATCGCGATCGGTGAAATTGAGGTGCATTTCGTCATTGACGGGGGCAGGGGCGTTCTTTAATCAGCCCCTCACGCGCGGTTGTAGCTCAGTTGGTTAGAGTACCGGCCTGTCACGCCGGGGGTCGCGGGTTCGAGCCCCGTCAACCGCGCCACTTTCTCCCCCTCTCCATATATGCGTCTCTATATATGCGCCTGTGCGTGCCGAGGCCGCGCCTTTGCCGCAGGTGTCCAAGGCTGGGGTCAGGGCTGTGGTCAGGGCCGGGGTCAAGGCTGTGGTCAGGGTTTGTAGTCGCGATGGCTCACCGGGTCGAGCTTGAGAAACTCGGGCAGGCCGATGAACCGTTCGACCCCGGCAATAATCAGGCAGACGGCGAGGATGGCGAGGACGAATTTCACGCGGCCCTCGCTTGGCGGGTGTTTGGCCAGTTTGGCCATTCGGAACAGCCAGCGCTGATTCATTATCCTGTCTCCCTCGGGCCGGGTCTTGCAAACCGGGGCGCATTCCCTGAAAACCCCGGTCACGCCGTTATCGGGGACGATTACCATGCCAAGCCATTCCGAAACCCGGCAGATGCCATATAGCGCCCAGCAGATGTATGATCTGGTGGCGGATGTGGCCTCCTATCCGGACTTTCTGCCCTGGACCGCCGCCGCACGGGTGCGCAGCGTCACGCCGCGCGAGGATGGCGCCGAGGTGATGGAAGCGGATCTGGTGATCAGCTTCAAGCTCTTTCGCGAGAAATTCGGCAGCCGGGTGACGCTCTGGCCCGAGGATCTGGCGATTGATACCGAATATCTCGACGGGCCGTTCAAATATATGCAGTCGGAATGGCGGTTCCGCGATGTCGAGGGCGGCTGTGAGGTCGGGTTTTCGGTCGATTTCGAATTTCGCAACCTGCTGCTGCAAAAGGCGGCGGGGCTTTTCTTTTTCGAGGCGATGCAGCGGGTGGTCCGGGCGTTCGAGGCGCGGGCGCATGAGCTCTATGGGGCGAAAGCATGAGCGATGATCTTGGGCGGCTGATGGCGGGGGCGCGGCGCGAGGCGGCGTTTGATCTCACCGCGCTGATGGATCTCGCGGCGCGCGAGGCGCGGGTGCGGGGCAAGGCGGCGGCGCTCTTGGGGGCGGCGCGGGCCGAGGCGGGCTGGCAGGCGGTGTGCGGCGGTGATCTCGGCGCGTTCGTGGCGCTTATTGCAGGGCGCTGAGGATCAGGTTGAGCGCGTGATCGCGGGCGGCGCGGCGCACGGCGTCGCGCCCCAATGCGCCGAAATCCACTGTTTCCACAAGGGCTTCAGAGCCGTAGTTCAAGCCAAAGCAGACGCGGCCCTCGGGTTTGAATTTGGAGCCGCCGGGGCCTGCGATGCCGGTCACAGCAACGGCGATGTCGGCGCGGGCCTGATGGCGCGCGCCTGCGGCCATTTCACCAGCGACCGCCTCGGAAACCGCGCCATGGGCCGCGAGCGTGTCGGGCGAGACGCCCAAGAGTTCGGTCTTGGCGGCGTTGGAATAGGTGACGAAGCCGCGTTCAAAGATCGTTGAGGAGCCGGGCAGATCTGTGAGGGCGGCGGCGACCATGCCGCCGGTGCAGCTCTCGGCGGTGGTGATGGTGAGGCCTGCGCGCGTGGCGCGGGCGAGGATCTCGGCGCGGATGTCGGGGGCGTCGGTCATAGCGCGTGCCAGAGATAGCCCATGAGGCCGGTGCCGAGCGCGGCAAAGACACCGGCGATCACATCGTCGAGCATCACGCCCATCGGGCCGCCAAGCCGGTCGGCCCAGCCGACGGGGCCGGGTTTCAGGATGTCGAAGAGGCGAAAGAGCGCGAAGGCCGCGACCCAGCCGGGCCAGAGCGCCAGCAGCGGCGCGCCGGAATGGGCGGCACCGATGGCCACGGGCAGCAGCGCGATCCATTGGCCTGCGACCTCGTCGATCACGATCTCGGAGGGGTCCTTGTCGGATTTTCCCTTGGTTTCCAAGGCGGTGGCCCAGTATCCTAAACCACAGGCGGCGACGATCCCGAGGAGGAGCAGCGTCACGCCGCCGAGGCTCAGGAGCAGCCAGGCGGCGGGCAGTGCGGCGAGCGAGCCCCAGGTGCCGGGGGCCGGGCGCAGGTGGCCCGCGTGAAAGAAGGTGGCGATGAGATGGCTCAGGCGGGTGGACATGCGGGGGCTCCTCTCAGAGACCGGTGAGGGTGACGGTGGCCAGCGCCGCAATGCCTTCGCCGCGCCCGGTGAAGCCCAGCCGTTCGGAGGTCGTGGCCTTGACCGAGACGGCATCGAGCGGCGTCTTGCAGAGCTCGGCCAGGGCCGCGCGCATGGCATCGGCATGGGGGCCGATCTTGGGGTATTCGCAGACAAGAGTGACGTCTAGGTTGTTGATCTTGTAGCCTTTTCCATAGGCTAGGCTCACGGCATGACGCAGGAAGATGCGGCTGTCCGCGCCTTTCCATTGCATGTCGGAGGGCGGGAAATGGCGGCCAATGTCGCCCTCGGCCAGCGCGCCATAGATGGCATCGGTGAGCGCATGCATGCCGACATCGGCATCGGAATGGCCTTGGAGGCCGCGATCATGCGGGATGGTTACACCGCAGAGCACCACAGCATCGCCCGGCCCGAACCGGTGCACGTCATAGCCATTGCCCAGTCTGATTTTCATCTCGCTCCCCAATATGCGTTGCGCCCGGGCGAAATCCTCGGGCCAAGTGATCTTGATATTGGCCTCATCCCCCCGGGTGATGGTGACGTCAAGCCCGGCGGCGCGGGCGATGGCCACATCATCTGCGGCGTCGGCTGTGTCCTTGGTCTCGGCCTTGGCGTGGGCATCGCGGATGGCGGCGAAGTGAAAGCCTTGCGGGGTCTGGGCGCGAAAAAGACCCGTGCGGTCTTCGGTGCCGGTGACGCGGGCCTCGGCGCCGCGCCAGAGCGCGTCGGTGACCGGCAGCGCGGGGGCGGCGGCGGGGCCGTGAGCGAGCGCCGCGATCACCCCGTCGATGACGGAGGACGAAACGCAAGGCCGCGCCACGTCATGGATGAGCACAAGGTCCGGGGCGTGATCGGCCAGGGCGTCGAGCCCGTTGCGGACCGAGGCGGCGCGCGTGCTGCCGCCGGGCGCAAGGATCAGCCCGGGGTGATCGGGGGCGAGGGCCATGTCGTCGGGATGCAGCACCATGCAGATCGGGCCGATGCGTGGATGTGTGGCAAAGCGCGCCAGCGTCACATCGGCGACGCGGGCAGGCCCGAGCGGTTGCCACTGCTTGGGCAGCGGGGTTTCGGCGCGCGAACCACGGCCAGCGGCGACAATGAGGGCAGCGATGATCATGAGGTTTGATAGCGCGGTGATGCGACCCTGTGCAATGGCGGGAAAATGTGCTTAAATTTTGTGCAACTGCTGAATGAGCGGGACATTCTGGTCTTGAATTATTGCGGAAAGTCGCATCTGGACGCAGCCTGCCGCCACTGCACAAGGATTAAGCACGTGATCGATACGATCCCAGGCCTTGGCCTGACCCCGCCCGTTTTCCTCGCCCCGCTTGCGGGAATCACCGATCTGCCGTTTCGCAACCTCGTGTCGCGCTTTGGCGCGGGGCTGGTGGTGAGCGAAATGGTGGCGAGCCAGGAGATGGTGCAGGCCAAGCCGGGGGTGCGCGAGCGGGCCGAGCTTGGCTTTGGGGTGGAGAATACGGCGGTGCAACTGGCGGGATGCGATGCCGAATGGCTCGCCGAGGCGGCGCGGATGGTCGAGGCCAATGGCGCGAAGATCATCGATATCAACATGGGCTGTCCGGCGAAGAAAGTCACCAGTGCCAGCGGCAATGGCGCGAGCGGCTCGGCGCTGATGAAGATGCCGGACCATGCGCTGCGGCTCATCGAGGCGGTGGTCGAGGCGGTCGAGGTGCCGGTGACGCTCAAGACGCGGCTGGGCTGGGATGAGGATCTGCTCAACGCGCCCGAGATTGCGGCGCGGGCCGAGGCGGCGGGGGTGCAGATGATCACCATCCATGGCCGCACGCGGTGTCAGTTCTACAAGGGTCGGGCCGATTGGGCGGCGATTGCGCGGGTCAAAGAGGCGGTCGCGGTGCCGGTCATTGCCAATGGCGATATCACCAGGCCTGACGAGGCGCGCGCGGCGCTGGCGCAATCGGGCGCGGATGGCGTGATGATCGGGCGCGGCGCGCAGGGGCGGCCTTGGGTTTTGGCGCAGGTGGCGGCAGAGCTCTGGGGGGTTGCGCCGCCGGAGGTGCCGCAGGGTGCCGAGCTCGTTGATCTGGTGTCGGACCATTATGACGAAATGCTGCGGTTTTACGGCGGCGATCTCGGGCTGCGCGTGGCGCGCAAACATCTCGGCTGGTACATGGATGGGGTGGGCACGCCCGCCAATCTGCGGCGGCCGATCCTGACGTCCCGGGCCCCTGAAGAGGTGCTCGCGCGGTTGCCGGAGGCGCTCGGCGCGCCGCAGCAGGTGGCGGCATGAGCGGAATTGGCGACACCATCTGGGCGGCGCTGCCGGTGCCGGGGATCCTCGTCGATGGCGAGGATCTGGTGAGCGATCTCAACACCGCCGCCGAAGGGTTTCTGAACCTCTCGTCGCGCAGCGTGCGGGGGCGGCCCTTGTGGGATGTGCTGCGGCTGGCCGAGCCGCCGCTTGCCGCGGTGGCGCGGGCGCGGGAACAGGTGACGCCGCTCTATATCAATGATGCGACGATCGAGACCGGGCCGCGCAGCCGGGTGCAGGCCGGGCTTCAGATCGCGCCTTTGTCCGGACAGGACGGGGCGATGGTGGTGCTTGTTGCGCCGCGCGATGCGGCGGGGCGGCCGGGGCCGGGCGGGGCGATCTCGGCGAAATCGTCGAAATCGGCGATCGGCATGGCGGAAATGCTGGCCCATGAGATCAAGAACCCGCTGGCCGGGATCACCGGGGCGGCGCAGCTCTTGTCGATGACGCTCAGCGAGGAAGATCAGGAGCTTACCGATCTGATCGTGGCCGAGAGCCGGCGGATCGTGGGGCTTCTCGAGCAGGTCGAGCAGTTTGGCGATGTGCGCCCGCCAGAGCGGAGCGCGGTCAACCTACATGATATTCTCGACCGGGCGCGGCGGTCGGCGCAGCTCAGCGTGGCGGGGCATATGAAGGTGATCGAGATTTTCGACCCCTCGCTGCCACCGGCGCATGGCGATGCCGATCAGCTGTTGCAGGTGTTGCTCAACCTCATCCGGAACGCGGCGCAGGCGGCGGGACCGGCGGGGGGCACGATCACCCTGCGCACCTATTATGAACATGGTCTGCGATTGCAGGGGCCGGATGGCGAGGGCCAGAAAGTGCCGCTGCAGATCGAGATCGAGGATGACGGGCCGGGGCTGCCTGCGGATATCGCCGATGAGGTGTTCGATCCGTTTGTCTCGGGCCGGGAAAATGGCACCGGGTTGGGGCTGGCGCTGGCCGCCAAGATCATCGCGGCGCATGGCGGCTGGATCGGCGTGACGTCGGAACCGGGTTGCACTGTCTTCAGGCTGTCGCTGCCGATGGCGCCCAGAGAACTTCAGGAGGATAACTGATGGATGGCACTGTATTGGTGGCCGATGACGACCGTACGATCCGTACGGTCCTGACCCAGGCGCTGACGCGGGCGGGGTGCAAGGTGCATGCCACCTCGTCGCTCACCACGCTGATGCGGTGGGTGACCGAAGGCCGGGGCGATGCGGTGATCTCGGATGTGGTGATGCCCGATGGCAACGGGCTCGAGATGCTGCCGAAGATCGCGCAGGAGCGGCCCGGGCTGCCGGTGATCGTGATCTCGGCGCAGAACACGATCATGACCGCCATTCGCGCGACCGAGGCGGAGGCGTTCGATTACCTGCCCAAGCCCTTTGACCTGCCCGATCTGATGAAGCGGACGCGCGCCGCGCTCGACAAGGGGCGGGCGTCGCGGTCGGGCAGTGCGGTGGTCGAAGAGCGGCCGGATGAGCTGCCCCTGGTGGGGCGGACGCCGGTGATGCAGGCGCTCTATCAAGGGGTGGCGCGGCTTATCCATAGCGAGCTTCCGGTGCTGATCCGCGGCGAGACGGGGGCGGGGAAATCGCTTTTGGCGAAGTCGATCCATGATCTGTCGGAACGCCGGGCCGAGCCGTTTGTGGTGGTCGGCGGCGGTGATCTCGCGCGCGAGGCGGATGTGGCGGCGATCATCGAGCGGGCCGGGCGTGGGACCGTGGTGCTCGACGGGCTCGAAGAGTTTGGCGACACCGCGCAGTCGCTGGCCATTCGGCTGTTGCAGACGGGGCAGAACCTGCGGGTGCTGAGCACCTTGCAGCATGGTGGCACCGGCGGCGTGCGCGACGATCTGTTCTTCCGGCTGTCGGGGGCGGTTCTCGAGATGCCGGCGCTGCGCGACCGGAGCGAGGATATCGCGCTCTTGGCGGCGCATGCGCTGGCGCTGGCCGAGGCCGAGGGCGCCCCGGCGCGGCATCTGAGCGAGAACGCGCTGTCGCTGATGCGGCGCTATGCCTGGCCGGGCAATGTGCGGCAGTTGCAGAACCTGGTGCGGCACGCGGCGCTGTCGGTGCGCGATGCGGAGATCGGGCTCAAGGATATAGAGCCGCTGTTGTCGGTGCAGCCCGATGCGCCGGAAAGCGCCGGGGGGCCGGAGGGCGAGACGCTCAGCGAATCTGTCGGGCGGCATCTGCGGCGCTATTTCGACATGCATGGCGGATTGTTGCCACCGGCGGGGCTCTATCCCCGGATTCTCAAGGAAATGGAGCAGCCTCTCATTGAAATCGCGCTGGAAGCGACGGGGGGAAATCAGGCGAAATGCGCCGAGCTTCTGGGGATCAACCGGAATACTTTGCGCAAGAAAATGACCGACCTTGATATTCGCGTGACACGCCGCCGCAAGTTGATGTAAAACCGCAACAGGCCTGTGGCGAAAAGGGAGCAGCGCTCAAGTGCACCGCAATATTTCGCGGTGCGCCTCTTTTTCGCTACAAATTGAGGGGGGCTTGAGTGGCGGCAAGAGCACAGAGATTGAGCTGGGATCGGCTTGTCCGGCTGCGCAGATTGCGCGAATTGCAGGCCGTGGGCACGGTCGCGCTGTTCTTTCTCGGGCCGGTTCTGGCGGTGGTCACCTATCTGGTGATGGGGCCGCTCGACAAGGGGGCCGCGTCGAATGTGCTGCGCATCGTGCTGCTCACCGATCTGGTCTATGTGCTCATCGTGGCGGCGCTGGTTCTGACGCGGGTGATGCAGATGGTCGCGGCGCGGCGGCGGCATTCGGCGGGCTCGCGGCTGCATATGCGGCTCACCGGTGTTTTCACCATCATGGCGCTGATCCCGACGGTCACGGTGGCGGTGTTTGCGACGCTCAGCGTGAACATGGGGCTCGAGGCGTGGTTTTCCGACCGGGTGGGCCGGGTGGTCAGCAATTCGGTGGCCGCCGCGCAGGCCTATGAGGAAGAGCATCGCCGCGATCTCATCACCGATGCGCGGGCGCTGGCGTCGATCATCAACGCGACGAAACGCGCCACGGTGTTCATGAATGACGGCGATATTCGCAAGGTTCTGTCAGACGGGCAGCGCGGCATTCAGCGCGGGCTGCGCGAGGCCTTTGTCGTCGATGGCACCGGCGAGATCCGGGCGCGGGGCGAGAACAGCTATCTTTTCGACTTTGAGCGGCCCAGCCCGGCGCAGGTGGCGCGGGCGCGGGCGGATGGGATCATCGTGATCCAGGATTGGGTCAACAACGAGTTTCGGGCACTGATGCCGCTGGTGACCTTTCCCGACCGCTATCTCTATGTGAGCCGCAATGTCGATGGCGAGATCCTCAACCTGCTCGACGAGACGCAGGAGACGGCGACATTCTATCGTCAGCGCGAGAGCGAGCGGGGCCGGGTGCTGTTCGAGTTCGGGCTGGTTTACTTGGGCTTTGCGGTGATCTTGATCCTCGCGGCGATCTGGCTTGGCATGTGGTTTGCCGAGCGGCTGTCGCGGCCGGTGGGGCGGCTTGCCAGTGCGGCGCAGCGCGTCGGGGATGGCGATCTCGACGTGCAGGTGCAGGAAGAAGAGGGCGATGACGAGATCGCCATGATGGGCCGCTATTTCAACCAGATGACCCGGCAGCTCAAGGGACAGCGCAACGATCTTTTGACCCGGTCGGAACAGATCGAACGGCGGCGCAGGCTGTTCGATTCGGTGCTGGGGTCGGTGTCCTCGGGGGTCGTGGGCCTTGATGTGGAAGGGCGAGTCAGTTTCGTGAACCGCGCGGCGGAGCGGCTGCTCAACTGGCAAGAAGATCAGCAATCCGTGGCGCTCTCGGTGGCGGTGCCGGAATTTGCCGAGCTCTTTGAGCGGCTGCGGGCGCATGGCGGGCTGGTGCAGGAGGAAATCCGCGTCACCCGCAATGGCGAGCAGGAGAACCTTCTGGTGCGCATGTCCGAACGGATCAGCGAGGCGGGCACGCCCGAGGGCTATGTGGTGGCCTTTGACGATGTGACCGATCTGGTGAGCGCGCAGCGGATGGCGGCCTGGGGCGATGTCGCGCGGCGCATCGCGCATGAGATCAAGAACCCGCTGACGCCGATCAAGCTCTCGGCGGAGCGGACGCGGCGCAAGTTCTCGAAACTACTGGCCGAAGAGGATGCGGCCGATCTGGCGCAGATGACCGATGTGATCGTGCGCCAGACCGATGATCTGCGACGCATCGTCGACGAGTTTTCCAAATTCGCCCGGATGCCAGAGCCCGAGCGGCGGCAGGAGAGCCTGAGCCAATTGGTGCGCGAGGCGGCGATGCTGCAGGAGGCGGGTCAGCCCGAGGTGCGGTTCGAGACCGATCTCAGCGCCGAGGCGATGGTGGCGGATGTGGATGCGACGATGATCAGTCAGGCGCTCACCAACCTGATCAAGAACGCAGGCGAAGCCATTGAAACACGGCAGGAAAAGCTCGGCAAGGCGTTCACGCCGACGATCCGTATTCACTGTGGTGAAGAGGAGGGTGCGGCGGTGATCCGGATTGCCGACAATGGCATCGGCCTGCCCGAAGATCGCAGCCGGCTCTTTGAGCCCTATGTGACGACCCGCGACAAGGGCACCGGCCTCGGCCTGCCCATCGTGAAGAAGATTATCGAAGAGCATGGCGGCACGCTCAGCCTTGAGGATGCACCGGAATTTGAGCCGGGGGCGCATCGCGGGGCGATGGCGGTCGTGACGCTCGACCTGCGTCGGGAGGCGCAGGGCGAGCCATTGGAACAACAAGCGGTGTAGGGGGTGATCCCATGAGTGATATTCTTATTGTCGATGACGAACGCGATATTCGCGAACTGATCTCTGATATTTTGAAAGATGAAGGGTTTGAGACCCGTTTGGCGGGCAATTCAGACGATGCGATGGCGGCGATTGCAGAGACGCAGCCGGCGCTTTTGATCCTCGATATCTGGCTGAAAGACAGCAATATGGACGGGATCGACATTCTCAAGGCGGTGAAGCGTGACTATCCGGATGTGCCGGTGGTGATCATCTCGGGCCATGGCAATATCGAGATCGCCGTCGCGGCGATCAAACAGGGGGCTTATGATTTCATCGAAAAGCCCTTCAACATCGATCAGCTCTTGGTGGTGATCCGGCGCGGCATGGAGGCGAGCCGTCTGCGCCGCGAGGTGCAATCGCTCAAGCGGCAGGGCAGTGGCCCGGCGGAGATGCTTGGCGAGAGCGGCGTGTTCCGGGCGCTGCTCAGTCAGCTCGACAAGGTCACGCGGTCGAACGGGCGGGTGATGCTGTCGGGGCCGGCGGGATCGGGCAAGGAGCTTGCGGCGCGGTATATTCATGCCAATTCGGCGCGGGCGGATCATCCGTTCGTCTCGGTGGGCTGTGCCACGATCGAAGCGGACCGGATGGAAGAGGTTCTCTTTGGGCGCGAGAGCGAAGAGCGCGGCATCGAGCCCGGGCTTCTGGAAGAAGCCAATGGCGGGGTGATCTATTTCGACGAGGTCGCCGACATGCCGGTGGGCACCCAGTCCAAGATCCTGCGGGTTCTGGTGGATCAGCAGTTCCTGCGGGTTGGCGGGTCGGACAAGGTGCAGGTCGATCTGCGGGTGATTTCCTCGACCAGCCGTGATCTCGAGGCGGAGATTGCCGCCGAGCGGTTCCGCCGCGAGCTCTATCATCGGCTCAATGTGGTGCCGATTGCGGTGCCCTCGCTGGAGGAACGGCGCGACGATATTCCGCTCTTGGCCGATTATTTCATCGAACAGCTGCACAAGACCCAAGGCCTGCCGCAGCGCGGGCTGTCGGATGAGGCGGGGGCCTTGTTGCAGACGATGAGCTGGCCCGGCAATGTGCGGCAATTGCGCAATGTGATCGAGCGGGTGCTGATCCTCGGCGAGGGGACGGCGGCGATCGAGGCGAGCGAATTGCCCGGCGATACCGAGGCCTCGGTCGATGATGGCCGGGTGGTCCTGTCGGGGGCGCTGGCGACGATGCCGCTGCGCGAGGCGCGCGAGGCCTTCGAGCGGGAATATCTGCTCACCCAGATCAACCGGTTTGGCGGCAATATCAGCCGCACCGCCGAGTTCGTCGGCATGGAACGCAGCGCGCTGCACCGCAAGCTCAAATCGCTGGGTGTGGTGACCAATGCCAAATCCGGGGCGCGGGTCGCCAAGGTGGCGGAAGGGGCCGAGAGCTAGATCATGCAGCTGTTCCCGCGCCGCAGCCCGGAGGAAAAGGCGCGCAGCGTCAAGGAGGCCGCCACGCTCACCGGGCTTTTCCTCGTGCTGGCGCTGGCGGGGTTCGGGGTGTTTCTCTTTGGCGGGCCGGACCTGCCGCCGGGCGATGACGGGGTCTGGAACGTCATTCGCTGGATCGCGCTGCTGCTCGGGCTGGCGTCGGCCTATATCACCGCGCAATGTGTTCTATCGCTCGTGGTGGAGGCGACGGTAGGGCCGGAGCGGTATTTCGCGTTCATCTTACTGCTGCTGGCGATTTGGGGGCTTTGGACATGGCTCTCGTGAGGGCGTCGCAGGGGCGCGGGATGCGGGATCGGGCGGCGGATAAACCCGTTGACCCTTGCCCCGCAACCTGCCATGCAAAAAGCCCCAAGGGCCAAAAGACAGGGCAGGCATGAAGGTCATTATCTGTGGCGCGGGTCAGGTCGGTTGGCAAATCGCCCGCCATCTCTCTGGTGAGAAGAACGACGTGACCGTTGTGGACAACAATCCCGAACTGGTGCGGCGTGCGACCGACACGCTCGATGTTCAGGGCTTGTGGGGCTTTGCCAGCTATCCCGACATTCTCAAACGGGCCGGCGCCAATGACGCCGACATGATCATTGCCGCGACCCATTCGGACGAGGTGAACATGGTCACCTGTCAGGTGGCGCATTCGGTGTTCAACATCTCGCGCAAGATTGCCCGGCTGCGCAGCCAGTCCTATCTCGACGCGATTTATTCCGATCTCTACCGGCGCGATCACATGCCGATTGACGTGGTGATCAGCCCCGAGCGGGAGGTGGCCGAGGCGGCGCTGCGGCGGCTCAAATATCCGGCGGCCTTTGACAGCGAGAGTTTCCTTGAAGATGAGGCACAGCTCATGGGGTTGCGGCTCGAACAGGATTGTCCGGTGCTCAACACGCCCTTGCGGCAGCTCAACGATCTCTTCTCGACGCTGCGGGTGATCGTGCTCGCGGTGCGGCGCGAGGGGCGGCTTTTCGCGCCGGATGCGGGCGATCAGCTTTTCGCGGGCGATGAAATCTATGCTTTTGCCCCGAATGAGGATGTGCCGCGTCTGCTCGAGGTGTTCGGCAAGACCACCAAGCGGCAGGAGCGGGTGGTGATCCTTGGCGGCGGCAATGTCGGGCTGACCGTGGCGCAGGCGCTCGAAGAGCGCGGCGGCGGCATCCGGGCCAAGATGATCGAGCGCAACCGTGCCAGTGCCGAACGCGCGGCGGATGCGCTCGAGCGGACGATTGTTCTCAATGGCGATGCGCTCGACGCGACGCTTCTCAACGAGGCGGGGGTGAGCCGGGCCGATGCGGTGCTGGCGGTCACGGATGATGACAAGACCAACCTTCTCGCGGCGGTGCGCGGCAAGGCGGAGGGCTGTCCTCTGGCCATCTCGTTGATCAATGATCCGACGCTCATCCCGCTGATGGAGCCGATGGGGATTGACGCCTATATCAACCCGCGCGCCACCACGGTGAGTTCGATCCTGCGCCATATCCGGCATGGCCGGGTGCGTGGGGTCTATTCCATCGGCGATGCCGAGGCCGAGGTGATCGAGGCGCAGGTGCTGTCGACCTCCTCGGTGGCGGGCGTCCATATCCGCGACATCGATTTCCCCGAAGGCGTGCTGGTCGGGGCGGTCAAGAAGGGCCATGAGATTCACAAACCGAGCGGCGGTCTGCGCATCGAAGAAGGCGATGTGATGGTGATCTTCGCGCTGGCTTCGGATGTGCCTGCGGTCGAGCAGCTCCTCCAGGTCTCGATCGACTTTTTCTGATCCGATGTTGGCGTATCTGGCCAGATTGCCCCTGTTTCTGATCCTCGCGGGGATTGCGGCGCTGGCGATGTTTCTACCGGCCTTTCATGCGCTTTTGCTCGAAGATCACACGATTGCGCGGAGCTTTTTCTATACCGGCATTCTGGGGCTGGCGCTGGTGTCTCTCACCGGCGTGGCGATGAGCACCGGGCCGCGCCGCACCGACAATGATCTCGCCAACCTGTTTTCGCTCTTCCTCACCTATTCAGTATTGCCGTTGTTTCTGGCGATCCCGTTTTACGAGGGGCTCGGCACGACGAGCTATCTCAACGCCTATGTCGAGATGGTGTCGAGCCTGACCACCACCGGCGCCACGCTTTTTGACGAGCCGGGGCGGCTGCGCGACAGCCTGCATCTGTGGCGCGGCATGATCGGCTGGCTTGGCGGGCTGTTGATGTGGGTTTCGGCCTCGGCGGTTCTGGCGCAGCTCAACCTCGGCGGGTTCGAGGTCACCGCGACGGCGGAGCCGGGGCAGGGCGGCACCCGGTTCGACCGGTTTGAACGCGCCTCGGCGTCGCGGCGGCTGGGCCGGGCGACGGTGACGCTGGCGCCGGTCTATGTTGGTCTCACGGTGATCATGTGGCTGTGCCTTCTGGTCGGCGGCGACCGGCCTCTGGTGGGCCTTGTGCATGCCATGTCGACCATGGCCACGAGCGGCATTTCCGCGGTGGGCGGGTTGCAGAATGCGCAATCGGGCATCGCCGGTGAGGCGGTGATTTTCCTCTTTCTCACCTTCGCACTGTCGCGGCTGACGTTTTCGTCGGACACGGTGACCACGGCGCGGCCGGGGCTTTGGAACGATCCCGAGTTTCGCCTCGGCGTGATCATGGTGGTGGGGGTGCCCTTGGCGCTTTTCGCACGGCATTGGCTTGGCACGCTCGATGTGACCGAGGGGCAGAGCTGGCTCGCGGCGTTTCAGGCGCTCTGGGGTGGGGCGTTCAGCGTCTTGTCGTTCCTGTCGACCACCGGGTTCGAGAGCGCCTATTGGGACGCGGCGCAGGATTGGTCGGGGCTCGAGACTTCGGGGCTGATCCTGATGGGGCTCGCGGTGATGGGCGGCGGGGTGGCGACCACGGCGGGGGGCGTCAAGCTCTTGCGGGTCTATGCGCTCTATCTCGCGGGGACGCGGGAGATGGAGCGGCTGATCCATCCCTCGTCGGTGGGACGGGCGGGCGCGCGGAGCCGCCGGATCCGGCGGCAGGGGGCGTTTGTGGCGTGGATCTTCTTCATGCTCTTCGCGCTGTCGCTGGCGTTCTTGTCGGTGGTCTTTTCGGCGCTGGGCATCGGGTTTGAACAGGCGCTGGTGCTGTCGGTGGCGGGGCTGTCGACCACCGGGCCGCTGACCCATTCGGCGCTCGAAGTGCCGATCAACCTGCTGACCATCGGGCCATGGGCCAAGCTCACCTTCTGTGCGGCTATGGTGATCGGGCGGCTTGAGACGCTGGCGATCATCGCATTGCTGAACCCCGGCCTGTGGCGGGATTAAGCCGAGCCGGGCACAACCGGCGGAGGTGTTTGTCCCGGTTGCATTTTAGGGCTGGAATAAGCGTCGATTGATCTTCATACTTAATGAAGATTGAAAATCGGGGCCGATCCGCGGCACCGCGCAAGAAAAAAGGCTTTGAGGGTACAATGGCTTCAGACCGTCAGAATTTGCAGGACGCATTTCTCAACCAAGTGCGTAAGACCAAGACTCCGGTCACGGTCTTCCTGATCAATGGTGTCAAGCTGCAGGGTGTGATCACCTGGTTTGACAATTTCTGCATCCTGCTGCGCCGCGATGGCCAGAGCCAGCTTGTCTACAAGCACGCGGTATCGACCATCATGCCCGCGCAGCCGGTCAACCTGTATGACGGTGACGAGGACGCGTGACGTCTCATGATCCCGCGGTGACCCGTGCCTGGGTCCTGCATCCAGATATTTATGGCCAGAATGACGACCGCGATCCCAAGCGGGCGCTCGAAGAGGCCGTGGCGCTTGGCGTCGCCTTGCCGGGTCTCGACGTGGTGGGATCCGAGATCGTGCGCCTGCCGAAACCGCATCCCGGGGCGCTCTTTGGGTCGGGCAAGATCGAAGAGCTGAAGGCGCGGCTCGAGGCGAATGAGGTCGATCTCGTGCTGATCGACGGGCCGGTGACGCCGGTACAGCAGCGCAATCTCGAAAAGGCCTGGGGGCTCAAGCTTCTGGACCGGACGGGGCTTATCCTTGAGATTTTCAGCGACCGTGCCGCGACCCGCGAGGGCGTGCTGCAGGTCGAGATGGCGGCGCTCAGCTATCAGCGGACGCGGCTGGTGCGGGCCTGGACCCACCTCGAGCGGCAGCGCGGCGGGCTTGGCTTTGTCGGCGGTCCGGGGGAAACCCAGATCGAGGCCGACCGGCGGGCGATCGATGATCAGCTGGTGCGGCTGCGGCGGCAGTTGGAGAAGGTCGTGAAGACCCGGACCCTGCACCGTGCGGCGCGGGCCAAGGTGCCGTTTCCGATTGTCGCGCTGGTGGGCTATACCAACGCCGGGAAATCCACGCTTTTCAACCGGTTGACCGGGTCTGACGTGATGGCCAAGGACATGCTTTTTGCGACGCTCGATCCGACGATGCGCAAAGTGTCGCTGCCGCATGGCGGGCCGGATGTGATCCTCAGCGATACGGTGGGCTTCATTTCGGACCTGCCGACCGAGCTGGTGGCGGCGTTCCGGGCGACGCTTGAAGAGGTGGTGAGCGCCGATCTGGTGGTGCATGTGCGCGACATTTCGCATCCCGAGACGGAAGAGCAGGCGCGCGACGTGGAGGCCATTCTCGAGAGCCTCGACGTGGCCGAGGGCACGCCGCGCATCGAGCTGTGGAACAAGGCCGATCTGCTTGATCCCGAGGCGCGCGAGACCTTTGCCAATCAGGCGGCGCGGCGCGAGGAGGTGATCCTTGTCTCGGCGGTGAGCGGCGAGGGGATGGAAGCCTTTGTCGATCAGGCCACCGAGGCGCTCAGCGGGGTGCAGCACGAGGCGACGATCACGCTCGGCTTTGGCGAAGGGCGGCGCCGGGCGTGGCTCTTTGATCAGGGCGTGGTGGAAGCCGAACGGCAGACCGATGAGGGCTGGGAGTTCGACCTGCATTGGACGGCGCGGCAGGCGGGGCAGTTCCAAGACCTGTGACCGCGGTGGCTCAGCCCTTTGACAGGGCCGGGTCGCAGGGGATGGCCGGATCGTCCTTGTAGATTTCCGAGATGAAATGGGTCGTGTAGCGGGTGATGTTTTTATCCCCGTCAAAGAGCCTGTCGCAGGTGGCCTGATACTCGACCATATCGCGGAAATTGCCGATCAGGATGGCATCCAGATCGCCCGTCACCCCATAGGCATAGGAAATCGCGGGCTCGGCACCCACGGATTTGGCAAAGGCCGCGCGGCGGGCGAGATCGTAATCCTTGGTGGTGACGGTGATGATCGCCCTGAGGCCACGGCCCAGCTTTGCGCCATCGGCGAGAAAGACATTGCGGGTCAGGATGCCCGCCTTTTGCAGGCTGCGGACCCGGCGCAGGCAGGTCGAGGGGGTCGAGCCCACGGCCTCGGCCAGCTCGGCATGGGTCAGATCCCCCCGGCGTTGCAGAATGTCGACGATGCGGATGTCCAGCCGATCCATGGGGCCCTTGCAATATTCTGCCAAAACTATGGCTATTTTGACCACAGCTTGCACGGAATATCCATATCTTGCGATCCAGTTCCTCGGCAATCAAGGATGGGAAATCGGAATGGTGTTTCAGATCGGCATTGGGCCCAACAACCGGAAATCGGTGTATTTCGACGCCACCGTGGCGGATGGGGTGGCGTGTTTTTCGGTCTATAATCATATGTTTATCCCGGCGCATTTCGGGGATCCGCAGGCGGAGTACGCGGCGCTCATGACCGGGGTGGCGATGTGGGACGTGGCGGCGCAGCGGCAGGTGGAGATTGCCGGACCCGACGCGGCGCGGCTGATCCAGTATCTGACGACGCGCGACATGCGGGGGACGAAAGTGGGTCAGGGGCGCTATGTGCCGATCTGCAATCATGCGGGGCGGCTCATCAATGATCCGGTGCTGTTGAAGCTGGACGATGAGCGGTTTTGGTTGTCGATTGCGGATAGCGATATCGAGCTGTGGGCGAGTGCGATTGCGGCGGAGCGGGGGGTCGATGTTGAGGTGCATGAGCCGGATGTCTCGCCGCTCGCGATCCAGGGGCCCAAGGCCGAGCGGGTGGTGGCGGATCTCTTTGGGGACTGGGTGACGGAGCTCAAATACTTCGGGTTTCGGCAGACGGAGCTGCGCGGCATTCCCGTGGTTCTGGCGCGGTCGGGCTGGTCGAAACAGGGCGGGTTTGAGCTCTACCTGCAGGATGGCGCGCGGGGGGCGGAGCTCTGGCAGATGGTGAAAGCGGCGGGTGCGCCCTATGGCATCCGGCCGGGTGCGCCGAATGATCTCGAACGGATCGAGAGCGGGCTTGTGTCCTATGGGGCGGATGGAAGGCTTCAGGTAAACCCTTGCAATCCCTTTGAAATCGGGCTTGGGGCGCTGGTCGATTTCGACAAGCCGGAGGATTTTGTCGGCCGCGAGACCTTGCTCAGACTGCGCCGCGAGGGGGCGGCGCGGCGGCGGGTGTCCTATGTGATCGAGGGCGCGCCGATCCAAGATTTCGAGCATGGGCTGCCGGTTTTGACGGGCCAAGGCGCGCCTGTCGGTGTCCTCAGCGAGGCGGTCTATTCGCAGCGGTTCGGTGCGAATATCGGCGTCGGGATGATCTCGACGCAGATGGATGAGACGGGCGAGAGCCTCTATGTCGAGATGGCAGAAGGGCGTCGTCGGGTCGACCCTCGGGCCGGGTTTGGCGCCGGGTAGCGCGGCGTTAACCCCGGAAATGGCCCGTCGGTAAGACGTCGGTATTACGACGGTAAAACGACTGTGCCCGAAACCGGGCGCTCGGCCCGCGTTAACGCGGGCTGAGCAGGGTCACACCGACCGAGGCGGCGCGGGCCAGATCGGGATCGAGCGACATCGGGATGTATTCGCCGCGCCGCCAGAGCTGGGCCATGTCGTCGTAATGGCGGCTCAGGAAATGGCCGGACTGGCCGGTCGAGATCATGAAGACGCTGCTGTCGGGATCGGCGAAATCATAGACCCCGCGATAGCCCGCGCCATGAACGTTGTGATAGGGGTTCGGCCCCTCGCCGATGGTGCGGCCACGTAAGAGCGTGTGGTCGCCGCCGCTGGTCGATTGGCGGATGTTGACGAAATAGCGCAACACCGGCACCTCACCCAGAACCGGGTGGTCATGGGTCGCCTGATGCACATCGCCCCAGCGGAGCGATTCGAGCGCATTGCCGTAGCGATCCGAGATCCAGACCAGCGCATCGTCGAGCGCCAGCCGGGCGATGTCGGTGCAGGTCTCCTGCGGGCTCGACTGGCGCACATCGCACCAGATCGCGGCCCCGTCCACATCGCGGTAGACCCGTTCGATAAAGACCGGATCGGCATGGGTGAATTCCTCGATCAGCGGGCCGAGCTCGTCCTTGGCGAGGCGCACCTGCAGCGCGCGCAGCCATGCGGCATAGATCAGCGGCTCGGGCTGATGTTCGTTCATCTCGCCGTTCCAATCGGCCAGAAGCCGCAGCGCGTCCTCGCGCAGACGTTCCTGGGTGCCTTCGGGCGAGGGGGTGCCGGTGAACCACAGATCAGCGCCGATCAGCGGCAGGATCGAGCGGGCGGTAAAGCTCACCGTGTCGAGCTGGGCCTCGATGAAACTGTCGCGGGTGTGGACCTCGCGCCCCTGCATGAGCCGTTCCCAGCGGTGGATGCGTTGGGTGTCGCCCCAGACAAAGCTCACATGGTTGGGGAAGGGCTGATCCACGGTCTTGTTGTTGGTGTTGCCGAGAATGCCACCGTGCGGGGCGATGAATTCGGGGTTGTCGGCGTAGGGAATGCGGCCCTGCCAGCGGTTGCGGGCGATCCAGCCGCGGCTTGGCATGCGGCCCTGGCTTTCGTGGTCTGCGGCGCGGCGGGGCATGGAGCCGACCAGCTTCATGGCGATGTTGTTCTGATCGACCAGCGTCAGGTTCTGCGAGGGCGCGATATAGCGTTCGCCCGCCTCGAGCGCCTCAGACACATCGGCGGCGGACATGAGGTCAATCGCGGCGCTCATCGTGGTGTCGCGACGGCTCAGCGCGGTCCAAGCGAGGGCGGCGACATGGCCCTTGGGCGTCACGGTGCCGAGATCGTAATGGGTGCCGGGCAGCACCGGGCCATTGTCGGTCCAGCGCAGCGTCATGGTGACCGGATCATGGTCCTTGATCTGGATGATGGAATTGCGTGTCTCGAACGCTTTGAACCCGTCAGGGGTTTGATATTGCTCGGGGTTCTCGGGGTTCAGTTTCTCGATAAAGAGGTCCTGGTCATCGAGATAGGAGGAGGTGACCGCCCAGCCGAGCCGGGCGCTGCGACCGACGATGATGGCGGGAATGCCGGGGATCGTGCCGCCGATCACCCCGCCTGAGGCGAGATCGAGCCGCGCCAGATACCAGACACCGGGGGCGGAAAAGCCCAGATGCGGATCATTGGCCAGCAGCGTGCCACCGGCGGCGGAGCGGGCCGGGGCGGCGGCCCAGGCATTGGATGCGCCTGCCAGTTCCGGCGGCGCGAAGGGCGACAGCGGGTCGCGCGGCATCCGGGTGGTTTCGGCATAGCGCGGCAGGCTCTGGGGCGGGAAAAGGCTCGCATATTCCGGCAGGGCGGCGATGCCCTGGCCCGGATCGTCGGGCAGGATGTCGCGCAGCCGGTCCTTGTCATTGAGCATGAGCGAGACCCGGGTGCGGCGCACCTCATGGGCGAGATGGCCCGAGAGTTGCAGCGCCATGAGTTTCAGGATGGCGATGCTGTCGGCGGGCTGCCAGGGCGAGATCGGCGCGTTGAAGAGGAACATTTCCGGCGCGCCACGGCCCAAAGCATCGCTGTTGATCTCTTCGAGCCGCGCGTTGACCCCGGCGGCATAGGCGTCGAGCGCGATCAGGGTTTCGCTGTCCTGCATCTCGACCGAGGCGCGGGCCGCGCCGTAAAGATCGAGCCGGCGCAAGAGCTTATCAATATTGAGCGTGCGGGTGCCGAAGACCTCGGAGAGCCGGCCCTGGGCGGTGCGGCGCAGGGTCGTCATCTGCCACAGCCGGTCCTGGGCATGGGCATAGCCGAGGCCGAAATAGGCATCGCGGTCGGAGGCCGCAAAGACATGCGGCACATTGGCATTGTCGCGCACGATCTCGACCGGGGCGGTGAGCCCGGAGACGGCGAGGCTCTTGTCATAGTCGGGCAGCGAGCGCGACAGCAGCATATAGAACACGCCGACCGCGATCAGGCCGAGCAGCAGCGCCGCCCCGGTGATGCGGATCACCCATTTGAGTAGTCTTGCCATGTGGGGCCGTTTCTCCTTGCAATCAGGGACGGGATAGTCAGAAATCCGGCCTGAGACAATGCAGGAGGTGAGGGATATGGCGAAACTGGCATTTCTGGGCTTGGGTGTGATGGGCTACCCGATGGCGGGGCATCTACAGGCCAAGGGGCATGAGGTGACCGTCTATAACCGCACCGCGGCCAAGGCCGACGCTTGGGTCAAAGAGCAAGGCGGCTCGGCGGCAAAGACCCCGCGCGAGGCGGCGCAAGGCGCTGATTTCGTTATGGCTTGTGTCGGCAATGACGATGATCTGCGGGGCGTCTGTCTGGGCGAGGACGGGGCGTTTGCGGGGATGAAAGAGGGGGCGGTGTTCGTCGACCACACCACGGTGTCGGCCAAGGTCACCCGCGAGCTCTATGAGGCGGCGGGGGCCAAGGGGCTCGCCTTTGTGGATGCGCCGATCTCAGGCGGTCAGGCGGGGGCGGAGAACGGCGTGCTCTCGGTCATGTGCGGCGGCGATGAGGCGGCCTATGGGCAGGCCGAGCCGGTGATGGCGGCCTATGCGCGGATCTGCCGCCGGATCGGCGAGAGCGGCGCTGGCCAGATGACCAAGATGTGCAACCAGATCGCCATCGCGGGCCTTGTGCAGGGGCTGAGCGAAGCGCTTCATTTCGCGGAGAAATCCGGGCTCGACGGGCGGGCCGTGGTGGAGGTGATCAGCCAGGGCGCTGCGGGCAGCTGGCAGATGGCCAACCGCTATGAGACGATGATCGACGACCAGTTCGAACATGGGTTCGCGGTGGATTGGATGCGCAAGGATCTGGGGATCTGCCTCGACACGGCGGAGGAAAATGGCGCGTCGCTTCCCGTCACGGCGCTGGTCGATCAGTTCTACAAGGATGTGCAGAAAATGGGCGGCGGGCGTTGGGATACGTCGAGCCTCTTCAAGCGGCTGCGCAAGCTCGGTTGAGGGCGAAAACGGCGTATCGGTGGCACGTCGGTATCGCGTCTGCACCGCGACAGTGGGGATTTTCCAGCCCGGGGCGTTGGTTTGACGCGTCGGGTCGGTGAACAGCGCGCAAGGGGCCCGGCCATCGCCAGCCCCTGCCTTGGGCTGGCGAAATGCTGTGGCGCGTCGGACTGTCGGATTTACCAAGCATATCGGAATGAAAAGCGTCGAGCCGAAGTGAGCGCCGAGACCCCCAATGTTCCTCGCTGCGCAAGTTGCGCGGATGATAACGGAGATACCGCTCTTGAGCATTGAGGTCGAAACCCGCCCGCTAAACATCACCCGGGGTGTCCTGCTGATTGTCTTGGCTGCACTCACGATTTCGGTTCAAGATGTCATCTTCAAACTGTTCAGTAACACTCTGACCCTTTGGCAAATTTTTGCGCTACGCGGCATCCTGGCCGTGCCTCTGCTGCTGAGTGTGAGTTGGATGCGCGGCGCACATAGGGGCATCCTGCGCGCCGCCTTTGGGACATGGTCCTTATTACGCGCGCTCTTTATCACAACCACATTTCTAGCCTTCTATGCCGCCATCCCATTTCTGAGCTTGTCGACAGTTGGTGCTGCAAACTATATCGCTCCTATCTTTGTGACCTTGCTGTCCGCCTATGTCATCAAGGAAGCCGTCGGGCCTCTGGGTTGGATGGGTGTGGTGCTTGGCTTTGTCGGGGTCGTCGTCTTGCTGCAGCCGGGCACAGACGCGTTTTCGCCTTGGGCATTGTTGCCGATCATAGGCGCGGGTTTCTATGCTCTTGCACATATTACGACACGGACAAGATGCCAGGGCGTGCCCCTTGCCGCGCTTTCGTTGTCGCAGAATACCGTCATGATGGTGGCGGGTGTTGCGGTAAGCCTTTTTCTGGTTTTCCTGAAGCCGCAGGGTGACCTGCACGCGGCCTATCCGTATATTCTTGGTGAATGGACAAGAGTGACCCCAAAGGATTGGCTCGTCCTTTTGTTGCTGGCGGGATTTGCCGTGGGTATTGGCATGATGCTGGCGGGGGCGTATCAAGCCGCGCCGCCATCCACCGTTGCTACATTCGAGTATAGCTATCTCGTCTTTGTTGCCGTCTGGGATATCGTGTGTTTTGGCATCGCGCCGACCGTCGCGTCGATCACGGGGATGATGTTGATCGTGGGGGCAGGGGTATTGGTGCTACGTCGCTGATCGGGCGCGGTGGACACACGTAAGAGCGCCGGCGGGCTTTGTCGTCTCCCCGCCGTTCCCCTGTTTGTTCCAGCAATCCAGCTGCGCGTTACTGTCTCATCCCAGGGATCATGGCGGCGTGGGCGGTGCCGGAGCGTTGGTTTGACGCGCCGGGCCGCGGTGTTTTTAGAGGGCGCGTGTCTACTGTTTTCGAAGCAAATCGTCGAAGATTTCTTGCTCGTATTCGTATCGTTTCGGCTGGCCCTCCGGAAAAAACGAAGCGAGAAGCTCGGAGAGTTTGGGCAGCTGCGGCTTCTTGTCCCGCAGAAAGTCGTATCTGTAGTTGTCGAATTTATTCTGCAATACACGTGCATAGCTGCTCACGGATGCGGCGTGATGATACGCGGCCATTCGCTTGTAAAAATCCGTGCCTTCGATCTTGCCATAGTGCTCTTGCAAAAGTGGCAGCATTTCACAGAAATTGTCGTAGCCATATTGTCCAACGCCATCAACAATTCGAGCGATAAGCAGGTTCTCGGTTGCCTCAGTGATTCCATGAGACGTGAAAATTTGAGAAATGACGTCTTTCTGGGTTACTTCATGGTGCATGTCCCAGACGGTCAAGAACCGCGCATAATAGGGGACGAAATCAGGGTGCGCTATTGCAAGAACAGATATGGCGGGTTCGGCGAATTGCGTTTCGTCGAGTTCCCATAGCCCCTCTGTCGCACGGCCCATTTTGTTGACGCGCTCAAGCATGTGCAGGACCTGATCAAGCCAGGATTTTATCTGTTGATGCAAATCCGGATTGCGGGCGACGCGCGCCCAGAAGGCCCGCGTCGTGGCATTCCAGGGATCAAACTCTCTGGGCGGCGTCCAGGATTTTGCGGATTTTCCGATCTCCAGCATCTGCTTTCGGGGCGGCGGCGCAATGGAAAAGGTCTGAAAGTACAGCGACCTGTCACTGGCCGATCGTTTGATCACAGGAATAGACTCTATAAATCCTGAAAGGATCTGGCTGTCATCGGTATCAGGATCGTTGTCCGACGGAAGAATGCGGACAACCAATTGCATGCTCTCAGGTAGTGTATATGTTTCTATTGGCACGGGTTAACTCATCAATTGTTACTGTCGGAGCATACTATGCTGAATTCGGGTGGAATTAGCCCGAATTGCGGGTAATTCTTTGACCGCATCGTCAATCAGGGATTTTCTGTTGCCCTGTAGAAAGCGATTTTTGTGTCCCTTAAAGGCGTGTCGCGAAACATCAACCGAATGCGGTTGGCGCGGTCTGTCTACGAGATGCCCGCGAGGACCCAGCCGAAAACGCGGTGTCGGTGACACGTCGGTCTCGCGTCGGTAAAGCGACAGTGGGGATTTTCCGGCCTAGAGGGATCAGTGCAAGCGCCGTGCCGGTGAACAGCGCGCAAGGGGCCCGGCCAGCGCCAGTCCCTGCCTTGGGCTGGCGCTGGCCTCTGCGTAGGGCAGCAAGGTCCGCCGAGCGCGGTTAGCTTCCGCTTTTCACGACCCACCCACCCGTTACTGGCTCATCCCGGCGATCATGGCGGCGAGGGCGACGATGTGGATAAGCATGATGGCGCGGTCGTTCCACATGACGCCGACGAGGAACCAGCCGAGGACGCCTATGAGGAAGAAATAGAGGTTGTAGGGGGTCCAGCCAAAGGCGGTGGCGGCGTAGCCCACGATCTGGATGGCCGAGGCCACCCATTTCAGCGCAAAGGCGATCTGGGCCGTCGAGAGGCGGCGGGGGGCGAGATCAGACGGCACGGGTGAGGCCTCCGTCGACGCGCAGGTTCTGGCCGGTGATATAGCCGCCGTCGGTGGAGGCGAGCAGGGCGATGAGCGACGAGACCTCCTCGGCGCGGCCATAGCGGCCGAGCGGGATGCGGGCGCGGCGGTCGTCGGTTTCCGGCAGGCTGTCGATAAAGCCCGGCAGCACGTTGTTCATGCGGATGTTATCGGCAGCATATTTGTCGGAATAGAGCTTGGTGAAGGCGGCGAGCCCGGCGCGGAAGACGCCTGAGGTCGGGAAGAGCGGGTCGGGCTCAAAGGCTGCGAAGGTCGAGATGTTGATGATCGCGCCGCCGCCTTGGGCCTGCATCACCGGTGTGACGAGACGGGTGGGGCGGATCACGTTCATCAGATAGACCTCCATCCCCTGATGCCAATCCTCATCGGGGATGTCGAGCACCGGGCCCTTGGGGCCGTGGCCGGCGGAGTTGATCAGCACATCGACGCGGCCATAGCGCGCGGTGGCGCCGTCGACCAGCGCGGCGAGCGCCTCGGGGTCGAGATTGGAGCCGGTGACGCCAAAACCGCCAAGCTCTTGGCCCAGGGCCTCGCCCTTGCCGGAGGAAGAGAGGATGCCGACCTTAAAGCCGTCTTGGGCCAGGCGGCGGGCGGCGTCGGCGCCCATGCCGGAGCCGCCGGCGGTGATCAGGGCTACTTTGTCTACAGTCATCTTGGCCTCCATCAGGGGATTGCATCGGGTTGCTTGCCTCATAGATACGCCGGTTGGCGGGCAAATGCGCGAGAGGATTGATCTCTCGTGACTGTAGGAATACTATTGTCAGATGGAGAGATTACCCAATCTGAACGGGCTGCGGGCCTTTGAGGCGGCGGGGCGGCATCTGACCTTTCGGGCGGCGGCGGAGGAATTGGGCGTGACCCAAGGCGCGGTGGCGCAGCAGGTGCGGCAGTTGGAGGCGGGGCTTGGCGTGGCTCTGTTCGAAAGGTTGCCCAAGGGGTTGATGCTCAGCGAGGCGGGGCGGGCCTATCACGGGCGGATCGCTGGGGCCTTCGACGAGATGCGGCAGGCCACGGCGGCGCTGCGGCCGACGCCCGGGCGGGTGACGATCAGCGTCACGCCGAGCTTTGCGGCGAAATGGCTCATCCCCAATATGGCGGGGCTGGCCGAGCGTCATCCCGATGTCGATCTGCGTATTATGGCCACGGAAAAAGTCTCGAGCTTTCATGGGGATGGCATTGATCTGGCGGTGCGGCAGGGGCGGCCGCCCTTTGGCGCGTCGATCGAGGCGGTCCTGCTTTTCCCTCAGGAGTTGATCGCGGTGGCGGCGCCGGAGCTGCTGGGCGATAGGAGGGGGCCGGTGACGCCCGCGCAGCTCGCGCAGCTGCCCAAGCTGCGTGACGCCCATGGCTATTGGCCGGGCTATCTGCGCCAGATCGGGGTGGCGGAGGAGAGCGGTCGCGGGCTTGGGCTCAGCCAGACGGCGCTTGCCATTGATGCGGCGCGGGCCGGGCAGGGCGTGGCGCTGGTGAGCCGGTTTTTGGTGGCGCGGGATTTGGCGGAGGGCAGCCTCGTGCAGGTCAGTGAGGCGGTGATGCGCGGCGCGCAGGATTTCTATCTTCTGGCGCTGCGCGGGCGGCGGAACGAGGCGGTGGCCTCGGTGATGGGCTGGCTCAGCGCGGCGGCTGCGGCACAGGGCGGCGGCGCGGGCTAGCGCGTGGCGCCCGAGTGGCGGGCCATGCCGTCGGGCAGCACGATGTCGGCCACCTGTTCGGCGATGGGATCGCTGTGCAGCGGGTGGGCGCGGTCCTCGTAGTCCTCAGACGGGCGCATGTCTTCCCATTGGCCGCCGACATAGAGCTCGATCCCCGAGAACCCGGCCTTGTAGCCCATCTTGGGGCTGCCCGGCACCCAATAGCCGAGATAGACGTAAGGCAGGCCGAGATCGCGGCACATCTGGATATGGTCGAGGATCAGATAGGTGCCGGGGCTTTGCCGGGCGATGGAGGGGTTGAAGAAGGAATAGACCATGCTCACCCCATCATCGAGAATATCGGTGAGGCAGCTGGCCATCAGCGCGCCGCTGTCGCGGTCGATATATTCGACGACGCGGGTGCGCACCGGGGTTTCCTCGACCATGGCGGCGAATTCGAACGCGTCCATATCGGCCATGCCGCCGCTGGCGTGGCGGGCGTCGAGATAGTCGCGGAAGAGATCGTATTGATCCTCGGTGGCCCAGGGCGAGGTGGCGCGGCGTTCGAGATGTTCATTGCGCCGCTGCACCCGTTTTTGCGATTTCGTCGGGCTGAAGCGCGACACGTCGATCCTGGCCGAGAGGCAGGCGGCGCAATCGGCGCAGGCGGGGCGGTAGAGCACGTTCTGCGAGCGGCGGAAGCCTTGTTTCGAGAGGGAATCGTTGAGCCGCTGCGCCTCGTCGCCTTGCAGCGCGGTGAAGAGTTTCCGTTCCATCCGCCCCGGCAGATAGGGGCAGGGTTGCGGCGCGGTCACATAGAACTGAGGGGCCAGGGGCAGCGTGTGGCGCATGATACCTCTATTGTCGTCAATCCAAAGGAAACGATAGCAACGAAGATACCCCCCGCCAAGGGGGCAGGTTGTGGATTTGCGAGGCTGGCTGGGGTTTAGCTGGCGGCGCGGCGGTTGAGAGCGACGGTGGAAAGGACGATATCGGTGAGCCCCTGACCGCGCGGATTGAGCAGCATGAAGCCCATCGAGGTGATCTGAATGATCGGGAGCAGGCAGCTCAGCGAGAAGCCCAGCGTGTGCAGCAGGGCGGTGTCGGTGCCGAGACGGTCGCCGTTGCGGTCGCGGAATTCGATGGCGGTGAGCCGCATGCCAGGTGTGGCGGAATGGCGGGCGAGACCGTAGCTGCGATAGGCAAAGCCCACCGCGAGAAAGAGCAGCGGAAAGAAGAAAAGCCCGGTGAAGGCGGTTAGCACAACGGCGATGAGCGTGAGCAGCAAGATTGCCGCCGTGTCGATCCAGAAGGCGACAAAGCGTTTCGTCGCCACGTCGCGGTAGAACTCGGGCTGACGTTCGGGATCGGGCAGGTGCCAGGTGAGCGGGGCTTGGGTATAGGTCATGATCCCCAGATAGGGAGGCGCGCGCCTGCGTGCAATGGTGCGAGGCCCATTGACCTCGGGACGGGGGCGGGGAATGGTCGGGCCATGAGTTTTTTGTCCCGCATGACCCGCTGTCCCCGTCCCCATGATCCCGATGCTGCCGAGGAGGCGCGGGGCCAGGTGCCGGGGCTTGCCCCCGAGCTGGCCGATCTGGTGGCGGGGGCGGCGGGGTGCAGCCCCTATCTCGCCGGGTTGATCGCGCGGGAGGCGGGGTGGCTGGTCGAGGCGCTCGATGACCCGGAGGCGGCGCGAGCGGGTCTCATGGCGGCGGTGCGGGGGCTCGAGGATGGAGCGCTTGGCTCGGGGCTGCGCGGGGCCAAGGGGCGGATTGCGCTTTTGGCGGGGCTCGCCGATCTGGCGGGGGTCTGGCCGTTGGAAGAGGTGACCGGGACGCTCACCGAGTTTGCCGATCTGGCGTGCCAGCGGGCGCTCACCGAGGCGGTGGGGCGCGAGATCCGGCGTGGCAAGCTGCCGGGGCAAAGCGAGGATGACATCGAGACGGCGGGCGGCATGGTGGTGCTCGCCATGGGCAAGATGGGGGCGGGGGAGCTCAACTACAGCTCGGATATCGACCTGATCTGTCTCTTTGACGAGACGCGGTTCGGGCCGGAGGAGTTTCTCGACGCGCGGGCGAGTTTCGTGCGGGCGACGCGGCGGATGAGCGCGACGCTCAACGATCGGACGGCGGAGGGCTATGTGTTTCGCACCGATCTGCGGCTGCGGCCCGATCCGAGCGTGACGCCCGTCTGCCTCGCCATGGCGGCGGCGGAGGCCTATTACGAGAGCCTCGGGCGGACCTGGGAGCGGGCGGCCTATATCAAGGCGCGGCCCTGTGCCGGGGATCTGGCGGCGGGCGAGCGGTTTCTGGCGACGCTCAAGCCGTTCGTGTGGCGCAGGCATCTCGATTTCGCGGCCATCGAGGACGCCCATAACATGCGGCTGCGGATCCGCGAGGCCAAGGGGTTTGGCCGTGGGATCGGGCAGTTTGGCCACAACATGAAGCTCGGCCGGGGCGGCATTCGCGAGATCGAGTTTTTCACCCAGACACGGCAGATCATCGCGGGCGGGCGCGACCGCGCGTTGCGGGTGCGCGGCACCGAAGAGGGGCTGGCGCGGCTGGCGGAGAATGAGTGGATCCCGGCGGATGTGGCGGCAACGCTGCGCGATCATTACCGGTTTCACCGCGAGGTCGAGCACCGGGTGCAGATGCTGCGCGATGCGCAGACCCATGCGCTGCCCAGCTCCGAGGAAGAGTTTCAGCGGCTGGCGGATTTCATGGGGCGGGATCTGAGCGATCTGCGCGACGAGATCACCGCGCGGCTCACCGAGGTGGATGCGATCATAGAGCGGTTCTTTGCCCCCGATGCGCCGGAGAGCGTGGAAGAGACGCCGCCCGCGCAAGGGATCGAGCTCGACCGGACGATCATCGCCCGTTGGCCCACCTATCCGGCGCTGCGCTCGACCCGGGCCACGGAGATTTTCAACCGGCTGCGGCCGAAGATCCTCAACCGGCTGGCCTGTGCCGCACATCCGCAAGAGGCGCTGGTGGCGCTCGATGGGTTTCTGGCGGGGCTGCCGGCCGGGGTGCAGCTCTTGTCGCTCTTCGAGGCCAATCCGCAATTGATTGACCTGCTCTTGGATATTGCCGGGACGGCGCCGGCGCTGGCGGCGCATCTGTCGCGCAATGCGGGCGTGTTCGATGCGGTGATCGCCGGCGATTTCTTTGCGCCCTGGCCGGGGATGGAGGCGCTGCGCGCTGAAGCCTCCGAGATGCTCGCCGCCGAGAGCGATTACGAGCGCAAGCTCGACGCGGCGCGGCGCTGGCGGCGGGAATGGCATTTCCGCATCGGGGTGCATCATCTGCGCGATCTCATCGATGCGGATCGTGCGGGCGAGCAATATGCGGAATTGGCCGAGGCGATTGTCTCGGCGCTCTATCCGGAGGTGGTGGCGCAGTTTGCCACGCGCCACGGGCCACCGCCGGGGCGCGGCGCTGCGGTGCTTGGCATGGGATCGCTGGGCGGTGCGCGGCTCAACTCGACCTCGGATCTCGATCTCATCGTGATCTATGACGCGGAGGGGGTTGAGAGCTCGGACGGCAAGCGGCCCTTGGGGGCGCGGACCTATTATGCGCGGCTGACCCAGGCGCTGATCACCGCGATCACCGCGCAGACCGCCGAGGGGCGGCTTTATGAGGTGGATATGCGGCTGCGGCCCTCGGGAAATCAGGGGCCGGTGGCGACGGCCTGGGCGGCGTTTCAGGAGTATCAGCAGAACGAGGCCTGGGTCTGGGAGCATCTGGCGCTCACAAGGGCGCGGGCGATTGCCGGGGATGCGGGGCTTGGCCGCGATGTCGAGGCGTTCCGGCGCGAATTGCTGGCGCAGGCCTATCCGGTGGACAAGGTTCTGGCCGAGGTGGCGGAGATGCGCGCCCGGATCGGCGCGGCGAAACAGCCCGACGGGCCGCTCGATACCAAGCTCGGGCCGGGGCGGTTGCAGGATGTGGAGCTCATCGCGCAGGCGGCGATCCTGATGGCGGGCAGCGGCACCTGCGATGTGCATCAAGGATTGGCCGAGGCTGTCGAAATCGGCTGGTTAAGTGACGCGGAGAGGCAGGATTTACAATCCGCTTTCAGGCTTTGTTGGCGGGTGACGCTGGCGGCGCGGCTGCTCAGCGACAAGGCGCCGGACCCGGATCGGGTGACCGGCAGCGCCAAGGCGTTCCTGCTGCGTCAGGTCGAGGCGGGGGATATGGCGGCGTTGATCGCCGCGCTCGACCATCGCGCGGCGCGGGCGCAAGAGATCATCGAGGCGGCGCTGCAGCGCGCGCCGGAAGGGAGACAGGGATGAGCACGGAGATGAACGGCAAGCGCGTGAAAGATGCGTTGGACCCCAAGGGGCTCATCCGTGAGGCCTATCGGATCGAAGGGATCACGGGGGGCGAATGCCGGTCGATCTTTCTCGACTGGGCGCTGTCGATGGAGGCCGGGCGCGAGACGCAGGAGGATATCGCGGCGCTGATCGCGCGCTATGGCGCAGAGCATCCCGAGCATCCGATGACCGAGGTGCTGCGCGAGGGCCAGGCCAGTGCCGAGCGGCCCCGGCGGCGCGGCGGCTGGCGGCGGCAACAGCGCGACTGAGCCTTGGCGGGCGGGGCTGTGATCCGTTCGCATACACGCAAAATCGCCAGCCTTTGCAGGGCTATGCGGCCATGGCGCGGACCTGAAACCATCACTGAATTGAACTAAATCCATCTCAAATGCGCCTTATTTCTCGCGCAGATTGTTTCCAGACAAGGGCAAAAGCCCAAAGAGGGTTTCGGCCCGCTGGAGGACAAGATGAAACTGATCCGTGTGATGACTGCGCTGTTTGTGGGGCTGGGGCTGAGCGCCTGTGCCATGAGCGATACCGCCACCCGTAACACGCCGCCGGGCAACGAGCTTATCGCGGCGCCCTCTGTGCCGGCGCTCAAGATCAACCGGGTAATCGTCGATGTGCCGCAGAGCCTTGAGGTGAGCGAGGCCAATCGCTACTTCCCCGCAGGCGATATCGTCTGGCGCGAAGATCCGCTGGGCGACCGTCATGCGCAGGTCAAAGCCATCGTCGAGGATGCGATGACCAAGGGTGTGGCCGGGCTCGATGGTCCGACGACGGTCGATCTGCACATCCAGATCACCCGCTTTCACGCGCTGACCCAGAAGGCCCGCTACACCACCGGTGGCGTGCATGACGTGGAATTCAACATGACGCTGCTGCATCCCAAGACCGGCGAGCCGCTGGCCCCCTCGCGCTTTGTCGAAGCCGGGTTCAAGGCCTATGGCGGCGAGGCGGCGGTGGCGGCCGAGGCGCGGGGCGAGACCCAGAAGGTGCGCATCACCGAGCATCTGGCCCAGGTCGTGCGCACCGAGCTCACCGATCCCGAAGGGTTCAAGGCGGTGCGGCTCGGGCTTCTTGAGATGTTCAACTGATCCGGCTCTTCCCAGAGCGCGCAAACTGATCTAAGGGGACGGCATGACGCTGTCCCCTTTGCCTATTCTCCGCCTGAAACCCAAAATGAGCCCGCGCCACATCCGGCACGGGTTTCCCTGGGTGTATGACAACGAGCTTGTCACCGACCGCCGCAGCCGGGCCATCGCGCCGGGCACCATCGGCCTGCTCGAGGATGCCGAGCGCAATCCCGTGGCCCTGGTGGCGATCAATCCCAATTCGCGCATCATGGCGCGGGTTCTCGACCGCGACACCGGCGCCGAGATTGGGGGCGCGTGGATCGAGGCGCGGCTGCGGCGGGCGTTCGATCTGCGGTCGCGGCTCTTTGAGGCGCCTTACTACCGGCTCGTCCATGCCGAGGCCGATGGGCTTCCGGGGGTGATCATCGACCGGTTCGGCGATGTGGCGGTGATCCAGCCCAACGCGGCCTGGGCCGAGGCGATGATCGAGGGGCTGAGCGAGGCGCTGGTGGCGGTGACCGGTGTCCGCACCGTGATCAAGAACGCCTCTGGCCGGGCGCGGTCGCTCGAAGGGCTCGATGAAGAGAGCGCTGTGCTGCGCGGGGCGGCGCCCGACGGGCCGCTTGCGGTGCCGATGAATGGCGCGACCTATATGGCCGATCTGATGGGCGGGCAGAAGACCGGGATTTTCTATGATCAGCGGCCCAACCATGCCTTTGCCGCGCGGTTTGCGCGGGGGGCGCGGGTGCTCGATGTGTTTTCCCATGTCGGGGGCTTTTCGCTCGCGGCACTGGCGGGTGGCGCCGAGAGCGCGGTGGCGGTCGACGGGTCGGAGCCGGCGCTGGCGCTGGCCGAGGCCGGGGCGGCGGCGATGGGGGCCGAGGCGCGGTTTGCCACGCGGCGCGGCGATGCCTTTGCCCAGCTCGAAGCGCTGGCGGCAGAAGGCGAGACATTCGATGTGGTGATCTGCGACCCGCCGGCCTTTGCGCCTACGAAAAAGGCGCTCGACCGGGGCTTGCGGGCCTATGAGCGGGTGGCACGGCTGGCGGCGCCGCTGGTGCGCGAGGGCGGGCTCTTGGGGCTTTGTTCCTGTTCGCATGCGGCCGATCTCGGGGCGTTCCGGGGCGCGTCGGTGCGGGGCATCGGTCGCGCCGGGCGAGAGGCGCGGCTCATCCACACGGGCTTTGCCGGGCCGGATCATCCGATGCATCCGCAGCTCGCCGAGAGCGGCTATCTCAAGGCGCTGTTCTTCGCCCTATGAAAGCGCTGCTCGACGCCAATGTGATCTATCCCACGGTGATGCGCGAGATGCTGCTGGGGGTGGCGGGCACGGGGGCGTTCACGCCGCTCTGGTCCGAGCGGATCATTGGCGAATGGGTGCGCGCGGCGCAAAAGCTCGGGCCGGAGGGCGCGGCGCAGGCGGCGGGCGAGGCGGCGCTACTGGCGGCGCGCTGGCCCAAGGCCGAAGTGGCGCCGGCGCCGGGGATCGAGGCGCGGCTCTGGCTGCCCGATGCGGCCGACACCCATGTGCTGGCGGTGGCGATCGCCAGTTCGGCGGATGTGATCGTGACGATGAATGCCAAGGATTTCCCGCGCAATATCCTCGCCGAAGAGGGGCTGAGCCGGGCCGACCCGGATGCGTTTCTCATGGGGTTCTGGCAGGCCAATCCCGACATGGTGGCCGAGGTGGCGGCGCGGGTTCTGGCGGAGGCGCGGCGGCTCTCGGGCGAGGCGTGGAGCTTGCGGCCGCTTTTGAAGAAAGCACGGCTGCCCCGGCTCGCCAAGGCCCTGACCGCCTGAGCGCGGCGGGCCGGCTTTCATGGGTATTTGACACCAGAAAGAAGCGGGGCTGCGTCAGCCCTGCCAGCTCAGCGACAGTTTCTCGATGGCCTTGATGCGCTCTTCGGTTTTGGGGTGGCTCATCAGCCAGGCGGGGGCCGCGCCGCCCCGGGCCTCGGTCAGCTTTTCGAGCTTTTGAAACAGCGAGATCTGCGGCGCGGTGCCGATCCCGGCCTTGGTCAGCAGGGCCGCGGCATAGGCGTCGGCCTCGTATTCATCGGCGCGCGAGATGCGGGCGGCGAGCAGCGAGGTGAGCGCATTGGCGATGACCCCACCGATCCCCGGCAAGATGCGCGACAGCATCAGCGCCATTGCGGTGCGCAGGGCGTTCTGGCCGGAAAAGTCGATCATCCGCCGCCGGGCATGGCCGAGCGCCACATGGCCCAGCTCATGGGCGATGACCGAGGCGAGCTCGTCGGCGCTGACCTTGCCCTCTTGGAACTGGCGGTAGAAGCCGCGGGTGATGAAGATGCGCCCGTCGGGGGCGGCAAGCCCGTTGACCGGGTCGATCTCGTAGATATGGACGCGGATGCGCGGCAGGTCGAGGGCGCGGGCGAGCCGGTCATTCATCACGCGCAGCATCGGATCGGCCAGCTCGGTCGAGCGGGCGTCGAGCTCGCGCGCGGTGCGCCAGGCCGAGAAGCGGTACATCACGAACCCGTAGAGCAGGGCGAGCAGAATCGGGGTGAGTTTCAACATCTCTCATATATGCGCCCGGGGCTCTGGCGGGGCAAGACGGGGCCTCTTTCTGGTGTCAAATACCCCAAGAGCCGCGCGGGCCACCGGGGTGACGTGGCGCGACGCTCAGGCCGAGCAGCTGGCCCCGCCCAGCACGCAGAATTTGGCGCAATGGGGGTGGTTGAGCGCCACGTCGCCTTCGGCCTCGGCCAGGGTTGTGCCGAGCTCGAACTCGGGCGCGTAGGGCAGCAGGGTGCAGGCGAGCACGGTGGGGGTCGCTGCACCTTTGCGTTTCACCACCATGCGTGAGGAGGCGCACATCACGTCGCGGGGCGATTTGCCGAGAATGTCCCAGCAGGCGGTGGTGATTTCGGGCACATCGACGGTTTCGTCCATTTCCGGGAAAAGCACCGTGGTGCCCGGGTCGCTGGCGTCGATGTCAAAGCCGTGGTGGGCGTAGAGCGCGGCATAGCCGGCGCGGGCCTCGGCGTCGCTTTCGTCCCAGAGGGTGCGGCCGGCGACCGCCATGCGCGCGCCCTGGTCGCGCAGCCAGATCATGCCGTCGAGGGTGCGAGCGAAGGCCTGCTTGCCGCGCATCTGGTCATGCATCTCTTCAGACCAATGGTCGAGCGAGATGCGCAGGGTGAGGCGGGGGCCATAGTCGGCGATCAGCGCGGCGAGATCGGCCTGCACGGATTTGCGCATCATCGGGCGCATGGCATTGGTGAGGATGAGCACCTCATAGCCACGGGCGAGCGCGGTGCGGGCCATGGCGCACATCTCGGGGTTCATGAAGGGTTCGCCGCCGGTGAAGGCGATCTCGCGCACCGGCCAGTTGCGGGCGGTGAGCTCATCGAGATAGGCGCGCATTTCGGGCTCGGTGATATAGACCAGCCGGTCATTGTTTGGCGAGCTCTCGATATAGCAATTCACGCAGGTGATGTTGCACAGCGTGCCGGTGTTGAACCAGAGCGTTTCGGGATGGCTCAGCGGCACGGAGGCGCGCGGCTCGCCCTTGGCGGTCACGGCAGGGTCGGAAAATTTTGCCGCGCCGTCCGGGGCTTGGGCGGTGAGGCTGGCATCGTCCGGCGTGATTGCGTGATCTTTCATGATGGTCCCGTCACATTGGTGCTCTACCATCGACTAAAGACGCCAGCCCGGCAATAAAAGTCCGCACAGGGGCATTTGACGCCATTGTGAACACCGGGGGGCGTGTTAGTCTCGGGCCAAAGCCGGGCATCGGGTCCGGCGAAAAGAGGTGCAGATGGTTTCACGCGTCATCCCAGTCGAGGCTTTCGACCTGGTGATCATCGGGGGCACGGGCGATCTTGCCCGGCGCAAGATTCTGCCTGCGCTCTATCAGCGGTTCAACGCGGGTCAGATCGGCAAGAAAAGCCAGATCATCGGCGCGGCGCGGGGCGAGATGACCAGCGAGGCCTATCGCGCCTTTGCCGAGGAGGCGATCCGCGAGTTTCTCGACAAGAGCGATGTGAAGGTGCGTGCGCTCAAATCCTTTCTCAAGCTGCTGAGCTATGTCACGCTCGACGCCAAGGGCGAGACCGGCTGGGAGGAATTGGCCGGCAAGATGCATAGCGACCGCATCCGGGCGATCTATTTCTCGGTGGGACCGAGCCTCTTTGGCGATCTGGCCAAGCGGCTCAACAAGCATGGGATGGCGGGCGAGGGCACGCGGCTGGTGGTGGAAAAGCCCTTTGGCCGCGATCTGGCCTCGGCCAAGGAGCTCAACCAGATGCTGGCGCGGCATTTCGACGAGAGCCAGATTTACCGGATCGACCATTATCTCGGCAAGGAGACGGTGCAGAACCTGATGGCGGTGCGGTTCGGCAATATGCTCTTTGAGCCGCTGTGGAACAGCCAATATGTCGATCACATCCAGATCACCGTGGCCGAGAGCGTCGGTGTCGGCACGCGGGGCGGCTATTACGACCGGTCGGGGGCGATGCGGGATATGGTGCAGAACCATCTCATGCAGCTTCTGTGTCTCATCGCGATGGAGCCGCCGGCCAAGTTCGACCCGGATGCGGTGCGCGACGAAAAGCTCAAGGTGATCCGGGCGCTTGATCCGGTGGAGCCCGACAATATCGTGCGCGGTCAATATGAGGGCGATGGCGAACGGCCGGGCTATCGCAATCAGGTGGAGAGCCGCGACAGCACCACCGAGACCTTTGTCGCGCTCAAGGCGCATATCAGCAATTGGCGCTGGGCCGGGACACCGTTTTACCTGCGCACCGGCAAGCGGCTCAAGGATCGGGCGAGCGAGATTGCCATCATTTTCAAGGACGCGCCGCATTCGATTTTCGAAGAGGATGGGCAGCGCCATAACAATATCCTGACGATCCGGCTGCAGCCCAATGAGGGGATCGAGCTTGGCGTGACGATCAAGGAACCGGGGCCGGGGGGAATGCGTCTTGTGGATGTGCCGCTCGACATGAGTTTCGCGGAGGTGCTCGGGCCCGATGAGGCGGATTTCCCGGATGCCTATGAGCGGCTGATCATGGATGTGATCCGGGGCAACCAGACGCTGTTCATGCGCGGCGACGAGGTCGAGGCGGCCTGGGCCTGGACCGATCCGATCATCGCGGAGTGGGACGGGTCGGGGCAGGCGCCTGAACCCTATGCGCCGGGCAGTTCCGGACCGGAGAGCGCCATGTTCCTGATGCATCGGGACGGGCGCCGTTGGCGGGAGATAAAGCCATGAATTTCAACGAGTATCTTGACGAAGACATGCTGTCGATCCAGCTCGCACACCGGCTGGCCGGGGCGCTCAACACGGCGCTTGAGACGCAGGATCGGGCGTTTCTCGTGGTGCCGGGCGGGACGACGCCGGGGCCGGTTTTCGACATTCTCTGTGCCACGCGGCTCGATTGGAGCCGGGTGGATGTGGCGCTCTCGGATGAGCGCTGGCGGCCCGAGGAGCATATCCGCTCGAACACCAAGCTGCTGCGCGAGCGGCTCTTTGTCGAGCGGGCGGCGAAGGCGACCCATGTGCCGCTCTACCGGCGGGCGGAGACGCCGGAGGAGGTGATCGACGATCTGGCGGCGGGGATCGAGGCGCGGCTGCCGATTGATGTGCTGCTGTTGGGGATGGGGACGGATATGCATACCGCGTCGCTCTTTCCCGGCGGCGACCGGATTGAAGAGGCGCTCAGCCGCGACGCGCCGGTGCTCGTGCCGATGCGGGCCGAGGGCGAGCCGGAGCCGCGCATCACGATGAGCGCGAGGGTGCTCAACGACGCGATGAGCAAGCATCTGGTGATCATGGGCGATGCCAAGCGCGGGGCGCTTGATCGGGCGCGGTCGATGACGCCGCTGCAGGCGCCGGTGGCGGCGGTGCTCGACGATATCGAGGTGCATTGGGCACCGTGAATTTGGGGCGCGGTCACGGGGCTGTGGCCGGGGCTGTGGCCGGGGCTGTGATCGGGGCCGATTTTCGGAATTGAGGGATTTGTTCAAAGTGCAAGACGAGTTGAAAGCGCGGGGCGAGGCGGCGCGGGCGCGGGGTATTCTGCCGCTGTTTGAGGAGGACGCAGGTCGGGCCGAGGCGTTTTCCATCGGGTTTGACGGGCTGCTCTTTGATTATGCCAAGACCCATCTCGACCGCGAGGACCGGGCGGCAATGCTCGGCTGGGCCGAGGCGGCGGGGGTCGCGGCGCGGCGTGATGCGATGTTTTCCGGCGCCCGGATCAACGAGACCGAGGGGCGGGCGGTGCTGCACACGGCGCTGCGCAATCTCGAGGGCGGTCCGGTCGAGGTCGATGGCCGCGATGTGATGCCCGAGATCCGCGACACGCTCGAGCGGATGAAGCGTTTTGCCCGGCGGGTGCGGGCGCAGAGCTATAAGGGCGCGGGCGGCGAGATCACTGACGTGGTCAATATCGGCATCGGCGGCTCGCATCTCGGGCCGGAGATGGCGGTCAGGGCGCTCGAGACATTCCGGCAAGGGCCGCGCTGTCATTTCCTGTCGAATGTCGACGGGGCGGATGCGGCGGATATTCTCGATCATCTCGACCCGCGGCAGACCTTGGTGATCGTCGCGTCAAAAAGCTTTACCACCCAAGAGACCATGACCAACGCGGCGACGGTGCGCGACTGGATGGCGACGGCGGTGGACAACCCGGCCAAGCAGTTCGTGGCGCTGTCCTCGTCCAAGGAGAAGACCGCCGAATTTGGCGTGCCGCCTGAGCAGGTGTTCGATTTTGGCGATTATGTCGGCGGGCGCTATTCGGTCTGGGGGCCCATCGGCCTGTCGCTGATGATTGCCATCGGGCCCGAGGCCTTTGGCATGATGCTCAGGGGTGGGGCGGCGATGGACCGGCATTTCCGCGAGGCGCCTCTGGCCGAGAACATGCCGGTGATGCTGGGTCTTGTGGGGCTCTGGCATCATCAGGTGATGGGGTTCCCGACGCGGGCGGTGCTGCCCTATGCGCAGCGGTTGGAGCGGCTGCCGGCCTATTTGCAGCAGCTTGAGATGGAATCGAATGGTAAGCGGGTGCGGATGGATGGCAGCACGCTCGATCTGCCGTCGGGGCCGGTGGTCTGGGGCGAGCCGGGCACGAATGGCCAGCATGCGTTCTATCAGCTCATCCATCAGGGCACGCAGGTGGTGCCTTGCGAATTCATCGTGGCGGCCGAAGGCCATGAGCCGACGCTCGCCCATCATCACCGGCTGTTGCTGGCCAATTGTCTGGCGCAATCCGAGGCGCTGATGCGCGGGCGCGATATGGCCACGGCGCAGGCGCTGATGGCCGAGGCGGGCTATGAGGGGGCAGAGCGCGACCGGCAGGCGGCGCATCGGGTGTTCGAGGGCAATCGGCCGTCGGTGACGCTGATGATCGATCAGCTCACCCCCTATCGGCTGGGGCAGATCATCGCGCTCTATGAGCATCGGGTGTTTGTCGAAGGGGTGATGCTCGGCATCAACTCCTTTGACCAATGGGGGGTGGAGCTTGGCAAAGAGCTTGCCCGGGCGCTCGAGCCGGTGCTGGCCGGCGAGGAGAGCGCGGAGGGCAAAGACGGCTCGACCCGGGCGCTGGTGGCCTATGCCCAGAGGTTCTGGGCGCGCGAGCGCTGAGATCCGCCGAACGCGTGGGAAATTTTGTCGCGGCGATGGAACCCCTTTCGGGGGCTTGCGTTGAGGGACAGACAACGAAACGCAAGGCGAAAGGAATTTGTCATGACCAAGATCGTACATATGATCGCAGGGACGTCGATGCTGGTGCTGGGGGCCTGTGAAAACATGACCTCTGATCAGCGCACCGTGGCCGGTGTGGCCGGTGGGGCCGCTGCTGGCCTGATCACTGCCGAGGCTCTGGGAGCGGATGATGACTGGCGGCTGATCTCGGCGCTGGCCGGTGCGGCGGCCGGTACGGTCGTGGCCCAGAACAACCAGCGCAATGTCTGCGCCTATTCGCGCGGCAATGGCACCTATTACGAGGCGCCGTGCCCGTAAGACCGAGCCTGGTTTAGGTTTGAGTTCCACCGAAGAAGGGGTGCGCCGGGAGCGCGCCCCTTTTTTGTTTGGGCGAAGGGCGGACATGAAAAAGGCGCGCGGGAGCCGCGCGCCTTGTGTCGTTTGGGGCTGTGATCCGCGGTTAGCGCAGGATCGAGCGGCCCGCGTAGATGGCGGTGTCGCCCAGCATTTCCTCGATGCGGATGAGCTGATTGTATTTCGCCAGCCGGTCCGAGCGCGCGAGGCTGCCGGTCTTGATCTGACCGCAGTTGGTGGCGACGGCGAGATCGGCGATGGTGGCGTCCTCGGTTTCGCCCGAGCGGTGCGACATGACATTGGTCATGCGGGCGCGGTGGGCCATTTCGACGGCGCGCAGGGTTTCGGTGAGGCTGCCGATCTGGTTGACCTTGACCAGCATCGAGTTGGCGGCGCCGCGTTCGATGCCTTCGGCGAGGCGGGTGGGGTTGGTGACGAAGAGATCGTCTCCGACCAGCTGCACCTTGTCGCCCAGCGCCTCGGTCAGGGCGATCCAGCCGTCCCAGTCATCCTCGGCCATGCCGTCCTCGATCGAGATGATCGGGTAATCGGCGACCAGCGCCTTGAGGTAGTCGACATTTTCCTGCGAGCTCAGGGTCTTGCCCTCGCCGGAGAGGACATATTTGCCGTCCTTGAAATATTCGGTGGCGGCGCAATCGAGGGCGAGATGGATGTCGTCGCCGGGCTTGTAGCCGGCTTTCTCGATGGATTTCAGCACGAAATCGAGCGCTTCGCGGGTCGAGGCGATGTTCGGGGCAAAGCCGCCTTCGTCGCCGATGCCGGTGGAGAGGCCGGCGGCGGAGAGCTCTTTCTTGAGCGTGTGGAAGACCTCGGCGCCCATGCGGACCGCGTCGCGGATGTTCTCCGCCGAGGTCGGCATGATCATGAATTCCTGAATGTCGATCGGGTTGTCGGCATGTTCGCCGCCGTTGATGATGTTCATCATCGGCACCGGCAGGACGCGGGCCGAGGTGCCGCCGACATAGCGGAAGAGCGGCTGGGCGCAGAAATCCGCGGCGGCCTTGGCGGTGGCGAGCGAGACGCCGAGGATGGCGTTGGCGCCGAGGCGGGATTTGTTGTCGGTGCCGTCGAGCTCGATCATCGCTTCGTCGATGGCGACCTGTTCGGCGGCGTCAAAGCCCAGGAGCGTGTCGGCGATCTCGCCATTGACGGCGGCGACGGCTTCGAGCACGCCCTTGCCCATGTAGCGGCTCTTGTCGCCATCGCGGCGTTCGACCGCCTCATAGGCGCCGGTGGAAGCACCCGAGGGGACGGCGGCGCGGCCCATGGTGCCGTCTTCGAGGATCACGTCGACCTCGACGGTGGGGTTGCCCCGGCTGTCGAGGATTTCGCGGGCGTGGATGTCGATAATCGTGCTCATGGGGCAATTCCTGAATAACCAGTGTTGCCCGTTCAGTAGCAAAGAACCGGTGAAAAGGGAACCGGATATGTTATCGCTAACACGGCGATTTGCGAGGAGATTGCGCCGATGATGCCGGTAACGGTTTTACGTCGGTTTCACGGCGGTATCGCGGCTGCGCCTTTTGAGCCGCTGTTCGCGCAGAATCGTGTAGAGGCCGGAGCCGATGATGATGGCCGAGCCGAGCAGCGTCCAGGCGTCGGGGCGTTCGCCAAAGGCGATGATGCCGATGGCCAGCGCCACCAGAAGCCGGCTGTAGCGGAAGGGCGAGATGAAGGAGACGTCGCCGACGCGGTTGGCGGCCACCACGGCGTAATAGCCGGTGCAGCCCGCGATGAGCGCGCCGCCCAGCGGCCAGAGCGGAAAGCCTGCGGGCAAGAGCGGCTCACCACCCATCAGCAAGAGCCCGAGACCGGAGAGCGCGATGGTGGCGAAGGCATAGGTCGAGATTTGCATCGAGGTGACGCTTGGCGGGGCGCGGCGGGTGGCGAGATCGCGCAGGGCGAGGGCAAAGACCGCTGTCAGCGCCCAGAGCGAGGCAAAGTTGAACCCGTCGAACCCGGGGCGGATGATCATCAGCACGCCGAGAAACCCCACGGCGATGGCGCTGTAGCGGCGCCAGCCCACGGTTTCGCCCATGAAGAGCGCGGCGGCCAGCGTCACGGCGAGCGGGTTGGCCTGCAGGATTGCCGAGACCAGCGACAGATCGGCCATGGAGAGCGCGGTGACAAAGCCGATGGCGGCGATAAGTTCGCCCAGATTGCGCAGCAGGATCGGTTTCGAGACGAGGGCGCGGGTGACGACGGGCTGCCCCTGTAGGGCGCTGGCGAGGGCAAAGATCACCGTGCCGCCGAGCCCCAGCAGCATCAGGATATGGCCGATATGGAGATCGGCCGCCATGTATTTGATGAAGGCGTCTTCAAAGGCGAAACCCGTCATGGCGAGAACCATGAGAAGCGCACCGCGCAGATTGTCCATTGCTCAGGCTTTCAGAGGGCTCAGATGTCGAGCGTGATCCAGATCGGAACGTGATCCGAGGGCTTGTCGCCGCCGCGCACATGTTTGTCGATCTGACAATCGGTGAGGCGGTCGGCGCATTGCGGGCTCAGCAGGAAATGGTCGATGCGGATGCCGTCGTCGCGGTTCCAGGCACCGGCCTGATAGTCCCAGAAGGTGTAATGGCCGGGACCTTGGGTACGGGCGCGGAAGGCCTCGGTCAGGCCGAGATTGACGATCCGGCGATAGGCGGCCCGGCTTTGCGGCAGGGCGAGCGCATCTTCGCGCCAGGCCTCGGGGCGTTTGGCATCCTCGTCTTGCGGGATGATGTTGTAATCGCCGGCCATGAGGAAGGGCTCTTCCAGCGCGAGAAGCGCCTCGGCGCGGGATTTCAGCCGTTCCATCCAGGCGAGTTTATAGTCGTATTTCGGCCCCGGCGCGGGGTTGCCATTGGGCAGGTAGAGGCCGCAGAGCCGCAGCGCGCTGTGCGCGCCAATCACTGTCGCCTCGATATAGCGGGCCTGTTCGTCGGCGTCGTCGCCGGGCAGGCCGCGAGTGACATCCTCGAGCGGCAGTTTCGACAGGATGGCGACGCCGTTGAAGCTCTTCTGGCCGTGGGTTTCGACCTGATAGCCGCGCTCTTCGAAGAGCTCACGCGGGAAGTTTTCGTCGACGGATTTGATTTCCTGAAGGATGGCGACATCGGGCTGGGCCTCGTCGAGCCATGCGGGCAGGGCGTCGATCCGGGCCTTGATGCCGTTGATGTTGAAACTGGCGATTTTCATACCCGGTCCTCCGCGATGCACTGGCCCTCTATCGCGTGTTCGTCGGGTGGGGGCAAGCGTTGTGCGCAAACTCTGGGGTCGCGAGAGGGCGCCGCGGAGCCCGTGCATGAGCGCGCGAATCGGACGCGGCGGATTCCCGGAGCTTCGCTGCGCGCTCAGGGCGATACCCGCATGGGTTGAGGTCGTTTCCATATGAGAAACGCAGAGATTCTATCCACAGGCAAAATATTTTCCCCGACGTCAGCCTCGGGGGGCGGGCGGAAACTCCTGATCCGGGGGGCAGGATTGCGCGGCGAAGTTGAACAATTCACAGGGCTGTGGATAAAACTTTAGCGTTAAAATCTTCGTAGACAAACCCGTTTAGCGTGTGCGGCAGTTAGGCATCTGCAACCTTGATCCGGGGAGATCGAAAGATGACCGCACAACTTAAGCATGAAGTGAATGTGACCAGCCTGCGTAGCGTTGAGCGCGTGGAAAGCCTGCATGATGGCAGCTCTGTTGAAGCCTTTACCTCGTCCCTCGGCCCGGTGATGGCGGGCGATGCGCTGATGGGTGACGCGGTTGAGATGTTCACCTCGAGCCTGGCACCGATGGCGACCTCGGCCCGTGATGGCGATGCGGTCGAGATGTTCACCTCGAGCCTCGCGCCGATGACGACCTCGACCCGTGACGGCGATGCGGTTGAGATGTTCACCTCGAGCCTGGCGCCGATGGCGACCGAAGCCCGCGATGGCGATGCGGTGGAAATGTTCACCTCGAGCCTGGCACCGATGGCGACCGAAGCCCGTGACGGCGATGCGGTCGAGATGTTCACTTCGAGCCTCGCGCCGATGGCGACCGAAGCCCGTGACGGCGATGCGGTCGAGATGTTCACCTCGAGCCTCGCGCCGATGGCGACCGAAGCCCGTGATGGCGACGCGGTGGAAATGTTCACCTCGAGCCTCGCCCCCTCGGCCAGCAAGACCCGCGATGGCGATGCCGTGGCGCTCTTCACCTCGAGCCTCTGATCGAGATTTGACGCAACCGGAACGGGGCATTTGCCCCGGCCAGCCGACAAGGAAAGACCCATGCATAATGTTGTCCGACTGAATGTCCCGTTCCGGCAAACCTCTGCGGCGGCGCGTCAAGGCGCGCTGGTCCGCAATTTCGCCGAGGACCGGCGGGCGCGCGAGGATGTGTTCTGGCTCAAGGAGAATGCCGAGATCCTGAACGTTCTCGAGACCACCGGCGCGACGCTCGGCCCGGAGGCGCTGGCGCTGCATCAGCCGGGTTATGAGCAGCTTGAGGCGCGGCTTGGGTTTTTTCCGCAATATTACCGGTTTCACCTGTCGATGTGCCTCGATCTCGAAGATCTGGGCTTTGGCGGTGACAAGGGCGCGCGGTTGGCCGAATGGGTCGCGGCGCAGGGCTTGGCCGAGGCGGAGCTGTCGGATTTGCAACGGGCCGAGGCGCGGCGTCTGTGTCTGCGGCGCGGGGTCGATCCGCTGGCGAGCGAGGGGGCGGCGCTCGAGGCGCGGCTTCGGGCCTTTGCCGGGCGGTCGCAGACCTTTGCCATGCCCAACAAGAAGGCGGCCTATGAGCTGACCCATATCATTTTCTACCTGTCGGAATATGGGCGCGTCGATCCGCAGATCGATGCCGCCATGCATGACAGTCTTATCTTTGCAGGAACACTGGCCTTTCTCGATTTCAACGCCGATCTGCTGGCGGAAATCTGCATCGCGCTGCGCTTTGCCGGGGAAGAGCCACCCGAGGTCTGGGACATCTGGCTGCGCCAACAACTGCGCTGTTTCTCCCTGGTCCCGGACGAGGCCGCACCTTTGGCGGACGACTATCACGAGTATCTGATGTTGAATTGGTATTTGTCTCTGACGGGGCTGGGCGGTTTTGCCGACCAGGTGCCCGAGGGGCGCGTGGTTTTCCGTCGGGTGCGGCCGCTTTCCGGCCCCTTGCGGGAATTGTCGGAATGCATCTATGCGATGGGCAACACCCGCAGCGGCGACTGGCCCAAGATGCGCGAAACGGTGGCGGCGCGGCTGTCACAGGAGGCGCAGGCGGCGATTGCCGCGGCCGAGGCGGCGACCGGGCAGTTCGATGCGTTTTTCCACGGGTTTTCGCGGGTCGGTCTGCAGATGGAGCTGCGAGCATGAGCGCCGGGGTGTTGCGTAGCGCGCTGCCGCTCGGCGTGGCGATGGTCGCGCTCTATACTTTGCTGATTTCGAGCGCCGACGCGATCACCAAGCTTTTCGCCCATGGCTATGCGGCGCCGCAGCTTTTCGCGCTGTCGGGGCTGATGGTGGCGGGGCTGGCCTATGGGGCCAATCGGCGCGGCGGGACGCGGCGCGGGATGCGCACCCATTGTCCGCGCGTGATGGCGCTGCGGGTGGCGGCGACGGTGGCCGGGTCGGTGGCGTTTTACTATGCCTTCCGGCTCTTGCCTTTTGCGGAGGTGTTTTTGTTCATCGCGCTCATTCCTCTGGTGACGGCGCTCTTGTCGGGGCCGGTTCTGGGCGAGGCGGTGCGGCCGCAGGCCTGGGCGGCACTGGGCCTTGGCGCGGTGGGGGTGATGTGTCTCTTTCCCGCCGGGCTCAGCGATATTGGGCTGGGCCATCTGGTGGCGCTGGCGGCGGTGCTTCTGGGCTGTGTGTCGATGATGGCGTCGCGCTATATCGGGCTGCGCGATGACAATATTCTGGCGCAGGTGTTTTATCCCAATCTCGGCCTCGGTCTGGTGATGGCCGCGGCCTTGCCGTTCGTGTGGCAGCCGATGGGGCTTGGCGATCTGGCGCTGGCGATGCTCTATGCCGGGGTGCTCTTTGGGGCGCGGTGGGTGTTGGTGGCGGCGTTTCGGATGATGCCGGCCTATGTGGTGACGCCGCTGATGAACCTTCAGTTCGTCTGGATGGTGCTGTTGGGCGCGGTGGCCTTTGGCGAGATGCCGGCGCTCACCGTCTATATAGGGGCGGCGATCATCATGGTGGCGGGCGGTTGGCTCATCTGGGATCAGAGCCTGCCTCAGCGCCGCGCGGCACAGGCCAGTGCGGTGCCCGCCGAATGACGCGCAGCTTCATAAGACCCTAATAATAGGGTGATTACATAGAGAAGGACGTGCCGCAGCCGCAGGAGCTGCTGGCGTTGGGATTGTCGATGATGAACCGCGCGCCGATCAGTTCCTCGGTAAAGTCGATGGTCGCCCCGGTGAGAAAGGGCAGCGACACGGCATCGACCACGACCCGTTCGCCCTGACCCTCGAGCACGAGGTCATCGGCCTCGGGCGCGTCGAGCTTGATCTCATATTGAAAGCCGGAACAGCCGCCGCCTTCGACCGCGACGCGCAGGGCCTGACCCTGGGCGCCGGCGCCGATCTCGGCGAGGCGTTCAAAGGCGCGGTCGGTGACTTTGGGAGGCAGTTGCATGGTTTTCGGCCCGTAAGCTTTGTTTGTCCGTCGCTTTGCAATATATGAAGGGCAGAACGGGGCGACAAGGATCAATGAGAAGATGACGGCAGTCTATGCGGCACAGCCGATGGCCGCGCGCGGGCGTCTTGTGCCCGAGGAGGAGAGCGCGTTTCGCTCGTGTTTTCAGCGGGATCGGGACCGGATCATTCATTCGAGCGCCTTTCGCAGGCTCAAGCACAAGACCCAGGTCTTTGTCGAACATGAGGGCGATTATTTTCGCACGCGGCTCACCCATTCGATCGAGGTGGCGCAGGTGGCGCGGACCATTTCCGGCGCGCTGGGCCTCAATGCCGAGCTGACCGAGGCGGTGGCGCTGGCGCATGATCTGGGTCACACGCCCTTTGGGCATACCGGCGAGGATGCGCTCGACGCCTTGATGCAGCCCTATGGTGGGTTCGACCATAATGCGCAGGCGGTGCGCATCGTGACCTCGCTCGAGCGGCATTATGCAGAGTTCGACGGGCTCAACCTCACTTGGGAGACGCTGGAGGGGATTGCCAAGCACAATGGCCCGGTGCTCGGCGATCTGCCCTATGCGTTGGCGGAATATGATGCGCGCCATGATCTCGAGCTGCACACCCATGCGAGCGCCGAGGCGCAGGTGGCGGCGCTGGCCGATGACATCGCCTATAACAATCACGATCTGCATGACGGGTTGCGCGCCAAGCTCTTTACCGAAGAGGAGCTCTTGGAGCTGCCCATCGTGGGGCCGTGTTTCCGCGAGGTGGATGCGGCCTATCCGGGGCTGGGCCGGGTGCGGCGGCGGCATGAGGCGCTGCGCCGGGTGTTTGGCGTCATGGTCGGCGATGTGATCGACACGTCGCGCGCCACGCTCAGTCAGTCGGGCGTTGCGAGCTCTCAGGAGATCCGCGATCTCGGGCGGCCGGTGATCCGGTTTTCCCAGGATCTCTGGGCCGAGCTGCAGGTGATCCGCAAGTTTCTCTTCACCCGGATGTACCGCGCGCCGAGCGTCATGGTGATGCGGGCGGAGGTGACGAAAGTGGTCGAGGACCTGTTTCCGTTCTATATGGAGCGCAACGAGTTCCTTCCGAAGGACTGGCAGGAAGATGTGGCGCGGGCCAAGGATGAGACCGCGATGGCACGTCTGGTGGCCGATTATATCGCAGGAATGACAGACAGGTATGCCTACCAAAGCCATGCACGGTTCTTTGGGGGCACAGGTAACGAGGAACGCGCATGGCGGTAGAGACAGCGATGGCCGAGGGGCTCAGCCCGGTGATGGCCTTTGCCCTGGTCGGGGGCATCGGGGTGGGGGCGCAATGGCTCGCCTGGCGGCTCAGGATGCCGGCCATCGTGCTGATGCTCGGGGCGGGTCTGGTGATCGGGCCTCTGCTCGGTCTGTTCGATCCGGGGCGCGATATCGGGCCGCTGATGCAGCCGATGATTTCCATCGCGGTGGCGATCATCCTCTTTGAAGGCGGTCTTACCCTCAATTTCCACCATCTGCGCAGTGCCGCCGAAGGCGTGCGGCGGCTGGTGGTGGTGGGCGCGCCTTTGGGCTGGCTTTTGTCGACCTTGGCGCTGCGCTATGTGGCGGGGCTCAGCTGGGAGGCGTCGCTGGTGTTCGGCGGCATCATGATCGTCACCGGGCCTACGGTGATCGCGCCGCTTCTGCGTCAGGCGCGGTTGCCGCGCAGGCCGGCGCAGCTCTTGCATTGGGAGGCGATTGTCAACGATCCCATCGGGGCGCTGGCGGCGGTTCTGGCCTTTGAGATGATCCTCGTGATGCGGGCGACGGAGACCATGGGCGATGCGGTGCTCGATCTGGTGCTGGGCATTTCGCTCGCCACTGCGCTTGGCATTGCCGGGGGCTGGGGCGTGGTGCGGGCCTTTCGCCGCGAGCTGGTGCCGCAATATATGAAAGTGCCGCTGCTTTTCGCCATGGTGCTCGGGGTTTTTGCGCTCTCCGACGGGATGCTGCATGAGAGCGGTCTTTTGGCGGTGACGGTGATGGGGCTCTGGATCGCCAATGCCGAGCTGCCGAGCTATGACGAGCTGCGCCGGTTCAAGGAACATGCGACGATCCTTTTGGTGTCGGGTGTTTTCGTGGTGCTCGCCGCCTCGCTCAAGCCCGAGACGCTGATGGCGCTTGATTGGCGGACCGGGGCCTTTGTGGCGGTGATCATTCTGGTGGTGCGTCCGGCGACGGTGCTGGTGTCGTTTCTCGGGACCAAGCTGCCGATGAACGAGCGGCTCCTGGTCGGGTTCACCGGGCCGCGCGGCGTGGTTCTGGTGGCGGTGGCGGGGCTCTTTGCCCAGCGTCTCTATGCCGATGGGGTCGAGGATGCGGCGCGGCTCACGCCGATTGCCTTTGCGCTGGTGGCGGCGACGGTGATCCTGCACGGGTTCACCATGTCGCCGATGGCCCGCGCGCTTGGGCTCAGCGCGGCGCAGGTGCCCGGGGTTCTCATTGCCGGGGGATCGCGGTTTGCGGCCTCTTTCGGGCTGGCGCTCAAGCGGCTCGAGGTGCCGGTTCTGGTGGCGGACAGCAACCGCACGAGGCTGCGCAGTGTGCGCGAGGCGGGGCTGCCGATTTTCGTGGGCAACATCCTGTCGGAGGCGGCCGAGCATGGGGTCGAGTTCATCAGCTATGGGCGGATCGTGGCGCTCAGCGACAATGACGCGCTCAACACGCTGATCACCACCGATCTCGCGCCGGAGTTCGGCCATGAGAATGTCTATCAGCTCAAACCCGCGAAACAGGAGCAGCGGCGGCATGCGATGCCGGTGACGCTCGGTGGGCGGAGCTATTGCGACGGGCTGAGCTATCTCGAGATTGGCCGGCGGATGGGCGAGGGCTGGGAAGTGCAAGTTCTCGAATGGGGTCTCGACGACGGCCCCGATCTGGAGAGCTGGCGGGCGGCGAACCCCGAGGCTGTGGCCTTGGCCGAGGTGAAGCCGGGGCGTGATATTCGTCTCATCGCGGAAGAGATGGAGCCCAATGGCACGGCGGGCTGGCATCTCGTTTACTTTGCGCCGATGGCTGAGGAGGCGTCCGAGGAAGCGTCTGAGGAGGCGTCCGAGGCCCCGGCAGAGCCGTCAAAGGCAGACGCGGCCAAGCCATCATCCGATTGACGCGGGCGGTGGCAGTGGTAAACCCGGCGCGATGATCAAAGAGGCGCAAGAGATATGAACCTGTTCACCGAAATCCGCGGCACCGTGATTGCCGCGCTCGAGGCGATGATGGACGCCGATACCCTGCCTGCAGGGCTGGACCTGTCCAACGTGGCGGTCGAGCCGCCGCGCGATCCGCTGCATGGGGACATGGCGACCAATGCCGCGATGGTGCTGGCCAAGCCTGCCGGGCTCAAGCCGCGCGACATTGCCGAGGATCTGGCGGCGCGTTTGGCCGACGACTCGCGCATCGCGAGTGCCGAAGTGGCGGGGCCGGGGTTTCTCAACCTGCGGCTGGCGCCGGGGCAATGGCATGAGGTGCTGCGCGCGGTGCTCGCGGCGGGGCCGGATTTTGGCCGCTCGACCATGGGGCAGGGGCGCAAGGTCAATGTGGAATATGTCAGCGCCAACCCGACCGGGCCGCTGCATGTGGGGCACACGCGGGGCGCGGTCTTTGGCGATGCGCTGGCGAGCCTTCTCGATTTCACCGGCCATGAGGTGACGCGCGAATATTACATCAACGATGGCGGGGCGCAGGTCGATGTGCTCGCGCGGTCGGTCTATCTGCGCTATCTCGAGGCGCATGGGCAGGAGGTTGCCTTTGAAGATGGCACCTATCCCGGCGATTACCTCATCCCGGTGGGCGAGGCGCTCAAATCCGAGGTGGGCGATGCCTATGTCGGCCAGCCCGAGGAGGTCTGGCTCGAGAAGGTGCGCGAGTTTGCCACCGAGAAGATGATGGGGCTCATTCGTGAGGATCTCAAATCGCTCGGCGTCGAGATGGACGAGTTCTATTCCGAAAAGTCGCTTTATGGCACGGGCCGGATCGAGGCGGCGCTGGCCGAGCTCGAGAGCAAGGGGCTCATCTATGAAGGGGTTCTCGAGCCGCCGAAGGGCAAGAAGCCCGAGGATTGGGAGCCGCGCGAGCAGACGCTGTTCAAAAGCACCGAGCATGGCGACGATGTGGACCGGCCGGTCAAGAAATCCGACGGGGCCTGGACCTATTTCGCGCCCGATATCGCCTATCACTATGACAAGGTGAGCCGTGGCTTTGACGCGCTCATCGACGTGTTCGGGGCCGATCATGGCGGCTATGTCAAACGGATGAAGGCGGCGGTTTCGGCGCTTTCGGACGGGCGGGTGCCGCTCGACATCAAGCTGTGCCAGCTGGTCAAGCTCTACAAGAATGGCGAGCCGTTCAAGATGTCGAAACGGGCGGGCACCTTTGTCACGCTGCGCGATGTGGTGGATATGGTCGGCGCGGATGTGACGCGGTTCCATATGCTCACCCGCAAGAACGATGCGCCGCTCGATTTCGATTTCGACAAGGTGGTCGAGCAGTCCAAGGACAACCCGGTCTTTTACGTGCAATATGCCAATGCGCGGGTGTCGTCGGTGCTGCGCAAGGCGGCGGAGGCGGGGATTGCCGCCGATGATGCGACGCTGGCCAAGGCCGATCTGTCGATCCTGAGCCATGAGGCCGAGCTCACGCTGGCGCGCAAGATCGCCGAATGGCCGCGTCTCGTCGAGATTGCCGGGCGCACCAATGAGCCGCATCGCGTGGCCTTCTACCTCTATGATCTGGCCAGCGATCTGCATGCGCTGTGGAACCGGGGCCATGACGAGCCGGGGCTGCGGTTCCTGCAAGAGGGCGATGCGGCCACATCACAGGCAAAAATCGCACTGGCGCGGGCGGCGACCGTTGTTATTTCGGCCGGGCTTGGTATTCTGGGCGTAACTCCGGTGGAAGAGATGCGCTAAGACATCCTGCATAATCGCCGGGGCGTGAGGCGGAAACGTCCCGGCGGCCATGTATCGTCGGGAAAACAAGAGGCGAGACATGGCACAGATGCAGGCGCCGCGGCCGATGGCCGCGACCCCGGAGCAGCACCCGGGACATCCTCTGGAAAAAGCAACCTATCTGGTGGGCGCGGCCCTCTCGCTTGGGTTGGTTGTCGGTATGGTGGTCTGGGGCGTCAATATGATGACCCGCGATCTCAGCGGTGTGCCGGTCATTCAGGCCTCGAAAGGCCCGATGCGCGTTCAGCCCGAAGATCCCGGTGGCCAGCAGGCCCGCAACCAAGGCCTGTCGGTCAATGATGTGGCGGCAGTGGGCACGGCGGCGGCGCCGGCGGACCGGCTTGTGCTGGCGCCCGAGCCGCTCGATCTGATATTCGAAGAAGTGCCGGCTGGCACGGCGCCGGGGGCGGTTGTCCGCACGACGCCGGCGGCCCCGGCGAAATCCGTCAAGGATATGAGCGAGGCGGAAATTCTGGCGCTGGCCGAGAGCCTCGCCGAGGGCGCCGAGCCGCTTGAGACGCTGCAACCGGCGAGCCTCGCGGTGGAGACTGAGGAAGCAGAGCCTGTGGCGGCGCTGGCGACAGATGGGCTGGCCCGGTCGCTGCGCCCCTTGGCGCGGCCTGCGGCGCTGCGGCAGGTGGCCTCGGCCGAGCCCGGTGTGGCGGCGGCCGCCGCCGCCGGATCGCAGGATGTCGATCCCGAGAGCATTCCGGTGGGCACGCGGTTGGCACAGCTTGGCGCCTATAAGAGCGAGGCGATTGCCCGCGAGGAATGGGCGCGGCTCGAGGCGCGGTTTGGCGATTATCTCGACGGCAAGAACCGGGTGATCCAGAAGGCCACCAGCGGTGGCCGGACCTTCTATCGCCTGCGTGCCATGGGGTTCGATGATCTGGCCGAGGCGCGGCGCTTCTGTTCCGCGCTGGTGGCGGAACGGGCCGAGTGCATCCCGGTGGTGACGCGGTGAGCCGGTTCGGCGCGACGATCCTCGATGCCAGCGGTACCAAGCTCAGCCACGAGGAAAAATCCTTCTTTCGCGAGGCGGACCCGTTCGGGTTTATCCTCTTTGGGCGCAATATCGAGACGCCCGAGCAGGTCCATGCGCTGACTTCGGAGATGCGCGAGGCGGTGGGGCGCGACGCGGTCATCACCATCGATCAGGAAGGCGGCCGTGTGCAGCGGCTGCGCCCGCCGCATTGGACGGGCTGGGACGCGCCTCTGGACGAGGTGCGCCGGGCCGGGCCGAAGGCGGCGGAGGCGATGCGCCTGCGCTACCGGATCATGGCCGAAGAGCTGCGGGCGCTGGGCGTCGACAGCAATTGTGCGCCGCTGGTCGATGTGATCGCCGAGGCGACCCATGAGTTTCTCACCGACCGCTGCTATGGCGATGCGCCGGATGCGGTGGGCGAGATTGGCGCGGCGGTGGCCGAAGGGCTTTTGGCCGGTGGGGTTCTGCCGGTGGTGAAACATATCCCGGGCCATGGCCGGGCGAGCTGTGACAGCCATCTCGAGCTGCCGCGCGTGGCGGCCAGCGCCGAGGATTTGCGGGCGGTGGATTTCGCGCCCTTCGCGCGGCTCGCCGATCAGCCGATGGCGATGACGGCGCATGTGGTCTATGAGGCGCTGGACGATCTGCCCGCGACCCTGTCGCCCAAGGTGATCGCGATGATCCGCGACGAGATCGGCTTTGACGGGCTTTTGATGACCGATGACATCAGCATGAAGGCCCTGAACGGCACGCCCGAGGAGATTTCGCGCGCGTCGCTCAAGGCGGGCTGTGACGTGGTGCTCTTGTGCAATGCCGATCTGGCGACGCGGGCGGTTGTGGCCGAGGCCTCGGGGCGGATGAGCCCGGCGGCGCAGGCCCGGGCCGAGGCGGCGATGGCGCGGCGGCAGGTGGCCTGCGAGGTTGACATTCGCGCCCTGAAGGCCAAGCTGGCAGAATTGCAGTAGCGCCGGGAGGCCAAGTCGCCAGACGTGTCCGACAACCTCTTTCACGAGATCGAACAGGATGAGCGCAGCCGCGTTGCCGAACGGGTGGCGGCAGAGGCGCTTATCGTCGATGTGGACGGGTATGAAGGGCCGCTCGACCTGCTGCTGACGCTGAGCCGGACGCAGAAGGTCGATCTGCGCAAGATCTCGATCCTGCAGCTGGCCGAGCAATATCTCAAATTCGTTGAAAAGGCGCGCGAGCTGCGGATCGAGCTGGCGGCGGATTACCTGGTGATGGCGGCCTGGCTCGCCTTTCTCAAATCGCGGCTTCTGCTGCCGCCCGATCCGTCGGAGGATGGCCCGTCGGGCGAAGAGCTTGCCGCGCATCTGGCGTTTCAGCTCGAGCGGCTGCAGGCGATGCGCGATGTGGCGGCGCGGCTCATGGCGCGGTCGCGGCTGGGGCGGGATTTCTTTGCGCGCGGCATCCCCGAGACGATGGAGCGGGTGCGCAAGGTGACCTATACCGCGACGCTTCTCGATCTCATGCAGGGCTATGCGCGGATCAGGACCAAGGACGAGTTTCGGCCCTATGCGCTCGACCGCGAGTCGATCTTTTCGCTCGAAGAGGCGCTCGAGCGGATGCGCAGCCTGATCGGCTTTGCCGGCGATTGGATGGATATTTCGAGCTATATGCCCGAAGGGTTTGGCACCGATCCCGCCAAGCGGCGGTCGGCCACCGCCTCGACCTTTGCGGCGGCGCTTGAGCTGGCCAAGGAGGGCAAGCTCGAGATCAAGCAATCCGAGGTCTTTGCGCCGATCCAGGTGCGGCGGCGGAAGGAAGAGGACGGAAGATGAGCGACACAGGTCCGCAGGACGACCAGAGCGAGGCCACCCTGTCGCCCGAGGACGTGGGCGCAGAAGAGGAGGCGCGGGGCGAGAGCCTTTTTGAAGCGCCGCCCATCGCGGAACAGGAGCGCATGGTCGAGGCCATTTTGTTTGCCAGCGCCGAGCCGGTGACGGTGAACGAGCTCAACGCGCGGATGCCCCATGGCAGCGACGCGGCGGAGGCGCTGGTCTATCTCAAGAAGCGCTATGAAGGGCGGGGGGTGGCGCTGGCAAAGGTCGGCGATGCCTGGGCGTTTCGCACCGCGCCCGATCTCGGTTTTCTCATGCAGCGCGAGACGGTGGAGACCCGCAAGCTCAGCCGGGCGGCGATCGAGACGCTGGCGATCATCGCCTATCATCAGCCGGTGACCCGCGCCGAGATCGAAGAGATCCGCGGCGTGTCGGTGAGCCGGGGGACGATCGATCAGCTGCTCGAGATGGAGTGGATCCGGTTCGGGCGGCGCAAGATGACGCCGGGGCGGCCGATCACCTTTGTGGTGACGCAGGATTTTCTGGCACATTTCGGGCTCGAGAGTGCGCGCGATCTGCCGGGGCTCAAGGAGCTGCGGGCGGCGGGGCTTCTCGACAACCGGCCGCCGCCGTCGTCGATGCCGGGGCTGCCGGATGGCGAGGATGACGAGGATGACGGGGCCGGGATCGCGGCTGAGGATCAGGGCGATATGTTCGAGGCGTGAGAGTGCCGCCCCGAATGCCCTGAAAACGCCAAGATCCGCCCCTATATTGGGTGTAACGGTTGGCCGAAGGGCCGAGAGGAGTGTGAGCGATGAATATGAACCAAGTGATCAATATGGTGATCCGGCAGGTCATGCGCCGGGTGATCAACAAGGGCGTCAACACTGGCATCGATGTGGCGTCGCGCAAGTTCGGCAGCAAGGACGCGCCAGAGCCGGGGGCCAAGCCCAATGCGCCCGACAGCGCGGCCACGCAGCAGCGGGCCAAGCAGACGATGCGCATGGCGCGGCGTATCGGGCGGATGTGAGCGGGCGGGCTGCCTGTTCTTGGCCGCCTGTCCCTCGCCGTCCTTAGCTGCGGAAATGTTTTGAAAGCTTGAGGCCCTGGCCCTGATAGTTTGAGGCCAGCGCCGCGCCGTAGAGCGTCTTTGGCGCGCTGGCCATGCGCTCATAGATGAGCCGGCCGACAACCTGCCCATGTTCGAGCACGAAAGGCGCGTCGTGACAGCGCACTTCGAGCACCCCGCGCGAGCCGGCGCCGCCGGCTTCGGCATAGCCGAAACCGGGGTCGAAGAACCCCGCGTAATGCACCCGGAATTCACCGACCATGGCGAGATAGGGCGCCATTTCCGCCGCACAATCGGGCGGGATCGAAATCGCCTCGCGGCTCACCAGAATGTAGAAAGCACCGGGATCGAGGATGATCCGGCCCTTGGTGGTGCGCATCTCTTCCCAGTAATCCGCCGGGTCGTAATGGCCGAGCTTGGCGAGGTCGATGACGCCGGTGTGCCGCTTGGCCCGGTAGCCCACCAGATCGCCGGAGCGGGGCCGCAGATCGACCGAAAAGCCGAGCCCGTCGGAGATCACCGGCGTGTCCGAGACGATGGGCGTTTGGGCGTGGACGGCGCGCAGCTCGTCATCCGAGAGCATGGTGCGGCCCTGGCGAAAGATGATCTGGGTCAGGGTCTGGCCGGGCTGGGCCACGACCGAAAAGCTCTGGGGGCAGATCTCGGCATAGAGCGGCCCGTCATAGCCATCCTGCACGCGGTCGAATTCGACCCCTTGATCGGTGATCACCCGGGTCATGAGATCGAGCCTGCCGGTCGAGCTCTTGGCGCTGGCGGCGGCGGTCATGCCTTGCGGCAGGCGGAGCCGTTCCATCAGCGGCACGACATAGACGCAGCCCTTTTCGAGCACCGCGCCGCCGGCGAGCGAAATTTCATGCATGGTGAGATCGGAGAGCCGGTCGGTGACCGTGTTGCCCTGACCCGGCAGGAAGGAGGCCCGCACGCGGTAGGCCCGTTCCCCGAGGCGCAGATCGAGCGAGGCGGGCTGCACCTGACCCGGTTCGACCGGGACGGAGGCGGCGATGCCGCCGTCGGTGATCATCTGGCTGATCTGGTGATCTGCAAGCACACCGGTCATGGTCGGTCCTTTCCGCTACAACGGATCGGGCGGGTTAGGTGGGGTGGTTTTATGGTCGGGCTAGCAGGACTCGAACCTGCGACCTTCCGTCCCCCAGACGGACGCGCTACCAGGCTGCGCCATAGCCCGAACTCAGTGCAGGCTTCATACCGTTTTTGAAACCGAGCACAAGGGGGTTTTGCCAAAAAGGCGGCACTCATTTGCGAGAATTGGCTTTCGTCGACGGAAAGCGCCGGACGCGGTCGAGAAGGACGCTCAGATCAGAGCCTTGCCCGGCGAGGCGCGCCCGGTCGAGCGTGCTGAGCGCGCTCAGCGGGCCGGGGGCGGCGGCGATCGTGTCGGCGGGATCGTCGGGCAGGGTGATCGACCGCGGGCGCGGGGCGGCGGGGCGTTTGGGGGCTGGGGTGGCGGCTGTGGGGTCTGGCGCAGGTGCCTCGGGCGCGGGGTCTGCCGCGTCTGAGGGGGCCTCAGAGCGCGTCTCTACAGGCGTCTCGGGCGGCGTTTCTGCGACTGGGGCTGTGTCTGCGCTGCGATCGTCGCTGCTGTCGTCGCTGGCCGTGTCTTGCGGGGCAGGTTCGGCGCTGGTGGCCTCGGACATGAAGGGCGCTTCGGGCGCGTCTGTGGCCTCAATGGGCGATTCTGTGGTCGTGGGTGCGCTGGCGGCTGGCGGCGTTGTCTCTGGGGCCTGACCCTCGGGAGAGTGCGCGGCTGGTGGCGCGTCCGATGCCGTGGCGGCGGGTGTGTCTACCGGGGCCGGCTCGGGCGTCTTAGTGGGCGATGCCTCTTCTGGTTCGCTCTGCGGCGCAGGGATTGCGGCGGCGCTGTCCTCGGAGGAGGTGTCTTCGGCATTGTCATCGCGGCTGAAGCTCAGCACCTTGGCCGTTTCCGGCGCGGCGGGCGCGGTGGCTGGGATCTCGACAGGGTCGTCGTCGCTGTCGAGCGGCAGCGACAGCGCGGCCACATGTTTGATGCCCTGTTCGCGTAGGAGTTTCTGCACGCCCTTGATGGTCATCCCATCGTCATGCAGCAATTTGCGGATGCCGCCCAGGAGGCGCATATCGGCGGGGCGGTAGTAGCGGCGGCCGCCCGCGCGTTTGACCGGTTTGACCTGGCTGAACTTGCTTTCCCAAAAGCGCAGAACATGGGCGGGAACGCCCAGCCAATCGGCGACTTCGCTGATGGTGCGGAAGGCGTCTGCGGATTTGGGCATCGGCTCGGTCCGCCTTAGCGTTTGTTGCCGGCCGCCACGCGCTCTTTCATCAGGTGAGAGGGGCGAAAGGTCAGCACGCGGCGTGGATCGATCGGCACTTCGGTTCCGGTCTTGGGGTTGCGCCCCATGCGGGCCGATTTCTGGCGCACCGAAAAGGTGCCGAAAGATGAAATCTTGACCTGTTCCCCGCGCACCAGCGCGTCGGACATATGGTCGAGCACGCTTTCCACTAGTTGGGCGGAATCGTTGCGCGACAAACCGACTTCGCGGAAAATCGCCTCGCTCAGGTCCATGCGTGTCAGTGTGGTTTCGCTCATGTCGTCCCCCTGGATGCTTTGGATAACATTGCGGGGAAGTATTAAACGAGTCAATATCAACCACTTGGAAGTGGCTGTTTAAGCGGGATTTCTCAGGTTTTACCAGCGCAGAACCACGGAACCCCAGGCCAAACCGCCGCCAATGGCCTCGGACAGCACCAGATCGCCGCGTTTGATCCGGCCCTCGGCCACGCCCACCGACAGCGCCAGCGGGATCGACGCGGCGGAGGTGTTGCCATGGTCCTGCACCGTCAGAACGACGCGGTCCATCGACAGGCCGAGCTTGCGCGCGGTGCCGGAAATAATGCGGATATTGGCCTGATGCGGTACGATCCAGTCGACTTCCGAGCTCAGCAACCCGGCCTTTTCCAACGAGGTTTCGGCGGTGGAGGCGAGCTTTTCCACGGCCTGGCGGAAGAGCTGATTGCCCTGCATCCGCAGCTTGCCCGCGGTGCCGGTGGTGGAGACGCCGCCATCGACATAGAGCATGTCCTTGTAGCGCCCGTCGGAATTGAGATCGGTGGCGAGAATGCCGCGGTCTTCCTTGGTGCCGACGCCCTCTTCGGCGCCGAGGATCAGCGCGCCGGCGCCATCACCGAAGAGCACGCAGGTGGAGCGGTCTTCCCAATCCATGATTCGACTGAAGGTTTCGGCGCCGATGACCAGCACGCGGCGGGCCTGGCCCGAGACGATGAGCGCGTTGGCGTTGCACAGCGCATAGATGAAACCGGCGCAGACGGCCTGAACGTCGAAGGCAAAGCCCTGGGTCATGCCGAGGCGGTTTTGCACCATGGTGGCGACCGAGGGAAAGGTCAGGTCCGGGGTCGAGGTGGCGACAAGCACGCAATCGATGTCGTCGGGCTCGAGCCCGGCATTGGCGAGCGCGGCCTTGGAGGCGGCGAGCGCCAGATCGGAGGTGGTTTCATGTTCGGCGGCGAAATGACGCCGTTCGATGCCCGAGCGCGTTCTGATCCATTCGTCCGACGTGTCGAGAAACTCCTCGAACCAGGCGTTCTCGACAATCCGATCGGGCAGGTAATGGCCGACACCTTCGACAACGGCGCGCAGGGTCATGTTCAGTTACTTTCTTTGGTCACAGCGTCATCATCGCTGTCGTCGTCATCGCCGTCGCCATAGCGCGACGGCAGGTTGGCCGAGGCCACACGCGCCGCCAACCTATCGGAAAACCCGCTCTCGGCAAGTTGAAAGGCCAGCTTGATCGCGGCGGCGACGCCGGTGGCGTCGGCCGAGCCGTGGGATTTGACCACCGTGCCGTTGAGGCCGAGGAAGACGCCGCCATTGACGCGGCGCGGGTCGATCCGCTTTTTCAGCCGTTGCAGCGAGGTATAGGCCAAGAGCGAGGCGAGGCGCGACAGGGGCGAATATTGGAACGCGGCGCGAAGCTGTTCGGAGATCAGCGAGGCGGTGCCTTCGCCGGTCTTGAGCGCCACATTGCCGGTGAAGCCGTCGGTGACGATCACGTCGCAGACATCGCTCGGCAGGTCGCGGCCTTCGACGAAGCCTACGAATTTGAACCCGGCCTGGCTCGCATTGGCGGCGATGAGATCATGCGCCTCCTTGAGCTCGGCCCGGCCCTTGTGCTCTTCGGTGCCGACATTGAGCAGCCCGACACGCGGATGTTCGAGGTTGAGACCGTTGCGCGCATAGGAGGTGCCCATCAGCGCATATTGCATGAGGTCCTTGGCATCGGCGCGGATATCGGCGCCGCCGTCCAGCAGCACGTTGAACCCCTGCGGGTTGCGCGAGGGCCAAAGCACGGCGATGGCGGGGCGGTAGATGCCCGCCAGACGGCGCAGGCGCAGCACCGAGAGCGCCATCAGCGCACCGGTATTGCCGCAGGAGACACAGACCGTGGCCTCGCCCGCGCGCACCGATTCCAAGGCCGACCACATGGACGTGCCTTTGCCGTTGCGCATCACCTGGGCGGGCTTGTCCTCCATCGAGACGACATCGGCCGCATCGCGAATTTCGACGCGATCGGCCAAATGTTTGCGCCGCGCCACGAGCGGTTCAAGCTCGGCGCGGGGCCCGTGCAGGATGAATGCGAGATCCGGATTTTTCTTGGCTGATTTCGCCAGCCCGCCGACAACGGCGGAGGGGCCACGATCGCCCCCCATGGCATCAACCGAGATAACGGTGCGCCCGGCACCCGCTTTGGATGAATTATCCGTCACAGCGGTCATGCGGCGGGCGCCCCTTGTTTCGCGATTATGCCGCGTCGTCTTCCAGGTCGATATCGTCCGACATGGTCACAACTTCACGATCTGCATAATGGCCACAGGCCGCGCAGACGTGGTGCGGGCGCTTGAGCTCACCGCAGTTGGGGCATTCGTTCGGGTTTTCGGCCACGAGCGAGTCATGTGCGCGACGGTTGTTGCGACGCGATTTCGATACTTTGTTCTGTTGGACAGCCATGTCACAACCTCAATTCCTGTGGGCCGCGAGGCCCGGTTTCACGATGTTTGGGCGGCTCTTACAGGGTTGCAGGCCACGCGTACACCCCAGATTCCGATGAGAGCGCGAAAATACAGCGAAATGCCGCCGGGGCAAGTGGAATTTTCGGCCGTCGAAACGGGGCGGGTCTCAGTCGTCCTTTTCCATTTTCTTGCGCAGTTCGGCAAGCCCTGCAAAGGGTTTTATCTTTTCATCGGTCAGCGGCTCGGCGCCTTTGGGGGCGGCGGTGGCCACGAGGGGATCCTCGGCGGTGGCGCGCGGGTAGGCGGGCAGGGCCAGCGACAGTTCCTCATGCAAGAGCGCGTCGAGGTCGATCACCTCGCCCAGAGGCTCGAGCGTGTCATCCTCGGGCATCGCGATCTCTTCGCCTTGGGGGGTTTGCAGCCCGCCGGCCACGTAAAGCCGCGACACGGGCGTGTCGATTCGGGTGGTCACCGGGGCGAGCGTGGCGACGCAGGGCTGAATGACCGTGGCACCGAGACGGGCCTTGAGCCGCCAGTCGCGGCGGCCTTCGGAGGTCACTTCGCCCTCGAAAAGCACCTTGCGCAGATCCACGAGATCGAGCGTGCCGGCCAGGTCCTGCAGGGTTTGCGCGTCCGGCACGATGCGGAAGCGGTTGGGTTTGCGCTGCGAGAGCTCTGCGACCTTGAGCGTGCCTGTCATCGCGGTTCCTTCTGCCATCTGGGGCTGCTTCCTTTCTTGATCCTATGGACCTTGTTACTGTAAGCGGGATAAAAGGCGCATGAGGCCAAGATCAAGAGGGCAGCAATCATGAAGCATGAGTTTCGTTGGAAAACGGCCGTACTGGGGCTGTTTCTCATGCTGTCGACGGCGTGTACCACACTTTATCGCAATCATGGCTATGTGCCGCCCGAAGAAGAACTGCAAAACATCGTTGTGGGCGTTGATACCCGTGCCACGGTGGATGATGTGGTCGGGCCGCCCTCGACCGCCGGTGTGCTCAGCGATGGCAATTATTACTATGTTCGCAGCCGGGTACGCCATTATGGGGCGCTGCGCCCGGAGGTGATCGAGCGGCAGGTGCTGGCGATCAGTTTTGATCAGGCCGATGTGGTGGCCAATGTCGAACGATTCGGGCTGCAGGACGGTCAGGTCGTGGTTCTGTCGCGCCGGGTCACCGACAGTTCGGTCGAAGGCAACGGGTTCTTGCGCCAAATGCTCGGCAATATCGGGCGTCTCGACCCGTCCACCCTGTTCGGCGGCTAAGCATTTTACGTAGCGTCACAGCGGTCCCCGGCGGCGGGGGCTGTCACCGCTTTGTCATTGCTTTTTGCCTAAACTCTCCCAACATCTTGTAGATGACCCAGGAGGGGGAGCCGGAGCATGTTGTTCAAGGGACGCTATAGCGCGCGAGAGGCCGAGAGCCCGGCGGATGTGATCCGGGCGCAGAGCCTGCGGGCCAAGGTGTTCGGCGGCGGGCGGTTCGATCTCGATGCCGATGATTACGACGCGCGCTGTGCCCATATCCTCGTGGAGGAACGGGCGACCGGCGATCTCGTCTGCTGTTTCCGCTTCCTGCGATTGGACGATGGGCGCGACATTTCCCAGAGCTATTCGGCGCAGTTCTATGGGCTGGAGGCGCTGGAGAAATTTGCCGGGCCGATGGTCGAGATGGGGCGGTTCTGTATCGATCCGGCGCGGCGTGACCCGGATATTCTACGCGTGGCCTGGGGCGCGATGACGCGCTATGTCGATGAAAACGGCATTGAACTGTTGTTCGGATGCTCGTCCTTTACCGGCACCGATGCGGATAACTACCTCGATACATTCGGTATTCTGAGTCAGCGGCATCTTGCGCCGCGGCGCTGGTTGCCGCGGGTCAAAGCGCCGAGCGTGGTGCGCTTTGCCCAGATGCTGCGGCTGCGCAGGCCCGATGCCAAGGCCGCGATGAAGCAGATGCCGCCCTTGCTCAAGACCTATCTGATGATGGGCGGCTGGGTCAGCGATCATGCGGTGGTCGACACCCATCTCAACACGCTGCATGTGTTCACCGGGGTCGAGATCAAGGCCATCCCGGCGAGCCGCAAGCGGCTGTTGCGGGCGGTGGCGCAGTAGCGCCAGCGGTAATGGCCCGGGCACGGATCTGGCGCTGCGCGAGGCCGCTTGACCTTGTCGCGCGGCGGGGATAGCCCGCATGCATGGCACAAGCACCGCTCTTACAGCTTTCAGATATCTCGCTCACCTTCGGGGGTGAGCCGGTTTTCGACGATCTTTCGCTGGTGGTTCAGACCGGCGACAGGGTCGCCCTCGTGGGTCGCAATGGCTCGGGAAAATCCACGCTTCTCAAGGTGATGGCGGGTCTTGTTGAACCTGACCGGGGGGATCGGGTGATCCCGCCCGGCATCCGGGTCGGCTATATGGAGCAGGACCCGGATATGAGCGGCTTTGCGACGCTGGGCGATTTTGCCAGCGCGGCGCTCGATCCCGGTGAGATGTACCGGGTGGAACGGGCGGGCGAAGGGCTCAAATTCGATCCGGCGCGGCCGGTGAGTACTGCCTCGGGCGGCGAGCGGCGGCGCGCGGCGCTGGCGCGGATCATGGCCGAAGCGCCCGATCTCATGCTGCTCGACGAGCCGACGAACCATCTCGATATCGAGGCGATTGCCTGGCTCGAGGCCGAGCTCAAATCGACGCGGGCGGGCTATGTTCTGATCAGCCACGACCGGGCGTTTCTGCGCGAGCTGACGCGGGCAACGCTCTGGATCGACAGGGGAATGACGCGGCGGCAGGAAAAGGGGTTCGAGCATTTCGAGGCCTGGCGCGACAAGGTCTGGGACGAGGAAGACACGGCGCGGCACAAGCTCAACCGGAAGATCAAATCCGAGGCCCGCTGGGCCGTGGAAGGCATCAGTGCGCGGCGCAAGCGCAACCAGGGCCGGGTGCGGGCGCTGCAGGAGCTGCGGGCCGAGCGCGCCTCGCAGATCAAGCGGCAGGGCACGGCGGCGCTGGCGCTCGATGCGGGGCCGAAATCCGGCAAGCGGGTGATCGAGGCCAAGGGCATCGCAAAATCCTTTGCGGACAAGGAGATCGTCCGCGATTTTGATCTCAAGATTCAGCGTGGCGACCGGGTGGCCTTTGTCGGGCCGAACGGGGTGGGCAAGACGACGCTGCTCAAGATGCTGCTTGGCGAAGAGACGCCGGATGCGGGCAGCGTCGATCACGGCACCAATCTGATGGTGGCGGTGTTCGATCAGGCGCGGGCGCAGCTCGACCCGGAGATGAGCCTCTGGGAGAGCCTGACGGGCGACAAGGATATGCGCGTCTCGGGCAATGCCGATCAGGTCATGGTGCGGGGGCAGCCGCGGCATGTGGTGGGCTATCTCAAGGATTTCCTCTTTGACGAACGGCAGGCGCGGGCGGCGGTCAAATCGCTCTCGGGCGGGGAAAAGGCGCGGCTCTTGCTGGCCAAGCTGATGGCCAAGGAGAGCAATCTTTTGGTCATGGACGAGCCGACCAATGACCTCGATATCGAGACGCTCGATCTCTTGCAGGAGCTGCTCGACGATTATGACGGCACGGTTTTGTTGGTGAGCCACGACCGTGATTTCCTCGACCGGGTGGCGGCGACCACGGTGGTCATGGAGGGCGACGGGCGGGCGACGATCTATGCCGGCGGTTGGAGCGATTACCAGACCCAGAAACGCAAGGCGGCGGCCGAGGACAAGGCCGAGGCCAAGGCGGCGCAGGGCGGCGGCAAACCGGCCAAGGGCGAGGCCAAGCCGGGCGGCAAGCCCGCGCGCAAGGGGCTCAGCTTTACCGAGAAGCATCGTCTCGAGGCGCTGCCGGGCGAGATTGCGCGGCTCGAGGCGGAGATCGGCAAGCTCAGCGAGCTGATGTCCGATCCCGAGCTGTTCACGCGTGAGCCGGTCAAGTTCCGCAAGGCGACCGAGGCGCTGACACAGCGTCAGGAGGCGCTGGCCAAGGCCGAGGAAGAGTGGCTCGTGCTGGAAGAAAAGGCCGAAGGGGCGGGGTGATCCCGCGCCCCTTGGGGTCGATTTGTGAGGCGCGTCCAGGCGCCGGTCACTGCATCCGAAGCGCGCCGTCGATGCGGATCACTTCGCCGTTAAGGTATTCACATTCCACGATAAACCGCGCCAGTGCCGCGTATTCCGCCGGGTCGCCCAGGCGTTTCGGGAAGGGCACGCCTTGGGCCAGCTCGTCTTGCACCTCTTGCGGCAGGCCGCGCAGCATGGGGGTGCCGAAAATGCCCGGCGCGATGGTCATGACGCGGATGCCTTCGCGGGTCAGATCGCGGGCCATGGGCAGGGTCAGCCCGACGATCCCGCCCTTGGAGGCGGCGTAGGCGGTCTGGCCTTTCTGGCCGTCAAAGGCGGCGATGGAGGCGGTGTTGATGATCACGCCGCGCGTGCCATGGGGGCCGGGGGCGTTGTCGGCGATACGGGCGGCGGCGAGGCGGGCGATGTTGAAACTGCCCACGAGATTGATGTCGATGGTGCGTTGAAACGCCTTGAGATCATGGGGTCCGTCACGGCCCAGCGTCTTGGCCCCGGTGGCGATGCCGGCGCAGTTCACCGCCGCCGTGATGCGGCCCATATGGGCGGTTGCGGCGTCGATCGCGGCGCTGGCCGAGGCCTCATCCGTCACATCGCATTCGATGAAGTTTGCGCCGATTTCCTCGGCCACTTGCGGGCCACGGGTGGTGTCGCGGTCAAAGAGGCAGACGGCGGCACCCATCTCGCGAAAATGGCGGGCGGTGGCTTCGCCGAGGCCCGAGGCCGAGCCGGTGATGATCGCGGCGGTGTCTTCCATGCGCATGGCGGTCTCCGATGAATTGAACGCCTGTTCAAATACCGGGCGCGCGGCGTTCTGTCAAAGCTTCTCGCGGCGCCAGCGGCGCGACAGCACGCCGAGACCGGCCACGGTGAGCAGGATGCGGATGATGTGATGCAGCGTGACAAAGGCGGGGTTCGCCTCAAGGCTCAGCGCGATGAGGGCCATTTCGGTGAGCCCGCCGGGCGCAAAGCTGATCAGCACCACGTCGAAAGGTTCGTCGCCCAAGGGCAAGAGCAGCGCCGCAAAGCCGCCGGCCAGCGCCATCATCAGCGTGACCGACAGGAAGGATAGCCAGGTGGCCTTTAACAAAAGCTTGCGATCGAGCCCGGTGAAGCGCAGGCCGAGGGCGGTGCCGATGATGATCTGGGCCGCGTTGACGAGCCATTGCGGCAGTTCGATCACCAGAAGGCCCGAGAGCGTCACCGCGGCGGCGAGGAGCAGCGGGCCGGTGAGCTGACGCGCGGGCAGGCGCAGCAGGTGGCCCGCGACGATGCCAAGCCCGAGGGTGATGCCGATGCCGGGCAGGGCCACCCAATCGGTGGTTTCGCGGGCAAAGCTCAGCCCGGCGGAGCTTCCGACCGGGGCGCCGAGCCAGAGCGACAGGGCGACGGGCAGGGCGCTCACCACGAAGATGACGCGCAGGAATTGCTGCAGCATGAGGCGGGCCGGGTCGGCGCCGCTTTCCTCGCCGAGCGCGATGGATTCGAAGAGCCCGCCGGGCGCGCCCGCGCAAAAGGCCGTGGCCCGGTCATAGCCGCCAAGCCGTTGAAAGATATAAGCGTTGCCGAGCTGGGCCAGGGCCACGAAAGCGGCAAGGGCTGTGGCGCGCAGGGCGAGGGCGGTGGGATCGGAGAAGAGCTCGGGCGTGATCTGCGCGCCGATCATCAGCCCGATGAGCCCGATAAAGACGATGCGGATGCGCTGTGGGAAGGCGTAGCCCGCAGGCAGGATCTGTGGGCGCAGGATGGCGATGGTGCCGGAGGCGATGAGCGGGCCCAGAAGATAGGGCAAGGGCAGGCCGAGGTAGACGGCGAGCGGGGCGACAATGGCCCCCATCAGGAGAAGAAGCGCGGTTGAAATCAGTTTGGGTAACATGGCGTCTATGAAGCACCATGCGCGGGGCTGTGCAAGGGGCGCTGTACAGGGGGCTGTGGCCGTCTTGCAAGTCGGGGAGGTGTTGGGGGGATCGGCTGGAGCGGGTAACGGGAATCGAACCCGTAACTAAAGCTTGGGAAGCTGCCGTGATACCTTTTCACCATACCCGCGCTGCCGAGGCCCTGAGATAGGCAAAAGCCGGGGCGAGGTCAAGGCCCGCCGCGCGGGGGATCGGGGAAAATTGGTGAGCTGAGAGGCCGGGGAGGAATCGCCTGTTTCGGCGGGATCAAGCCTATGGTTAACAAGGGAAATTCTGGAAAAACCGGGCTGCGGTATCGCGTCGGCAAGACGTCGGTATTGCGACTGTGCCAAAGTCGAGGTCTCGCGCATCTTGTGTCAAGGCAGGGCGCGAACGGGGCGTTAAGGGGTAAAGCGCGGGTAAAGGGGGCGTGCGGCGCCCCCTTTGCGGTTTGGATGGCGGTCAGGCTTAGCCGCGACGACGGCGACGGCGGCCGCCGCCTTCGGCATCGCCACCGCCGGTGTTGAAGCTCACCTGTGGCAGGGGCGCGATGCGGGCCAGTTCGGGGAAGGGGTCCGTCTTGTGCGGGATGGCGTTGGCCGCGACGAAATGTTCCTGGAACTTGGGCTCGATGGCGGTCTCGACCTTGGTGATCTGACGCACGACGCGTTCGATCTCGGCCCGGGCGGCGATGTTGCACAGCGCGATGCGCGCGCCGGTGCCGGCGGCGTTGCCGGCGCTCGTCACCTTGTCGAGGGGCACATCGGGGATCATGCCGAGCACCATGGCATGCAGCGGCGAGATATGCGCGCCAAAGGCCCCGGCGAGCACGACGCGATCGACCTTGTCGACATTGCGGCTGTCCATCAGCAGGCGGGCCCCGGCGTAGAGCGCCGATTTGGCGAGCTGAATGGCGCGGATGTCGCCCTGGGTCACGGTGATGCGCGGGCCGCCCTCGGCGCTGGCGTCGATGATGAGATAGGAATGGGTGCGGCCCTCGGGGACAGAGCGGGCCGTGCCGGTCTGTTCGGCCGAGCCGATGAGGCCGCTGTCGTCGAGCAGGCCCGCCATGCGCATTTCGGCCACCGCCTCGATGATGCCGGAGCCGCAGATGCCGGTGATGCCGGTGGTGGCGGTCGCCTCGGCAAAGCCGTCTTCGTCGGACCACAGATCACAGCCGATGACGCGGAAGCGCGGCTCTTTGGTGACCGGGTCGATGCGGATCGCCTCGATCGCGCCGGGGGCGGCGCGTTGGCCGGAGGAGATCTGTGCGCCCTCGAAGGCCGGGCCGGTGGGCGACGAGCAGGCGAGCACGGAATGGCGGTCGCCGAGCAGGATTTCGGCATTGGTGCCGACGTCGATGATGAGCGCCAGATCCTCGGATTTGCCGGGCTCTTCGGAGAGCGCCACGGCGGCGCAGTCGGCCCCCACATGGCCCGCGATGCAGGGCAGGATATAGGTGCGGGCGCGGGTGTTGACGGCGGGCAGGTCAAGCTCGCGCGCGAGCATCGAAATGCTGTCGGAGGTGGCCAGCGCAAAGGGGGCCTGACCGAGTTCCACCGGGTCGATGCCCAGCAGAAGATGGTGCATGACCGGGTTGCAGACGAAAACGAGTTCAATGATGAGCGTCGGATCGATCCCGGCCTCGGCGGCGATTTCCACGGCCAGCGTGTTGATCGCGTCGCGCACGGCGGCGGTCATTTCGCGGTCGCCGCCGGGGTTCATCATGGCATAGCTCACCCGGCTCATCAGGTCTTCGCCAAAGCGGATCTGCGGGTTCATGATGCCCGAGCTCGCCTTGACCTCGCCGGTTTCGAGATCGGTCAGATGGGCCGCGACGGTGGTCGAGCCGAGGTCGATGGCGAGGCCGTAGAGACCGGCTTCGTGCAGGCCGGGCCAGATTTCGATGACGGTGGCAACGGCGTCGCGGTGCGATTTATGGAGCGCCACGGTGACCTGAAACTTGCCCTTGCGCAGGGCGGGCTGCAGTTTCGACAGAAGGGTGAGATCGGCGCGGATGTCGTCGATCTGCCATTGCTCGGAGAGCGCGCGTTTGAGCCGTTCGAGATCGCCGGTCGGCTCGTGCATGTCGGGTTCATCCACCTCGACGAAATAGAGCCGCGTGGCCGGGTCCATCTGAATGACGCGGGCCGAGGCGGCCTTGCGCACCACTTGTTTGTGGACCTGCGATTCGGGCGGCACGTCGATGACGATGTCGCCCTGGACGGTGGCCTGACAGCCGAGGCGGCGGCCCGGTTTCAGCCCGCGTTTCTGGTCATAGCGTTCCTCGACCGCGTTCCACTCGGAGAGCGCGTCGGCGGCGACGGTGACGCCATGTTTGGGAAACTCGCCATAGGAGGGGGTGATCTGACATTTTGAGCAGATGCCGCGCCCGCCGCAGACCGAATCGAGATCGACGCCGAGCTGTCGGGCGGCGGTCAGAACCGGGGTGCCAACCGCAAAGCGGCCGCGTTTGCCCGAGGGGGTGAAAACGACGAGGGGATCGGTGGGATCGGTGCTCATGCCTGTCTCCGTCAATGCGCTTGGGCGACCATAGGGGATTGGGCGCGGGGCGAAAGCCCGAACCCGTCATATTGATGATGAGGAGCGGCATGTGCCGTGGGTTTTGTGAGGTTTTGAGGGCGGATCAGAGCCCGACGCGGCGACGGATGTCGGCGGGGGTGTCACCGGCGGCGCGGTAGGTGGCGATGGCGCGGGCGTCGTCGCGCTTGGCCAGCCGTTTGCCGGCCTCGTCGCGGATCAGCCGGTGGTGGTGGTAGCGCGGGGTCGGCAGGTTAAGGAGGCGCTGCAGGAGCACATGGATCGGCGTCGCCTCGGCGAGATCGGCGCCCCGGATGACATGGGTGATCGCCTGATCCGCGTCGTCGAGCACCACGGAGAGATGGTAGGAGCCGAGGAAATCGCGGCGCGACAGGACGATGTCGCCGATGGTCGTGACCATCTCGTCGGGGCTCAGGGTCGGATGGGTGTCGTTCGAGAGTTCATGATATGTGACAATGGCTTGCGCGGCTTTCCTCATGTCTAAGCGCAGGGCCTCGTCCGCGGGGCGCGGGCCCTTCCGGGCGGCGTCGCGGCAGGTGCCGGGATAGATGATCCCGTCGGGGCCATGGAGCGGCGCGCCCTCTTGCGGGGCCGAGGCGGCGGCGGCGATGTCGCGGCGGCGGCAGCTACAGGGATAGAGCAGGCCTGCGTCCCAGAGCCGGTCGAGGGCCTCGGCGTAGCGCGGCAGGCGGTCGGATTGGCGCAGGGGCGTGTCGTCCCATGTCAGGCCGAGCCAGCTGAGATCGTCGAGGATCTGCGCCTCCCATTCGGGGCGGGCGCGGGTCTGGTCGATGTCCTCGATGCGCAGGAGAAAGCGGCCCTGGGCGGCGCGGGCCATGTCATGGGCGAGGATCGCCGAATAGGCATGGCCCAGATGCAGCGGCCCGGTGGGCGATGGGGCGAAGCGCGTAATATATGTCATATCAAGGCTTTACCGCGCATATCTCACCTTAGTCGCTCTGGCGCGGGAGCGGGTAGGCGTCGAGCCAGCCTTGCCAGGCCTCTTTGCCGCGATCGGTATAGGCCTTGTAGCGGTCCTTGCGACCGCGACGCCCACCCTTGAGCCCATCGACGGGGCGGAACAGGCCGAAATTGACGTTCATCGGCTGGAAGGTCTTGGCCTCGGCACCGCCGGTGATGTGGTGGATGAGCGCGCCCATGGCGCTGTCTTGCGGCACCGGCGGCGGGGTTTTCCCGCTGAGCTCGGCGGCAGCGAGACGGCCTGCGAGCAGCCCCATGGCGGCGCTTTCTACATAGCCTTCGACGCCGGTGATCTGCCCGGCAAAACGGATATGGGGCCGCGATTTGAGCCGCATCTGATCGTCGAGCAGCGTCGGCGAGTTCAGGAACGTGTTGCGATGGATGCCGCCGAGACGCGCGAAACGCGCGTTCTCAAGCCCGGGAATCATTTTGAAAACATCGGCTTGTGTGCCGTATTTCATCTTGGTCTGAAAGCCCACGATATTGTAGAGCGTGCCCAGCGCATTGTCGCGGCGGAGCTGCACCACGGCGTGGGGTTTGACGTCCGGCTGATGCGGGTTGGTGAGGCCCACGGGCTTCATCGGGCCGTGGCGGAGCGTTTCGCGGCCGCGTTCGGCCATGACTTCGATCGGCAGGCAGCCGTCGAAATAGCCGGCGGTTTCGCCCTCGTGGAACTCGGTCTTGTCGGCGGCGAGCAGCGCGTCGATGAAGGCCTCGTATTGGTCGCGGTCCATCGGGCAGTTGAGATAGGCGGTGCGCTCTTCCTCGGTCTCGCCCTTGTCATAGCGCGACTGCATCCAGGCGCGGCTCATGTCGATGCTGTCGTGATAGACGATGGGGGCGATGGCGTCGAAGAAGGCGAGCGCTTCGGCGCCGGTCTCGGCGGCGATGGCCTGGCCCAGACCTTGCGAGGTGAGCGGGCCGGTGGCGATGATCCAGGTGCCGTCCTCGGGCAGGGCGGCGATTTCGCCGGGCTCGACAGTAACCAGCGGATGGGCGCGCAGGGTTTCGGTCACGGCGCGGGCAAAGGCGTCGCGGTCGACGGCCAGTGCGCCGCCTGCGGGGAGGCGGTGACGGTCGGCCATGGCCATGATCAGCCCGCCCGCCGCGCGCATTTCCCAATGCAGCAAACCGACGGCGTTTTGTTCATCGTCATCCGAGCGGAAGGAGTTCGAGCAGACCATCTCGGCAAGATCGCCGGTTTGATGCGCGAAGGTCCCGGTCTCGGGGCGCATTTCGTGGATGGTCACGGGGATGCCGTGGCTGGCGGCCTGCCAGGCGGCTTCGGAGCCGGCCATGCCGCCGCCGATGATATGGAGCGTGTTCGTCATGGGGGCGATGTAGGCCAGAAGCCGCGCGAAGGGAAGGGGCGTCAGGGCCGCGCGAGGGCGGCGAGCAGGTCGGGCCCGGCGGCCGGTGTCGGCAGCGGCGCGGGCGCGGGATCGAGCGGCAGGCCCGAGGGTACGCGGGGCGGCGGCCCGAGACGGCCACCCCCTGCCATGACCGGGTCTTCGAGCGATTTGAGAAAGTCGAGGATCGCCGCGACCTCGGGATCGGTGAGGGTCACGGGGGCGATGTCGATGGCGGCCTCGATCCGGGCAAGCTCGCGCGGGTCGGGGCGGTAGGGATCGGCCTCGGGGCTGGACAGTTGCGGCAGGCGGGCGCGGTTCGGCGTGTAGCGGGCGAGCATCTCGGCGGGGGCGAGATGGTGGCGGACCATGTCTTCGAGCCGAGTATAGGCGCCGTTGTGGCCATAGGGCGCGGTCAGCGTCACGTTGCGCAGCGAGGGGGTGCGAAAGCGGTAACTGTCGGTGGTGTCGCCGGTGACGTAAGAGCGGCCGTGATCCTCGCCGCCATAGAGGCCGCGCGTCTTGCCGGGGCCGAGCGGCGGCAGGCCGAGGGCGTGGAATTTCTGATCGGTCTGGAAGGTGCCGCTGTGGCAGCTGCTGCATTGCGCCTTGCCGTAGAAGAGCGTCATGCCGGCGATTTGACGCGGCGAGAGCGCGTCGCTCTGGCCGAGCAGATAGGCGTCAAAGGGGCTGTCGCTGCTGCGGAACTCATAGGCGATGAAATTGGCGAGGGCGCGGCCGATGTCGCTGATATGGACGGGTTCATTCGGGCCGAGGATGGCATCGAACCGGCGGCGGTATTCGGGCGTGGCCTCGACCCGGGCGGCGAGCATTTGCCACGCGCCGTGGAGGCCGCGTATCTCGCCCGCGGCAACGGCGTCGGCGACCGGGTTTTCGCCGGGCTGGCCCGCCATTTCGTCATGCGACATGAGCGGCAAGAGCGCCTGTGCCGCGAGCAATGTGGGCGCGGGGCGTTCGAGGGCAAAGCCTTCGGGCATGCGGATGCCAAAGCGGGTGCTGTCATCGCGCGACACGCGGCCATCGTGAAAGAGCGTGGTGATCTCGCGGGCGCCGAGATTGAACAGCGCGGGCGCGTTGCGCGGGATGAGACGGGGCGGGATATTGGCGGGATCGGCGCTGCGGGCGGCGCCGAGACCGAGCCCGCCTTCGCCCAGAGCCAGCGACATGCCATCGGCGCTGCCGAGGCTCGGATGGTGGCAGGTGGCGCAGGAAATATTGCGATTGCCCGACAGAATCGGATCAAAGAACAGATCGCGCCCGAGAAGGACAGAGGTGGTGCCGGGGGTCGGGAAGGTTTCGTGGGTCACCGCAGCCGGTAGGTCGGCGGCCAGAGAGAGGCTGGCCTGGAGGGACATAAATGCTGCGGTGACCCAAGATCTGAGCAAGGTAATACCTGTCATTGCCGATTGGGAACAGGGGTATCGCAGCGATTGCGGCAATAAAACGGCGCATTTGGAAAAAATGTGGCACAAATTTGGAAACATTCGTGTGCTTTATACCGGGCAGCATACCGGGCAGCGCAGGCCGGGTGGGCCTGCGCCATTCTCGAATGTCGTGTCCTGCAAGAGGTTTGCGGCGCGCGCGCCGCGGTTCACTGATCCCAGTCGGGGGTGCGTTTTTCGATGAAGGCGGAGATGCCTTCGGCGGTGTCACTGCGCAGCATGTTCTCGACCATGACCTGCCCGGTATAGGCATAGGCCGCGTCGAGACCCATTTCGAGCTGATTGTAGAAGGCTTCCTTGCCGATGCGGACCGCCGCGCCGAGCTTGGCGGCGATGGTCTCGGCCATCTCCATGGCGGCGGGGAGCAGGTCGTCGGCGGGCACGGCGCGGTTGATCAGCCCGAGCGCCTGGGCGCGGTCGGTGTCGATGAATTCGCCGGTGGTGAGCATCTCGAAGGCCTGTTTGCGCGGGATGTTGCGCGACAGGGCGACCATCGGCGTCGAGCAGAAGAGCCCGATATTGACGCCATTGACGCCAAAGCGCGTGCCCTCGGCGGCAATGGCGAGATCGCAGGAGGCGACCAATTGGCAACCGGCGGCGGTGGCGATGCCATGGGGGGCGGCGATCACCGGCTGGGGCAGGGCGCGCAGTCCGGTCATCACGCTGGCACAGCAGTTGAAGAGATCGGCGAAATAGGCGCGGCCGCCGTCCTCGGACTGACGCCCGGCGGTCATTTCCTTGAGATCATGCCCGGCGCAGAAGGCCTTGCCCGCGCCCGAGATGACCACGGCGCGAATGGTGCGATCCTCGCGCAGCGTGTCGATCTGGGATTGCAGCGCGGCGAGCATGGCGTCGCTCAGCGCGTTGATCCGTTCGGGCGCGTTGAGGCGCAGATGGGCCACGGGGCCGGTGTCGTTGCGTTCCAGTAGTGCCATCTTGTCTCTCCTCCCGGCATGTGGTCCTGTTTCAGCGACCGATAGGGGGAGAAAACATGGGGTTGCAGTTTACTGTCAAGGAATTGTCTGACTTTTTGGAGACGGAATTTCCGCAAGTGGGCGGGCAATTCACCATTGAGGCGCTCGGTGAGATGATGGCGACGGTGCGGCTCAATGTCGGTGAGCAGCACCTGCGCCCCGGTGGCACGGTGTCGGGCCCGTCGATTTTCGCGCTGGCGGATGTGGCGATCTACATTGCCGTGCTGGCGATGATCGGGCGCGAGGCGCTGGCAGTGACGACCAATTGTTCCATTGATTTCATGCGCAAACCGGCGGCGGGGGTGGATCTCATCGCCGAGTGCCGGTTGCTCAAGCTGGGGCGGGTGTTGGCGGTGGGGGATGTTCTCATTCGGTCCGAGGGGCAGGAGGCGCCGGTGGCGCGCGCCAGCCTCACCTATTCCATTCCGCCCAAGAGGTGAGATCATGCAGGATCCTGTGACGCTCTGTGCCTTTGATGTGGATGCGGCGGGCCGGGCCGTGGCGGTCGAGGGTCCGCTGGCGGCGGCGGCGCCGGAGGGCAGCTATCGCTGGCTGCATTTCGATGTGGCGGCGGCGGGGCTCGAGCCGTGGTTGCGGGCGCATTTGCCGGAGGCGGCGGTGGATGCGCTGTTGCAGGCCGAGACCCGGCCGCGCTGTGATGCGCATGGGGCGGGGGCGATCATCAACCTGCGCGGCGTCAACCTCAACCCCGGGGCCAGCCCGGAGGATATGGTGAGCCTGCGGATCTGGATGGCGGAGGGGCTGGTGGTGACGGCGCGGCTGCGCAAGATCTGGGCGCTGGATGCGATCCGCGCCCAAGCCGAGGCCGAGGGGCAGGCGCCGGAGAGCCCTGGTGCGCTCTTGGCGGCGATTGCCGAGGGGCTGACGCGGCGGATCGAGGCGGTGGCGCTCGAGCTCGAAGAGCAGACCGATGCGCTCGAAGAGACGGTGCTCGGCGAGGCGCAGGAGGTGCCTTTGGCGCAGCTTTCGGGGGTGCGGCATACGGTGATCAAACTGCGCCGTTTCGTCAATCCGCAGCGCGAGGCGCTCGAGGCACTGGCGGCGGGCGAGGCACCGGGGATGGACGCGCGGGCGCTCAGCGATCTGCGGGAGAGCGCCAACCGGTCGGCGCGCAATGTCGAGGCGCTCGATGCGACGCGCGAGCGGCTGATGGCGTTGCAGGATCATATGGAAGTGCAGCGCGGGCAGCGGCTTGGGCAGAACTCTTATGTGCTGTCGGTGGTGGCGGCGATTTTCCTGCCGCTCGGCTTCCTCACCGGGCTCTTTGGGGTCAATGTGGCGGGGATGCCGGGGGTCGAGCATGCGGGCGCGTTCTGGATCCTGAGCGCCGGATCGCTGGCGCTGGGCGTGCTGCTCTATCTGGTGTTCAAGCTGGGGCGGTGGCTCTGACCGTTTAGGGCGGTTAAGCCCGTTTGGCGTAAAAAAAGGCCGGGCAGATGCCCGGCCAGTGGAAGAGGGACCGTCACGGGGAGTTACGGACTCCAGAACCTCTTGGTCATCTCGAGATCGGCGGTGCCGCGGTCGAGGCCGATGTCGCGCAGCTGCTCCACCGAGAGATGGCGCAGGGCGCGGCGGGTGCGGTGGCGGCTCGTCCAGACCGCGATGAGATAGGCCAGACGGACCGCCACCTGCGATGCCAGCGGCAGCGTGCCGGCACGCGAAAGCTGTGCGAGGGCGGACTGATCGGCAGAGGTGGGCAGGTACATGGGTCTATCTCCTATATCTGATTGTACCAATACAATTTGCACATTGTATGCATGATCGATAGCCTGTACCGATGTATTACGCTAGGGAAACATTGTTATGAATACAATTTGGCCGCCAGACCTGACGAAAAACAGCGATCCGAAGTATATTGTATTGATACAATCCATGCGGGCCGCCATCCGATCCGGAGAGCTGCCGCAGGGGCAGAGGATGCCACCGGTGCGCGAGCTGGCCTGGGATCTCAAGATCACGCCGGGCACGGTGGCGCGGGTCTATAAGCTGGCGGCGGAAGAGGGGCTTGTCACCACCGAAGTCGGGCGCGGCACCTTCGTGTCGGGCGGGCCGGTGGCCGGATCGCTGCCCGAGGATCCGCTGCTCAGATCGGTGCGGCGCGGCATGCTTGATTTCCGCGCGGTCAGGGTGCCGGAGATCGGTCAGGAGGCGGTCATTCGCAGCGGCTTGCAGCGATTGGCGCAGAGCCCGGCCATGGCCTATACGGATTATCCCACCAGCGAGACCGACCGCGCGGCGCGGGCGGCGGTGGCGCAATGGATCGGGCCGGATCGGGCGGGGCCGCTCGAGGCGGAGGATATTATCCTCGGCATGGGGGCGCAGAACACGGTGATCATGCTGTTGCAGGCGCTGTTGCATGGGCCGAACCCGGTGATCCTCACCGAAGAGCTCGGCTATCCGGGGGTGCGGCACGCGGCGCGGCTGTTGCGGGCACAGCTTGTCGGGGTGGAGATGGATGCCGAGGGCATCCGGCCCGATGCGTTCGAGGAGGCATTGCGGCGGGAGGGGGCGCAGGTGCTCTTGACCGTGGGGGATGTGCACAGCCCGACGACGCGGCGGCCAAGCGTGGCACGGCGGCAGGAGATCGCGGCGCTGGCGCGGAAATATCAGATCCAGATCATCGAGGATGATTGCCATTGTATCTCGCGGCCCACCGAGCCGGGCTATCGCGCGATCTGCCCGGAGCGGGCGTGGTTCGTGTCGTCGCTCACCAAGACGGTGTCGGCCTCGCTGCGCTTTGGCTATGCGGCCTGCGCGCGCGATCAGGCGGCGCTGGCGCGGCAGGTGGCGCAATCGTCCTTTTACGGGATGCCGCAGCCGATCCTCGATCTGAGCGCCCAGCTCATCGAGAGTGGCGAGGCGGAGCGGCTGCGGGCCGAGGCCGAGCGCAGTGCGCGTGAGCGGGTCAAGCGGGCGGTGAATATCCTGGGCCGCTGGGACATCAGCTGGCGTGAGGATGTGCCGTTTCTGTGGCTGCGGCTGCCGCAGGGTTGGCGGGCGTCGCGCTATGCGCGGGCCTGTGCCGAGGCGGGGATCGACATCAAGCCGGCGGATGAGTTCTCGCTGCCCGATGGGCGGGCGCCCAATGCGGTGCGGATCGGGCTCAATGCGCAGGAGAGCGTGGCGGTCTATGAGGCGGCGCTGCGCAAGATGGATGCGCTTTTGGCGCGGCCGCCGGCGAATGTGGACCTGTGAGGGGTGAAATATGTGGGGTAAAATAATACCGTAATTGCAAGCCATTGTTTTGCAACGGATATATTTGATTTACCCCACTTGATCCTGCGGAAATTGCCTGTATAACCCGCCCATCCAATGCGACGGCGGCCTGTCCGTGCGTTCGCGCGTCACCACCAAGAGAGTCTTCTCGATATGAAAACCTATTCTGCGACACCGGCAGATATCGACAAGAAATGGATCCTGATCGACGCTGAAGGCGTTGTTCTGGGCCGTCTTGCATCGATCATCGCCATGCGCCTGCGCGGCAAGCACAAGGCCACCTTCACCCCGCATATGGATTGCGGTGACAATGTCATCGTCATCAACGCGGACAAGGTCCAGCTCACCGGCAACAAGCGCGAAAAGCCCAACTACTGGCACACCGGCCACCCGGGCGGGATCAAGAGCCGCACCACCGGCGAGATCCTCGAAGGGGCGCATCCGGAGCGCGTTGTCATGCAGGCCGTCAAGCGGATGCTGCCCGGCAACCGTCTGAGCCGTCAGCAAATGACCAATCTGCGCGTCTATGCAGGCACCGAGCATCCGCATGAGGCCCAGAGCCCCGATGTGCTGGATGTGAAATCCATGAACAAGAAAAACACGCGGGTGGCATGATGGCTGAAGAAATCAAAACCCTCGACGGCCTCGAAGCCGCTGTGAGCGACGCCGGTGTTCTGGCCGCTGAAGCCGCACCGCGCGAGCCCGTTCGTGACGATCTCGGCCGCTCCTATGCGACCGGCAAGCGTAAAGACGCCGTGGCCCGCGTCTGGATCAAGCCCGGCTCGGGCAAGGTCTCGGTCAATGGCCGCGAAATCAACGTCTATTTCGCCCGTCCCGTTCTGCAGATGATCCTGCGCCAGCCCTTCACCGTGGCCGGTGTGGAAGACCAGTTCGACGTGGTCGCAACCGTCAAGGGCGGTGGTCTCTCGGGTCAGGCCGGTGCGGTCAAGCACGGTATCTCGAAAGCGCTGCAGCTCTATGATCCGAGCCTGCGTGGCGCGCTCAAGGCGGCAGGCTTCCTGACCCGCGACAGCCGCGTCGTCGAGCGGAAGAAATACGGTAAGCGCAAGGCGCGCCGGAGCTTCCAGTTCTCGAAGCGTTAAGCTGCGATTACATGTTTTGGGAAGGGGCTGCCTTTGGGCGGCCCTTTTTCGTTGTCGAAAGGGTTTTGGGGGGATTTGGGGGGCTTTGCCGCAGGGATTGGGTGGGGGCTTTGCCGCAGGGTTTAGGTGGGGGCTTTGCCCCCGGCCTGCGGCCTCCCCCAGGATATTTTTAGCCAGAAGAAGCGGGGGGCGGGAAGTTTTCGGAGGTGGCGGCTTTGGTGGGGTTAGTCGCGGCTCAGGCCGAGGCCGTGGAGATAGGTGGTGAGGGCAGTTTCCAGCAGCATCTCGGGGGCGGGACCGTCGGGGCGCGGGTTGCGCGCGAAAAGCTCGACAATGCCGTGGCTCAGCGCCCAGACATGGGCGGCGAAGAGATCGGCGGGCGGGCAATTGGCGGCGGGCAGGCGGCCGCAGAGCCGTGTGGCGGCCTGATCGAAGCGGGCCCGGGCGCGGGCGGCGGCCTCGGCCAGGGCGGGCGAGCGGTCGACGGCGATGCCGCTTTCGAACATCGCCATGTAATGGCCGGGGTGGTCATGGGCGAAGCGCAGATAGGCGTGGCCGCTGGCGATGAAGCCTTCGATCGGGCAGCTCTGATCGGGGCCGAGCGCCTTGTCCTGCGCCTCGGCGAAGATCACGAAGCCCTGGCGCGCGGCCTCGGCGATGAGATCGTCACGGCCGGCGAAATGGCGGTAGACGGCGGCGGGGGTGACGCCGGCCTGTTTGGCGGCTTCGGAGAGGGTAAAGCCGGTGGGGCCGCGGGTCTCGATCAGGGTGAGCGCCGCGTCGACCAGGGCCTGACGCAGGTTGCCGTGATGATAGCCGCGCTTAGGCATTCCATATCTCGGGGCCGCCGCAGATCAGCGGATCGGGCTGGCCCAAGGCGCGGGCGTCCTTGTGATCATAGTCGAGACGGCCGAGCACATGGCGGATCGCCTCGAGCCGGGCGCGGCGCTTGTCATCGGAGCGGATCACCGTCCAGGGCGCGACCTCGGTATGGGTGCGGGCCAGGGTTTCTTCGATGGCGGCGCTGTAGGCGTCCCAGCGTTTGAGGCCTTCGACGTCGATCCAGCTCAGCTTCCATTGTTTGAGCGGGTCGCTTTCGCGTTTGAGAAAGCGGCGCAGCTGTTCGGCGCGGCCCACGTTGAGCCAAATCTTGATCAGGTGAATGCCGTCCTCGGTGAGCATGCGCTCGAAATCGGGGGCTTGGGCGAAGAAATGTTCGCGCTGCTCGTCGGTGCAGAAGTCGAACACATGTTCGACCACGCCGCGATTGTACCAGCTGCGGTCAAAGAGCACCATTTCGCCAGCGGCGGGCAGATGAGCGGCGTAGCGTTGGAAATACCATTGCGTCGCCTCGCGGTCGGTGGGTTTCGACAGGGCCACGACGCGGGCGTTGCGCGGGTTGAGGTTTTCGCGGAAGCGTTTGATCGTGCCGCCTTTGCCGGCCGCGTCGCGGCCTTCGAAGACGACGACGACGCGGGCGCCGCTCTGGCGGACCCAGGACTGGCATTTCACCAGTTCGATTTGCACCCGCTGCATTTCCTGATCATAGACCTTGCGCGCCAGCCGGTCGGAATAGGGGAAGGCCGCGTCGAGAATGTCGCCCTTGTCGGCGCGGCGGATGGCGGCGCGCACCGCGTCGGGGGCGGCAAATTCGAAAAACTCGCTGATGGCGCCGTCGAAGGGCAGGTCCATGTGGCTCTCCTTTTACAGGGCAGTATGGCGTCAGCCTGTGGCCTGTGCAATTGCGCGCCGCTCAGCGGCGGCGCAGGTCGGTGGAACTCAGCCCGATCTGGTCGATGTCATAGGGCGTGGTTTCGTAAATCTCGGAAATCCAGTTGCCATAGAGCAGATGGGCGTGGCTGCGCCAGCGGTTCTGCGGCGGGCGTTTGGGATCGTCGTCGGGGTAGTAATTGCAGGGCACGTTGATCGGCGTGCCATTGGCGACGTCGCGGTCATATTCCTGTTTCAGCGTGTCGCTGTCATATTCGAGATGGTTGAAGATATAGAGCGCCCGGTGGGCGGGATCTTCGACCAAACAGGGCCCGACCTGATCGGAATGCAAGAGCGTGGTGAGCCCGTCGCGGGCGTCGATCTCGTCTTGACGGATTTCGGTCCAGCGGCTCACCGGGATCACGCAATCGTCGGAGAACCCGCGCAAAAAGGGCGAGGCGGGGGCCATGTTGCGGTGACGGAAACAGCCGAACGCCTTGGCGTCGAGCAGATGTTTCGCCACGCCGTGGAAATGGTGGATCATCGCCATGCCGCCCCAGCAGACGCCAAAGGTGGAATGGACATGGCTCTGGGTCCAGTCCATGACGCGGCGCAGCTCGTCCCAATAGGTGACGTCGTCGAAGGGCAGGTGTTCGATGGGCGCGCCGGTGATGATCAGCCCGTCGAATTTCTCGCCGGTCGCCTCGACCTCGGCGAAGGGGCGGTAGAAGCTCTCCATATGGTCGGCGGCGGTGTTGCGGGCGCGGTGGTCGCTCATCCGGATCAGGCTCAGATCGATCTGCAGCGGCGTGGCGCCGATGAGCCGCGCGAATTGCGTCTCGGTCTGGATCTTCTTGGGCATCAGGTTGAGCAGCGCGATGCGCAGCGGGCGGATGTCCTGCCGGGCGGCCTGATCAGGGTCCATGACCATCACGCCCTCGTGCGAGAGCACGTCATAGGCGGGAAGATCGGATGGAATCTTGATGGGCATGGGACAGGTCCGTTTGCAGGTTGTTTCAGGTGTCAGGGTGTTAGGCTGTCGGTGGGCCGGGAGGCCGCGCGCCCTAGATGGGCGTTTTAGCCGCGCATGTCGAGGGCACGGGCCACCAACGCGTCGAAATCCTCGGCGCTGCGGACGTCGGAGACCTCGCTGGCGGGCAGGGTGATGCCCCATTTCGCCATCGCCTCATAGCGCGGTTTGCGGTGGGCCAGCGCGCGGGCATAGGTCCAGCGGATGAAGCTGTCGGGATCGACCTTGTCGGCGGTGACGTTCTGCTCGGCCAGGTATTGCGTCCAGGCCTCGGCGAGAAACTCGGGCTGATAGGCCATCGGTTTCGGCGCGCGGTCAAAGCGGCGGATGAGCGCCTCGGTATGGGCGTCGGAGCCTTGCAGATAGATCAGCAGGCAATGTTGCGACAGTTCCGTCAGCAGCGGGTCGTTGGGATCGTCGCCATCGGCCCATTCGCAGATCGAGCCGCCGGTGTCGCAGATGAAATGCGGGTAGCCATAGAGGCTCTGGGCGCGGCTGATGAAATGGGAGGTGTCCATCAGCGCCGAGATTTCGGCATGGCGGAACTGTTCCTGCCGCCGGGTGTATTCGGCATAGGGCAGGCCGCCGCGCGTGGGATCGCCGGGCTTGCCGAGATAGGTCGAGACCGGGGCGAGATTGTTGAAGGTGATGTTCGAGCCGATATAGATCGAATCCGACAGCAGCAGGTCGCGCAGGAAGGGCACCTGCATGGCGTGGGCCTTGGCGTTGTCTGCGATGAGCTCGCCCATGTAGCGGGTGCCGATCCGGTAATCGATGGAATAGTGGAACCAGCCGCCCGCGTCGCGCAGGAGGTTCGACAGGAAGGTCTTGCCGAGGCCAGACATGCCATAGAAGAGCACCCGCTTTTGCGGGGCGTTTTGCCAGTCTCTCGCGCTTTGATAGATCATGGGCGGTCCGTCCTTATGTCCGCCAGAGTGGTAGCCAGAGGCGCGGGGGGCGTCAATGCAAGCCGCGCCGGGGCAAGGAAAAACCCCGCCAGAGTGGCGGGGTTTCCATGTCGTGTCGCGGTGCGGTCGGGATCAGAAGGTCCAGCCGACCTTCATTCCGACGGCGACGGCGTCGTTGTCCGAGAAGCTTGCCACCGAAGTGTTGGCGCTGCCGATGTCGATGTAGCGCACGCCGGTGGTGATCTTGTAGCCTTCGCCTTGATAGATCGCGGCGACGCCATAGCTCCAGTAGCCGTCGGTGCCCGAGAGGTTGCCGACCACGTCGCCATTGTCTTTCTCATAGCCGAGCGAGAAGGCGCCGCTCCACTTGTCCGAGAATTTGCGGCCAACGCCGAGCGTGTAGGTCCAGACATCCGAGGTGCCCGAGGCGATGGGGGTGTTTACGGCGCCGACACCTGGAACCAGCGAGAAGAAATCGCCGGGTGCCACGGCAAACTCGGTCCATTCACGCCAGCGGATCGAGCCGAAGAGCAGCGTGTTGGCGGCGATGCCCGACTGGGCGTGCAGCGTCACCGATTGCGGCGTCTTCACCTTGAACGGGTTGCCGGCATTGTCTCGGAACTCATGTTCGATCTCGGATTCGTAGGTCAGCGCCACGCGCATGGCGATTTCCGGCACCTCATAGGCGGCGCCAACGAGATAGCCGAGCTGATAATCCTTATCGACGTTCAGGTTATAGGGGTTCGGAGCGGTGCCCGGCGAGGTCACCAGGATCGAGCCCGAGAGCCCCTGCAGCTTGAGCCCGCCATAGGCGCTGATCCGGTCGGTGAATTTGTATTTCAGCATCGCGGTGGCGGCGATCGAATCGACCGAGGCGTTGGAGCCAGAGAAGAAGGCACCGGCGGTGTCATAGTTCACATCCGCGCCAACAGGTTCGTCGAGGACGAAGGCGAGGGTGATCTTGTCATTGAGCTCGTGTTTGTAGCCGAAAGCCCAGTTCTGATAGCTTTCGGTGATATTGCCGGTCGGGCCGAAGCCGCCGGTTGTGTCGGTGCCGCTCACATTGGGTGCAACATGGACGACGGAAAACTCGAGATACTGATTACCCTCTTCAAAGAGGATCTGGGACGGGTCGCCGCGGCGCTCGATACCGCCGGCATGGGCGGCGCCTGCGGCGACGGTCGCGGCACATGCCGCGGACACAAGGGTGGATTTCATGGTTACGCTCCTCCAAAACCAATGTCTCGACTGTAGCTTGGGCAAAACTTCGCTCAACTCTGACGCGGCGTCATGTCGCAGCGGTGCGGGGCAGGGTGTCAGAAATGACACAAAACTGTCGTCTGGGCCGGGGTGGGCCATGGGGCGCGTCATGTGCGCCGCGCCCGGGATTCGAGCCAGATATTCGTGTAATTCGCGGCAAAGATGACGGCGGCGCCGATAAAGACATAGATGTCGAGCGCCTCGCCATAGAGCACCATGCCGATCACCGCGATCAGCGGCAGGCGGGTGAAATCGACCGGCATGACCACGGTGGCGGGGGCGAGTTTCAGCGCGGTGGTCAGGCAGAAATGCGCGACGAGCCCGCCGAGGCCGATGATGAGGAGCCACGGCAGGCTCGGCCCGCTGGGCAGGGCGATGTCGAGATCATGCCCGGCACAGATCAGGCCAAAGATCAGCTGCAGCCCGGTGAGCCAGAAGAGGATGCAGGTGAGGCTGTCGTTGCGGGTCAGGCGGCGGGTGGTGACGGCGGTGCCGGCGAAACCAATAGCGGCGATGGCGGCGGCGACGAGGCCCCAGCTCAGCGTGTCGGGGCTTGGCCGGGTCACGATGAGGATGCCGGCAAAGCCGATGAAAGCGGCGAGGACGCGTTGCAGCGTGAGCCGCTCGCCGAGGACCAGCGGCGCGAGGAAGAGCGCCCAGAGCGGTGCGGTGAACTCGAGCGCGAAGACCTGGGCCAGCGGGATCACCGTGATGGCGAAGAACCACAGGTTCTGACCGGTGAAATGGCAGATGTTGCGGATCACATGCAGGCCGAAGCGCCGCGTGCGGATGTCGGGCAGGCGGCCGAGGGCGCTGGCGAAGAGGAACACGAGGGCAAAGCCGATGAGGCTGCGGTACATCATGATCTCGAACGTATCGAGTTCAAAGCTCACGGCGCGCCCGGCCACGGCCATGGCCGAGAAGGACAGGATCGCGCCCACCATCCACGCCGCAGCGCGCAGCGTGTCATTGCCAGCCGGGGTGGCGGCGGAAGGGGTGGGGGTCACGTCAGCCATGACGTAGCGTTAGCCGCGCGGCTCGGGTCGCGCAAGAGGGCGCGGGCGGGTTGATACAATTTTAGGTTGTAAGGTGTGAGCGGACGGGGAGGAGCCGGAGGCTCCGCCCGTTGGGTCAGCTTGTGGGTGGTTTAGGGGGCGCGAACCGCTGGGGCTCCGCCCGTTCGCCTCTCAAACGCTCCACTGGAGCGTTTGTCGCGCTGCGCGTGAAACAGGGGGCTCCGCCCGTTCGCCCTTCAAACGCTCCACTGGAGCGTTTGTCACGCTGCGCGTGAATCAGGGGGCTCCGCCCGTTCGCCCTTCAAACGCTCCACTGGAGCGTTTGTCACGCTGCGCGTGAATCAGGACTCACTCCCATTCAATCGTGCCGGGGGGTTTGGAGGTGACGTCATAGGTCACCCGGTTGATGCCGCGCACCTCGTTGATGATGCGGGTCGCGGTTTCGCCGAGGAAATCATGGCTGAACGGGTAGTAATCCGCTGTCATCCCGTCGACGCTGGTGACCGCGCGCAGCGCGCAGGCGAAATCATAGGTGCGCCCGTCGCCCATCACGCCCACGGTGCGGACCGGCAGGATGGCCACGAAGGCCTGCCAGATCTCGTCGTAGAGGCCGTGTTTGCGGATCTGGTCGATATAGACCGCGTCGGCCTTGCGCAGGATCTCGAGCTTTTCGCGGGTGATCTCGCCGGGGCAGCGGATGGCGAGGCCCGGCCCCGGGAAGGGGTGGCGGCCGATGAAACTGTCGGGCAGGCCCAGCTCGCGGCCCAAGGCGCGGACCTCGTCCTTGAAGAGCTCGCGCAGCGGCTCGACCAGTTTCAGGCCCATCTTTTCGGGCAGGCCGCCCACATTGTGATGCGACTTGATGGTGACCGAGGGGCCGCCGGAGAAGGACACGCTTTCGATCACGTCGGGATAGAGCGTGCCCTGGGCGAGGAATTCGGCGCCGTCGATGGAATTGGCGTGTTTCTGGAACACGTCGATGAAGAGGCGGCCGATGATCTTGCGCTTGGTCTCAGGGTCGGAGACGCCGTCGAGCTCGCCGAGGAAGAGCTCGGATTCGTCGGCATGGATCAGCGGGATGTTGTAATGGTCGCGGAACATCTTCACGACCTCATCCGCCTCGTTGAGACGCAGGAGACCGTGATCGACGAAGACGCAGGTGAGCTGATCGCCGATGGCTTCGTGGATGAGCACGGCGGCGACCGAGCTGTCGACGCCACCGGAGAGGCCGCAGATCACCTGTTTGTCGCCGACCTGTTCGCGGATCTTGCGGATCGCTTCTTCGCGGTAGGCGCCCATGGTCCAGTCGCCGGAGAAACCGGCGGCGCGCACGAAGTTTTCGTAGATCGTCTTGCCGTTCGGGGTGTGATGCACCTCGGGGTGGAATTGCACCGCGTAGAATTTGCGGTCCTCATCGGCGGTGATCGCAAAAGGCGCGCCGGGCGAGGTGCCATAGACCGAGAAACCGGGGGCGATTTCGGCCACATGGTCGCCATGACTCATCCAGACCTGTTCGCGGCCCGAACCATCCATGAACCAGCCGGTGAGCAGGTCGATGCGGTCCTCGGAGGGGGTCACGAAGGCGCGGCCAAATTCGGCCGTGGCATGTTCGCCCGCCTCAACCCGACCGCCGAGATCATGCATCATCACCTGTTGCCCGTAGCAGATGCCGAGGATCGGCACGCCGAGGTCATAGACCGATTTCGGCGGACGCGGCGAGCCGTCGCGCATCACCGAATCCGGCCCGCCGGAGAAGATCACGGCCTTGGGCGCGAACTCGGCCAGGAAGGCGTCGGTCACGTTCTGATAGGGGTGGATTTCGCAATAGACGTTCAATTCGCGCAGGCGGCGCGCAATAAGCTGCGTGACCTGGCTGCCGAAGTCTATGATGAGAAGGCGGTCATGGGTGTCCTGGATCATGTCTGGCAGTTACCGCCAGATCGCCAATCGCGCAAGGCCCAAAAGGCGCGGAATGGCCGTCGACTGGGCGCGGTTTAGGTGTCGGGCCGAGGCGGGGTGCCGGTGCCAGATATGCGGCGCGGCGGCGGGCAAGCGGCGGGTGGGTCTGTGTTTTTGTCATTTTACGCCCCCTGAAAACGCCGAAATGTCGTTTTCGGTCGCCAAGGGGCGAATCCTTCCATCGGGACCCGCACAGGGTAGGATACATCCCCCTTCACCGGGCCATCGAGAGCGGCCGAGTGAGTTCAAGGGAACAAAAAGACATGACAGAAGCAGCAGCACGTCGGCGTGGACGCGGTGGTGGGGGCGCAGCGCGCCGGGCAGAACGGACCTCGATCCGGATTGAGACCGCCAAATATATTGAACGCAATATCCCCAATTTCGAAGTGCTGACCGAAGAGTCGCTCGAAGTGATCGAAACCAACGCGGAGATCGTGCTGGAAGAGGTCGGCGTCAATTTCGTGGACAACCCCGCAGCCCTTGAACGGTGGCGCAATGCCGGGGCCGATGTGACCGGCGAGCGGGTGCGCATCCCGCGCGGTCTGGCGCGCAAGCTCTGCTCGACCGCGCCGAGCGAATTCACCCAGTACGCCCGCAACCGCGACAAATCCGTGGTCATTGGTGGCCGCAACATGGTGCTGGCCCCGGTCTATGGCCCGCCCTTCGTGCGCGATGCCGCCGGTGGCCGCCGCTATGCGACCATGGCCGATTTCGAGAAATTCGTGAAACTCGCCTATATGTCGAAATGGCTCCATCATTCGGGGGGCACCGTTTGCGAGCCCACCGATGTGCCGGTGAACAAGCGTCACCTCGACATGCTGATGGCGCATATGACGCTGTCGGACAAACCCTTCATGGGGTCGGTGACCGAGGCGAGCCGGGCGCAGGACAGTGTCGATATGTGCAAGATCCTCTTTGGTGAGGATTTCGTGCCCGAGAACACGGTGATGACCTCGCTCATCAACATCAACTCGCCGATGACCTTCGACGATGTGATGATGGGCGCGATGGAAGTCTATGCCGAGAACAACCAGGCCTGCATCATTTCGCCCTTTATCGTGGGCGGGGCGATGGCGCCGGTGAGCGTCGCGGGCACGCTGACGCAGGTTCTGGCCGAGGTTCTGGCGGGCGTGGCCTATAATCAGCTCGTGCGTCCCGGCGCGCCGGCGATCTTTGGCGCCTTTGTGAGCTCGATCGACATGAACTCGGGCGCGCCGACCTTTGGCACGCCGGAGGCCGCGCTCATCACCTATGGCGCGGGGCAGCTCGCCCGGCGTCTGGGTCTGCCCTATCGTTCGGCAGGGTCGTTCTGTGGCTCGAAACTGCCCGATGCGCAGGCGGCCTATGAGACGGCGAACAGTCTCAACATGGGTCTCTTGTCCGGGGTGAACTTTATGCTCCATTCCTGTGGCTGGCTCGAAGGCGGGCTGGTGGCGGATTTCGAGAAATTCGTCATGGATGCCGATCAGCTCGGCGTGTTGCACGGGCTGGCCAAGGGCGTGCCGGTGGATGAAAACTCGCAGGCGATGGACGCGATCCGCGAGGTCGGCCCGGGCGGGCATTACCTCGGCTGTGCGCACACGCAGGCGAATTTCAAATCGGCCTTCTGGAAGACCGAGCTGTTCGACTACAAGCCCTTCGAGACCTGGGACGAGGAAGGCGCGCGGGATACGCGGGCGCTGGCGACGTCGCGGGTGGATCACCTGATCGCGAATTACCAGCAGCCCGAGATGGACCCGGCGATTGCCGAGGCGCTGGCGGGTTACGTGGCGCGCAAGAAAGAATCGATGCCCGACGCGTTTTCCTGATCGGGCGCGGGCGCGCGGTTCGGGTCGGGGGCAGTTTCCTCGGTCAGGCCGATGCGGCGTGCCTCGTCCATCATGGCGATCAACAGGTCGAGATGATCGGCCACGCGATAGCCAATCGCACCGAGACGGCGCTGAGCATTCAGCGCCGTTTCCTTTTCCATCAACCGGCGCAGCACGAGGCTGTTCTGGGCGGGCAGGGCCTGGCCCAGCAGGCGCGGCAGATGCGTGGCGCGGTGATAATCCCGCAGTCCCAGACGGGCGGCGCGCAGCAACAGGCGCGGGCGGCTCAGGGCGGTGAATTCTTTTAATGGTTCAACCATCGTCGGTCCCTTTCCTTTGGGTGAGCCGCCAGTAAGGCACAGCCAATAGTTGTGTTGCGCGAGGCGCTTGGGGAGCGAACGGTGGTCCTTCTGGTTGTTAACTGATCATCGACAATAGTTTCCGGACGGGAGACAATTAACGAACCGGTAAGAAATTCCTCTTTAGGTTGAGAAGGCGTGATTGTGGAGAAGTCTGTGGACAACAAGGCTGCAGCGATGATGCAGGGGACGGGACATGGAGGTTCAGCGATGGGCGAGGCGATCTGCGGCGGTGACATGGTTGCAAGCCTGCCCAACTGGGTTCCTGAGCCGGCCAAGCTCTATCTTCGGCATATAGAAACAGGTGCTCCGATCCGTGCGCTGGCCCGGGAAACGGGCTGTCACGCGTCGACAGTGCTGCGTCGTATTCGATCTTATGAGGCCCTTCGGGACGATCTTCTGGTGGATCAGGCGTTGCGACGTCTGGGCGCCGGGCTGGTCAAGTCAGGAGGCACCGGTTCTCCAGCCAAGGAGAGCGTGATGAGACGGCCAACCCATCCCCCTGAACGGAACCTGAGCGATGAACGGCTGCAGGGCGAGGCGCTGCGGCTGTTGCGCAGGCTCTGCGAGCGTGGCGCGCTGATGGCGGTCGCGATGAGCATGGAAAAAGCCGTGGTGGTGCGCGAGACCGAGGCCGGGACGCAGACCCGCACCGCGGTCACGGATCGCGATGTGGCGGAGGCGATGGCGCTCAAGGGCTGGATCAGCTGTGACGCGCCGGGGCCGGTGTCGCGCTATTACATCACCGGGGCGGGGCGTGCGGCGCTGGGCGCGATGCTGGCGCATCTCGAGAGCAGTGCGATGGTGGACACGGATGCGGCGGAGGCGCGGCGCGATCCGGCGATGGCCCCGAGCGAGACGCCGCTCGCCGCGCTGTCGCGGCGGCGCGACAAGGAGGGCGGGCAGTTTCTGGCGCCCGAGCTGGTCCGGGTGGGCGAGCGGCTGCGCGAGGATTTCGAGCTGGCCCAGATGGGGGCGGGCGGGGCGGTGCCCGACTGGGGGCACTGTCTTGAGAGCGCCGAGACCGGGCCGGTGGGCATCAAGGGGCCGCGCGGCCGGGTCGAGGCGGCGCTGCGCGATCTCGGGCCGGGGCTTGGCGATATTGCGCTGCGCTGTTGCTGTCATCTCGAGGGGCTCGAGAGTGCCGAGCGGCGCATGGGCTGGTCGGCGCGGTCGGGCAAGATCGTGCTGCGCATCGCGCTGCAACGGCTCAAGCGGTTCTATGACGGGCTTGGCGATGAGGCGGCGATGATCGGCTAGCCGGCGACGACGAGCCCCACGCCATAGGCCACCACGGCACAGACCGCACCGACGAGGATGGTTTCACCGACGCTGCGGGCGATGGGTTCGCCCGTGGCGTTCCAGCGCAAGAGGCCGAGCGCGGAAAGCGCGCCAAAGGTCGTGGCGACGGACCACCAGAAGGCCTGTGGCGTGGGTTCCATCACGAAATAGGGCAAGAGCGGCACCGCGCCGAAGACGACGAAGGCGAGAAAGGTGAACAGCCCGCTGAGCGCCGGGCTGTCATCCTCGGGGTGGCTCATGCCGAATTCATAGGTCATCATCAGATCGGCCATGATCGAGGGATGCCGCGACAGCAGTTCGGCGGCGGTGTCGGCCTCGCCGGGGGGCACGCCGCGCTGGCGCAGGATCTCGAAGAGCTCCATCCTCTCGTGATCGGGGTTCTCGGCGATCTCGCGCAGCTCGCTCTCGCGGCGTTTGCGGTAGAGGTCATGCTGGGACCGGAGCGAGAGAAACTCGCCAAGCCCCATCGAGACCGCATCGGCAAAGAGATTGGCGAGGCCAAAGACCAGCACTGCCAGACCGCCGATCTGCAGCACGCCCTCGGCCGAGGCCCCGGCAAAGCCCGCGACGATGGCAAAGGTGGTGACGATCCCGTCATTGCCGCCGTAGATGATCTGTTTGAGAAATTCCTGCGTCCGGCCCAATGCGTGGGCGTCGCGCCGATGTGCCTGCCAGTCCATGATCGTGTTCTTGTCCTTGCCGCGCGGGGATCGCGCGCGGTGTAGCGGCCTCGCCGCGCCGCGTCCAACGAAAAAGGGCGCCCCGGATGGGACGCCCCTGTGGTTTTTTGTCCCTTGGGGATCAGGCCAGATCGAAGCGATCGGCGTTCATCACCTTGGTCCATGCGGCGACGAAATCGCGCACGAAGCGGGGGGCGGCATCGTCCTGGCCATAGAGTTCGGCCACGGCGCGGAGCTGCGAGTTGGAGCCGAAGACGAGGTCGTTGCGGGTGCCGGTCCAGACGGTCTTGCCGGATTTGCGATCCACCGCTTCAAATTCGGACTGTTTCTCATCCGTCGATTTCCACTCGATCCCCATATCCAGCAGGTTCACGAAGAAATCATTGGTGAGCTGACCCTCGCGGGTGGTGAGCACGCCATGCTTACTGTCGCCATGGTTGGCGCCGAGCACCCGCAGACCGGCCACGAGCACAGCCATTTCCGGCGCAGTGAGCGTCAGAAGCTGGGCGCGGTCGATGAGCAGTTTCTCTGCCGGCACGTCGAACTTGCCATAGCCGTAGTTGCGGAAGCCATCGGCCACCGGCTCGAGATAGGCGAAGCTGTCGGTGTCGGTCTGCTCTTGCGTGGCATCGACGCGGCCCGGCGCAAAGGGCACCTCGACCGAGTGACCGGCGTCCGCGGCGGCCTTTTCGACACCCACCACACCGGCGAGCACGATCAGATCGGCGAGCGAGACCGCCTTGCCCGACTGGGCGCTGTTGAAGGCGGTCTGAACGCCTTCGAGCGTGTCCAGAACCTTGGCCAGCTTGGCCGGTTCATTGGCCTCCCAGTCCTTTTGCGGCGCGAGACGGATGCGCGCGCCATTGGCACCGCCGCGATGATCCGAGCCGCGATAGGTCGAGGCCGAGGCCCAGGCGGTCGACACCATGTCGGCGACCGAAAGACCGGTGGCCGCGATGTCCTTTTTGAGCTGGGCGATGTCGGAGGCATCGATCAGATCATAGTCGCGGGCGGGCAGGGGGTCCTGCCAGATCAGGTCTTCGGCGGGCACGTCGGCGCCGAGGTAGCGCGATTTCGGCCCCATGTCGCGGTGGGTCAGCTTGAACCAGGCGCGGGCGAAGGCATCGGCGAATTTGTCGGGGTTGGCATGGAAGTCGCGCGAGATTTTCTCGAAGCCTTCATCCATGCGCAGCGACATATCGGCGGTGGTCATCATCGGCGCGTGCTTTTTGCTCGGGTCATGGGCGTCTTCGACCATGTGCTCGGGCTTGACGTCCTTGGCGATCCACTGATGCGCGCCTGCGGGGCTCTTGGTGAGTTCCCACTCATAGCCGAAGAGCACGTCGAAATAGCCCATGTCCCAGGTGGTGGGGTTGGGTTTCCAGGCGCCTTCGATGCCCGAGGTGGTGGTGTGCACGGCGAGGCCGCTTTCATAGCTGTTTTTCCAGCCAAGGCCCATGTCGGCCATGTCGGAGGCTTCGGGTTCGGGGCCGACATAGATCGGATCGCCCGCGCCATGCGCCTTGCCGAAGGTGTGGCCGCCGGCGACCAGCGCGACGGTTTCCTCGTCGGTCATGCCCATGCGGGTAAAGGTGTCGCGCACGTCGCGGCCCGAGGCCACGGGATCGGGGTTGCCGTCGGGACCTTCGGGGTTGACGTAGATCAGGCCCATCTGCACGGCGGCCAGAGGGTTGTCGAGCTGACGCTCGCCCGAGTAGCGGCTGTTGGGCTTGTCCGAGGTGGCGAGCCATTCGGTTTCGGCGCCCCAGTAGATGTCTTCTTCGGGCTCATAGATGTCTTCGCGGCCGCCGGCGAAGCCAAAGACCTTGCCGCCCATGGATTCGATGGCGCAGTTGCCGGCGAGGATCATCAGGTCGGCCCAGGACAGGCGGTTGCCGTATTTCTTTTTGACCGGCCAGAGCAGGCGGCGGGCCTTGTCGAGATTGCCGTTGTCGGGCCAGGAGTTGAGCGGCGCGAAACGCTGATTGCCGGTGTTGCCACCGCCGCGACCATCGGCGGCGCGGTAGGTCCCGGCCGAGTGCCAGGCCATGCGGATGAAGAGCGGGCCGTAATGGCCATAGTCGGCGGGCCACCAATCCTGGCTGTCCTTCATCAGGGCAAAGATGTCCTGTTTGACGGCGTCGAGATCGAGTTTCTTGAACTCTTCGGCATAGTTGAATTCGCCGGTCATCGGGCTCGGCGATTTGCCGTGCTGATGCAGGATCTTGACGTTGAGCTGGTCAGGCCACCAATCCTTGTTCGTGACCTGTTTCTTGGTTGCGAAAGGGCATTTGATATCGCCGTCCATGGGACCTCCGGTAGGTAGTGCGTGGGTTGGACCGCGTCTGACATGGGGCGCAGCGCCCCGCGGTCAGATCTGGCCTTGGAATCGTTCTAAGCGGAGTTTCTGCGAGTGGGGCCATAAAATCCAATTGCAGTTTCTTCTTTTTTCGATAATCAAAAACTATGAACATTACATATCGACAAGTGACCTATTTTCGCGCCCTAGCGGCGCAGCGGCATTTTGGCCGGGCGGCGGAAATGGTGAATGTCTCGCAGCCGGCGCTGTCGGTGCAGATCCGCGAGATGGAGGCGCAGCTTGGCAAGCCTTTGGTAGAGCGGCAGTCGCGGGATGTGGTGCTGACCCCGTTTGGGCGGCGTATTCTGGAACATGCCGAGCGGGTGCATCAGGAGATGCAGGCGCTCGAAGAGGCGGCGCGTTGGGAGGGGGGGCTGTCGGGGCGGCTGCGGCTCGGGATTATCCCGACGCTGGCGCCCTATCTGTTGCCCGACACGCTCGAGATGTTGCGAAGCCGGGATATTTCACTGGATGTTCAGGTGCTTGAGGGCAAGACCGCGCGGCTCTTGGCGGATCTGCAGGCCGGGCATCTCGATGCGGCGGTGGTGGCGTTGCCGGTGGAGGAGACCGGGCTTCATGCCGAGGATCTTTTCGAGGATCGGTTTCTCTTGGCGGGCAGTCCGGCGCGGATTGCAGCACTTGGGGCACGGGTCGAGAGCCTGCGCCCGGATGCTCTGGTGACCTCGCCTTTGCTGCTGTTGGAGGATGGGCATTGCCTGACCGAGCAGGCGCTGGAGCTCTGCCATCTGGGGCGCGGGCAATCTGGCCAGTCAGGTCGTGCCTCGGCAGGCTCGGCCGGGCGGATCGATATGGGGGCGTCGTCGCTGGCGACGCTGACGCGGCTGGTGGCGGCGGGGTTTGGGCTCACCCTCATGCCCGAGCTGGCGGCGCCGACCGAATGCCGCGCCGCGCCGGGGGTGGAGCTTTGCCGCTTTGCCGCGCCCGAGCCGGGGCGGCGGATCGCGCTGGTGCGCCGCAAGGGCACGCAGGGCGGGGACTGGTTTGCCGAGCTGGCGCAGGTGCTGCGCGATGTGGGCGAGCGGCTGGTGACGGCGACGCGGGAGCCGCCACATGCGATTGGCTAGGCGCGATGCGACCCCCCAAAAGCAAGACGCCCCGACAGCCCAAGAGGGCCGCCGGGGCGCGCCACATAACGCGCACAACTTATGAGGACTTGAACGGTGGGTACTCGTTAAAAACATGCCCGTCATGCAGCGAATGCAATCTAGGCGAGCGCGACTGGCACTTCCCACCGCCCATCACTATACTTAGAGATAGTTATCAAATGATTGGCGGGGAAATTCCTGTGCGCGACCTCAAATTGCCGGACCAGCGGCACCCGGAAAAAGCCCATAGGCCTGACAACGCGCAGCCCAAGAAACCCAAGTGGATCAGGGTCAAAGCGCCGGTCGGCAAGGGCTATATGGAGACCCGGAAGATCATGCGCGATCACAAACTTGTGACCGTGTGCGAAGAGGCCGGATGCCCGAATGTCGGCGAATGTTGGAATCAGGGCCACGCCACGATGATGATCATGGGCGAGGTCTGTACCCGCGCCTGCACCTTCTGCAACATCGCCACCGGCAAGCCGCCCGAGGATCTCGATCCGTTCGAGCCGGGGCGCGTGGCCGATGCGGTGCAAAAGCTCGGGCTTAATCATGTGGTGGTGACCAGCGTCGACCGCGATGACGTCAAGGATGGCGGGGCCGAGCATTTCGCCCAGACGATCCGGGCGATCCGGCATCGCAGCCCGGGCACCACGATCGAGATTCTGACGCCGGATTTCATCAATTGCGATCCTGCGGTGCTCGAACTGGTGGTCGAGGCCAAGCCGGATGTGTTCAACCACAATCTCGAAACCGTGCCGGGGCTTTACCCCGAGGTGCGGCCGGGGGCGCGGTATTTCCATTCGCTGCGGCTCTTGCAGCGGGTCAAGGAGATGGATCCGTCGATCTTTACCAAGTCGGGAATCATGGTGGGTCTCGGGGAGACGCGCCAGCAGGTGCATCAGGTGATGGATGACATGCGCGCGGCGCAGATCGATTTCCTGACCATCGGTCAATATCTGCAGCCGACGCCCAAGCATCACACGCTCGACCGGTTCGTGACGCCCGAGGAATTCGCGGCCTATGAGAAGGCGGCGAAGGGCAAGGGGTTCTTGATGGTGTCGGCGACGCCGCTGACCCGGTCGAGCTATCACGCAGGCGATGATTTCGCGCGGCTGCGCGAGGCGCGGGAACGGGCGCTGGCGGCGGCCTCCTGAGCCGCCTCCCTGTCCATCGAGTTTTACGGAAAGAAGTGGCGCCGTCCCCTCGGGGGCGGCGTTTTCTATTTCGAAATTGAGCGATCGGCACATAAAAAAACCGGCCCCGAGGGGCCGGCGCTTTCCTTGGAGGGAAAATCTTGGATCAGCCGTTCCAGCTGCGCAGGTCGCCACAATCCATGTGGACGAAATTCGACCGGTAGTAGCGGCCAACGCCACCGGCACGGCAAGATTGCGCGGCTTGGCTCAGTTGAGCGACCGAGCGCGAGCTGAGACGGAGATCAGCGGCCTGGCCTGTGATGTGGAGGGATTGGCGCGCCACGTTGCGCGAGCGCGAGCGGAGCATCGCGTTGGTCTTCGAGCTGCGGTAGCCCGAGAGCATTTTGTAAGGTTCGGTGGTGTCGACCAGCGCGTGCGCGGCAGCCATGATGTCGATGGTGCGGGTGTCGATGGGTTTGACCGCATCGAGACGCCAGTCGCGCATGAAGTAGGAGATTTCCTGCACCGCGTCTTTGATATACTCGCCTTCGATCCAGTAGATCGTGTCGATCTGTTCGCCTGTCCGGCTCGAGACCATCTTGAGGCGGCGAATGTCGCCCGCGCCCCGAAGAAAGCCTGCTGCGTTGGAGTATGTAGGAGCCGCTGCCAGGGTGGTTGCTGCAAAAGCTCCCAAGAGGGCGCGCCGTGTCACGCCGGTCTTTGTGAATTCTGTCATATGTACTGCGCCTGTCCGTCGCTTGCCTGTGCTCCGCTGTGCCGCGGAGGCGTTCATCTCATCCCCAGATGCGAGACTAGCTATGACATATAAAGAATCGGTAACCAACCCAGTTTTCTTTTGTTCCCGGCATTCAAGGGGATTTGGGCATATTTCCGCGCATTTCCCGATCTGCGTGGCGGATTTGCCCAGAGGCGATGCAGCGGTGCCGCAGCCTGTCGGCAAATTGCGGGCGGGGGCAATTTGACGTGGACTTTCGCCCTAGTGTTTAGATGATGGACAACCGAGTGTCGCCCAAAAGTTAACGCGACAACGAAGACGGGGATATGATGTTTAAGACTGCTGCTGCATTTCGATTTACGCGTTTTTTCTACATGATTGCCTTTGTCGCGGCGGGGCTGGTTTTGACCAGCGACCGGGCCGCGGCGCAGGTCACGGCCTATAAGCAGGCGGTGGCAGAGGCGGCCGCCCGCGACGATGATCTCTCGGCCTTTTACCGGGCGAATGATTACCGGGGCATCTGGACCAATGACAGCGAGGCGGACCGCACGCGGCGTCGGGCGCTCTTTGAAGCGTTCGATCTGGCCGAGGCGCATGGGCTGCCCCGCGAGCGGTATCGCGAGCAGGAGCTGATGACGATGATCCGGTCGGCGCGGTCGCCGCGCGAGATCGGCATGCTCGAGGTGGAGCTGAGCCGCACCATGCTATTGCTGGCGCGGGATCTGCAGACCGGGATGCTCGTGCCCGCCAAGGTCGACCGCGAGATCGTCCGGCAGGTGCCTTATCGCAGCCGCGTCGCCCATCTGACCAATTTCTCGACCAGCAATCCGCGCGGGTTTTTCCGGAGCCTGCCGCCGAAGAACGCCGAATACAGCCGTCTGCTGCGCGAGAAGCTGCGGCTTGAGGCGCTAATGCTGCAGGGGGGCTTTGGCCCGGAAGTGCCCGCCAAATCGCTCAAGCGCGGCCAGTCGGGGCCGGCGGTGGTGGCGATGCGCAATCGTCTCGTGATCATGGGGTTCATGCCGCGCAGCGCGTCGCAGGAGTATGATGCCAAGCTCGCTGAAGCCGTGCAGGCTTTTCAGGCGGCGCATGGTCTCGTGGCGGATGGCGATGCGGGGGCGGCCACGGTGGCCGAGATCAACACATCCGTCGAGGCGCGGCTCAAGTCGATCCTGGTGGCGATGGAGCGCGAACGCTGGATCAACCAGCCGCGCGGCGACCGGCATGTTCTGGTGAATCTCACCGATTTCAGCGCCCGGATCGTTGATCATGACGAGGTGAGTTTTCAGACGCGCGCGGTGATCGGTCTTAATGACAGCGACCGGCGCAGCCCGGAATTCTCGGATGTGATGGAATATATGGAGATCAATCCGACGTGGAATGTGCCGCGCTCCATCACCGTCAAGGAATACCTGCCGCAGATGCAGCGCAACCCGAATGCGGCCGGGCATCTCAAGCTCTATAACAACCGTGGTCAGCAGGTGAGCCGGGCCAATGTGAACTTTAACGCCTATACGGCGCGGACCTTTCCTTTCGCGCTGAAACAGCCGCCGTCGAACCGCAATGCGCTCGGTCTGGTCAAGTTCATGTTCCCGAACAAATACAACATCTACCTGCATGACACGCCCGCCAAGAGCCTGTTCCAGCGCAACAAGCGGGATTTCAGCCATGGCTGTATCCGGCTGCAGGATCCGTTCGATTTCGCCTATGCGCTTCTGGCGCGGCAGGAAGAGGACCCCAAGGGCTTTTTCCACCGGGTGCTGAACACCGGGCAGCAGACGCAGGTGCGGCTCAAGAAACAGGTGCCGGTACATATTATCTACCGCACCGCATTCACCCAGGCCAAAGGGCCGATGCAGTACCGCAACGATGTCTATGGCCGTGACGCAAGGATATGGTCGGCGCTGCAACAGGCAGGGGTTTCACTGGCGGCGGTTCGCGGGTAAACCGGGCCCCGAATGACGGGGGTACGCATGTCCTATACGATAGCCGAAATTGCTGCATCACTTGGGGCCGAGGCCTTTGGCGATACGAGTCTTCGCATTGCCCGGCTGGCCGAACCTGCGGATGCGGGGCCGGATGATCTGGCTCTGGCCACCAAGCCCGCCTATGCCGAGGCCCTGCCGCAGGGCAAGGCGCGGGCGGCGATGCTCTGGGATGGGGCGGATTGGCAGGCGCTGGGCCTCAAGGCCGCGCTGATTGCGCCGCGTCCGCGGTTTGCCATGGCAGGGCTCACCGCGATGATGGATCCGGGCGAAGGCTGGGGCGAGGGGGTTCACCCCTCGGCGGTGGTCGATGCCACGGCCGAGCTTGGCGACGGCGTCTCTGTCGGACCGCTGAGCGTGATCGGCGCGCGGGCGCGGATCGGGGCGGGCACGCGGATCGGGCCGAATGTGACCATCGGGACGGAAGCGCAGATCGGCGACAGCGGGGTGATCCGCGAGGGCGTCAAGATCGCCGCGCGGGTGCGGATCGGGGCGCGGGTGTTTATCCAGCCCGGGGCGGCTATTGGCGGTGACGGGTTCTCTTTTGTCACGCCCGAGGTCTCTGGGGTCGAGCAGGCGCGGGCGTCGCTCGGCGATCAGGGCGAGGCCACGGCACAGAGCTATGTGCGCATCCATTCGCTGGGCTCGGTGCGGATCGGCGATGATGTCGAGATCGGCGCCAATGCCACCATCGACCGGGGCACCATCCGCGACACCGAAGTGGGCGACCGCACCAAGATCGATAATCTGGTGATGGTGGCCCATAACGTGATCGTCGGCAGCGATACGCTGCTCTGCGGTCAGGTGGGGATTGCCGGGTCGACCCGGATCGGCAGCAATGTGGTTCTGGCCGGTCAGGTGGGCGTCAGCGACAATATCACCGTGGGGGATCGGGTCATCGCCGGGGGCGGCACCAAGATCCTCAGCAAGGTGCCCGCAGGGCGGGTGATCCTGGGCTATCCGGCCGTCAAAATGGACACCCATATCGAGATGTATAAGCATATGCGCCGCCTTGGCCGCCTGTTTCAGGACGTGGCCGGGCTCAAGAAAGCTGTTTCCAAGACAGCTCAGACCGACTAAATCAGCGCAAACAGGCGCGCCGGAGGGCAGTTGATATGACCAAGAACATTCAAGACCGTGTGATCGAGATCATCGCTGAACAGGCTGTGCTGGAGCCATCGGATGTGACGATGGAGAGCACGCTCGAAGATCTGGGGATCGACAGTCTCGGGCTGGTGGAGAGCATCTTTGCCATTGAAGAGGCCTTTGACATCACCGTGCCCTTCAATGCGAATGAGCCCACCGAGAGCGATTTCGATATTTCCAGCGTGGCGACCATCGTTGCCGGGATCGAGAAACTGGTCGCGGAACAGCATTCGTGAAGCGGGTCGTCATCACAGGCGCGGGCACGATCAACGCGCTTGCGCATGACGTGCCCGGCACGCTCGAAGCGATGCGCGAGGGGCGCTGTGGCATTGGCGAGCTCGAGCTGCGCGATGTCGAGCGGCTTGGCATTCGGATCGGCGGGCAGGTCAAGGATTTCGAGCCGGAAGAGATGTTCAACCGCCAGCAGATGGCGCTGTTTGACCGGTTCACCCAGTTTACCCTTGTGGCCGCGCGTGAGGCGATTGCGCAATCGGGGCTCACCTTTGATGGCGAGCTGGCGACCCGGTCGGGCGTTGTGCTCGGCAATTCGGGCGGCGGGATGACCACGCTCGACGAGAATTACCGCTCGGTCTATGAAGAGGGCAAGAACCGCATTCACCCCTTCGTGGTGCCGAAGCTCATGAACAATGCCGCCGCGAGCCATGTGGCGATGCAGTATAATCTCATGGGGCCGAGCTTTACCGTCTCGACCGCCTGTTCCTCGTCCAACCACGCGATGGCACAGGCGTTTCAGATGGTGCATGGCGGGGCCTGCCCGGTGATGGTCACTGGCGGCTCTGAATCGATCCTCTGCTTTGGTGGGGTGAAGGCCTGGGAAGGGCTGCGCGTCATGTCGCGCGATGCCTGCCGGCCGTTCTCGGCCAATCGCAATGGCATGGTGCAGGGCGAGGGGGCGGGCATCTTCGTCTTTGAGGAATATGAGCATGCGCGGGCGCGCGGGGCGGAGATCCTCGCCGAAGTCATCGGCTATGCGATGACCTCGGATGCCTCGGATATCGTCATGCCCTCCAAGCAGGGCGCGGCGCGGGCGATTTCCGGCGCGATGCGCGATGCCAAGGTCAATGCCGAAGAGGTGGGCTATATCAACGCCCATGGCACCGGCACGGCGGCCAATGACAAGACCGAATGCGCCGCGGTGGCGGATGTGTTCGGGCATCATGCCGACAATCTGCTCATGTCCTCGACCAAATCGATGCATGGTCATGTGATCGGCGGGACCGGCGCGATCGAGCTTTTGGCCTGTATCATGGCGCTGCGCGACGGGATCGTGGCGCCCACCATCGGCTATCAGGAGCCGGACCCGGAATGTGCGCTCGATGTCGTGCCGAACGAGGCGCGCGAGGCCAAGATCGACGTGGCGCTGAGCAATGCCTTTGCCTTTGGCGGGCTAAACGCGGTTCTGGCGCTGCGCCGGGTGGCGTGAGGCAGGGCCCAGGCCGCCAACCCGCAGGCCGCCAAACTGGGCCTCTGACATGAAAAAACCCCCGGGCCGGATGGCGCGGGGGTTTCTTGTTTTCCGGGATCTGCGAGAGATCAGTTCTGGATCACGCTGACCGCGTCAAAGGCTTTGGTGAAGCCCGAGAGCGAGGCGTCGATTGCCACTTTCTGATCGGGGGCCTGGGCCGGGGTGATGGTCACGATGGCCTTGGCGCCGCGTTTGAACGCGTCCACATCCGCCTGGGTCAGGCCGATCTGCGCGGTACAGCCGGTCTGGCTGCAAAAGCGGAACGGATAGCTCTTGGCCTTGGCGCCATCGACACCGATCTTGAGCTCTGCGGTGAGCAGGGTGAAGAGCGGCACGGTCACGGTCGCACCGGCCACGGCAGGGCCGCCGTCCTTGATGCGGAAGATCGCAAATTCGGCAATCGGGTTGCCCTGCTGTTCCTTGAGAAGCTGGAACATCTGGCAGGGGTCTTCTTCGCCTTCCGAGCGGAAGCAGCGCATTTGCCAGTCGCCGATGGTTTCCTTGATATAGGTCGGCTCTTCCTGGGTTTCGCGGCCCATGTCGAGGTTGGAGGGCTTTTCGCCGGCCTCGGCCGTGTCCTGATCGGTGGCGGTGCCCGAGGTGTCGGTTCCTGCTTCCTGACCTTGTGTTTCGGCTGCGGTGGCTTCGGCGGCGGTGGTGTCGGTCGTCGTCTCTTGTGCGAACACAGGTGCAGTGCCGATCAGCAATGCGCTCAGCGTTGTCATCGAAAGCGTCTTCAGCATATTTTCCCCATCAAATCAGGTTCGGATTGGTCTTGGGCGCTCTATCATGCCGCGCCATTCTTGTCAGGAGTTAATGCCAGCCCCGCCAGCAGTTCAAGGCAGAAATCCGCCGCTGTCCCGGCGCGGCACCCCTCTGCGCAAGGGGGTTGGCCGGGGCCGGATAGCGGTTGCATGTGGTGCAACAGCTTTGGGTTGTAACCCGCCAAAAAGAAAAAGGAACCTTGCGGCTCCTTTCTCGATTCTCTCCCTGCCGGACTGGCCGACTTAGTTTGTGATGCCGACGCTAGGACAGATGCGACAAATCGTCAACAGGCAAAAATGTGTCTTTTTGCGGCGCGATAGTCACAGCCTGGTCCGGCGATGGCTCTGGCGAAAAAAGGCCGCATCCGAAGATGCGGCCAGTCTGACAGGGAGGAAGTCAGTCCGATCCCAAGAGGACATGTGGCATCGGACGCATTTCATACTGGCAGGGAAAGGTTAAGTTAGTATGTTTGGACCGTCGCAACAGGGAATGCAGGGGTATCACGTGGCAGATCAGGTCTTTATCGGCGGGGGCGGGCCCGACTATGGCACCGCGCAGGGGCTGCGGCTCGATTATGCCAACCGGCACGGGTTGATCGCGGGGGCCACGGGGACCGGCAAGACGGTGACCTTGCAGATCCTGGCCGAAGGGTTTTCGGCCGCCGGGGTGCCGGTGTTCCTGTCGGATGTGAAGGGCGATCTGTCGGGGCTGGCGGCCTCGGGCAGCGTGGATCACAAGCTGCATCAGGCCTTTACCAAACGGGCGGCGACGATCGGGTTTGACACGTTCAGCTATAGCGCCTTTCCGGTCACCTTCTGGGATCTCTATGGTGCGTCCGGCCATCCGGTGCGCACCACGGTGGCCGAGATGGGGCCGCTTCTGCTCAGCCGGTTGATGGAGCTCAGCGAGGCGCAGGAAGGCATCATGAATATCGCCTTTCGCATCGCCGATGAGGAGGGGATGCCGCTTCTGGATCTCAAGGATCTGCAGGCGCTTCTGGTCTGGGTCGGTGAGAACCGCGAGGCGATTTCGCTGCGCTATGGCAATGTCTCGACCCAATCGGTCGGGGCCATTCAGCGACAGCTCTTGGTCCTTGAAAATCAGGGCGGCAACGCGTTTTTCGGCGAGCCGGCGCTGGAGCTTGCGGATCTGATGCAGGTGACGCCAGAGGGGCAGGGGCGGATCAATATCCTCGCCGCTGACAAGCTCATGGGCGCGCCGCGGCTCTATGCGACCTTCCTGCTGTGGCTTTTGTCCGAGCTCTTTGAGACGCTGCCCGAAGTGGGCGATCCGGACAAGCCCAAGCTCGTCTTCTTCTTTGACGAGGCGCATCTTCTCTTTGATGACGCGCCCAAGGCGCTCGTGGAAAAAGTCGAGCAAGTTGCGCGGCTTATCCGGTCCAAAGGCGTGGGTGTCTATTTCATCACCCAAAATCCCGATGATGTGCCCGAGGATATTCTCGGCCAGCTCGGCAACCGGGTGCAGCATGCGCTGCGCGCCTTTACCGCGCGGGATCGCAAGGCGCTCAAACGGGCGGCAGAGACCTATCGCCCCAATGCGCGGTTCGACACTGCGGATGCCATTCGCGATGTCGGTGTCGGCGAGGCGGTGACCTCGATGCTTGCCGAGAAGGGCGTGCCGGGGGTGGTCGAGCGGACGTTGATCCGGCCGCCGTCGTCGCAGCTCGGCCCGATCAGTGATGCGGCGCGGGCGCAGGTGATCGCGGGCTCGCCGGTGGCGGGGAAATACGAGACCGTGGTCGATCGGGTCTCGGCCTTTGAGATGCTCAAGGCGCGGGCCGAAGAGGCGGCGCGCGAGGCGGATGCGGCCGAGGCGCAGGCCGAAGAGCAGACGGTGGCCGAGCGCGAGTTCAACGCAGGCCGTCGCTATGCCGGGCAGCGGGTCGGGCGGTCCAGCTCGGGGCGCAGCACGCGGACCGAGGATGGCATCGGCAGCTCTATCGGCAAGGCGATCACCGGGATGGTGATCAAGGAGCTCAAGGGCACCACCGGACGGCGGATCGTGCGGGGGATTTTGGGCGGGCTCTTCAAGGGGCGCTAGGGGCTGAAACGCCCTGAAATGCCACGTCGGTAGTCTGTCGGTATCGCGACGGTACCACGACAGTGCGCGATTTGGGGTGGGCCGGGCCCGAGCGCGGGGCGGTTTTTGTGCGCGCTTTCACGGAAGGCGCGGCGCGCGTGGCCACCTCTGCGAATTTGCGAGGGCGCGGGTCTCTCGCAACAAATTGATGGTTTCGATACGGTTTGGGCGGTATCGTCACCTCAGAGCAAAACAAGAGGCGAAGAAACATGACAGGCCGGACCACCCGCAAATCATCCGCCAAGACTGCGCGCAAATCCGCATCGAAAGCGGGCAAAGCCGCCAAACCAGCCGCCAAGCCAGCGGCGGCCAAGACTGACGCCAAGGTGAGCGCACCTCTGGCCTCGGTGACGCCGCCGCCCTCCGTGGCGCCGCCGGCCGCTGTGACGAAACCCTCGACCTCGCATGTGCCGGCACCGCCCGCCGCCAAGATCGCCAGCCCGGTGAAGCCGCCGGTGGCCTCTGTGGTGCAGCCGACCGAGACCACGCAGGTCACGGCCGGGGACGGCGGGCCGCAGCTCAAGAAGCAGGAGCTCTTCAAGAAGACGGCGGATCGGTCGGGGATCAAGAAGAACCAGGTGAAGCCCGCCATCGAGGCGGCGCTCGAGGTGATCGGCGAGGCGCTCGCGCAGGGGCGCGAGATCAATTTGCCGCCGCTGGGCAAGATCAAGCAGAACCGCGTCAAGGACAGCGCCGGGGCCCGGATCATCATCGCGAAAATCCGTCAGGCCAAGCCGAATGAAAAAGATGACAAAGAGACGGTTGCAGACGACGCCGAGTAGCGCTAAAGAGCGGCGCACGGGTGATTAGCTCAGTGGTAGAGCGCTTCGTTCACATCGAAGATGTCAGGAGTTCGAATCTCTTATCACCCACCATTTTTCCTATTCTGTGATCTTTGACGGGGCTCAATACCCGGGGTAGCCGCAGGGCGGATGGCTGGCCTGCTGTCGCTTGAGTAATCTGCGGCACCGATTGGGCAACGGCTAGGCGTAGACCTGCCCGACGTGCTGACGCTGGCCCTGTCGTTGCCCTCACAGATTATCATGGACGTTCTGACCGGGGAAGGGCTAGGCGACGATGACCTTGCCGCAGTGGCGGTCTTGGAGGTGCCCCTGTGGGCACTACCCGTTTCCGATCGGCATACGGTTGCGGCACTGTGCGAACACGCCTGACAAGCTTCCCCTAAGTTCCAAGATCCACTGTCTTTTCACTCCGGCACTTCATCGTAAGTATGTGATTGCCGATTGGGCACGGCACGCATTACGGGTGCATGTGGATACCCGCTAGCAACAGCCTCACGAATACGGCCCGCAATTTCAGGGCGCGTTTTCGCACCTAAGATAATTCGGTCAACGGCTTCTGGTGGGAACTTACGCAACTGTATTGGATCGTCGGTGTTCCCAACGGTCAGGTCGGATTCACCATTTTTGATGTAAAGCCGCCATTCACGTTCGTATGCCCAATCCGTTGTCTTTGATATGAATGCCGCTTGCAGGTTCTCAAGGGGTTCGTCTAGTTTCCCGTCGAAATATACGACCCTTTGCAACCGGGTCTTTTGCCCGCTCTTGCGCTGGTGGAACCACGCGTTCGCAGTATCAAATGCAACTACGAAACCCGCGTTGTTGTCGGCGTAGTGTGCCCACATGGGCGAGCTATCCATCCTCTCAGAAAGAGAAAAGCAAAGCAGGTCACGACCCAACTTTTCCAAAAGCTTCTTGGCATTTTCAGGATCGTTGAAGTGAGGAACTAGCATCGTGTTAACGGTTTGCTGCATCTGTTGCCGCAGCATCCCCATGAAGTTGCCGCCGTAATGTTGTTCGACAAATTGCAGAGCCAAATCAGGGGGCAAAAAACCTAAGCCGTTTTCTTTGAGCATGTCCGCCGTCAGTTTGCGAACCGATTCTTCGGACAGGGTGTTGTCCATCTGCTCAGCAAGAATGGACAGCATTTTCGGCCCGGCCAGCTTGTCGAACGTCGAACGAACTTCAAAAGTATCGTTCGTGTCTAGCAGTGGCGTAAACCGCACTGTGCCGCCTTCAAGAACGTTTCCGACACGCTCAGCGGTCAGATACTTGTAGAGATAACGCGGCGGTGGCGGCGATTTGTCGAAATCGTCTAGGCTAAAAGTATCCATGATACGCACCTTCTACGTCCTCTTTTGCGGCATTCCTACCGCAACAGACAGGGCAAAACAGCGCCTCAAAGCCCTGAAAATCGCATGGGTGGTTCATGGGTAGGAATAGTTGAGCGCAAGTTTATCCAATGAAATCAATTGGCAATGGCGGAGAGACAGGGATTCGAACCCTGGGAACCCGTAAAGGCTCAACGGTTTTCGAGACCGCCCCGTTCGACCACTCCGGCACCTCTCCGCGGGGGTCTGTGGGGGGCGTTTAATTGCCTTTGTCCGGGGTGGCAAGAGGGATTTGCATTGCGAGTGAAGAGAAATCTCCTAAGTCTGACAGAGACAGTTCCGTTTCGACACAGACCAGAGGTGCGTTATGACAATGAACCCTTCCCTTATCAGGCCGTTTGCCCGGATGCGTCAGCTGCGTCAGGCGGGATTGGCGGCGCTGACCGCGCCGATGCTGGTGTTTGGTGTGGCGCCCGCGGTGGGCTTGGGGCTTGGCGCGGGCGCGGCTGTGGCGGCGGAACGGGCGGAGATTCGCGAGTTTCTGCAGGTCACCGGCTTTGACGTGGCGATCACTAGCGTGCAGTCGCAGATGAAGGATGCGCCGGTGATGCTCGGCCTGCCGGAAGAAGAGTTTGCGCAGAATTGGCAGACCCAGGTGGCGGATCTCTATGACGAGGCCAAGCTGCAGGATCTGGCGATGACGATGCTCGAGCCCAATCTCAGCGACAAGATGCGCGAAGAGGCGGTGGCGTTTTACGGCAGCGATCTGGGCCAGCGTCTGGTGGCTGTGGAAAACGCCAGCCATGTCGAGGAGAGCAGCCCCGAGCGGGAGGCCGAGGCCGAGGCGATTCTGAGCGATATCAGCAAGACGCGGCGGGCAGAGCTGGAGCGGCTGGCCTTTGGCATTGATGCGCAGGGCGTGTCGGCGCGGGCGGTGCAGGATATTCAGGTCCGGTTCCTGATGGCGGCCTCGGAGGCGGGGCTGTTCGAGGTTGAGCTTGACGAAGGCATGTTGCGGGCGCAGATGGCGACGGGCTATGAGGCGCTCCGCGAGGAGCTGCGGGCGGCCAACCTCGCCCATGCGGCGCGGGTCTATCAGGAGTTTTCCGATGAGGAGATCGCGCGCTATGCGGATGCGCTGGCCGAGCCGGAGATGCAAAGGGTCTATGAATTGCTGAATGCCGTTCAATATGAGGTCATGGCGAACCGGCTCGAACGGCTCGCGCCGCGTCTGGCCAAGCTGCGGCAGGGTCAGGAAATTTGATCATTCCCCTCCGGCTGCGTGATCTGAAGGCTGCGGCGCTTGCCGTGGTGCTGTGCTTGCCAGGTGCGGCGCGGGCGGCGGGGGATCTTGATGCGCTCTTGGTGGCGTTGCAGATGGGAGAGACGGCGGCGCTCATGCGCGAAGAGGGTCTGCGCCATGCCGAGGGGTTGGTGTCGGACTATACCGGCGAGCCTGCCGGGGCGGGCTGGACCGCGCTGGTGGGGCGGATTTACGACCAAGCGGCGATGGAAGAGGTGATCGCGCAGGATATGGCGGCGGCGCTCGAGGGGCAGGACCTCGGGCCGATGGTTGCGTTTTTTGAGAGCGCGCGGGGGCAGCGGATTGTCACGCTCGAGCTCGCCGCGCGGCGGGCGCTGATGGCGGAGGGGGCCGAAGAGGCGGCCATTCTGCGCTATGAGTTGGCCGAAGAGGACGGCAAAGAGATCGCGGCGCAGGTGCAGCAGCTCATGGTCGATAGCGATCTGGTGGAGCGCAATGTCTCGGGCATGCTCAACGCCAATCTGATGTTTCTGCGCGGGCTGGCCAGCGGTGGCAGCTATGACGACAGCGAAGAGGCGATGATCCGCGATGTCTGGGCGCAGGAGGAGGATATCCGGCTCGACACGCTGGGTTGGCTCGGCGGTTATCTCATGCTTGCCTATGAGCCCTTGCAGCCCGGCGACCTCGACGCCTATATCGCGTTTTGGCAAGGCGCGCCGGGGCGGGCGCTCAATGCGGCGCTTTTCGAGACGTTCAACGGGCTCTATGATCTGCACAGTTTTTTGCTGGGGCGTGGCCTCGCGGAATTTGTGCGCAGCGAAGAGCTCTGAGCCGGGGCGCGGGGTTTTCTGGGCCATGGTGGCGAAAGCCTCGGGAAACGCGCTTGACTTTTGTCTGGCACTCCTCAATAAGCGCGCAACCCGGCGGGCCTTGGCCCGTGCGGGATGTATGACATGACGCTCCGAACGGGGCGCGCTGTTCGAGGTGGCCCAAGGGCCGGGAACACCCGCAAGGGGACCACAGAACGCGGAAACACGAAGGAAGCAAATATGTTTGCGGTTCTCAAAACCGGCGGCAAGCAATACAAGGTTCAATCCGGCGATGTGCTGAAGGTTGAAAAGCTTGCGGCGGATGCCGGTGAAAAAGTTCAATTCAACGAAGTGCTGATGCTGGGCGGCGACAAGCCGGTTCTCGGTGCTCCGCTGGTCGACGGCGCGGCCGTTCAGGCGGAAGTGGTCGATCAGATCAAGGGTGACAAGCTCATCCACTTCGTCAAGCGTCGTCGTAAGCACGGCTCGCAGCGCACCAAGGGCCACCGTCAACAGCTGACCCTGCTGCGCATCACCGACATCCTTGAAAAAGGGGCGGAGAAAAGCGGCGTGAAAGCAGCGATTGGCGCAGGTTCGGTGGCCGGTGTGGCCGTGGCCGCGGCTGAAAAGCCCGCCAAGAAAGCCGAAAAGAAAGCTGAGAAGAAAGCCGACGCTCCCAAGAAGGCCAAAGCGGCCGCGGGTGGCGACGATCTGAAACAGCTGTCGGGCGTTGGCCCCGCGCTGGAGAAGAAGCTGCATGAAGCCGGTGTCACCACCTTTGCCCAGATCGCGGCATGGACCGAGGCGGATGTTGCTGATATGGACGAGAAACTGTCGTTCAAAGGCCGGATCGAGCGTGAAGGCTGGATCGAACAGGCCAAAGAAATGACCAAAGGTTAAGGAGAGAAAGCATGGCACATAAGAAAGCAGGCGGTTCCTCCCGTAACGGTCGCGACTCTGCGGGTCGTCGTCTTGGCGTGAAGAAATACGGCGGCGAAGCTGTCATCCCCGGCAACATCATCATGCGTCAGCGTGGCACCAAGATGTATCCCGGCAATGGCGTCGGCATGGGCAAAGATCACACCATCTTTGCGACCGTCGAAGGCTCTGTGAAATTTCACAAGGGTCTCAAAGGCCGCACCTTTATTTCGGTTCTGCCAGTGGCGGAGGCCGCGGAGTAAGCCGACCTTAAAGGTTTCATGAGACTTGAGGGGGGATCGGCAGAGCCGGTCCCCTTTCTGTTTTCCAACCCCATCCGATTGAAGAAAGACCGTTCAGATGAGCGTCGCCCTTGCCAGTTTCGCGGTCTTTGCCGCCAGTCAGGTCGGAACCCCCGGCCCGGCGAACATGGCGTTGATGGGCACCGGCGCGCGGTTCGGATTTCGGGCGGCGCTGCCGTTCGTGGCCGGTGTGGTGTTGGGCAAGCAGATGATCATCTGGCCGCTGGGGCTGGGGCTTATGATCTGGCTGCGCGACTATCCGGTGGTGTTCGGCGCGCTGCGCTGGGCTGCCATCGCCTATATTTTCTGGCTTGCCTGGAAAGTGGCCAACACACGTATCGCGCCGGGGGAAGAGGGCGCGCGCGTGCCGGGGCTGGTGGCGGGGCTTTGGGTGCATCCGCTCAACCCCAAGGCCTGGGCGATGATCATTGGGGGATTTACCAATTTCGTGGACGAAGGGACGTCCGCGATCGAGGCCACGTTTGGCATCGCCTTGGTGCTCTTTTCCTGTCAGCTCGTGCTGCATCCTTTGTGGGCGCTGGCGGGCGATAGGGTGGCGCGGCTGGTTGCCGGAACGCGGGCCGAAACCTATTTGATGTGGACCTTGGCGGCACTGACGGTGCATTCGGTCCTGTATGTGCTGCTCGGAGGAGGAGAAGCATGATTTTAGAACCTATCACTCAACAAGCCGTCATTGAGACGGAACGCTATCAGCTGCGCCCGTTGCAGGTGTCGGACGCGGGGCTCATTGCGCTGCACACGGGCGATCTGCGCGTGGCGCGCATGACCAGTTCGATCCCGCATCCCTTGCCGCCCGGCACGACGGAGGCCTTTATCGCCCGCTGTCAGTCGGCAGAGCGGAGCGAGGATGCCTGGGCCATTGACGCCACCAAATCGGGCGGCGCTGAGCTGCTTGGCGTGATCGGGCTCAAGCATGTGGATGACGAGGCTTGCGAGCTTGGCTATTGGGTCGCGCCGCAGTTTTGGAACAGCGGCATCGCCTCGGAGGCGGTGCAGTCGCTGATCGAGGTCAATCCGCTGCGCTGCAAGACCTTCTTTGCCACCGTGTTCCAGGGCAATGCCGCCTCGGCGCGGGTGTTGACGAATTGCGGTTTCAAATATCTGGGCGATGCCGAAGGCTATTGCCTGTCGCGGGATGCGACGCTTCCCACATGGACCTATAGTCTCAGACGCGATTGAGGCTTGGCCCCCCTGACACCATCGCGTAAGGACGCGTTATGAAATTTCTAGATCTTGCCAAGGTTTATATTCGCTCGGGCTCCGGCGGGAACGGCTGTATCAGCTTTCGCCGCGAGAAATTCATCGAATATGGCGGCCCGGATGGCGGCGATGGTGGCGGCGGGGGCTCGGTCTGGGCCGAGGCCGTGGATGGGCTCAACACGCTGATTGATTTCCGCTATCAGCAGCATTTCTTTGCCAAGAACGGCCAGCAGGGCATGGGCAACCAGCGCACCGGCAAGGATGGCGACGATATCGTGCTGCGGGTGCCGGCGGGGACCGAATTGCTCGACGAGGATCAGGAGACGGTGATCGCCGATCTGGCCGAGGTGGGCGACCGGGTGCTTTTGGCCAAGGGCGGCAATGGCGGCTTTGGCAACCTGCATTTCAAGACCTCGACCAACCAGGCACCGCGCCGGGCCAATCCGGGGCAGGAGGGCGTCGAACGCACCATCTGGCTGCGGCTCAAGCTGATTGCCGATGTGGGGCTTCTTGGCCTGCCCAATGCGGGCAAATCGACCTTTCTCGCCGCGACCTCGAACGCGCGTCCGAAGATTGCCGATTATCCGTTCACCACGCTGCACCCCAACCTTGGGGTTGTAGGGGTGGATGGCGTCGAGTTTGTGGTCGCCGACATTCCCGGTCTGATCGACGGGGCGAGCGAGGGGCGCGGGCTTGGCGATCTCTTCCTCGGCCATGTGGAGCGCTGTTCGGTGCTTTTGCATCTGGTGGATGCGACGGCGGAGAATGTCATCGAGGATTACCAGACCATCGTGCGCGAAATCAGCGCCTATGGGCATGTTCTCGCGGAAAAGCCGCGGGTGACCGTGCTCAACAAGAGCGATGCGCTTGGGCCCGAGCTGACCCAGATGGTGCGTGAAGAGCTTGAAGAGGCCATCGGCCAGAAGGTGATGACCATGTCGGGCGTCGCTGGTGAGGGCGTCACCGAGGTTCTGCGGGCGCTGCGCGCCGAGATCGCCGAGGACAAGCTGCGCCAGAAGATCGAGAGCGAAGAAGACGAAGGCGAGACCGGGACATGGCAACCGTAAGCACGGCACGGCGGATCGTCATCAAGATCGGATCGGCGCTGTTGGTGGACCGGGTGAGCGGCGCGTTGCGCGATGCCTGGCTCGGGTCGTTGATCGAGGACGTGGCCTGGCTGCGTAGCAAGGGCGCGGAGGTGGTTCTTGTGTCGTCGGGGTCGATTGCGCTGGGCCGGGCCGAGCTTGGGCTTGGCAATGCCGAGCTATCGCTCGAACAGAGCCAGGCGGCGGCGGCGGTGGGGCAGATCCGGCTTGCCGGGGCCTATGAGGCCGCGCTCAAATCCCACGGGATCAAGGCGGCGCAGGTGTTGCTCACGCTGGAGGACAGCGAGAACCGGCGGCGCTATCTCAACACGCGGGCGACGCTTGATCAGCTGTTGCGATTGGGTGTGGTGCCCATCGTCAACGAGAATGACACCGTGGCCACGGATGAGATCCGCTATGGCGACAATGACCGGATGGCGGCGCAGGTCGCGGTGACGGCGGGGGCGGATCAGCTCATCCTCTTGAGCGATGTGGATGGGTTCTATTCGGCCAACCCGAATGACGACCCCACGGCCAAGCGGTTCGACGAGATCACCGCTATCACGCCCGAGATCGAGGCGATGGCGGGTGACGCGGGATCGGGGCTTAGCAAAGGCGGGATGAAGACCAAGCTCATGGCGGCGCGCACGGCGATGGCGGCGGGCTGTGATATGGCGATTTCCGAGGGCAGCGTGAGCAACCCGGTGCAGGCCATCGAGGGCGGTGCGCCGGTCACATGGTTCCGAGGCCAGGGCGATCCGCAAGCGCGGCGCAAGGCCTGGATCGGCGGCATGAAGCCGCGCGGCCGGATCATCGTGGATGCAGGCGCCGTGGCGGCGCTCGAGGCTGGGAGCAGCCTCTTGCCGGCGGGCGTCAGCGCGATCGAGGGCCGGTTTGGCCGGGGCGATCCGGTGCAGGTGCGGGCGCAGGACGGGCGGGTGCTCGGTCAGGGGCTCACGCGCTATGATGCGGAGGAGGCGGCCAAGATCCTCGGGCTGCGCACCGATGCGATTGCCGAGGCCTTGGGATATGCGGCGCGGGGGGCCTTGATCCACCGCGACGACATGGCATTTTAACACTTGGCCTCTGGGGCCTGCGTGAAAAAGGGTAAGGACATGAAGGACATGGATGATATTCCCGCGATGATGCAAGCTCTGGGCCGGTCGGCCCGGGATGCCGCACGAGCGCTGGCCATTGCCCCAGCCGCCCAGAAAACCGCCGCCTTGATGGCCGCCGCTGATGCCGTCTGGGCGCGCCGGGAAGAGATCATCGAGGCCAATGGCAAGGATATGGCCTATGGCCGCGACAAGGGGCTGAGCGACGCGATGCTGGATCGCCTGATGCTCGACGAGGCGCGGATCGAGGGGATCTGTGCCGGGCTGCGGGCCGTGGCCGGGCAGGACGATCCGGTGGGCGAAGTGCTGGCGGAATGGGAGCGGCCCACGGGGCTCAGCATTCGTCGGGTGCGGACGCCGCTGGGCGTCGTCGGCGTGATCTATGAGAGCCGTCCCAATGTGACGGCGGATGCCGGGGCGCTCTGCCTCAAATCGGGCAATGCGGTGATCCTGCGCGGCGGGTCTGAGAGCTTTCACAGCTCGGGCGCGATCCATGCTTGTCTGGTCGAGGGGCTGGTGTCGGCGGGTCTGCCGCAGGAGGCCATTCAGCTCGTCCCGACGCGGGATCGGGCGGCGGTGGCGGAGCTGCTGACCATGACCGACTATGTCGATGTGATCGTGCCGCGCGGGGGCAAGGGGCTTGTCGGTCTCGTGCAGCGCGAGGCGCGGGTGCCGGTCTTTGCCCATCTCGAGGGGATCGTGCATATCTATGTCGATGCCGCCGCTGATCCGAAGATGGCGATGGAGGTGGTGCTCAATGCCAAGACGCGGCGCACGGGGATCTGTGGTGCGGCGGAATGCCTGCTCATCCATCGCGATATTGCCGACACGCTGGGCCGGGATCTCATCGAGATGCTGATCGCCGCCGGGGTTGAGGTGCGCGCGGATGAGGGGCTGTCGGGGATTTCCGGGACGGTGCCTGCGGGCGCGGATGACTGGGGGCGCGAATATCTCGACAGTATCATCGCGGCGCGTGTGGTGGATGGGGTGCAAGAGGCGATTGGGCATATCGCGCGCTTTGGCTCGAACCACACGGATTGCATCCTGACCGAGGATGCGGCGGCGGTGGAGGTCTTCTTTGCCGAGGTGGACAGTGCCATCGTGATGCACAATGCTTCGACCCAGTTTGCCGATGGCGGTGAATTTGGCATGGGGGCCGAGATTGGCATCGCGACGGGCAAGATGCACGCGCGCGGGCCGGTCGGGGCGGCGCAGCTCACCAGTTTCAAATATCAGGTGACCGGGCGCGGATCGGTGCGAGCCTAAATCGAGATTTTCGCATAATCGTCAGTATGTTGCGCGGATAATTTCAAGTCGTTTCTCTGGGCCGTATGCGGCAGCAATGCGAATTGCACCTCGGCGGGCGGCAGGTCCTCGGGGATTGGGCGGCCGTCGAGGAGCGACCAATAGGGATCATGGGCGCGCAGGCCCTCGGATTGGGTGGTGATCGCCAAAGCCGGGCCATGGGGCGCGACGCGGATCTCGCCACCATAGGGCAGGCAACGGTCGAGGCAGAGAATGGCGAGGCAGGCGGCCTTGGCGCGGGGGCGGATCAGCGTCTCTTCGACCTCCCAGGTCACGCGGAGCGGGCCGGGAAAGCAGTGGCGGAGCAGCGATGCCATCTCGGGGGCGCTGACGGCCTGATCCTTGTGCGCGGCGCCAAAGGCCAGTCGGAAGAAGCGAATGCGGCTTGTGGCCTGGGCGGCGCTGTCGCGGATCAGGGTGAACTCCGCGCCTTGGGCGCTGTGGGCCAGATCGAGCAATTCGAGCCCGTTGTTGATCGCGCCGACCGGGCTGATCAAATCATGGCAGATGCGGGAGACTATGAGCCCTGAGAGTTTCGCGGTAGTTTGATCCATAAAGTCTTGATCACTAAGGGAATGGGGATATGGCGGGCGGAGATGAATTTCTGGAGCCGGGCATGCGGGTCGAACATCCGCAACAGCCCGATTGGGGCATCGGCGAAGTGCAGTCGAACATCGGCGGGCGGGTCACTGTGAACTTTCCTGAAATAGGGAAAATCGTCATAGAAACCTCCCGTGTCGCATTGCACCCCGTTTTTGATGCCGAGACAAGGTTACCAAAAGGTTAATAGCCCGGTGGGATTAGGGCGGAATTCCGACATTGTGGGCAATGGGTGACAGAAGGCGCGGGTCAAGACGCGGCTTGCTGCGGGCAAAGGGGCATTGGGTGGGCAAAAACTTTGCTGTATAAGCGTCGAACAGGCCGAGAGCGGGGAGCTAGACCTAGGTGAATGTGACGACACGGCCCGAATTTGAGGTTCGGCTGGCAGATGGGGAAGACGATATCCGAGCCGCGCAGGCCCTACGGTATCGTGTATTCGTTAATGAATTGGGAAGCGACGGGGCCCTGGTCGACCATGAGGCGGGGCTCGAGCGGGATGCGTTCGATGCGCATTGCGATCACCTGCTGCTCATCGACAAGGCGGCGGGGGATGCGGTGGTCGGGGTCTACCGTCTGTTGCAGCGCGCGGGCGCCGAGGCCGCCGGGCAGTTTTATTCCGAGAGCGAATATGATCTCGCGCCGCTGTTAAAATCGGGGCGTAACCTGTTGGAATTGGGCCGGTCGTGCCTCGATCCGGCCTATCGTGGCGGGGCGGCGATGCACCATCTCTGGCAGGGCTTGGCACAGTATGTCGAGACCAATGAAATCGAAGTTCTGTTTGGGGTTGCGAGCTTTCACGGGACCGATGCCGAGGCGCTGGCCGAGCCGTTGTCGCTGCTCTATCACCGGCATCGCGCGCCAGAGGGGCTGCGGCCGCGGGCGGTGAACTATCAGCCGATGGATCTGATGCCAGCGGAGCAGATCGACCGGCGGCGGGCGATGCTGCAGGTGCCGGCGCTGATCAAGGCCTATCTGCGCTTGGGCGGGTTCGTGGGCGACGGGGCCTATGTGGATCACGCGTTCAACACCATTGATGTGTGCCTCATCATGGACACCGAGCGCATGTGCTCGGCGCGAAAAAGCATTTATTCCCGTGAGGTTGCCGAGTGAATGTGACCTGGGAAGGGGGCGGCGACGAGACGCCCGTCCGGATCAGCGCGGCGGGCTGGCTGCGGGTTGGGCTGCGGGCGCTGGCGCTGAGCACCATCTTGCTGGCCGGGGTGATCGTGAAGCTGCTGCTGCGGCTGATTGAATACCCGATTTTTCGCGAAAAACGCCCGATAACCCCTTGGGTGACAAGGACAGTGTGCCGTCAGGCGCTCTGGGTGATCGGGCTGCGTCTGCGGGTCATTGGGCGTCCGATGAAGATGCGCGGGGCCTGGGTGGCTAACCATGCGTCATGGCTCGATATTTTCGTGCTGAACGCGGTCAAGTCGGTCTATTTCGTGTCCAAGGCCGAGGTGGCGAGATGGCCGGGGATCGGGTTCCTGGCGAAGATCACCGGGACGGTGTTTATCGCGCGGGATCCGCGGCAGGCGAAGGCGCAGACGGCGCTGTTCGTTGAGCGGCTCCGGGCGGGGCATCGATTGGTGTTTTTTCCCGAAGGCACCTCGACGGATGGGTTCCGGGTTTTGCCTTTTAAAACAACGCTCTTTCAGTCGTTCTTTACCGAGGAATTGCGCGGGGAGATGGCCATTCAGCCGGTCAGTGTGGTCTATCATGCGCCGGAGGGCGAAGACCCGAGATTCTATGGCTGGTGGGGCGATATGAGCTTTGGCGCGCATCTGCTCAAGACCCTGTCGGCGGGGCGGCGTGGACGGGTCGAGCTGCGCTATCATAGCCCTGTAAAATTGGCGGATGCGGTGGATCGCAAGGCGCTGGCGCGGGAGCTGGAAGAGGCGGTGCGCGGCGGCATGCCCGAGGCGCGGCGGGTCGCGAGCTAGGCCGCGTTAACCCTGAAAATGCGGGGTCGGCAAGTCGTCGGTATTACGTCGGTAAAGCGACAGTGCGCCAATTTGTGGCAAGGACAGTCCTTGCCACAAGGTACGCAGGTCGATTTAGCCCATGGCAGCGGCGAGGCGCGACAGTTCGGCGAGCGGGTCGTCGCTGGCCCAGATCTCGTCGCCGATGGCGAAGAAATCGGTGACCGGGGCGAGGGCCGCGATGCGTTCGGCGTCGAGCGCGCCTTCGGCCACGACGGGCACTTCGATCATCTGGCTCCACCAGTCAAAAAGCTCATGCTCGGCCTGGGCACCGTCGCCGAGCGAGGTGACGCCCGCGGGGCCGAAGCTGATGTAATCGGCACCCGCCTCGCCGGCGGACATGCCGTCATGGCGCGAGGTGCCGCAGAAGGCGCCGACGATGGCGTCGGGACCGAGGGTCTTGCGCGCCGAGCGGACCGAGCGGGTGCCATCGGTGAGATGGACGCCGTCGAGCCCGAGCCGTTCCACCAGCATCACGTGATTGTCGATGACCAGCGCCACGTCGCGGGGCAGGGTCACTTCGCGGCAGGCATCGGCCGCGCGGGCGATGCGGTCTTCGTCATGGCTCGCCAGCGCGAGACGCAGGCAGGCGGTTTCATGCGCGTCGAGCGCCGCCGCGAGCTGATCGGGGAAGCGGGACAGCTCGATCTCGGCGGGGGTGATCAGATAGAGCTTTGGCGTGTCTGGCTCGGCCATGGGAAACCTCTTTTGATTTGGCCCGCTATAGCGGGGAAAACCCTTGCGGTCCATGGGGCTGCGGGCCGGCGGGACCGGTTTTGCGCGATTTTGGCGCGGTTTGTCCGGTCTCGGCGCGAGTTGCGGCGCGAGAGGGGTTTTCGCCCTTGGCGGTTCGGCTTATGACGCAAGCCCAAGGAGACCAGATATGCCAAGCGATACCCCCCAGCCTTCTTTCGTGCTCGTCCGTCCGCAGATGGGCGAGAATATCGGTGCGGCGGCCCGTGCCATGTGGAATTTCGGGCTCGACCGGATGCGGCTCGTGAGCCCGCGTGACGGCTGGCCCAACCCGAAGGCGGTGGCGATGGCGAGCGGCGCGGGGCGGCTGCTCGATGAGGCGCAACTGGTCGAGGATGTGGATGCGGCGGTGGCGGATACGAGTTTCGTCTTTGCCACCACGGCGCGGTCGCGGGAGATGACCAAGCCGGTCTACACGCCCGAGGCCGCGATGAAGCTCGCGGCCGAGAAGATCGCGGGCGGCGAGCGGGTGGCGGTTTTGTTCGGGCCGGAGCGCGCGGGGCTTGAGAATGACGATGTGGCGCGGGCCAATGCGATCATCAACGTGCCGGTCAATCCGCAGTTTGCCTCGCTCAACCTCGCGCAATGTGTGCTGCTGGTGGGCTATGAATGGATGCGCCAGCAGAGTGATGTGGCGCCGGTGCAGGAGGGGCTTGGCGATACGCAATGGGCGTCGCGCGACGAGATTGCCAAGCTCGCCGAGCATTACGAGGAGCGGATGGAAGAGGCCGGGTTCTTCTTTCCCGAGCACAAGGCCGCCAATATGCGCCGCAACCTGCGCAATTTCTGGTCGCGGATGCCGCTCACCCAGGCCGATATCCGGATGATGCATGGGGTGATGCGTCAGATGGTCCGCTGGAAGGACCGTGGTTGACCACGCCATAAGATGGCACAGTATATCCGAGGGGATGCGCGGGCAGAGCCCGGGCCAAGCATGAGGTGACGCGATGAGCGGCAAGCGCAGCATTTTCGAAGAGGTGGGCCAAGATGCGCCCGGGGGGCGGCAAGCGGCGGCCAAGGGCGTGATCGATCGCGGGCGCGGCGGCGCGCGGGGCGCGATCCGGGTCTGGCTCATGGGGCTCTTTGCGCTGGTGCTGGCGATGATCGTGGTGGGCGGGTTGACCCGGCTCACCGATAGCGGCCTGTCGATCACCGAATGGCGGCCCATCACCGGCGCGCTGCCGCCGATGAACACCGCCGACTGGCAGGCGGAATTTGCCAAGTATCAGGCGATCCCCGAGTTTCAGATCCAGAACCAATGGATGCAGCTTGAGGATTTCAAATCCATCTATTGGTGGGAATGGGGTCATCGGCAGCTTGGCCGGGTGATCGGGCTGGTTTGGGCGCTTGGCTTTTTCGGCTTTCTGGCGGCGAAGAAAATGCCCACCGGCTGGAGCAAGCGGCTCTTGGGGCTGGGTCTTTTGGGCGGGCTGCAGGGGGCTGTGGGCTGGTGGATGGTGCATTCGGGGCTGCAGGGCAGCATGACCGATGTGGCCTCGTACCGGCTCGCGACGCATCTTGGGCTGGCCTTCGTGATCCTCGGGCTCATCGCGTGGTATGTGATGCTCTTGGGGCGCGAGGAGCGCGAGTTGATGCAGGCGCGGCGCGGCAAGGAGCGCAAGCTCTATGGGATGTCGACGGGGCTTTTGCATTTCGCGTTCCTGCAGATCCTCATCGGGGCGCTGGTGGCCGGGATCGACGCCGGGCGCAGCTATACCGATTGGCCGCTGATGGCCGGGGGCGTGTTGCCGCCCGAGCCTTTCATGATCGAGCCGTGGTGGCGGAATTTCTTTGAAAATCCGGGTCTTGTGCAGTTCATCCACCGGGTGACCGGCTATCTCATCTTTGCCTTTGGCATCGTGGTCTGGCTGCGCGGTCGCAAGAGCGCCCATCGCGCCACGCGGCTGGCGTTTCACGCGGCCTTCATCGCCATGCTCTTGCAGGTGGCGATCGGCATTCACACGGTGATGAGCGGCGCGCCTTGGCATATCGCGATCCTGCATCAGATCCTGGCCGTGGTGTTCTTTGTTCTGATCCTGCGGGCGCGGTTCCTGAGCCTCTATCCGCGGGCGCAATCGGTGCGGGACGCGTAAGATGGGGGCCTATGCGGAGCTGATCGCCTATCAGCGCGAGACCGAGGCGCTGGGCCAGGTGGCCGGGCGGCTGAGCTGGGACCAAGAGACGATGATGCCGCGCGGCGCGGCGGCGCAGCGGGCCGAGGAATCGGCGGCGATGCAGGGCGTGTTGCATGCGCGGCGCAGCGATCCGCGGATTGCCGACTGGTTGGCGGCGGCGGGGGCGGAGCTTGCGCAAGACGACACGGTCGCGCGGGCGCAGCTGCGCGAGATCCGGCGCGGCTATGAGCGGACGCTCAAGGTGCCGGCGGCGCTGGCCATGGCCTTGGCGCGGGAGACGGCGCTGGCGCAGGGGATCTGGGCCGAGGCGCGGGCCGAGGAGGATGTGGCGCGGTTTCTGCCGGCGCTTTCGGAGGTGCTGCGGCTGCGGCGTGAAGAGGGTGCGGCGCTCGCCGGGGCTGGGGGCGATGCCTATGACGCGCTCTTGCAGGATTACGAGCCGGAGGCGACGGCGGCGGAGCTTGCGGCCATGTTCGGCGCGATGCGGCCGCGTCTTGTGGCGCTGCGCGACAAGGTGCAGGGCGCGGGCGAGGTGCCGGGGCTTTCGGGCGCGTTCGACACGGCGCTGCAGCTTGAGCTCTGCCGGGAGCTGGCGCTGGCCTTTGGTTATGATCTCAACCGGGGGCGGATTGACCGGGCGGTGCATCCGTTTTCCTCGGGCTCGGGGGCGGATGTGCGGATCACCACACGGACCGACCCGCGCGATCCGTTCAACTGTCTCTATTCGACGATCCATGAGGTGGGACACGCCTGCTATGAACAGGCGGTCGATCCCGATTTCGGGCTGAGCGCGCTGGGCCGGGGTGTGTCGATGGGGGTGCATGAGAGCCAAAGCCGGATCTATGAGAACCAGTTGGGCCGGAGCCGGGCGTTTTGTGGCTGGCTCTATGGCCGGATGCGCGACAAGTTCGGCGATTTCGGCGTGGCGGATGAAGAGGCGTTTTTCCGCGTCGTGAACCGGCTTGGCCGGGGCTATATCCGGACGGAAGCCGATGAGGTGCAGTATAATCTGCACGTGCTGTTGCGGTTCGATCTCGAGCGGGCGCTGGTGGCGGGGGATCTGCGGCCCGGCGATCTGGAGGCCGCATGGAACGACCGGTTTCAGCGCGATTTCGGCTATGCAGTGCCGAAGCCCTCGCAGGGCGTGTTGCAGGATGTGCATTGGTCGGTGGGGCTTTTCGGCTATTTCCCGACCTATAGTCTCGGCAATCTCTATGCGGGCTGTCTTCATGCGGCGTTGCGCCGGGACCTGCCCGATCTCGACGCGGATCTGGCGCGGGGCGATCCGTCGCGCGCGACCGGCTGGCTGCGCGAGAAGGTGCAGCGGCACGGGGCGCTTTACGGGCCGCGCGAGGTGATCGAGCGGGCCTGTGGCGCGGCCCCGAGCGAGGCGCCGCTTCTGGAGTATCTCGAAGAGAAATTCACGCCTTTCGCGGGGTGAACCGCGTCCGGTGATTGGCTAAACGAAAAGCCCCGCCAGGTTGCTGGCGGGGCTTTTGGGTATTTGAAACCAGAAAGAGGGATCAGTCCTGATCGGGGGTCGATGGGTCCTGAGCCTCGGTTTGGTTTTCGGTTTGCGCCTCATCTTCGTCCTCGTCGCCGCGATCGGCGATCCAGGCGACCGAGACCACCTCTTCGTTCTTGCCGGTGTTGAAGACGCGGACGCCGCCGGCGCTGCGCGAGCGGAAGGAGATGCCATCGACGGGGATGCGGATCGACTGGCCCTTGGAGGTGGCGAGCATGACCTGATCGGGCATTTCCACCGGGAAACAGGCGATGATCGGGCCGTTCGACATGGATTTGGTCCAGGCGGTGACGCCGAGTCCGCCACGGCCGCGCACTGGGTAGTCATGGCTCGAGCTGAGCTTGCCCGCGCCCTTGGCGGTGATGGTGAGAATGAGATTCTCGACCGCCGACATTTCGGCATAGCGTTCGGGGCTGAGCTGACCTGCGACGGCGGTTTCATCCTCGTCGTCGGAGGCGGCCTCGTCCTCGGTCAGGCCCGCCATCAGGCGGCGCTGTTTGAGATAGGCGACGCGTTCCTCGGAGCTGGCCTCGAAATGGCGGATGACCGACATCGAGACGACCTTGTCCTCGCCCGAGAGGCGGATGCCGCGCACGCCCACCGAATTGCGCGAGTTGAAGACCCGCACATCCGTGGTCGGAAAGCGGATGGCGCGGCCCGAGTTGGTCACCAGCATCACATCATCCTCTTCGGAACAGATGCGGGCGTTGATCAGGCTCATGCCGGCGTTTTCATCCTCGAATTTCATCGCGATCTTGCCGTTGGATTTCACATTGGTGAAATCCGAGAGCCGGTTGCGGCGCACGGTGCCGGCATCGGTGGCAAAGACGATCTGCAAATCATTCCATTCCTCTTCGGGACGGTCGACGGGCATGATCGCCGCGACAGAGACCCCGGTGGGAATGGGCAGGATGTTGACAATGGCCTTGCCCTTGGCAGTGCGGCCGCCTTGCGGCAGGCGCCATGTCTTGAGCTTGTAGGCCATGCCGTCGGTGGTGAAGAACAGAAGCTGGGTATGGGTGTTGGCGACGAAGAGCGTGGTGACCACGTCCTCTTCCTTCGTCTGCATGCCCGAGAGCCCCTTGCCGCCGCGCTTCTGGGCGCGGAAATCGGCCAGAGCGGTGCGTTTGATATAGCCGCCGGAGGTGACCGTCACGACCATCTCTTCGCGCTCGATCAGGTCTTCGTCATCCATGTCACCGGACCAGTCGGTGATCTCGGTGCGGCGCGGCACGGCGAATTGGTCACGGACCTCGCGCAGCTCGTCTGCGATGATCTCCATGATCCGTTCGCGTGAGGCGAGGATGGCGAGATATTCCTTGATCTTGGCGGCGAGCTCTTGCAGCTCGTCGGTGACTTCCTTGACGCCGAGCTGGGTCAGGCGCTGCAGCCGCAATTCGAGAATGGCGCGGGCCTGGGTTTCCGACAGGTTATAGGTGCCGTCGTCATTGGCGCGGTGGGTCGGATCGTCGATCAGCGCGATATATTCGAGGATGTCGCCCGCGGGCCAGCGCCGCTCCATCAGCTTTTGCCGTGCCTCAGCGGCATCGGCAGAGGAGCGGATGGTCGCGACCACCTCGTCGACATTGCTCACCGCGACGGCCAGACCACAGAGGATATGGCTGCGTTCGCGGGCCTTGCGCAGGTCATAGGCGGTGCGGCGGGCGACCACCTCTTCGCGGAAGGCGATGAAGGCGGTGAGAAAGCCGCGCAGGGTGAGCTGTTCGGGGCGGCCGCCATTGAGGGCGAGCATGTTGCAGCCAAAGGAGGTCTGCATCGGCGTGAAGCGGAAGAGCTGGTTCAGCACCACTTCGGCGGTGGCGTCGCGCTTCAGCTCGACCACGACGCGGACGCCGTTGCGGTCGCTTTCATCCTGCACATGGGCGATGCCCTCGATGCGTTTCTCGCGGGCGGCTTCGGCGATCTTCTCGATCATCGAGGCCTTGTTCACCTGATAGGGGATTTCGTCGATGACGATGGCCCAGCGGTCGCGGCGGATTTCCTCGACCCGGGTCTTGGCGCGGATGATGACCGAGCCGCGGCCCTCGAGATAGGCCTTTCGTGCGCCGGACCGGCCGAGCATGATCGCGCCGGTGGGGAAATCGGGGCCGGGGACATAATCGATGAGTTCTTCCGAGCTCAGATCCGGATTGTCGATGAGCGCCAGCGTGGCATCGACCACTTCGCCAAGGTTATGCGGCGGGATATTGGTCGCCATGCCGACGGCGATGCCGCCCGCGCCATTGACGAGCATATTGGGGAAGCGCGCCGGCAGGACGGTGGGTTCGCGGTCCTTGCCGTCGTAATTGTCCTGGAAATTGACCGTGTCTTTTTCGATATCGGCCAGCAGGGCGCTGGCCGGTTTGTCCATGCGGACCTCGGTATAGCGCATTGCGGCGGCGTTATCGCCATCCATCGAGCCAAAGTTGCCCTGACCGTCGAGCAGCGGCAGCGACATGGAGAAATCCTGCGCCATGCGGACCAGCGCGTCATAGATCGCGCTGTCGCCATGGGGGTGGTATTTACCCATGACATCGCCGACGGGCCGGGCCGATTTGCGATAGGGTTTGTCATGGGTGTTGCCGGTTTCATGCATCGCATAGAGGATGCGCCGGTGCACCGGTTTCAACCCATCGCGCAGATCGGGAATGGCACGGCTGACGATCACCGACATGGCGTAATCGAGGTAGGAGGTCTTCATCTCCTCTTCGATTGTCACGGCCGGACCATCGTAAACCGGGCGCTCGGCGGGAATTTCGTCTGTGTCTTCAGGGGGTTGCGACTTATCGCTCACGTCAGGGCCTGCTGTCTATATATAGTTGATGGGACTATATCAGACCCCGGATGCGGGGTGCAATGGCGCATCACGCCGGGATTTGGCAGCCACTGGGTTGGGTGGCTAACACATTGTTTTCATTGAAAAGTAAAGTTTTTGTGGCAAGCTGGTGAAAGGGGGGTGTTAGAGCAGCGAAAGGAGCAGGAAATGCCCAACCCGAAAGACATGAGCGAGACCGAGCTGATGCTCAAGGGATATGGTCTGACCACGGCCGAATTCTTTTACCACATGCCGGACCATATCCATGTGCTCAACAGCTATATCTGGCAGGATTACGATGTGGCGCCGGATCATCCGAGACTTTTTGAATTCATCGAGTTCTGGCAGCGCGAGCTGGACGGCCCGTTGCATTCGGTGCGGTTCAGCCATCGCAAGATGATCTCACCCGGAGAATGGCGCAATGTGGTGGGGGAATTCACCCTGCATTGAGCCTGAGGGCGCGGCTTTGGCGCGGCCTGTGCCTCTTTCTGGATATAAATACCCAAAACGCCCGGCCTGAGGCCGGGCGCAAGGGTGCTGATTTGGGCGCGTGGCCCGATCAGGGAATGATGCGGGTGTATTTCATGCCTTCGAGCGACACGCCGGCCAAGAGACCGGCCTGACCAAAGATCACCGCCACCACCGGCGAGGTCGATGTGGTGGTTTCGGCGCGGATGTTTTCGCCCTGATCGCGGAAGGCGTATTCGATGTCGGCGCCCGCCGCCCAGCCCGAGGCGCGGCGGAATTTCGACAGCGCGTCATCGGTCATGAAGAACAGCACATGGGCGAATTGCTGGGCGCCGATCTGGAGCCCGACGCTGCCCTTGGTGGCCGAGTAGTAATCGACGGTCGAGCCGCCGATGCGCAGCGCGCCACGGCCATAGCCGCCGCCGATGCCGAGCCCGGCCTCGGTGACCAGCGGCATGACCAGCATGCCGGTGGATTTATCCGCGAGGCTGCGGGTGTTGGGGTAGGTGTTGTAGAGATAGTTCAGCGTGGTGTCGACGCGGGCGTCGATCCGTTCGGAACCGCGTGATCCCACGCCATTGCCGCAAGCGGCGAGAAGCGGGGTGGCGGCGAGGGCGCCCAGCGTGAAGCTGCGTCGGGAAACTGTGCTCATGGTCTTGCCTGTAATTGTTGCCTGAAAGCAGCCGACCTTTGGATGGCCGATCTGCCGTCACTATAGGCGGAAGCCTGCCATCTGTCACCCCGCAACGGGGTTTTGGGCGAGATGCCGCCCGGTTTAGCCGAGCGCGCGGGCGATGCGCGGGGCGAAATAGGTCAGGATGCCGTCACAGCCGGCGCGTTTGAAGGCCATCAGGCTTTCGGCCATGGCGCGGTCGCCGTCGATCCAGCCGTTCTGGGCGGCGGCCATGATCATCGCATATTCACCCGACACCTGATAGGCGAAGGTGGGCGCGCCAAAGGCGTCCTTGGCGCGGCGGCAGATGTCGAGATAGGGCATGCCGGGCTTGACCATGATCATATCCGCGCCTTCAGACAGATCGCGTTCGATGAGGCGCAGCGCCTCGTCGGAATTGGCGGGGTTCATCTGATAGGTGCGTTTGTCGCCCTTGAGCGCGCCAGCCGCGCCCACCGCATCGCGGAACGGGCCATAGAAGGCCGAGGCGTATTTGGCGGAATAGCTCATCAGGCAGGTGTCTTGGTGGCCCGCCTCTTCGAGGGCGCGGCGGATGGCGCCGATGCGGCCGTCCATCATGTCGGAGGGGCCGATGATGTCGACCCCCGCCTCGGCCTGGCTCAGCGCCTGACGGATGAGCGCCGCCACGGTTTCGTCATTGACGATGCGCCCGTCGCGAACAAACCCGTCATGACCGGTGTCGGAATAGGGATCGAGCGCCACATCGGTCATGATGGCGATCTCGGGCACCGCGGCTTTGATGGCGCGGGTGGCGCGGTTGCTCAGGTTCTCGGGGTTCCAGGCCTCGGCGCAATCCGCGGTGCGGTTGGCGGTCGAGGTATAGGGAAAGAGGCAGAGCGCCGGGATGCCGAGATCGGCCGCCTCGCGGGCGGCCTCGACGGCGCGGTCGATGCTGAGCCGGTTGACGCCGGGCATCGAGGCCACGGGATCGCTCACGCCCTCGCCATCGCACAGAAAGATCGGCCAGATCAGATCGCCCACGGTGAGCGTGTTTTCCTGCACGAGGTCGCGCAGCGCGGCGCTCGCCCGGGGGCGGCGCAGGCGGGTCAGGGGGAAGGGAGCTTGGGTCGGGCGCATGGATCGGCTCGTGTTTGGTCCTTTTGCCCTCACTCGCACGATATTTTCGCCATCTCAAGGGTAGGAATTGCCGCGGAGCGGCGCTAAGAGGTTTGTCTGAGGCAGAACCGAGGCGGCACAGTGGACTGGTATACAGCGGTTTTCGAACTGATCGACATGCGCAGCTTTTCGAACCTGTGGTTCTGGATTGCGCTGGCGGTGATGTGGTCGACGGTCAATCACTGGGTTCTTGGCGTGCCCTATGACATGATCCTGCGGGCGCGTCGGGCCAAGGGCGAGACGGGCCAGGATTTCGAGGATCTGGTGCGGATCAATGTCAATCGCATCCTGCTGATTGCCGAGGAATCCGGTGTGCTGCTGGTGGGGTTCGCCTCGTTCATGCTGACGGCGCTGGTGCTCTTGGGCTTTGTCTATGACCGCGAGTTCGCGCAGGCGCTGGTGCTATTGGGCACGCCGATGACGCTGGTGGCGTGGCTGGTGGTGCGCACGGCGCGGGCCATTCGGGCGCGCGATCTGCATGGGCCGGATCTGGTCAAGCGGCTGTCGCGGCACCGGGTGATGACGCAGGTGATCGGGATCATCTCGCTTTTCATCACCGCGATGTGGGGCATGTTGCAGAATTTCTCGAGTTCGGCGCTGGGCGGGTAGGCCATGGCAGAACAGTCCAAATTCACGGTCGGCGGCGCGCCCGAGGGGTTCGACGCGCGGCTCATCCTTCAGGAAAGCGACAAGAGCGGCGGCCCGGTCATCCATGTGGCGCGGGACGACAAGCGGATGGTCGCGATGCAGGCGGCGCTGCGGTTCTTCGCGCCCGATCTGCCGGTCATCACCTTTCCGGGCTGGGATTGTCTGCCCTATGATCGGGTGTCGCCCAATGCCGATATTTCGGCGACGCGGATGGCGACGCTGGCGGCGCTGGCGCATGGCATGTCGGGGCGGTTCGTGCTGCTCACCACGCTCAATGCCGCGACCCAGAAACTGCCGGCGCGCGAGGTGCTGCAAAGCGCCGCCTTTGCCGCACAGGTGGGCGAGCGGATCGACGAAGAGGCGCTCAGGGCGTTTCTGGTGCGGATGGGGTTCACCCAAGCGCCGACGGTGACCGAGCCCGGCGATTACGCGATCCGGGGCGGCATCATCGACATTTATTCGCCGGGCGATGCGGGGCCGGTGCGGCTCGATCTTTTTGGCGATGTGCTCGACGGGGTGCGGCGGTTTGATCCGGCGACCCAGCGCACGGTGGCCAAGCTCGACCAGATCGAGCTCGCCCCTGTGTCGGAGGTCATTCTCGACGAGGCGGCGATCACCCGGTTCCGGCAGAATTACCGGATCGAGTTCGGCGCGGCGGGCACTGATGATCCGCTCTATGAGGCGGTGAGCGCGGGGCGCAAGCATCAGGGCATCGAGCATTGGCTGCCGTTCTTTCACGCGCGGCTCGAGACGCTGTTTGACTATCTGCCGGGGGCGAGTGTCACGCTCGACGATCAGAGCGCCGCGATGCGCGATGCGCGATGGGTGTCGGTGGTCGATCAATATGAGACGCGGCAGCATGCGCTCAAGACCAAGGGGCGCGACGAGACGATCTATAAGCCGGTGCCGCCCGGTCAGCTCTATCTCGATGGGGCGGGCTGGGATGCGGCGGTGGCGGGGCGGCGGGTGCTGGCCTTTAGCCCCTTGCCGCAGGCGCCGGGGCCGGGGATCATCGATGCGGGCGCGCGGGTCGGTCGCAATTTCTCGCCCGAGCGGCAGCAGGAGGATGTGAACCTCTTTGCCGCGCTGAAAACCCATGTCGAGGCGCGGATGAGCGCCGGGCCGGTGCTCATCGCGGCCTATTCCGAGGGCGCGCGCGAGCGGCTTGAGGGGCTTGTCGAGGATGAGGGGCTGCTTGGGGCGGTGAGTGTCACCGATGCCAAGGGGCTGCGCGGGCAGGGGCTCTATCTCACGGTCTGGGGGCTCGAGCACGGTTTCGAGACGCCCGATCTCACGGTGATTGCCGAGCAGGATATTCTCGGCGACCGGTTGATCCGCGCGCCCAAGCGGCGGCGCAAGGCCGAGAATTTCCTCACCGAGGCGCAGAGCCTCAGCCCCGGCGATCTGGTGGTGCATGTGGATCACGGCATCGGGCGCTATCACGGGATGGAAGTGATCAGCGCGGCGGGCGCGGCGCATGAATGTCTGTTGCTCGAATATGCCGAGAACGCGCGGCTCTACCTGCCGGTGGAGAATATCGAGCTGTTGAGCCGCTATGGCCATGACGAGGGCTTGCTCGACCGGCTCGGGGGTGGCGCGTGGCAGGCCAAGAAGGCCAAGCTCAAGGAGCGCATCCGCGAGATGGCGGACCGGCTCATCCGGGTGGCGGCGGAGCGGGCGCTGCGCAAGGCGCCGGTGCTCGAGCCTGAACATCACGCCTGGGAGGCGTTTTCGGCGCGCTTCCCCTATCAGGAGACCGATGACCAGCTTGGCGCGATCTCGGATGTGATGGAGGATCTCGGCTCGGGGCGGCCGATGGATCGGCTGATCTGTGGTGACGTGGGCTTTGGCAAGACCGAGGTGGCGATGCGCGCGGCCTTTGTCGCGGCCATGTCCGGCCAGCAGGTGGCGGTGATCGCGCCCACGACATTGCTGGCGCGGCAGCATTATCAGAGCTTTGCCGAGCGGTTTCGGGGCTTTCCGGTCAATGTCGCGCCGCTGTCGCGGTTCGTGTCGGCGGGCGAGGCGGCGAAGACCCGCGAGGGCCTCGCGCGCGGCAAGGTCGATATCGTGGTGGGCACCCATGCGCTCTTGGCCAAGTCGGTGCGGTTCGAGAACCTCGGGCTCTTGATCATCGACGAAGAGCAGCGTTTTGGCGTGGCGCATAAGGAGCGGCTCAAGCAGATGCGGTCGGATGTGCATGTGCTGACGCTGTCGGCGACGCCCATTCCGCGCACCTTGCAGCTGTCGCTGTCGGGGGTGCGCGATCTGTCGATCATTGGCACGCCGCCGGTGGACCGGCTGTCGATCCGCACCTATGTGAGCGAATTCGACCGGGTGACCGTGCGCGAGGCGCTGTTGCGCGAGCATTACCGGGGCGGGCAGAGTTTCTATGTGGTGCCGCGTGTCAGCGATCTGCCCGAGATCGAAGAGTTCCTGCGCAACGAAGTGCCCGAGGTCACGTTCGCGGTGGCCCATGGCCAGATGGCGGCGGGTGAGCTCGATGCGCGGATGAACGCGTTTTATGACGGCAAATATGATGTGCTGCTGGCCACGACGATTGTTGAATCCGGTCTCGATATTCCGCGCGCCAATACGATGATCGTGCATCGGGCGGATATGTTCGGGCTGGCGCAGCTCTATCAGATCCGCGGGCGCGTCGGGCGGTCGAAGCTGCGGGCCTATGCGTATCTGACGACGAAACCGCGGGTCAAGCTCACCCCGGCGGCGGAAAAGCGGCTGCGCGTCTTGTCGTCGCTCGACACGTTGGGGGCCGGGTTCACGCTCGCCAGTCAGGATCTCGACATTCGCGGGGCGGGCAATCTGCTTGGAGAGGAGCAATCCGGCCAGATGCGCGATGTGGGCTATGAGCTCTATCAATCGATGCTCGAAGAGGCGATTGCCAAGATCAAATCGGGCGATCTCGAGGGCTTGAGCGAGGCGGATGGGCAATGGGCGCCGCAGATCAATCTCGGCGTGCCGGTGCTCATCCCCGAAGACTATGTGCCCGATCTCGATGTGCGGCTCGGGCTCTATCGGCGGCTCAGCGGGCTTGAGACCAAGGTCGAGCTGGAAGGCTTTGCCGCCGAGCTGATCGACCGGTTCGGTAAGCTGCCGCGCGAGGTCAACACGCTGCTTCTGGTGGTGCGGATCAAGGCCATGTGCAAGAAGGCCGGGATCGCCAAGCTCGACGGCGGGCCGAAGGGCGCGACGATCCAGTTCCACAACGACAAATTCGCCTCGCCGCAGGGGCTTGTGGAATTCGTGCAGGCGCAGGACGGGCTGGCCAAGATCCGCGACAACAAGATCGTGGTGCGCCGCGACTGGCGCAAGGATGGCGACAAGATCAAGGGGGCCTTTGCCATTGCCCGTGATCTGGCCGAGAAGGTCGTCGCCGAGAAGAAACGCACCTCCGCACAAAAATGAACGCGGCCCCCGGGGTGGGGACCGCGTTGCTGTCAGGGGTGTTGACCGGGCTTAGCGGTCGCGGCTTTCGTCGCGCTCAAAGCCGTTGGGCAGGGTGTAGCCGCGGCGCTCGTCGGGCTCGAAGCCGTTCGGCAGGGCGCCGATATGCTCGGGCTGGTCGAAGCCGTTGGGCAGCGCGCCGATGTGCTGATCCTGGCCGAAGCCGTTGGGCAGGGCGTCAGGCACTGCGGCAAAGGCCGGGGCTGCGAGGGCGATGAGGGTGGCGGTGGTTGCAAGAATACGCATGATGTTTGTCCTTCGTGTGTCTCTGTGTGTCTGTTGTTCAGGCGGCGGTGTGTCGCCGTTTGTGAGACAGCAAATGGGGGTGGCCCAAGGGAATGAAATAGGCTCACGCTCGCGTGTGATGGGCCGTGAGAACTGGCTCACGGAGACGCGATGGGGATGTGTCAGTTTTGTGAAGGTGGGGGGCTTGTCCGTGATCGCGCGCGTTCTAAGGACGGGGGCGGACTGCAACAAAAAAGGCGGTCAGGGACCGACCGCCTTGGGGAAGTTTTTTTGCGGCTTGAGCCCGTGTTTTCGCTACTCGGGCTGTTTCGCCGCGCCGGCCTTGGCCTCTTGTTCGGCCTTGAAGGCGCGGGCGCGTTCCATCAGCAGGGCGCGGGCCTTGATATTGGCGCGGCGGACGCGGATCGCAGTGAGAAACGCCTCTTCGGCGGTTTGCGACGAGGCCCCGAGGACGCCGACGATATCGGCGATGATCTTTTCATCCCCGCCGGTCGCGTCGATGTATTTGATCACATCGCGGGCCAGTTCGTCGGCAAGATCCTCGGCAACCCCCATGGCTCAGCGCGTGCCTTCGGTGAGGCGGCGTTTCACATAGCCGGTGACGGTGTCGATCATCGTGTCCATATGGGGCTCTTCGAAGAAATGGCCGGAGCCTTCGAGCTCTTCATGGGTGACGGTGATGCCTTGCTGTTCCTGCAGCTTGGCGACGAGCGTCTGGGTGTCGGCAGGCGGCGCCACGCGGTCATTGGTGCCGTTGATGATCAGCCCGGAGGACGGGCAGGGCGCGAGGAAGGAGAAATCATACATATTCGCCGGCGGCGAGACCGAGACAAAGCCGGTGATCTCGGGGCGGCGCATCAAGAGCTGCATCCCGATCCAGGCGCCAAAGGAGAAGCCCGCGACCCAGCAATGTTTGGAATTGGCATTCATCGACTGCAGATAGTCGAGCGCCGAGGCGGCATCCGAGAGCTCGCCCACGCCTTGATCATATTCGCCCTGGCTGCGCCCGACGCCGCGGAAATTGAACCGCAGCACGGTGAAGCCCATGTTGTAGAAGGCGTAATGGAGATTATAGACAACCTTGTTGTTCATCGTCCCGCCAAACTGCGGATGCGGGTGCAGGACGATGGCGATCGGGGCGTCTCTTTCCTTTTGCGGGTGGTAGCGGCCTTCGAGACGGCCTTCGGGGCCGGGAAAGATAACCTCGGGCATGGTGGTCCTTTGTCCTTTCACGAAAGTGCGGCCATTCTTGACGGAGCGGCCCGGTCACTTTAGAACTGTTCTAAACACTTTTCGCCTGTGCAGATGCGTTTCATGCAGATACGCAATGCGCGGCGGAAGGTCAATCATTTGCAGGAGTTGCAGCGGTGAAGCTAAGCACGAAGGGACGCTATGCGATGGTCGCCCTGGCGGATATCGCGATGCAGGAGGCCAATGGGCTGGTGACGCTGGGCGATGTGTCGCGGCGTCAGGATATTTCGCTGCCCTATCTCGAGCAGCTTTTCGTCAAGCTGCGGCGGGCCGAGCTGGTGGCTTCGGTGCGGGGGCCGGGCGGTGGCTATCGGCTGGCCCGACCGCCGTCGGAAATCCGGGTGGCCGAGATCCTCGCCGCCGTAGATGAGACGGTCGATGCGCTGCACAAGGGCGCCGGGGCCTCGGGGGCGGCGAGCGGATCGCGGGCGCAATCGATGACCAACCGGCTCTGGGAAGGGCTCAGCGCGCATGTCTATGTGTTCCTGCATCAGACGCGGCTCTCGGATGTGATCGAGAATGAGCTGGCGCCCTGTCCGGCGGTGCCGACGCTTTTCGCGGTGGTGGACGAGGAATGAGCGGCGCGGTGTTGTTTGCTGGGAATGTAAGACGGGGGGCGCTGCCCGCTGGAAAAGTAAGTCGGGGGGCGCTGCCCCCCGGGACCCCCCGGGATATTTTGGGCCAGAAGAAGGCGGGGCGGGTGTGTCAGGAGGTGGTGCGGCTATGACGCGGGTCTATCTCGATCATAATGCCACGGCACCGCTGCGGCCCGAGGCGCGGGCGGCGATGCTGGCGGCGATGGATCTTGTCGGCAACCCGTCGAGCGTTCATGCCGAGGGGCGCGCGGCAAAGTCGCTCATGGAGCGGGCGCGCGGTCAGGTGGCGGCGGCCTTGGGGGCCGAGGGCGCGGATGTGATCTTTACCTCGGGCGCCACCGAGGCGGCGGCGCTGGCCTGTGCCGGGCGGGGCCTTTTTGGGGCCGGGGTCGAGCATGACGCGGTGCGCGAATGGATCGACGAGACGCTGGCAGTGGATGCGGCGGGGCAGGTGACGGTGCGCGAGCCGGGCCGCAGCGCGCTGCAGCTCGCCAATTCCGAGACCGGGGTTGTTCAGACGCTGCCGCAGGGGCTGGCGGTGTGCGACATGACGCAGGGCTTTGGCAAACTGCCGCTGGCCTTCAACTGGGCGGGCTGCGAGATGGCGCTGATCTCGGCGCATAAGATCGGCGGGCCGAAAGGGATCGGCGCGCTGGTGATCAAGCGCGGCACCGATCTGGCGGCGCAGATCCGCGGCGGCGGGCAGGAAATGGGACGCCGCTCGGGGACCGAGAACCTCATCGGGATTGCCGGGTTCGGGGCAGCGGCGGAGGCGGCGGCGCGCGACCTTGCTGACGGGGCTTGGCAGCAGGTCGAGGAATTTAGAAACATTCTAGAAAATGCGCTTGTGGAATCGTCTAAAGAGACTATTTTTGTCGGGAAATCGGGGCCACGCCTGCCCAATACCTCTTGCTTCGTGACCGATGGCTGGAAGGGCGAAACGCAGGTGATGGCGCTTGATCTGGCGGGGTTTGCCGTATCGGCGGGCAGCGCCTGTTCCAGTGGCAAGACGCGCGCGAGCCATGTTCTGCGATGCATGGGGCTGAGCGAGAGCCAGGCGGGCTGTGCCCTGCGCGTGTCGCTTGGACCGGGGATCACCGAGGACGAGATTTACCGCTTTGCCGAAACTTGGGCGAAGCTGAGAGAAAGACATCGCGCCCGAGCGGCGTGAGAGGATGAGGAGAGACGAAATGGCTGCCCTTGACGATGTGCAAGTGAAGGAAGGCGTGGACCAGGAGACCGTGGATGCGGTCCGTGAGGTCGGTGGCGCGTATAAATACGGCTGGAACACCGATATCGAGATGGAATACGCCCCCAAGGGTCTGACGCCCGATATCGTGCGGCTGATCTCGGAGAAGAACGAAGAGCCCGCGTGGATGACCGAATGGCGGCTCGAGGCCTATGAGCGCTGGCTGACCAAGGAAGAGCCCGATTGGGCGATGGTCGATTACCCGGAGATCGATTTCCAGGACCAGTATTACTATGCCCGTCCGAAAAGCATGGAAGTGAAGCCGAAGTCGCTCGACGAGGTCGATCCCAAGCTGCTGGCGACCTATGAAAAGCTCGGTATTCCGCTCAAGGAGCAGATGATCCTCGCGGGCGTCGAAGGCGCCGAGGATGCGCCGGCCGAGGGCCGCAAGGTGGCCGTCGACGCGGTGTTCGATTCCGTGTCGGTGGGCACCACATTCCAGGCCGAGCTCAAGAAAGCCGGGGTGATCTTTTGCTCGATCTCCGAGGCCATTCGCGAGCATCCCGAGCTGGTGAAGAAATATCTCGGCTCGGTCGTGCCGGTCAGCGACAATTTCTATGCGACGCTCAACAGCGCGGTGTTTTCCGATGGCTCGTTTGTTTACGTGCCGCCGGGGGTGCGCTGTCCGATGGAGCTCTCGACCTATTTCCGCATCAACGCGGAGAACACCGGCCAGTTCGAGCGCACGCTCATCATCGCCGACAAGGGCAGCTATGTGAGCTATCTCGAGGGCTGTACCGCGCCGCAGCGCGACACCAGCCAGCTTCACGCCGCGGTGGTGGAGATCATCATCGAGGAAGACGCCGAGGTGAAATACTCGACCGTTCAGAACTGGTATCCCGGCGATGAGAACGGCAAGGGCGGCATCTACAACTTTGTCACCAAGCGTGCCGATTGCCGCGGCGACCGGGCCAAGATCATGTGGACCCAGGTCGAGACCGGCTCGGCGGTGACGTGGAAATACCCGAGCTGCATCCTGCGTGGCGACGACAGTCAGGGCGAGTTCTATTCCATCGCCATCGCCAACAACATGCAGCAGGCCGACACCGGCACCAAGATGATCCATCTGGGCAAGCGCACCAAGTCGCGCATCGTCTCCAAGGGGATCAGCGCGGGCCGGGCGCAGAACACCTATCGCGGTCTCGTGTCGATGCATCCCAAGGCCAAGGAAAGCCGCAACTATACGCAATGCGACAGCCTGCTCATCGGCAGTGACTGTGGCGCGCATACGGTCCCCTATATCGAGGTCAAGAACAACTCGAGCCGGGTGGAACATGAGGCGACCACGTCGAAAGTGGATGACGACCAGATGTTCTATTGCCGTCAGCGCGGCATGGACGAGGAAGAGGCCGTGGCGCTGGTTGTAAACGGGTTCTGCAAGGATGTGCTTCAGGCGCTGCCGATGGAGTTTGCCATGGAAGCGCAGCAGCTTGTGGCGATCAGCCTCGAAGGGTCCGTGGGGTAACCTGTGTCGAGCAATCTGGAGAACCACCAGATCCCGCAAAGCCGGGAGGGCGCCGATCTCATGGCTTATGTCGTGGCGTTCGTGGTGTTCTCCGTGGGCTTTACGGTGCTGGTGGCTTTCCTGTTTGACGCTTGGCATTTCCCGACCTGGGTGTTGTTTGCCGGGGGCGTTCTGGGTGCGGGGCTCGCCATTGCCCTGAGATGGCGGGCCAAGCGGGCGCGTGCGCGCCGCCGAGAGGCGTGGCTCCGCGAAAAGGCCGCGTTGGCCGAGGCAGAGACCGCGCGCCAGATGGATGAGATGTACGGTAAGGCATCTAATGTGCCTAAGGTGAGTAGTGGAGTATCGGAATGAGTTTGGAACGACATCAATTGGTTGTGGAGGCCGATGATCGGCTGCGCGAGACGGGGGCCTATGTGGCGCCTCAGGCGCAGATCGTGCGGGCCTCGCATTTGGGCGAAGCGGTGTATTTCACCGTCGAAAATCCGCGTGACGTCATCCAGTCCGAACATCGTTCCGGGCGGTTCTATGAGCTCGAAGAGCTGGCGATCATCGCGCGTTATTTCCCTCTGGGCGGTCGGTTTCTCGATATCGGCGCGAATGTGGGCAATCATTCGGTCTATGTGGCCAAGTTCCTGCGGGCGTCGCGTGTGGCGATGGTCGAGCCGAACCCGTTGGCGATCCCATTGCTGCAGTCGAATATCTTTCTCAACGGGCTCGAAGGGGTCTGTGAGCGGCGTTACCTGGGCTATGGGCTGTCGGATGGCGGGGCCGAGACGGCCTTTATCCGCACCGGCAAGGACAATCTCGGCGGGGCGCGGGTCAAGGAGGGCGAGGGCGATGTGCCGCTGCGCACCGGCGATCAGCTCTTTGGGACGCAGGAATTCGACCTGATCAAGATCGATGTCGAAGGCATGGAAATGAAGGTTCTGGCGGGGCTCGCCGGCTATCTCGCGGCCTATCCGACGCGGATTTTCATCGAGGTCGACAAGGGTAATTATAGCGCCTTTGACGAATGGGTCGCGGCCAAGGGCTATCGCGTTCTGGAGACGTTTCAGCGCTATCCGTCGAACACCAATTTCATGATCGAGAAAACGTCATGAGCTCGGTCGTCGCAATCCGTACCAACCGCTGGACCTCGGAAGAGGAACGGCTTGTCGCCAATCTGCAGCAGGCCAAGGGCGAGGATGTGGTCGTGGTGTTCCACAACCGGCCCGAGGGGGTCGTGCCGCCGGTGCCGGTGATCGATCTGAACGATCAGGTCTGTGAGGCGATGGGGCTTGGCCTGCCGCATGACTGGGGCTGGCGCTGTGGCGATTATTTCTACTATGCGCTGCGCGCGGCGCGGCCTGAGTATGAGTTTTACTGGCTGGTGGAACCGGATGTGATGTTCACCGGCGATCCGAGCAGTTTCTTTGCCGCCTTCGAGGGGGATGAGCGCGATCTTCTTGGCGTGTCGCCGGGGCCGTTCGAGAATAAGGCGCATCCGTTCCTGAGCACATTGCAGCATCTCGAGCCCTATCGGGCGATCTTTGCGCTGACGCGGTTTTCGGGGCGGGCCCTGGACCGGTTGCTGCCGCAGCGGCAGGCGTCGGCCAAGGTGCCAAAGCTGGTCAGGAAATTCGCCAATGACGAGTTCTTTACCTTTTCGACGGTGCAGGCCGATCCCGAGCTGAGCATCGGCGATCTGGTCGAGGGCGCGCCGAGCTGGTTCGACGGGGCCTATGTGGAATCCGATCCGGATCTGCTCATCGATCTGGTGCGGGATGACGAGAGCCTGCGCGACAAGGTGTTCCACCCGGTCAAGACCAAGGAGTTTTGGATGACGTCGGTGGCGCATCGGCTCAGCAATAAGACCGCGTTTCTGAAACATATGGTGCCGTCTCTCAAGAAGCTTAGCGATGAGGAGATCGAGGCCATGGCGCAGATGGCCCATGACAATGTGCTTGCGGCGCTGAAGAAGGCGCGGGGCTGAGGCACGGATGACGGTCAGCGCAGATAGTCCCGCAGCTCGTCCCATTGTGACGATGCCCGCACCCGAGGCGACGGATGCGTCCTATTTCGATCTGGGCGCGGCCCTGTCGGATCTGGGGGCTGGGCGGGCGCTGCGCTTTCCGCCGTTCGAGATGGTTTATTGGCCGGATGCGGGGCTTCAGTTCGCGCTCAACATGGCGCGCGATCCGATCCAGAAGGCGCTGCGGGCGGGGCGGTTCTTTGAAGAGGAAGAGCTGGGCCTGCTCGCAGAGCACGTCAAGTCTGGCGCGGAAGTTATTGATATCGGTGCGAATATCGGAAACCACGCTGTCTATTTCGCGACGCGGATGCAGGCGCGGCGGGTGGTGGTGGTCGAGCCCAATCCGCTCGCGCTGGCGCCTTTGGTGGCCAATGTCGTGCTCAACAAGCTTGGCCATGTGATCGACATGGGCGCGCTCGGCATCGGGCTGTCGGACCGCTCCGAGGGTGGTTTTGGCATGAAGCGTCATGACCGCAATCTCGGCGCGACCAAGCTGCGGGCGGGCAAAGGCGGGATCGAGGTGCATCCGGGCGATGCGATCTTTGCCGATGAGACGCCGGATCTGATTAAGATCGACGTGGAAGGTATGGAAATGAAAGTGCTTTCCGGTCTTGAGGAGACGATTGCGCGGAGCCGTCCGGTGATCCTTATCGAGGTCGATGAGGAGAACGCCGACGGGTTCGAGGCGTGGCGTCAAGGCCAAGGCTATCGGATTGTCCGGTCGTTGCGCCATAGCGCCAAGAACTGCAATCATCTGCTGATCCCGGAGGCGGGCGGATGAGTGTGATGGCCCCGGTGACACGTCCCGAGCTGACGTTGCCTGAGGCTGAGGCAGCGCGGCTGCGCGCGGCCTATGAGGGCGCGTCTGTGGTGCTCGAATATGGCAGCGGCGGATCGACCGTGATGGCGGGAGAATTACCGAATACCAAGGTGTTCTCGGTCGAAAGTGATCCGGATTGGGCGGCCATGATGCGCGAGTGGTTCGCGCAGAACCCACCCGCCCAGGGCAGCGAGGTCGACGTGATCTGGGCCGATCTGGGCGAGACGAAGGAATGGGGCTATCCCAAGAACCGCAGCGGCTATATGCGCTATGCGCGCTATCCGCTGGCGGTCTGGGATCTGGATGAGTTTTGCCAGCCCGATGTGGTGCTGGTGGATGGCGGTTTCGGACGGGATGTGCGATGGCGACGGCGCTGCGCACGCAAAAGCCCGTGACGCTGCTCTTTGATGATTATGCCAACCGTGGCCAGTATCATCGGGTCGAACGCTATCTTGGCGCGCCCGAGCTGCATGGCCGCATGGCTGAATTCACCGTGGCACCGAGCACGCTCGACGCCACCGATCTGTTGGAAATCGTGGAAATGATGATCCGGCCCTAAGCAGGGCCGAGACAAGATGAGGACGAAAGACATGTTGGAAATCAAGAACCTGCACGTAGATCTTGAAGAAGAAGACAAGAGCATCCTGAAGGGCGTCGACCTGACCGTCGAGGCGGGCAAGGTGCATGCGATCATGGGCCCGAACGGGTCGGGCAAGTCGACGCTGAGCTATGTGCTCTCGGGGCGTGACGGCTATGAGGTGACGCAAGGCAGCGCGACGCTCGATGGTGAAGACCTGCTCGAGCTTGAGCCGGAAGAGCGCGCGGCGGCGGGGCTGTTTCTGGCCTTCCAATACCCGGTCGAGATCCCCGGCGTCGGCAATATGACCTTCCTGCGCACCGCGGTAAACGCCCAGCGCAAGGCGCGTGGCGAGGAAGAAATGAGTGCCGCCGATTTCCTCAAGGTGGTGCGCGAGAAGGCGAAATCGCTCAAGATCGACGCCGATATGCTCAAGCGTCCGGTCAACGTCGGCTTCTCCGGTGGTGAGAAAAAGCGCAACGAAATCCTGCAGATGGCGATGCTCGAGCCGAAGATGTGCATTCTCGACGAGACGGATTCCGGTCTCGATGTGGATGCGATGAAGCTGGTGGCCGAGGGTGTGAACGCGCTGCGCGACGAGGGGCGTGGGTTCCTTGTGATCACCCACTATCAGCGTCTGCTCGACCATATCAAACCGGACGTGGTGCATATCATGGCCGATGGCCGCATCGTGAAGACCGGCGGGCCCGAGCTGGCGCTTGAGGTCGAGAACAACGGCTATGCAGGTATCCTCGAGGAGGTGGCCTAATGCTGCCGGTTCGCAAACATGCCCCGACCCCGCAAAAGAGCGCGGCGACCGAGGCGCGTCTGAACGCGCAGGCGCTGCCCGACGGGCCTGCGTGGCTGCGTGACATCCGCGAGGCCGCGGTGGCGCGGGTGCGCGATCGTGGTCTGCCGGATCGTCGTGACGAATATTGGAAATTCACCCGGCCCGAGACGCTGGTGCAGGCCGAGGCGCCCAAGGCGGCGGTTTTTGCCGGCGGCGATCAGTCGGTCTTTGCCAATGTTGATGCGCTCAAGATCGTGTTTGTCGATGGTGTCTTTGACGCCGAGGCGAGCGATGAACTGGCGCTTGACGGGCTGCGGATCGAGCGTCTGGCCGAGCTGAACGGCACCGATATTCACTGGGCCAAAGACCTCTATGGTGTGCTCGAAGAGCGTGGGCAATGGCCGGTCGACCGGCCGCTCGCGGCGCTCAACACCGGGTTTGCCAGCGATGGCGTGGTGATCCATGTCACCGGCCGGGTGAGCAAGCCCGTGCATATCGTCTATGAGCATCAGTCGGACAGCTCGGACGCGATGCTGCACCATCTGGTCAAGCTCGACGCGGGCGCGGATGTCACCCTGTTGGAAACCGGCCCTGGGGCCGCACGGTTCAATTCGGTGATGGAAGTGGATGTGGCCGACAAGGCTGGGTTCCACCATGTGCGCGTGCAGGGCCGGGACCATGAGCGGCGCAGCAACACCCATGTGTTCGCGCGGCTTGGCACCGAGAGCACGTTCAAGTCGTTCACCATGACCGCCAATGGCGTGCTCACCCGCAACGAGGCGGTGCTCGAGCTGACTGGCGATGATGCGGTGGCCCATGTCGCGGGCGCCGCGATGGGCGATGGCGATTTCCATCATGACGACACGGTCTTTATCACCCATGACGCCGAGAACTGCGAAAGCCGACAGGTGTTCAAGAAGGTGCTGCGCAATGGCGCGACGGGCGTGTTTCAGGGTAAGATCCTGGTGAAACCCGGCGCGCAGAAGACCGATGGCTATCAGATCAGTCAGTCGCTCTTGCTCGACGAGGACAGCCAGTTTCTCGCCAAGCCCGAGCTCGAGATCTATGCCGATGACGTGGTCTGTTCGCATGGCTCGACCTCCGGGGCGATTGACGAGGATGCGCTCTATTACCTGCGGGCGCGGGGACTGCCGAAAGAGATTGCGACCGATCTTCTGACGCAGGCGTTCCTTGCCGAGGCGGTGGATGAGATCGAGGACGAAGGTCTGCGCGAAGAGGTCGTTGGCCTGCTGAGCGGTTGGCTGGAGCGGCGGCGCGGCTGATGTCTGTTAGCCAGCAGATCGTGGCGACCTATAAGGGGCCGGGCCGTGTGGTCCGGCGCCTTTTGTCTGGACCGGAGAGTGAGGGCAGGGCGCTTGCCATCCTGATGGCGGCCTGTGTCATCACCTTTATCGGGCAGCTGCCGCGCCTGTCGCGCGAGGCGCATCTCAGCGGTGAAGAGCTCAACCCGCTGTTGGGCGGCGCGCTCTTGGGCTGGGTGTTCATGGCGCCGCTGATCTTTTACGCGCTGGCCTTTGTCAGCCATCTGCTCAGCCGTTTGGCGGGCGGGCGCGGCACGGGCTATGGTGCGCGGATCGCCCTTTTCTGGGCGCTTCTGGCGGCGAGCCCGCTCATCCTGTTATGGGGGTTGATGGCGGGGTTTGCCGGGCCGGGTGCCGGGCTCACCCTCGTGGGGCTCTTGTGGTGCGTTGTGTTTTTGTGGTTCTGGATCGCGGGGTTGCGCGTCGCTGAATGGGGGATGGGTGAATGAACCGCGAGGTTATCATCGCATTGTTTAAGCAAACCCTGACAGAGCCCCGGGCGGCGGGGCGCTATATCATCGGGCTTGATCTGCCGGCGCAGTTCCTGTGGATGGCGCTGGCCTTTCTGGCGGTGCTGATGTCGCTTCTGGTGTCGGGGGTGTTTCAACTGGTGCCGATCCCCGAGGGCGATATGGGCGATATGGTTCAGATGAACCCGGCCTATCGCACGCCGCTCATGTTTGCGCTCATGCAATGGGGGCAGGCGGTGATTTCGGTCGTGGTTCTGACCTGGATCGGGCGGCTCTTTGGCGGCGCGGCGCGGGTCGAGGATATGCTCGCCGTGACGATCTGGCTGCAGCTTATCGCGCTGGTGCTCGGCCTTGGGGTCGGGGTGCTCGTGGTGCTCTTGCCGCCGCTCGGGGCGTTCGCGATTCTCGCCTATATCGCTTGGGCGCTGTTCATCACGGTGGCGATGATCGATGCCGCCCATAAATTCGAAAACATGCTGAAATCCCTTGGCGTTTTCATCGCTTCGATCCTGGCGCTGGCGCTGGGCTCGGCGTTGATTGCCGGGGTGCTCGGTGTCTCGGCCTCTGCGGGAGTGCTCTAATGTATGATGTCGAAACGGTGCGGCGGGATTTTCCGATCCTGTCGCGGGAAGTGAACGGCAAGCCTCTGGTCTATCTCGATAACGGGGCCTCGGCGCAGAAGCCGCAGGTGATGATCGACGCGGTGACGCGGGCCTATTCCGAGGAATATGCCAATGTGCATCGCGGGCTGCATACGCTCAGCAATATCGTCACAGAGAAATACGAGGCGGTGCGCGGCATCGTGGCGCGGTTTCTCGGGGTGCGGGACGAAGAGCGGGTGATTCTCAACTCGGGCACCACCGAGGGGATCAATATGGTCGCCTATGGCTGGGCCATGCCGAGGATGCAGGCGGGCGATGAGATCGTGCTGTCGGTGATGGAGCATCACGCCAATATCGTGCCCTGGCATTTCCTGCGGGAACGGCAGGGGGTGGTTCTCAAATGGGTCGAGACGGAGCCGGATGGGGCGCTTGAGGCGCAGAAAGTGATCGATGCGATCGGGCCGCATACCAAGCTGGTGGCGATCAGCCATCTGTCGAATGTGCTCGGCACGCGGGTCGATGTGAAACCGATCATCGAGGCGGCCCATGCGCGCGGTGTTGCGGTGCTCGTCGATGGCAGCCAGGGCGCGGTGCATGCGCCCGTCGATGTCGATGACCTCGGCGCGGATTTCTATGTCATTACCGGGCACAAGCTCTATGGGCCGTCGGGATCGGGGGCGATCGTGGTGTCGCGAGACCGTCTGGCAGAGATGCGGCCATTCCTTGGCGGGGGGGACATGATTCGGGAAGTGACCCGAGATTCGGTGTCCTATGCCGATCCGCCGATGAAATTTGAGGCCGGAACCCCGGGGATCGTGCAAACAATCGGGCTTGGTGTTGCTCTAGAGTATCTCATGGGGCTGGGGATGGAGAATGTCGCCGCCCATGAGGACATGCTGCGCGATTACGCGGTCGAAAAGCTCTCTGGATTGAACTGGTTGAGCCAGCAAGGCACCACGAAAGACAAGGCTGCGATCTTTAGCTTCACCTTGGGCGGTGCCGCGCATCCTCATGATATTTCTACTATTTTAGACAAAAAGGGCGTGGCTGTGCGGGCCGGTCATCACTGTGCCGGGCCGCTTATGCAGCATCTTGGCGTGACAGCCACTTGCCGTGCGTCCTTTGGGCTCTACAATACAAAAGGTGAGGTTGACGCACTGGTCGAGGCCTTGGAATTGGCGAACGATCTGCTTTCCTGAGCCCGGTCGGCGGACAACCGCAACAAAGTTGAAACCATTTGAGAGATTCCGCTCAGATGGCATCGACAAACCCACTAAGGCCTTGTTAAGGTCTAACTGTTGCTAAACTTGGAGCCAAAAGTATGAAACTCTTCAAAATCCCGGCGGTTATCGCACTGAGCCTGTTTGCTGCTGCTTGCTCGCAGCAGTCGGAGCCCGAGCCCGTTTATGTCGAGCCCGAGCCCGTCTACGACAAATACGGCAACCCGGTCTAAGGCTTGCCTTAGAACGATTTCCGCCGCCGGGCCAGAGATGGTCCGGCGGTTTCCTTTTGCGCCTCTGACATGTCGATCAGAGGGGTGAGGGGCAAAACCAAACAGCCGCCGGATTAGTGCGATTTCACGATTGCACGGGGGGGGCTGGGCTTGTATAGACCGGGCCAGACGCACCTGTAGCTCAGCTGGATAGAGCGCTGCCCTCCGAAGGCAGAGGCCAGAGGTTCGAATCCTCTCAGGTGCGCCATATTCTTCTTTTCCAATCAAGATGATCGCTGTGCCGCCTTTGGGCGACATGCGCTGTTCCATGCCGTGTTTGGCGATGCGGTAGTGCGTCGGTATCACGACGGTAAAGCGACTGTGGGGATTGGGCGCGCGTCAAAGCGGCTCGGCGCCGGGGCCGCGTCTTTGATTTTCTGAGGGGGGATTTGGTAGCGGAGGAGGGACTTGAACCCCCGACACGCGGATTATGATTCCGCTGCTCTAACCAACTGAGCTACTCCGCCAAACGTGGGGTGCTGATATTCCGAGGGGGCGCGGGGGTCAAGAGGGGGAAACGAAAAAATCACACCCTCTTTGACCGAAGATATGAGGGCTCAGGTGACGAGGCTCAGACGCGGCCCGGATGGGCCGGTTCTGCCCCTCTCGCGAGCCGGTTGCGAGGCGGTCTCGCGGGGGGCTGCGGGGTAACGGGCGGCAAAGCTCAGCCCGGCGCGGATCAGCTCGCGGTCCATGCGGCCACGGGTGAGCGCCGAGAGGGCCAACCGGGCGGCAGGCGTCGCGTCGCGGCGCATGTGATGGAGCATGTGCAGCAGATAGATCTCGTCCTCGGTGAGCCGGGCGCGGGCATCGAGACAGAGCGGATCGCCCGCGCGCAGCCGGCCTTGCGTCGCGGCATGGGCGGCGCGGGCGAGCTTGGCGAGGTCAAAGGCGAGCGCCAGACCGCGCGGCTCGCCCCAGCGGTTGACCGCAATGGCAAAGCCATGCTCCCAGGATTGCGTCGCCGGGTGGCGATGGGTGGCCAGGAAATGGCGCAGCACCGGCAGCACATCGCGTTCGAAGGGATCGAGCGTGGCGGGGGCCGTTTGGCCGGGCGGGTGATCGGGGGTCATCGCGGTGCGCCCGGATGCAGCGCGGCGGTCTGCGCGGGGCCGGGGGCCGCATCAGCGGGGGCTGGCAGGGCGCGGGAGAGGGCGGTGAGCCGTGCCATGGCATGGGCGATCTCATTGCCTTCGCAGAGCAGCATCAGCTCGAGCCGGGCACGGGCCGGGTGGCCGCGGCGGGCCCAGTGCACCGCCAGCATCAGCCGTCTTTCATGTTCGGTGAGCACGGCGGCGCAGGGCGGGCAGGCGGCGCTGTTGAAGTGAAAGACGGAAATGCGGGATTTGCGGACCTCGTCGATATAGCGCATGGCCTGGGTCGCGATGAGCGGGCCGGTGGCCGGGGCAAAGCCCGCGTCGGCACAGCGGAAAGCGGCCATCTAGGCGTGGCTCTGCGGGGCCGCAAAGCTGTGCAGCATGTGGCGGATGGTTTCGAGGCAGGTGCGCTCGGCCGCGTCGAGCGGGCTCTGATCGAGGAGGCTATCCTGCGGGCCGAGCCGCTGGTGATGGGGGTGCCGGTGTTGGGTCATGTGGGGCCTCGTGCGGGAGAATGCGGACGGGCCGGGCTGGGATCATGGCTGGGCGGGCAATATCTGACAAAAAGAGTCGGAGAAGGCAAGCCCTGATGAGGGCGGCAGGGCGAAGGCCCAAGAAAAAGGCCGTTCCGCGTGATCTGCGGAACGGCCTCTTGTGAGTCTGGCAAGGCGACGGGCGCTTAGCCCACCATCATTTCCTTGGTGGCCGAGAGTTTCACATCCGGATAATCGCGTTCGATCCGGTCGATGTCCCATTGCAGCCGGGTCAGATAGACCACGTCGCCATCATTGTCATGGGCGATATGCTGTTTGTTGGCGGCAGTGAATTTGTCGACCGCCTGCTTGTCGCCCGCGACCCAGCGGGCCGAGGTGAATTGCGAGGCCTCAAAGCGCACGGGCAGGCCATATTCGAGCTCGATCCGGGAGGCCAGAACCTCGAATTGCAGCGCGCCCACGACGCCCACGATAAAGCCCGAGCCAAAGGCCGGTTTGAAGACCTTGGCGGCGCCTTCTTCGGCGAATTGCATCAGGGCCTTTTCCAGATGCTTGGCCTTCATCGGGTCGCCCGCGCGGCAGGTCTGCAGCAGTTCCGGCGCAAACGACGGGATGCCGGTGACGCGCAGCGCCTCGCCCTCGGTCAGCGTGTCGCCGATGCGGAGCTGGCCATGGTTCGGAATGCCGATGATGTCGCCGGCCCAGGCCTCGTCCGCCAATTCGCGGTCGGAGGCGAGAAAGAGCACCGGGTTGGAGATTGCCATCGGTTTCTTGCTGCGGACATGGGTGAGTTTCATGCCGCGTTTGAAATGGCCCGAGGCCATGCGGACAAAGGCCACGCGGTCGCGGTGCTTGGGGTCCATATTGGCCTGCACCTTGAAGACAAAGCCCGAAACCTTGGTCTCGTCCGGGGCGATCTGGCGCGGGGTGGCGGATTGCGGCTGCGGTTCGGGGCCGTAATTGCCGATCCCGTCCATCAGTTCCTTGACGCCGAAGCTGTTGATCGCCGAGCCGAACCAGATCGGCGTCATATGGCCTTCGAGCACCGCTTGCGGGTCGAGCGCGGGCAGAAGTTCGCGCGCCATCTCGAGCTCTTCGCGGAGCTGGTCGATCAGGTTGGCGGGCACATGTTCGGCGAGTTTCGGATCGTCGAGACCGTCGATCTTGATGCTCTCGGCGACGCGGTTGCGGTCGGCGCGGTCCATCAGTTCGAGGCGGTCGCGCAGGATGTCGTAACAGCCGACGAAATCGCGGCCCTGACCGATGGGCCAGGAGGCGGGCGTTACGTCGATGGCAAGCATTTCCTGGATCTCGTCGATGATCTCGAACGTGTCGCGGCTCTCGCGGTCCATCTTGTTGCAGAAGGTCAGAATCGGCAGGTCGCGCAACCGGCAGACTTCAAAGAGCTTTTGGGTCTGGCTCTCGACGCCTTTGGCGCCGTCGATCACCATCACCGCCGCATCCACGGCGGTCAGGGTGCGATAGGTGTCCTCGGAGAAATCCGAGTGGCCGGGCGTGTCGACGAGATTGTAGCGATAGGGGCCGAAATCAAAGGACATGGCCGAGGCCGAGACCGAGATGCCCCGGTCCTTTTCCATCTGCATGAAGTCGGAGCGGGTGCGCCGGGCTTCGCCCTTGGCGCGGACCTGTCCGGCCATCTGAATGGCCCCGCCGAAGAGAAGGAATTTCTCGGTCAGGGTGGTTTTGCCGGCATCCGGGTGCGAGATGATCGCAAAGGTGCGGCGGCGCGCCACTTCGGGCGGCAGGTCGGGGCGGTTTTGAGCGGTGTCCAGCATAGGCGCGCGTATAGTCCGGGGCGGGGTTTTGCGCAATATGGATTGCGGTTTGGAACGCCGGGACGTGGCGCGGCGTTGGGCCTCTATGGAAAGGAGGCCATTATGCCAAATCCAAGCATCAAGGATGAAGAGACCTATCAGGCGCTGCGTGACGAGGGTTATACCAAGGAAAAGGCCGCGCGGATCGCCAATGCGCAGGCCAATCCCGATATGCACCCGTCCGAGAAGGGCGGCCGGGCCGAGCCCTATGAGGAGTGGACGAAAGCCGAGCTTTATCAGCGGGCGCAGGAGGTCGGGATCGACGGGCGCAGCGAGATGAGCAAGGATGAGTTGATCGCGGCGCTGCGGCGGTAAAGGCGCTCTTAGCTCGTCGAGGCGCGGCGCAGAATCTCGGCCATATTGGGATGGTCTAGGAGCGATTGCGCCACTTCGAATTCGAGATGTGGGCGCTGGGCGTGATCGGGCAGGCCGCTTTCAATCGCGTCGGCCAGATCGGCGGGCAGCGCGCCGCGGGTGCGCGTGTCCACCAGCAGCGTTTCGGCGGCGATGCCTTCGGCATAGATGATCTGATGGTGGTCGAAGAGCAGCTGAAAATAGTCGATGAAGCCGCCGTCTTCTTGGGTGATCGTGTCGCCATTGACGAGATGGCGGGCGCGCACGAGGATTTCGTGCCGGCCCGCGCCGAGCGCGTCGGAGCGTTGGTAGATGAAGAGCCGGTGGTCAGGGCTCACCACGAGATCGTCGGAATTGTTGAGCGCGCCCTTGCGGATGCGGACGGGCGCGAGATCGCCGGTGGCGCGGGCGGTCGAGCTGCCGATCCAGCGGACGGGCCGGGGGCCATCGTCGCGGGTCAGGACGCGGTCGCCGACCTGCAGGTTTTCGATCGGGGTCTGGGCACCGGTGGCGAGGGTGATCCGGGTGCCGCGCGAGAAGGAGACGCAGGCGATCTGGGCGAATTTGGCGCGGGCGTGATCGGTGTCGACGCCCACCAGCGTATAATCGGTGCGCGGCGCCAGCGGCGCGAGGGCGCGGGCATAGAGGCCCGAGACATCGCCCAGCCCGTCGATTTCCACCAGCACCAGCATTTCGATGGTGCCGCCGCCGGCGGACATGAAGGTCAGGCAGCTGTCGACGATGACGCGGTGGCCCGGGGTGCCGAGGGGCGAGCCTTTGGCAATCTCAAAATGGCCGTCCTGGCCGCTGTCGAGGACGAGGGCGTGGGTCTTGGCCTGGGGGCTCAGCTCATAGGTGTCGTCAAACTCGAGCTCTTCGGAAAAGGACAGGGCATCGCCCATATTGGCGCCGGTGACGACGCAGAAATCCTGAGCGAGATGAACCTGGAGCGTTTGCACTTTATGACGTCTGCTTTGTTTCTATGGCTGGGGCCGCCTAGCCCGAACTGGTCCCGGGGGAAAGCGGCTTGTGACTGAATGGTTCTGTCAATAGGACTGTAATATGGCATGATCAGGGCTGGCAGCCGGTAATTTGCTGGCATTCTGGCCTGTAAGCCAGTGAAATACACGGGGAATTTAGGGAGAGTGTTACCATGGATCTCGGGTTGAAGGGCAAACGGGCGCTGGTCTGTGCGTCGAGCAAGGGTTTGGGGCTTGGCTGTGCGCGGGCGCTGGCGGGCGAAGGTGTCGATCTGGTGATGAACGCGCGGGGCGCCGAGGCGCTCGAGGCGTCGGCGCAGGCCATTCGCGACGAGTTTGGCGTCAAGGTGGTGGCCGTGGCCGCAGATATCACCACCGAAGAGGGCCGCGAGAAGGTTCTCAAAGAGGCGGAAGGCGTTGATATTCTTGTCAATAACGCCGGTGGCCCGCCGCCGGGCATGTGGACCGATTGGGACCGCGAGGATTTCATCAAGGCGCTCGATGCCAATATGCTCGCGCCGATTGCGCTCATCAAGGCGCTGGTGCCGGCGATGATCGACCGGGGCTGGGGCCGGGTGGTGAACATCACCTCGCAATCGGTCAAAGCGCCGATTCCGGTGCTCGGCCTGTCGAATTCGGCGCGCGCGGGGCTTACCGGCTATGTGGCGGGCACGTCGCGTCAGGTCGCGGGCAAGGGTGTGACGATCAACAACCTCTTGCCCGGTATCCATGCCACGGATCGCGCGGTGTCGCTCGATCAGGGCGTGTCCAAGGCGCAGGGCATCAGCATGGACGAGGCCAAGGCGCAGCGCTGTGCGGGCATTCCCGCCGGGCGCTATGGCACGGCGGAAGAGTTCGGCGCGGCCTGTGCGTTCCTGTGCAGCCAGCACGCCGGATTTATCGTGGGGCAGAACCTGCTTCTCGATGGCGGTGGCGTGAACTCCACAATGTAAACAGCGGGATTATAATGATAATCCTGACGGGCGTGCCGAGGGGCGCGCCCGTTTTGCTGTCGCCTCGCGCCGCTCACCGCGCATCACAAGCGCGTGGGAGGGAGCGGTGGGACATAGGCGGCGGCGCGCGCGCCTGCTAGCGCTTGGGGGTCCAACGAACGGAGGCCCCATGTCCCTGTCTGTCATTCTTGCGCTCTTCGGGGCGGTGATCCTTGCCTCGATCTGGGCCGCGCCACGGCGGGCGACGGTGGAGGGGTTCTTTGCGGGCAACGGGCCGCGCGGCGAGGCGCCGGGGCTCTGGGTGCTGGTGCTGAGCCAAGTCACCACATGGATTTTCGCGCGGTCGCTGATGAATGCGGCGATCCTTGGCTATTACTACGGGATCTGGGGCACGCTTGCCTATGCGGCCTATTACGGCTCGTTTCTCAGCGGCGGATTCATCGTCGGGCGGCTGCGGCGCGACGGGGCGGGATCGGTGCAGGATTGGCTTGGCCAGCGGTTCGGCCCGGTGGGGCGCGCGGCCTATGATCTCGTGGTGGCGCTGCGGCTTCTGAGCGAGGTTTTTGCCAATCTTCTGGTGGTCGGGCTGATCTTTGCGGCCCTGCTGCCGGAGTATAGCCAGGCCCATGGCGCCTCGGTGGTGATCGTGGCGGCGCTGGGCCTCGTCTATTCGGCCTGGGGCGGGCTCAGCGCGGCGCTGCGCAGCGATGTGGTGCAGATGCTGGTCTTTCTCGTCGTGTTCGGCGCGGCGCTTCTGGCGCTGTTGCTCAGCCCCGGGTTCAGCCTTGCCGCGGCGCTCAGCGCGCCAGGGGTGGCGGGGCCGGGTCAGGGGCAGGTGCTGGCGCTGGTGGCGCTGTTGCAGGTGTTTTCCTATCCGGCGCATGACCCGGTGATGATGGATCGCGGGTTTCTGGCCGATGCCGAGACGACGCGGCGGTCGTTCCTGCATGCGTTCTGGATCTCGCTGCTGTGCATCCTGGGCTTTGGCCTTTTCGGCATTCAGGCGGGGATCATCGGGGCCGAGGTGGAAGGGCAGCTCTTGGGGACCTGGGCGGGGATGTTTCCGGGCTGGGTCTATCTGGCGCTGGTGCTGTCGCTTTTGATCTCGGCGCTGAGCACGCTTGATTCGGCGCTGGCCAGTGCGGCGCGGCTGGCGGTCGAGGAATGGGGCTTTGGCGGCGGGCGGAGCCTCTGGGCCGGGCGGGTCGCTATGGCGGGGTTTGCCGGGCTGGGGGCGCTTTTGACGCTCTGGGGCAATCAGTCGCTTTTCGATGCGGTGGCGGTGAGCGGCACGGCGAGCATGTTTCTCACCCCGGTGCTGATCGTCGGGCTGGTGCAGGGGCGGCGGATCGCGCTCTGGGCCTATCTCGCGAGCTTTGCCGTGGCCCTGGCGGGGGCGGTGATCTATTTCGCGCGCGATGGCTGGGCGATGGCGATCCTGCCGGACGTGCCGAAATACAGCCAGCTTTTGTGCATCTGTCTTGCAGTGCTGGCGCTGGGCTTTGCCGCGGTGCTCTTGGGCCGGGGCGCGCGGCGGTAACGGCAGTTTAAGCCGTTGGGATTGCGTCTATGGGGCAGGGTTGCTATCTGCGAAGTTCATCCCCGAGTGAATTGATCGGAAACCCGCACCCGATGCCAGAGCAGCCGATGCCCGAGCCGACTGTCCCGAGACTGGAGATCAGCAAGCTGACGCGCCGCTATGGCGGGCGGGCGGTGGTCGAAGACCTGTCGCTGTCGGTGCCGCCGGGGCAGGTGACCTGTCTCCTGGGGCCGTCAGGCTGTGGCAAATCCACGACGCTGCGCATGGTCGCGGGGGTCGAGACGCCGGATGCGGGCGAGATCCGCGTCGATGGCGAGTTGATCTGTGCCAACGGTCAGGGGCTGCCGCCGGAACAGCGGCGCATCGGGCTGATGTTTCAGGATTTCGCGCTCTTCCCGCATCTGAGCGTCGCCGATAACGTGGCCTTTGGCCTCAGCGGCGCCAAGGACGCGCAGGGGCGTCGGGTGGCGGAGCTGCTCGAGCGGGTGGGGCTTGGCCAATATGGCGCGAAGTATCCTCATGAGCTCTCGGGCGGGGAACAGCAGCGGGTGGCGCTGGCGCGGGCGCTCGCGCCGAACCCGTCGATCATGCTCATGGATGAGCCGTTTTCCGGGCTCGACAACCGGCTTCGCGATGGCATCCGCGACGAGACGATCGATATTCTGCGCGAACAGGGCGCGGCGGTTCTGCTGGTCACCCATGAGCCGGAAGAGGCGATGCGCATGGCCGATGAGATCGCTCTCATGCGGGCCGGGCGGATCGTGCAGAAGGGCGCGCCCTATAACATCTATAACGCGCCGGTCGACCGCGACTGCATGGCGTTTTTCAGCGATGTGAATGTGCTCACCGGGCGGGTGCATGGGGCGCTCACCGAGACCGCCTTTGGCCAGTTCTTTACCCCCGGTGTGCCCGATGGCGACGAGGTCGAGATCGTGATCCGGCCGCAGCATATCAAGATCGATTTCGACCGTAACGGGCGCGGCCCGAACCCGACCATGGCCGAGGGCACGGCGGTGCGCGGCGTGGTGCAGCGGGCGCGGTTCATGGGCAATGAGAGCCTCGTCGAGTTTCGCATGGATCACGACGGATCGGTGATGCGGGCGACGGTGCCGAATGTGTTTTTGCCCAATCCCGGCAATGCGCTCTGGCTGATGATCCGGCGCGACAAATGCTTTCTTTTTCCCAAGCGGGATCTGCAATCGCGCATAGAATGACGCGGAATTTCCGCAAATTGGCGCAGAATGCACGCTTAGCCCTTCCACATCCCGCGATGAGCATTTAGATAAACAAGGTGAGCTTTTCGCGGCCCCCGGCGGGGCTGCATTCAGGGAGACCAATTCATGCTGAACAATATCGGCCTGCCGGGCATTCTGCTGATCGCGGTTGTCGTGCTGGTGCTTTTCGGGCGCGGCAAGATCTCGTCGCTGATGGGCGAAGTGGGCAAGGGCATCACGTCCTTCAAAAAGGGCATCAGCGAAGGCTCGAAAGAGCTTGAAGATGAGACGGCCAATGCCGACGAGGCACGTGACGTGACCCCGGCAGACAAAGAAAAAGACAAGGTCTGAGCGTCCTAGATGTTTGATCTTGGCTGGACCGAGCTGATGGTCATCGGTGTCGTGGCGTTGATCGTCGTGGGGCCGAAAGACCTGCCGGGCATGTTCCGCACCGTTGGGCAATTCGTGGGCAAGGCCAAGGGCATGGCTCGCGATTTCAGCCGCGCGATGAATGACGCGGCGGATGAGGCCGGGGTCAGCGATGTCCAGAAGACGATCAAGGCCGCGACCCGTCCGCTCAACACCGCGATGGACGAGGTGAAGAAATCCACCGACAGCTTTACCAAGCAGACGATGGAGAGCGGCAAGCCCAAGCTTGACCCGGCGCGGCAGGAAAAGGCCGACAAGATCGCCCAGAAATCCGCCGAGGTCGCCACCGCGCGCAAGGCGGAAGAGGCGAAAGCGGCAGAGGCGGCGGCGAAACCTGCGGCCAAACCTGCGGCCGCGAAAAAACCGGCGGCCAAAGTCGCGACGGCCCCGGCCAAACCGGCGGCCAAACCGGCCAAAAAGCCGACCAGCACAGCAGCGACCAAAGCGGCGAGCAAGACCACGGCCAAGGCCAAGGACAAGGCATGAGCGACAGCAATATTCCCGGCGATGAGCTCGAAGACAGCGCCGCGCCGCTGATCGAACATCTGGCAGAGCTGCGCACGCGGCTGATCCGCTGTGTGGTGGCGTTTCTCATCGGCATGGTGATCTGTTTCACCGTGGCGACGCCGATCTTTACCTTTCTGACCTCGCCGCTCTGTCAGGTGCTGGCCGAGCGGGGGCAGGATTGCGACCTGATCTTCATCAGCCCGCAAGAAGGGTTCTTCGTGGCGATCAAAGTGTCGCTCTTGGGCGGGTTCATCCTGTCCTTTCCCTATCTCGCCAATCAGATGTGGCGGTTCGTGGCGCCGGGGCTCTACAAATCCGAGAAGGGCGCGTTCCTGCCCTTCCTCATCGCCTCACCCTTCATGTTCTTTCTCGGCGCGAGTTTTGCGTTCTACGTGGTGACGCCGCTTGCCTATGATTTCTTCCTGGGATTTCAGCAGTTTGGCACCGGTGGCGAGGCGCTGCCCGATGGCGATCCGCAAAATGCCGCGCCGCTGAGCGTGGTGTTCCAGGGCTCGGCGCAGGAATATCTCAACCTCACGATCAAGTTCATCGTGGCCTTTGGCCTCTGCTTTCAGCTGCCGGTTCTGCTCACCCTGATGGGCAAGGCGGGACTGGTGACGGCGCCGGGGCTCAAGGCGGTGCGCAAATATGCGGTGGTGGGCATTCTGGTGCTGGCCGCGCTGGTGACGCCGCCCGATGTGATCACCCAGATCATCCTCTTCACCGTCGTCTATGGCCTTTACGAAGTGTCGATCTTCCTCGTGGCCCGGGTGGAGCGTGAGCGTGAAAAGCGTCTGCGCGCCGAAGGGCTCTGGTTCGACGATGAGGAGGAGGACGACAACGGGGACGCGGATGACGTCGCGGAGGGTATGGACGCCCTTCCCGAAGAGATGCTGGACGACGAGACCAAGAAATGACCGATCCGATGCTGCGCATTGCCGAGGCGCTTGAACGTATGGCGCCGGCGCCGCTGAGCGCCCCTGATTTCACCGCCGCCGACGCTTTTGTCTGGCATGTGAGCCCGGATCGGCTCGAACCGGTGCCGCAGGTGAGCCGGGTCGAGATGTCGCTTCTGGTGGGGATCAACCGGTCGCGCGACACGCTGCTCGAAAACACACGGCAATTCGCCAAGGGGCTGCCGGCCAATAACGCGCTTCTTTGGGGCGCGCGCGGCATGGGCAAATCGAGCCTCGTCAAGGCGGTCCATGCCAAGGTGCAGGCCGAGGGGCATGATCTCAAGATCGTGGAGTTGCAGCGCGAAGACCTGCCAAGCGTCACCCGGCTGCTGGGCCTGTTGCGCCAGAGCGAGGCAAGGTTCATCCTTTTCTGCGATGATCTGAGCTTTAGCCATGATGATCAGCATTACAAATCGCTCAAGGCCGTCCTTGATGGCGGGATCGAAGGCCGGCCCGAGAATGTGGTCTTCTACGCCACCTCGAACCGCCGCCATTTGATGCCGCGCGACATGATCGAGAATGAACGCTCCTCCGCCATCAACCCGAGCGAGGCGGTGGAAGAAAAGGTCTCGCTGAGCGACCGGTTCGGGCTCTGGCTCGGCTTCCACCCCTGCGACCAGGACGAATATCTCGCGATGATTCAGGGCTATTGCGAGGCTTACGGTGTCGAGATCGACGCCGAGACCCTGCGCGCCGAGGCGATCGAATGGCAGGCGACGCGCGGCTCGCGCTCGGGCCGGGTGGCGTGGCAATATTTCACCGATCTGGCCGGACGCAAGGGCGTGGCGGTTTCGGGCTAGTCCCCGAACTGCGCTTCTTTCTGGTTCCAAATACCCAAAAAGAACCCCGGCACGCCCTTGGCCTGCCGGGGTTTTACGTCACGCTGCCCCCCAAAGAGGGGCCAAAATCAGTTGGTCAGATAGGGCATCGGGTCGAGGCTTTCAAAGCCTTGTCGGACCTCGAAATGCACCGCGCTCGAGCCCGAGCTGCGGGCCTTGGCGAGGGATTGTCCGCGCGAGACCTTGTCGCCGGTTTTGACCGAGACCCCGTCCACATTGGAATAGACCGTCAGCAGGTTGTTGGCATGTTTCACCACGACGATGGGCGTGCCATTGGTGTCCTTGGTGATGGCCGCGACCGTGCCGCTGTCGGCGGCCTTGACGGCGGCGCCGGGGGTGGCGGCGATGTCGATGCCGTCGTTCTTGCCCTTGGAATATTCGCGCACGATGTCGCCCTTGACCGGGAAGGACATGCGCGTCGGCTTGGCCGTGGCCTTGGTCTGCTCCTTGCCGAGATCGGGGGCGTCGCCGGGGCTCGTCTGCGGTTTCTTGAGCGTGGCGGCGGCGACCGTGTCCTCTTTGGGCAGCGGTTTTGCGGCGCTCGGCGGTTCCGGCGTGGGCGAGCCTGCGCCGGGGGCGGGCACCGCCACGGCGGCGGGGGCCGGGGCCTCGCTCGGGTCAAAGCTCTTGCGGGTTTCGCCCGGTTTCGGCACCGGGATCAGCAGGAACTGGCCTTCGCGCACCGCGAAATCCGAGCCGAGCCCGTTCCAATCCGCGAGGCTGCGGATCGAGACATTGTAGAGCCGCGCGATCGTATAGGCGGTTTCGCCGCGCGCGACCTTGTGGCGGATCGGCTGGGCGGTGCTTTCGGCGGCGGGCAGGGCGGTGGTTTCGACCTTCTGGGAATCGGCGCGTTCGATGGCGCTGCCGGCGAGGCTCTCGATATCGACGCCTGCCGGTTTGATCGGGCCGCCGGCCGGTTCGGCGACGCGGCCGGGCAGGGCCACGAGCTCATCCTGGCGCAGCGGGTCGCCGGGCTGCATGCCGTTGTAGCGGGCCAGTTCGGCGGCGTTGACGCCGATCCGTTGCGCCAGCGTCTGCACCGTGTCGCCGCGTTGGGCCACGGCCACCTGATAGCCGGGGTAGGAGATGATGCCGCGGCTGTCGGGGGTGGGCCGGTCGGCGGTGGCGGTGCGGACCGCCTCGGCGGTGCCGCCGCTGGTGCGGCCGCGCAGATCCAGATCGAACGGCTCGCTACAGGAGGCCAGGGTCAGGCAGGCGGCGCCTGCCACGATCACCACAGGGTTTGCTCGCAATCTCATCGCTCGTATCCTCGCTTGCGCCCCATTGTCTCGGGGGCTTCACCCAGTTTCATTCTGCCCGTTTAGGCCGCGCGGGCCCGAGGCGTCAATCCCGCCCCAGCCCTTCGAGCAATGGCACAAAACGCACGGGCATCAATTCATCATACTCAAATCCGGTCTCCGTCCGGGTCACCCGGATCAGGCTCTGCACCGCGTCCGACTGCCCGACGGGCAGAACCATGATACCGCCGATCTTGAGCTGGGCCAAGAGCGGGCCGGGGGGGTCCTCGGCGGCGGCGGTGACGATGATGCGGTCAAAGGGCGCCTGCCCGGGCAGCCCATAGCTGCCATCGACGGTGCGGCAGGTGATATTGACCATGTCGAGATCGCGGAAGATGTCATTGGCCTCGGCGACCAGCCGCTGATGGCGGTCGACGGTATAGACCCGGCGGGCGAGGTGGCTCAGGATCGCGGCCTGATAGCCCGAGCCGGTGCCGATCTCGAGCACGGTGTCGCGCGGCGAGACGGCGAGCGCCTGGGTCATGCGGCCCACCACGGAGGGCTGGCTGATGGTCTGGCCGCAGGCAATGGGCAGCGGCATGTCCTCATAGGCGCGGTCGGAGAAATAGCCTTTGACGAAGAGCGCGCGGTCGACCTTTTCCATCGCTTCGAGCACGGCCTTGTCGGTCACGCCCTTGGAGCGGAGCGCGAACAGGAACTGCATCTTGCGTTCGGCGATTTCGGGGTCAAGCGCGGTCATTCGATGCTCTTCAATGGCTCCAGCACGTCATGGGCCGTGAGATCGGCGCGCATCGGCGTCACCGAGATATAGCCCGCGAGATTGACATCGGCATCCGAGCCGGGCGCGGTCGGCTGTTGTTGCGGCGCGCCGGTGACCCAGAGAAAGCGCCGCCCCGAGGGCGAGAGCTGCGGCTTGACGCCAAAGCCCATGTCGCGGCGAAAGCCTTGGCGCACCGAGCGGCGGCCTTTGACCTCGGCGCCGGGGACCGGCGGGAAGTTCACGTTGAAGAAGATGCCGTAATCGTCATTGCCCCAGAGATCGGCGTCGAGAATGGCGCGGCAGGTGTCGAGACCATGCTGCCGCGCGGCTTCCCATTTGTCGTCGAGATCGCGGTTGGCGGGGCCGTAATACTGGCTCAGCGCGATGGCGCGGGTGCCTTGGAGGGCGGCCTCCATCGCACCGCCGACGGTGCCCGAATAGACCGCGTTTTCGGCCGAGTTGTTGCCCCGGTTGACGCCGGAGAGCACCAGATCGGGCGGGCAGTCGACCATGATGTCATGCAGCGCGGCGAGCACGCAATCGGCGGGGCTGCCTTGCACCGCATAGCGGCGCGGGCCCATTTCCGAGACCATCATCGGGTTGGTGTAGGAGATGCAGTGCCCGACGCCCGATTGCTCAAAGGCGGGGGCCACGGTCCAGACCTCGCCTTCGGGTCCGGCGAGATCGCTGGCAATCTGCTGACAGACCTCGAGCCCGGGGGCCGAGATGCCGTCGTCATTGGTGAGTAGAATGCGCATTGCGTCGCCTTCTGAAACCCGCGCCCGCCGGGGCGCGCGCGGTCTGCCCCTGTTTGATGTCTTGTCTAGCCGGGTGGGCCTGCTGCGGCAAGCGTTGCGCGGGAATTAACGCAAGGGTGTTAAAGCAGCGCGGGAAGAAGGCGGGCCGCCTCGGCATGGGGATCGGCCAGGGTGGCGCGGTCTTCGCCGGGGTGAAACCGGGCGCGGGTCGCCGTGGGCATCGGGTTCGGCGCGAGGATCTGCACCCGGGGGCCGGTCTTGGCGGTCTCGGCCTGCCAGCTCTTGGCGAGCGCGATCTGCGCGGCCTTGCTAGCCCCATAGGCGCCAAAGAATTTCTCGCCGGCGCGGGGATCGTCAAAGAAGACGGCGGTGCCCGTCTCACCCAGCAGCGGCGCCACGAAGGGAATGAGCCGCCCGGTGGCGATGGCGTTGATGGTAAAGGACTTTTCCATATCCTTGGCATCGAGATGCCCGGTCAGGGTCAGCGGTGCGGCGTGGACCGCGCTATGCACCCAGAGCGCCACGCCGCCCCAGCGGTCATGGATCGAGCGGCAGAGCTGCGCCATGGCGTCGGGGTTGGCGATGTCCATCGGTGCCAGCGTCGCCTCGCCGCCCTTGGCCTTGATCCGGTCATCGAGCTCTTCGAGCGCGCCGACGGTGCGGGCGACGGCGACGATGTGATGGGTGGGGGCCAGCGCCTCGGCCAGCGCCGCGCCAAGCCCGCGCGACGCGCCGGTGATGAGCGCGATGGGGCGGGCGGTGTCTTGTGCATGTGTCTGGGTCATGGGCGGCAAATCCCATTGCGGCGCGTAATAATCAAGGTCTTTTGCTTGACTTTTTAGCAGGCGCAGCGAAAAAGTCGTGCAGATAAGAAAAATCAGGGAAAGGACCTTGACCTATGGGCGAAAGAGTTTTGAGCCAAGCCGTTCTTGGCACTGACAGTATCCTCAAAAAAGCAGCCCTCGTGCTGGGCGGATCGCTGTTCATTGCAGCTGCTGCACAGGTGAGCGTGGGCTGGCCGGTGCCGATGTCGCTGCAGACATTTGCCATTCTGACTGTTGGCCTGACGCTGGGCTCGCGTCTTGGCGCGGCGGCGCTTCTGGCCTATCTGGCCGAAGGCGCGATGGGTCTTCCGGTCTTTGCCAATGGCGCAACCGGTCCGGCCCTGTTCGGTCCGACAGCGGGCTTCCTCTATGGCTTTGTCGGCATGGCCTACCTGGCCGGTCTGGCGGTTGAAAAGGGTCTCGCACGCGGTGTCGTGTCGACCGCGGTTTGCGGCATCGTGATTTCGCTGCTGCTCTACATCCCGGGCCTCGCATGGCCGGCGGCCGTTCTCGGCAAATCGGCGGCAGCGCTGTGGTCGGGCTGGATGGCACCGTTCCTGCTGGGCGACGCGATCAAGGCCGTCATGGCGGCGATGGTTGTCTGGGGTGGCTGGCAGGCGATCAAGTCGCGCCGCGGCTAAGCCTCGCGTTACATCACTATATGCGAACGCCGCCCTTCGGGGCGGCGTTTTGCGTTATAAGCCGGGTGGTTAGCTTTCCTCGGAGGTGAGCCGGGCCTCGTCATGGAGCGCGTTTAGCGCGCTGTCGCAGAGGCCGAATTCGAGCCAGCGGCAGCCCTGACAGAGCGTCGAGAGACTGCCGGGGGGCACCCGTTTGACGATGCGGCGCTTGGCCTCGCCCCAGGTGAGTTCAGTGCCCGCAAAGAGGCCCAGCGCGCGGGCGTGGCGGGTGTCGAGACGGCTGATGCTGTCTTGGCTTTCGCAGAGCGTGCCGCGCCGTTTGGGGCAGGGCGCGCAGATGTCATCGGTGGCGCCGACCACCTGGATGGCCGTGTCATCGCCGCCCGGCGCGCGCAGGCGGCCGAGGACGATGGAGGCCATATTGGCGGTGAACTCGTCGGAATAGCCCTTGCCCTGAAACCCCAGAGAACAAAGGAAATGATGCGGGCGGTAGCGGATCGGTGCGTCAGTCATCGGCGCACAATCCGCATTGCGGGACCGCCCGTCAAGCGCTTAGCCGCGGGGCATGGTCAGGCGCTCGGTCGCGCCATTGCGCATGAGCACCACGAGCCCGGGGTTGATCGCCACGACCTGCTGACGGCCGACCTTGTCGCCGAGGCCGATCTTTTCGATACGGCCATGGGGGTCGCGGATTAGGGCCTCGGGGGCCTTGTCATTCATGAAGGTCCCCAAGAGCACCATGCCGCGCATCGGCAATGCGTCTTGCTGGGTCGCGGCGGCGGTGACCTTACGTGGGGTCGGTGTCCCCTCTGCCATCTGTCTCGTCCTTAGCTGTTTGGTCCGGGCCTGTCGCAGGCGGTGCCGGAACGTGGGTCAGAGCGCTCCGTAGCCGGTTGCGAGAGGGGGGTAAACCGGGGCAAATGCCGCTCGGCAGGATCATGCCGCGTTGCGGCATCGGGGCGGCGGAGAAGCGCCGCTTGGCGGCGAAATGGCGGGTCGGTAAGCTGTCGGTAAAACGACGGTAAGGCGACGGTGCGATATGCGCAGACATAAGGGGGCGGCCAGCGCCGGGACGGATCGGGCGGCGCAGGCCCGGCAGGCCTCGGAGAGGGTCGTGGGTCTCTATGACGACCATACCGCCCTCTGGCGGGCGCTGCGCTCTGGCGATCTGATCGAGACGCGGTGGCTGGATCGCTTTGTCGAGATCGCGCGACAGGCGGGCCCAGAGCTGCTCGACCTTGGCTGCGGCACGGGAGAGCCGATCGGCCGCTATCTGATCGAAAGGGGCTTCCGGGTCACCGGCGTCGATGGCGCAGCGGCGCAGATTGAGACAGCGCGCCTGACCTTTCCTGATCAGGTCTGGATCAAGGCAGATATGCGGGACTTGCCCGAGCTCGGGAAATTCGACGGGGTGCTGGCCTGGCATAGCCTGTTTCACCTCAGGCCAGAGGATCAGCGCCCGCTCTTGGCGCGGCTTGGCGCGCTCTGCCGCCCCGGTGCCGCGCTCATGTTCACGAGTGGCACGTCGGAAGGGGAAGAGATCGGCGAGTTTGCCGGGCAGCCGCTCTATCATGGCAGTCTCGACAGGGCCGAATATCGGGCGCGGCTGGAAAGGGCCGGGTTCGAGGTGATCGCGCATCAGGAAAGCGACCCGGCCTGTGGCGGGGCGACGGTCTGGCTCGCGCGGAAAGCGTAAAAAAAGCGGCCGGGCCTCCGGGCCCAGCCGCCTGTGGGTGCCCCATCAGGGCAGGATCATTCCGCCGCTTTGAGCGTGAAGCCCTTTTCGATCTGATCGGAGGGGGCCACCGGGTATTCGCCGGAGAAGCAGGCGTCGCAATATTGCGGGCATTTGGCGTTGCGGCCCTCGGCCTCGCCCACGGCGCGGTAGAGACCGTCGAGCGAGATGAAGCGCAGGCTGTCGACCTGCAGGTGATCGCGCATTTCCTCCTCGGACATGGTGGCGGCCAGAAGCTTTTCGCGTTCGGGCGTGTCGACACCATAGAAGCAGGGCCAGGCGGTCGGTGGGGAGGCGATGCGGAAGTGGACCTCCTTGGCGCCGGCGTCGAGGATCATTTCCTTGATCTTGCGCGAGGTGGTGCCACGGACCACGCTGTCATCGACGAGGATGACGCGCTTGCCCTCGATCAGGGCGCGGTTGACGTTGAGCTTGAGCCGCACGCCCATGTTGCGGATCTGCTCGGTCGGTTCGATGAAGGTCCGGCCCATATATTGGTTGCGGATGATCCCCATGGCGTAGGGAATGCCCGATTCGTGGCTAAAGCCGATGGCCGCCGGGGTGCCGCTGTCGGGGACCGGGCAGACGAGATCGGCGTCGACGGGGCTTTCCTTGGCCAGTTCGATGCCGATCTGGCGGCGGGTCTCATAGACCGAGCGGCCGCCGATGATGCTGTCGGGGCGCGAGAAATAGACATGTTCGAAGATGCAAAAGCGCGAGGGCTGTTTGCGGAAGGGGCGGCGGCTCTCGACGCCCTGGTCGGTGATGACCACCATTTCGCCCGGCTCGACCTCGCGCACATAGCGCGCGCCGATGATGTCGAGGGCGCAGGTTTCCGAGCTCAGCACCCAGCCGTCGCCGATCTGGCCCAAGACCAGCGGGCGCACGCCGAGCGGGTCGCGGACGCCGATCAGCTTGGTCCGGGTCATGGCGACCACGGAGAAGGCACCTTCGACCCGGCGCAGCGCGTCTTCCATCCGGTCGGGGATGGTTTTCTGCAGGCTGCGCGCCATCAGGTGGATGATGCATTCGCTGTCGGAATTGGACTGAAAGATCGAGCCGCGCTCGATCAGTTCGCGGCGTAGCGCGTCGGCATTGGTGATATTGCCGTTATGGGCGACGGCGGCGCCGCCCATGGAAAATTCGCCGAAGAAGGGCTGGACGTCGCGGATCACCGGGGCTTTGCCGCCTGCGGTGGAGTAGCGGACGTGACCGATGGCCAGCGGCCCGGGCAGCGTCGCCATCAGGTTCTGATCGGTGAAATTGTCCCGCACATAGCCAAAGCGGCGGGCGTTGTTGAACCCGTGATCGGGGTGGTGGCAGACGATGCCGCCGGCCTCTTGGCCCCGGTGTTGCAGGGCGTGCAGGCCGAGGGCGACAAAGTTGGCAGCGTCGGCAACGCCGATGACGCCGTATATGCCACACTCCTCCTTCAGTTTGTCGTCGTCGAAAGGGTGTGCTGGTGGCATCTGTCGGGACAAGGTGCGGCTCCGAATCCGTTGCGCGATATGGGCTTCCCTTTACGCGGGATCGCCCGTGCTGTCACGAAACTATCATAGAAAGTGGCGCTCTGTCAGGATCGTTCCTGGTGAGTGTGGTGAACACGCCCAGCATATGGCCCTAGAAGCGCGACAATACAACCCCTGCCAGGAGGCAGAGCGCAGCAAGGATGCGCGGCAGGGTAAAGGGGCGGGGCTCGAGCCCGAAGGCGCCGATGGCGTCAAGCACCCCGGCGGCGATGACCTGACCGAAGACGATCATGATGGTCATGGTGAGCACGCCGAGGATCGGCACCGTCCAGAGCGAGCCAAACACGAAGAGCGCCCCGAAGAAGCCGCCGATCAAGAGCCAGAGCGGCGCGTTGCCCACGCGGGCCAGTGCCGGGGCCTGACCGGTGAAGAGCGTCACCAGCAGGAGCGCGGTGAAGCCCACGCCAAAGGAGATGGTGGCGGCGGCCAGCGGGCTTGCGATCGCGCGGCCGAGGGCCGCGTTGATCGGGCTTTGCACGGTCACACCGAACCCGACCGCAATCATCAGTAGCGAGGCGATCAGGATCGGCTGTTGCATGGCGCTTACTCGGCCGGGGCGGGGGTGTCGGCGCCGCCGTCGCATTGACCGATGAGCTGCTCATATTGCTGGGTGACCCAGCCGAGCGCCTGTTCGGGGTTGCCGTCTTCGATCTTGCCGGTGAGCTTGGCAAAGACGCGGGCCGAGCGGCTGTCGTCGATCATCGCGACCTCTTGGCTCGAGGCGACGGTTTCGTAGACGAAATAGGCGATGGCCACGAGAAGGATGCCGCGCGCCACGCCAAAGAGGAAGCCCGCGCCCTGATCGAGACCACCCAGCGCCGAGCGCTGCACCAGCGAGGAAAACAGCGGCGTGATCAGCGAGGCGACGATGAGCGCCACGGCAAAGACGGCGGCAAAGGCGCCGATCATGCTCAGCTCGCAGCTGTCGGCGATGAATTCGCCCACGAAGGGCACCTGTTTGACCAGAGGTTCGACCTGTGGCGCGAAGATGAAGGCGAGGATGCCCGCCACGACCCAGCCGGCGATGGCCAGGGCCTCGCGCACGAAGCCACGGGAATAGGCGAGAAGTGCGGAGAGCACGATCACAAGCGCCACGATGCCGTCGATGATGGTAAAGCCTTCCATGCCCTGCCTCTGTTCTAGGATGCGCCTACCCGGCGCCGAAAATATCACCCACAAACCCGGTCAGATCAGAGACCCGTGTCAGGTTCATACCATTGCCCGAGCCGGATTTTCCGCCTGCGGGTAGAATTGCGGAGGAGAAACCAAGTTTTTGGGCTTCTTTCAACCTGTTTTCGCTCTGACCTACGGGTCTGAGCGCAGCAGACAGGCTGATTTCACCGAAAACAACCGTATCCGCGGGAAGCGCCGTGTCTTCGCGGGCCGAGAGTAGCGCTGCAGCAACAGCCAGATCGGCGGCTGGTTCCGAAATTTTCATGCCGCCCGCCACGTTGAGATAGACGTCGAGCCCGGTGAAGGGGATGCCGCAGCGGGCCTCGAGCACGGCGAGAATCATCGCCAGCCGCGCGCCGTCCCAGCCAACCACGGCGCGGCGCGGCTGGGAATGGGGGGAGGGGGCGACGAGAGCTTGCAGCTCGACCAGCACCGGGCGGGTGCCTTCGATGCCGGAGAAGACGACGCTGCCAGCGCTCGGCGTGCCGCGTTCCGACAGGAAGAGGGCGGAGGGGTTGAGCACCTCGGAGAGCCCGCCCCCGGTCATCTCGAAGACGCCGATTTCATCGGCCGGGCCAAAGCGGTTCTTGACGGCGCGCAGGATGCGGAACTGATGGCCGCGCTCGCCCTCGAAATAGAGCACGGTGTCGACCATATGTTCGACGACGCGGGGGCCGGCGATCTGGCCGTCCTTGGTGACATGGCCGACGAGGATGATCGAGACCCCGGCGCGTTTGGCAAAGCTGGTGAGCTCATGGGCGGCGGCGCGGACCTGGCTCACCGAGCCGGGGGCGGAGCCGACGCTGTCGGACCACATGGTCTGGATCGAGTCGATGATGACGAGGCGCGGGCGTTCGGCCTCGATCGTGGTCAGGATGTCGCGCAGATTGGTCTCGGCCGCGAGCTGTACCGGCGCGTCGGAGAGCCCGAGCCGTTCGGCGCGGAGCCGCACCTGGGCGCTGGCCTCTTCGCCGGAGACATAGATCGTCTTGAGCCCCTTGCGGGCAAAGGCGGCGGCGGCCTGCAAGAGCAGCGTCGATTTGCCAATGCCGGGATCGCCACCGACCAAAAGCGCCGAGGCCTCGACCAGCCCGCCGCCCAGCACGCGGTCAAGTTCGGCGAGGCCGGACATGGTGCGTTGCGGCGGCGCCTCTTCGGTGGTGAGATTGGTGAGGGGGACGCGTTTTCCCTTGGCGTTTCCGAGGCTTGCCTTGGCCGGGCCGGTGGAGATGCCGGCATCCTCGACGATGGAATTCCATTCGCCACAGGCGTCGCAACGGCCCGACCATTTCGAGTGAACCGCGCCGCAGGCATTGCAAGAGAAACTGGTGGTCTTGGCCATGTCTTCTCTTGCCCCAGCGGCGCGGCGGGGTAAAGGCTTTCTTGGCCCGGGCCCGCCGGATGCGGCAGGCCGGGTGATTTAGCGTAGGCGTCTCCCGTGCCGGGGCGCGGTGCCGTTACTCGGCGGCGGCGCGATGCGGCAGGCCGATGACGCGGCTGTGCGTCGGGCCGGGTTCCACATCGAGACCGTCGAGCTCGGGCAGGATCTCGCGCAGGTCGTCGCGCAGGCGGCGGAGCTGGCTTTCGGCCATGCTCTCCTCGAGCTCGACTTCCTGTGTCCAGCGGCGCAGTTCGGAGTTGATCTGCTTGGCCATGACGATGCGCTGTTCGAGCTCTTCGACCTCATCCTGCCGCTGGCGCAGAAACTCGCGCGCCCGCGCCACGTTGCGGTCGGAATAGGTCGAGGCCAGTTCCTGGCTCACCCGGCTCATCTGGGCCGCCACCTCGAGCACTTCGGGCTCGAGCGAGCCAAGCTCGGGATGGTCGCGCAGAAAGACCAGCCGTTCGCGCACCGCGTCGAACTCTGCCGACATGCGAAACGCGCCCTTGCGATCCTCTGCATGGACCCGTGCATAGGCCCGGGCCACATCTTCCATGCTCAGTTGAAACTGACGATGCGAGGTTTCGAGCCGCGCCACGCGGAAATGCGAGGGCAGGTAAAACAGCAGCATCACGGCAAAGACGGTGACCCCCGACTGCACCCAGATCCCGGCCTGCTCTATCGGCTGCGCCCCAAACGCAAGGGATAGATCGAGCCAGGGCAGGACGCCTGCGGCGCTCAGCCCGGTGATGAGGAGCAACCCAAGGGCCGTGGCCGCAAGGATCGTTCCGGAGACATATTGTGACAGGGTGAAGATCACCCCGGTGGTGGTTTTGGCATACTCGCCCATGGTCGCTTCCCCCTTCGACTTAAGCGTGTGGAGTAAGTGTAGTCCTGCTTTGCGATTATTCTAAGAAAAAAGGCGAAACCCGGGCATCACGAAACAGTTCGTTTCGCCGTCAGCAACCCGACCGCCAGCGAGGCGAGGATGCAGAAGGTGAATAAATACAGGCCCCAGGCGGTTTCGATCCGGCCCATGCCCAAGCCTTTGACAAGGGTGATATAGACCGCGATCAAGAACACATCCGCCATCGCCAATTTCCCCATGATCTGCAGATAGGGCAACAGTTTGCGGCGCATCAGGCCGAAATGGATGAGGGCCAGCCCGATGGTCTTGAGATAGGGCGCGACGAGGGCGAAGAAGGTCACCATCAGCGCCAGAAACACGTCCGTCGTCCACAGCGATTGCAGGCCCGAGATCACCGAAATCTCGCTCAGCCCGAAGATCGGCAGGAGGCTCGCGCGCATCAGGGGCGCGAACCACGAGAGGGGGAAGAGGAGCAAGAGGCTCAGGTTAGCGAAGCGGAGCATGAAGCCGGTTCCTCCGTTGTCACTATCCAAGCTATGCGGGGAGGGCGCGCCGATCAAGTGCTTGGATTGGGGGAAAAATCCGGGCTCGGCGTCACGTCGGTATCGCGGCGGTACTGGGGCGGTTTGGCGTCGGTCGTGTCTCAGGCCGCGATTTTGCCCCTTGGGGCGGGCGTGGCGCAGGCGGGTATTTGGGACCAGAAAGAGGGGTTAGCGGACCGCTTCGATGGGGCCGTCGGCGCGGCCCGAGATGAACTGATCCACGTAAGGATCGCCCGATTGGTCGAGATCGGCCACGGGGCCGGACCATTGGATCACCCCGTCATGCAGCATCGCCACATTATCGGCGATAGCGCGCACCGAGCTCATGTCATGGGTGATGGTCATGGCGGTGGCGCCCATCTCGACCACGATCTCGCGGATCAGGTCGTTGATGACGCCGGACATGATCGGATCGAGCCCGGTGGTGGGTTCGTCGAAGAAGATGATCTCGGGCTCGGCGGCGATGGCGCGGGCGAGGCTCACGCGTTTTTGCATGCCGCCCGAGAGCTCGGCGGGGAATTTATCGGCGACCTCGGGTTTGAGCCCGACGCGGCGCAGTTTCTCGATAGCGATGGCGCGGGCCTCGTCCTTGGGGCGTTTGAGCGCGCCGCGCAAGAGGCGGAAGGCGACGTTTTGCCAGACCGGGAGTGAGTCGAAAAGCGCGCCGCCCTGAAAGAGCATGCCGAAACGGGCGAGAAAGGCGTCGCGGTCGCCGCGGGTCACGTCCTGGCCGTCGAGGGTGATGCTGCCGCGATCCGGGGTCACGAGGCCGAGCACGCATTTCAGCGTGACCGATTTGCCGGTGCCCGAGCCGCCGATGATCACCATCGAGCTGCCGGTCGGGATCGACAGGTTGACGCCCCGGAGCACATCGATGGGGCCGAAGGATTTATGGACGTCGCGAAGCTCGATCATGCGGAGAAAAACAGCTCTGTCAGGAGGTAATTGGAGGCGAGGATCAGCACCGAGGCGGCAACCACGGCGGATTTGGTGGCGCGGCCGACGCCCTGGGCGCCGCGGCCGGAGTTCATGCCGAAATAGCAGCCCATGAGGGCCACGAGAAAGCCGAAGACCGCGCCTTTGATCAGGCCCGATGTCACGTCCCAGAGGGTCAGGAAGTCGAGCGTGTTGTGCAGATAGGTGGCGGCGCCGAAATCGAGCCGGCCGACGCCGACGAGAAAGCCGCCCATGATGCCGAGCACATCGCCGACGCCGACCAGCACCGGAACGGCGAGCGTGGCGGCGAGAACGCGCGGCAGGGTCAGGTATTTCATCGGGTTGGTCGAAAGTGTGGTGAGCGCGTCGATCTGTTCGGTGACTTTCATCGTGCCGATCTCGGCGGCGATCGAGCTTGCCACCCGAGCCGCGACCATGAGACCGCCGAGCACCGGGCCGAGTTCACGGGTGAGGCCGATGGCGACGATCGAGGGCACCACGGTTTCGGCGTTGAACCGCGCGCCGCCGGCATAGATCTGCAGCGCCAGCGCGCCGCCGGTGAAGAGCGCGGTCATGCCGACCACGGGCAGCGAGAGCCAGCCGATCTGGATCAGCGCCGCGCCAAATTCGCGCCCGTAGAAGGGCGGGCGGATCAGATGCGACACGGTGTTGCCGGCAAAGATCGTGACCCGGCCGATGGTGGCGAGAAAGCCCAGAACGGTGGCGCCGATGCTGGCGAGGAACTGTGCGATCATGCTCATGCGGTCAGGTAGCGCCGGGTGTAGCGCGCGCCCAGAGAGGTGAGGATTTCATAGCCGATGGTGCCCGCCGCATCGGCGAGCGTGTCGACGCCCTGATTGGGACCGAGGAGCTGCAGGCTCTTGGGGTCTTGGCCCAGGGCAGTCACGTCGACGCCAATGAGGTCCATCGAGATGCGGCCCGCGATGGGCAGCCGTTTACCATCGCACCAGAGCCCGGTTTTCGGCCCCATGGCGCGCAGGATGCCATCGGCGTAGCCGGCGCTGATGGTGGCGATGCGGGTCGGGCGCGAGGCGACGTAGGAATTGCCATAGCCCACGGTTTCGCCGGGGGCCACGTCGCGGCATTGGATCACCGGGATGTCGAGCGTCGCCACATGGCGCGCCTCGGCAAAAGGAGCGCCGCCATAGGTGCCGATGCCGGGCCGGCAGAGATCGAAATGATAGTCGCGCCCCAGGAGCACGCCGCCGGTGTTGGCGAGGCTGCGCGGCACGTCGAGCCCGTCGGTCATCTCGCGGAAGGTCCGGAGCTGCTGGGCGTTCATCGGGTGATCGGGCTCATCGGCGCAGGCGAGATGGCTCATGATCAGCACCGGGTTCTGGGCCAGCGCCACATCGCGCACGGCGGACCATTCCGAGGGCTCCATGCCGAGCCGGTTCATCCCGGTGTCGAGCTGCAGGCCAAAGGCATGGCCGGGCAGGGCCTCGACATGGCGGATCATCTGATCGAGCGAGTTGATCATCGGCGTCAATTCAAGATCGCCAATCATGTCGGCATCGCCCGGCATATGGCCGGAAAACACGCAGATATTGGGGCCGGGGCCGAGGGCCTGGCGGAGCGCCGCGCCTTCTTCGGCGACGGCCACGAAAAAGCTCCGGGCGCCGGCGCGGGCCAGGGCGCGCGCCAGTTTGTCAGCGCCGAGCCCATAGGCGTCGGCCTTTACCACAGCGGCGGTTTCGCAATCGGTTTTCGCATCAAGCGCGCGCCAATTGGCGACGGCGGCGTTCAAATCAATGGTCAGGGTCGCGGTACTCATGGCATCGGGTAGATGCCATCCCAGCCGGGCGCGTCAAGTGGAAAGCGCGGGCCGGGCGGGGAAATTCCCATGCGCCTGCGCAGAGGGGCCACAGAGGAGCCACGGAGCAGGCGGGAGAGCCTCTTCCCTGGGCCTCTTTCTGGTTGAAAATACCCAAATTCCCGAGGCTTGCCCAAGGCGGACAGGCCTGCGGCGATCAGAATTCGCCGTCGCCGCCCTGCTGCCAGGGTTTGACCAGATTGCCGAAGCGGGTGAACTGGCTTTCAAAGCTGAGCTCGACCGTGCCGATGGGGCCGTGACGCTGTTTGCCGATGATGACCTCGGCCTTGCCGTGGAGGCGCGACATGCGCTCTTGCCATTCGGCCATTTCGTCGAGCTTTTCCTCGGAGGGTTTTTCGCGTTCGACGTAATATTCCTCGCGGAAGACGAACATGACCACGTCGGCATCCTGTTCGATCGAGCCGGATTCGCGCAGGTCCGAGAGCTGTGGCCGTTTGTCGTCGCGGCTCTCGACGCCCCGCGACAGCTGCGAGAGCGCGATGACCGGGATGTTGAGTTCCTTGGCGATGGCCTTGAGACCCATGGAAATCTCGCCGATCTCCTGCACCCGGTTGTCGGAGGTGCCGCGCACCAGCTGCAGATAGTCGACGATCAGCAGGTCGAGCCCATGGGTCCGCTTGAGGCGGCGGGCGCGGGCGGCGAGCTGGGCGATGGGGATCGCGGCGGTGTCGTCGATGAAGAGCGGGCAGCTCTCGAGCTCTTTCGCGGCGTTGACGAAGCGGCGGAATTCCTCTTCGGTCATGTCGCCCTGGCGGATCTTGTGGCTCGAGATTTCCGAGGCTTCGGCGAGGATACGACCGGCGAGCTGTTCGGCGCTCATCTCGAGCGAGAAGAAGCCCACGACGCCGCCGTCGATGGCGCCTTCGGTGCCGTCGTGGCGCTTGCCGCGCTTGTAGGCCTTGGCGATGTTATAGGCGATGTTGGTGGCGAGCGAGGTCTTGCCCATCGAGGGGCGACCGGCGAGGATCAGCAGGTCGGACGGGTGCAGACCGCCGAGCTTCTTGTCCATATCCATGAGGCCGGTGGAGACGCCGGCGAGGCCGCCGTCGCGCTGATAGGCGGCGTTGGCCACGTTGACGGCATCGGTGACCGCCTTGAGAAAGCTCTGAAAGCCGCTTTCGGCCTGGCCCTGTTCGGAGAGTTTGTAGAGGCTCTGTTCGGCCTCGACGATCTGGTCCTTGGGTTCGCTTTTGACATCGGCGCGCATCGCCTTGCCGGCAATGTCATGGCCCAGCGTGATGAGCTCGCGCCGGATCGCCATGTCATAGATCATTTGGGCATAATCGCGCACGGCAAAGGAGGAGATCGCGGCGCCTGCGAGTTTCACCAGATAGGCCGGGCCGCCAAGCTCCTTGAGCCCTTCGTCATCTTCCAAAAACGCCTTGAGCGTCACCGGCGAGGCGAGGTTGTTGCGGGCGATGCGGGCGGCGGCGGTCTCGTAGATCCGCGCGTGGACCGGGTCGTAGAAATGCTGTGGGCCGATGATCGACGCAATCTTGTCGTAGACATCATTGTTGGTCAGAATCGCGCCCAGGAGCTGCTGCTCGGCCTCAATCGAATGGGGCATGGTGTCGGCGGCCTGAACTTCGGTGCCGGTGGCGTTGAAGGCTTCTACCTTGGTCATCCTGTCCTCATTGTCCCGCGTGCCGATCACATAAGCGGCGGGCCGGGTCTTGGGCAAATTGTATATCGCTGTGCAAAAGCTGTGGATAAACTGACCGCATCATATAGCGGTCAGGCGGTTTCGCACAGCGATATGTTGAGTGCGCCACGGGGGCGCGTGTCTTTAGGGTGACTTTTGAGGGAAATTTCCCCCTAAGTCAGTCGCCCTTGCGGGCCTCTTGCCAGGCGCGGGGATCGTTGAGAAAGCTTTCGACCCCGTCGAGCGTTTCGGCGTCAAAGACACCTTGGGCGCGGGCCTCGGCCAGCACATCCCACCAGGTGCAGAGATAATGCAGCGCGACGCCGTGATCGCCGAGGGTTTTCTCGGTCTCGGGGAAGATGCCGTAGTAGAAGATCACGGCGGTGTGGCCACAGCTCGCGCCGGTTTCGCGGATCGCGTCGACAAAAGAGAGCTTGGAGCCGCCATCGGTGGTCAGATCCTCGACCAACAGCACCCGTTCGCCTTCGGACATGGCGCCTTCGATCCGGGCGTTGCGACCGTAACCTTTGGGCTTTTTGCGCACATAGGTCATCGGCAGCGCCATGCGTTCGGCGACCAGCGCGGCAAAGGGGATGCCCGCGGTTTCGCCGCCTGCGACATTGTCGAACGCCTCAAAGCCCGCGTCGCGCATCACCGTCACGGTGAGGAAATCCATCAGCGTCGAGCGGATGCGCGGGAAGCTGATCAGCTTGCGGCAGTCGATATAGGTGGGCGAGGGCAGGCCGGAGGCGAGGGTAAAGGGCTCGGCCGCGTTGAAATGCACGGCGCCGATCTCGAGCAGCATACGGGCGGTCAGGCGGGCGATCTCTTCGCGGGGCGGATAGCTGGTGGGGATCATGTCGGGGTCCTTTTGGCAGGCGCAGGGGCTTTTCCGCCTCGAGAGGGGGTCTTGTCAAGCCGCGCGATGCCGGCGGCGCCGGGTCAGGCCGGGGCGCGGCCTGCGGGCCACGCCGCGGTGGCAGGGAACCGGAGGGGATCGGGAGAGGTTGGGGCGGAAATTAGCACGCAAATGGGCTGAACTGCGCCGCAAAGAGAGTGGCCGCCCCAGTCTCCTGAGGCGGCCTTCGCTCACGGCTTAGCGGCCGCTGATAAAATAAATTGAAGAAAAGCTACTGATTAAAAGGTTTTGGTAGTATTAATTTAGGTCTAGTCATGCCGGTCTGGCATGACCCATTTGGGCCAAAAACGTACCATTTGGTAAAAAAGTGCCAAGATTGTGTTTCTCCGGTCCATGCCAAGCAACGGGGTGAAGCGCGCATGCCGACATCCAACAGAGACAAAGTGATCGCAGCTATTTACGATTCGGTGATCCGACCGGAGCGCTATGCCGATTTCATGGATCTCTGGGGCGATCACATCTGCGAGGCGATGGAAACGGCGCCGGAGCCTTTGGACACGGCGGGCCAATCCGATGCGCTGGGCATTGATCCGGTGCTCACCGAACATTTCACCCGGGCCTTGATGATCCTTGACCAATTGGGACGGCAGACGCCGCGCCAGAGCCTGAAGGATGAGGTGGCGCAGTCGAATACCTGGATGCTGTTGCTCGGGCGGGGGAGCCGGGTTCTGGCGCAGAGCCGGGTGGCGCAGGATTGGCTTGGCGGGCAGCCGTTGCAAGAGCGGCTCGATCCGCATGGGGCGGAGCTGATGGAGGCGCTGCTCGGTCGGTTGGCGGATGTGCCGGGCGATGCCTCGCCTGTGGTGCTCGCGGTGGAGGGGGAGCTGCGGCATCTCTTGGCGCGGCTGGTGCCCTTGGAGGGGGCGACCGGGTCGGCCGTGTTGCTCGAATCGCTCGATTACCACTGGAGCCCGGCGGCGGAGCGGATGCTCGTCCAGAGCTTTGCGCTGAGCCGGGCGGAGCTGTCGGTGGTCGAGCATCTTCTGGCGGGGCATAACCTTGGCGCGATTGCCGAGATGACCGGCAAGTCGAAACATACGATCCGCAATCAGGCCAAGGCGGTGCTCGCCAAGACCGGCGCGCCGGGGCAGGCCGAGCTTATCCGGCTGGTGGTCTATATGATCAACCAATTGTCGCCGTCGCAGGCGCCGCCGGGGGCGTCGCTGGGCCTTGATGCGCAGATCCTTCGGATGGGCACCGGGCTCAACATGCAGGTGTTCAGCCTCGGGCCGCCGGATGGGATGCCGGTGTTGTTTTTGCACGGGATGCTCGAAGGGGTGGCGGTGTTGCGCCATCTCGAAGAGGTGCTGAGCCGGGCGGGTCTTCGGGTGGTGGCGCCGATCCGGCCCGGCTATGGCCAGTCGGAGCAATGCGACGAGACCCCGGTTCTCGAGAGTTTCATGGCGCATCTGGTCGAGCTCATCTCGCGGTTCGAGCTCGAGCGGCCGGTGATTCTCGGCCATCTGGCGGGTGGGTTTCATGGCCATATCCTGTGCCACCGCTTCCCTGACAAGGTGTCGGGGATGCTCGGCATCGGGTCGGTGGCGCCGATCAGGTCGCGGCGGCAACTGGTCGATATGGCGCCGCGGCAGAAGATCGTGGCCTTTACCGCGCGCTATCTGCCATCCTTCCTGCCGACGATCCTGCGCGCCGGTGTGGCGCAGATCGACAGTCAGGATGTGAAGAATTTCATGGGCGGGCTCTACCCCGAAGGGTCGCATGACCGCGAGGTGATTGCGCGGCTCGAGATCGCGCCGCTCATTCAGGCGGGCTATCGGCTCTCGGTGCATCAGGGGCATTTCGGGTTTCTCGGCGACGCGCCCTATATGGTGCGCGACTGGAGCGATATGCTCGATTGTGAGGCGCCGGCGCCGGTGGTCTATCTGATGGGGGCCAAGGATCACGTGAACCGGCCCGACGCGGTGCGGGCCGGGTTCGACGGGATCGACGGGATCGCGCTGCATGAGGTGCAATCGGCCGGGCAGCTCATGTTCTATGAGCATCCCCAGCTGGTGATTGCGGCGCTGCGCGAGCTTTACGAGGCGGCTAGCTGACCGACCAGTGCAGCGGCATTTGCGGATCGAAAAGCGTGACCGGGCCTTCGGGCGTGGCGATCTGGGCGGGGTAGTCCACCGGGGTGCCACGGGTCAGGGTGATCGTCTCGTCATTGGCGGGCAGGCCATAGAAGGCCGGGCCGTTCAAGGAGGTAAAACCTTCGAGCCGGTCGAGCGCGCCATCCTGTTCGAACACTTCGGCGAGGATCGACATGGTGTTGGTCGCGGTGAAACAGCCGGCACAGCCGCAGGGGCTCAGCTTGGCCGCGTCGAGATGCGGCGCGCTGTCGGTGCCGAGGAAGAAGCGCGCATCGCCCGAGGTGGCGGCGGCGCGCAGGGCGAGGCGGTGCTCTTCGCGTTTGGCGACCGGCAGGCAGTAGTAATGCGGCTTGATCCCGCCCACGAGGATGTGGTTGCGGTTGATCACCAGGTGATGGGTGGTGATGGTCGCGCCGAGATTGTCCTGTGACTTGGCATATTCGACCCCGTCGCGGGTGGTGATATGTTCCATCACGGTGCGCAGACCGGGGGTGGCGCGGCGGATCGGGTCGAGCACGCGGTCGATGAACACCGCCTCGCGGTCGAAAATGTCGATGTCCTCGTCGGTGACTTCGCCATGCAGGCAGAGCGGCAGGCCGATCTCGGCCATCTTGTCGAGCACGCCGCGCACCTTGTCGAAATTCGCAACCCCTGAGGCGGAGTTGGTGGTCGCACCTGCCGGGTAGAGCTTGACCGCCGTGACGAGACCGCTGGCGTGCGCTTTGGCCACGTCTTCGGCATCGGTGTCCTCGGTGAGGTAGAGCGTCATCAGCGGGGTGAAGTCCGCGCCTTCGGGCAGGGCTGCGAGGATGCGGTCGCGGTAGGCCGCGGCCTGAGCGCCGGTGACCACCGGGGGTACGAGGTTCGGCATGATGATCGCGCGGGCGAAATGCCGGGTGGTTTCGGGCAGGACAGCGCCGAGCATCGCGCCATCGCGCAGATGCAGGTGCCAGTCGTCGGGGCGGCGGAGGGTCAGGCTCTGTGTCATGGGGATCGATTACACAATCGCGCCGGGCTGCGCCAGAGGTGTCGATGCCTGAGCTTTAGATCAGTCTTGGATGTCGCTCGTCTCGGGGCTGTGCTGTGCGGCGGCGGCATCGGCAAGCCGGGCCTCGGCGGCCTCGCGGGCCTTGCGGAAGGGGCGGCCATTGCGCCGCTCGAGCACGAAATCGGCGAGCCGGATGGTCAACCGGTCGCGGTTCGCGCCGGTCAGCCGCTGCAAGAGCCCGAATTGATAGCCCGGATGTTCGCGGCGGTTCCGGAAGAGCCGGGCGAGATTGGTCACGGTGAGCTTGTCAGCGCTGAGCTGGGCAAGAATGCGGTAGAGAAGCTGCATCTGCATCAGCACGGTTTCGAGATCGGGTCCCATGTGGCGCATGCGGAACTTGGTCACATTGGAGCGGGTGAAGAGCGAGGCGTGCATCGCGTCGAGCTCGATCTCGGGATCGTAGAGCAGGAACACCTCCTGCGCCGCGTCGATCATATCGGGCGCATAGCCGTAGCGGTCGGTGAAGGAGGTGCGGCGCATGTGGCGATAGCGGTCGTCCCACTCGGCGACGCGCGGATCGAGCGTGGCCTGCGGCTGCACCAGCACCAGGCGCGCGCCGGGGGCGGCGACGGAAAAGGCGGCGGCGGCATAGCCACAGGGGCCGGCGCCGTAAAAGATCACCTGATCGAAATCCTCAAAAAAGCCATCGTCGATGAGCCGGTCGAAATAGCCATAGACGCGGGGGGCGCGAAACCAGGTATCGCCATCGCTCAGCAGGCACAGATGCGACCAGCCGAGCGCCTTGACCATATCCCAGCCCAGCGGCTGGCCATCCTCGGAGAGCCGCGCGATGCTGTCATGGGTTTCAAACGTGACGAGCAAGGTCTTGCCATCTTCGACGAAAATTGCGCTGTGACGGTCGTCGAGACGCTCTGCATAGCCATCTTCGTCTACCAGGTCTGACACTTTGGCCAGCCAGGCCTCACGCGACTCAAGACCCGACAGGGGCATGTCAAACGTGTTGGTGGCATTCTGCATCGCACTTTCCTCAATCACTGTTTACCGGTCTCAGCCGGCTACGTGAACCACAGGCGTAGGCGGCAATCCTGTCTAAAATGGGGAATTTCCATGAGATTTGAAAGGACAAGAGCGCGAAATTCGCAGGCCAAGCGGCGGATTGGGCCGGTTTTCGGGGGCCGTGGTCGGTTTGTGGCAGCAAAGAAACACTGGGGTTTCGGCGAAATATGGCACGGTGAGGAAACTTCTATCGCTCCGAGGCGTTGGGGGGTCGAGATAATCACACGCAGAATCTGAGAGGTTCAAAGATGAGCAAGAGAGTTCTCAAGTCCACCACGGCGCTCGTGATGAGTGCCACGCTGGCCATGCCCGCCCCGCTCTTCGCACAAGAGAGCGGCGTGCTGCCCGATCCCGACACGCTGCAGCCCTGTGTGACCGCAGAGGGCGCGCCTTGGCCGATCCTGCCGCCGCTGCAGGCGGGGGTCGAAATGACGCTCGATCCGGCGATTGGCGAGCTGGATGCAAGCCCTGTCGTCAAGCCGACCGGCGCGATGGGTCATTGCGTGATCGAAGGCGAGGCGGGGGCCAAGCTCGTCGTGGAAGGCTCGCAGACCCATGCGGGCGAGGTTTATGCCCGCAAGAGCGATGTCGAGGTCGCGCTGACCGAAGCGGGCGTGATCGTGCCGCTGGCCGATGTGGGCGCGACCGCCGGTGCGACGGCGGAGGCTGTGACATCGACGCCGCTGCCCGAGGCAGAGGTGACGCCTGAAGCGAGCGCCGATGCGAGCGCGGATGCGAGTGCCGATACGAGTGCAGAGGCCAGCGCCGATGCGCCGGCAGAGGCCACCGTTGGGGCCGCGGCTGAGGAGGCCGAGACCAAGCCCGAGGAAGAGCTGAGCGTCTCGGAGGATGTGGTGGCGCCTCTGGAAACCGAGACCACCACGGAGACCACGACGGGGACCATGGCCGAGACCGTGACTGAGGCTGAAGCCCAAGCAGCGGCCGAAGCCGAAGCCGAGGCGCGCACCGCGGCAGAAGCGGCGCAGACCGAAGCCGAGCTTGAGCAGGCGCTCAAGGCGGCCGAGGCGTCGGACCCGGCGGCCAGCGCGACGGCTGAGACGACTGGTGAGGCCACGGCTGAAACCACGGCTGAAACCACGGCTGAGACCACCGCCGAGAGCGATGCGACGGTCTCCGAAGGCAAAGAGGTCGAGCCCATCGTCGAGGGCGCCAAGACCATGATCGTGCCGCAAGAAGACAGCGAAAGCACCACCGCGGACGCCAACCAGGCGGTCGAGGCCGAAGCGGCCAGCAACCCCGATGCCCAAGGTGTCGAGGTCGAGACCGAGACCGTGACCGAGGACAACGCCCGGTCGAGCGACGAAGATTTCTCGACCGCCGCCAATGCCACCACGGTGACCGAAAGCGACAGCGGGCTCAGCAATTTCGAGAAATTCGCGCTGGGCGCTCTGGGGGCTGTGGCCGTGGGCACCATCCTCAACAATGGCAATAAGGTTCTGTCGAACTCGGGCGACCGGGTTGTTGTGGAACGCAGCGATGGTGAGATCGAAGTTCTCAAGGATGACAACGTGTTGCTGCGTCGTCCGGGGGCCGAAGTGACCACCGAACGGTTCAGCGATGGGTCGGTCCGCGAGACGGTGACCCGCGCCAATGGCGTCAAGGTGGTGACCATCAAGGCGTCGAACGGTCAGGTGCTGCGCCGGGTGCGTGTGATGCCCGATGGGCAACAGATCGTGCTCTTTGACGACACCGTGACGGTCGAGCCGGTCGAAGTGACCGAGCTGCCGCGCACCAGCACGCGGAGCATTCAGCTCTCTGAGCTGAGCGAGGAAGAGCTGCGCGCCGCGCTGGCCGAGAAAGAGCGCGACCAGCTGCACCGTCACTATACGCTGCAACAGGTGCGTGAGATCCGCGCCGTGCGCGATCTGGTGCCGGTGATCGAGCTTGAGGCGATCAACTTTGCCACCGATAGTGCCGCGATCACCGCCTCGGAGGCCGAAGAGCTGCGGGCGCTGGGCCTTGCGATGAGCGAGCTCATCGAGCGCAACCCGAATGAAGTGTTCCTCGTCGAGGGCCATACCGATGCGGTGGGCAGCGCGAGCTATAACCTCGCCCTGTCGGACCGTCGCGCCGAATCCGTGGCGCTGGCGCTGACCGAATATTTCGACGTGCCGCCAGAGAACATGGTGGTGCAGGGCTATGGCGAGGCGAACCTCAAGATCCGCACGCCGGGGCCCGAGCGTCAGAACCGCCGCGCCACCGTGCGCCGGATCACGCCGCTCTTGCAGGCCTCTGCCGCGCAATAAGCGCGCGATCGGTTGAGAAAAGATGACAGGGGGCAGGGCGCAAGCCTTGCCCCTTTGTCATGCGCGGGTGGTCGTCTGTCATTCCCAAGGGCCGCGGGACATTCTATGCTTGTTTCCAGAGGCATATCATTCACGCCAAAGGGGTAGGACAGGCCATGCACAGAGGGTTTGCGGCGCTGATTTGCGGCACGGCGGTGATGTCGCTCGGGGCGCAGTTTCTGGTCTCCGAGGCGCTCATGGGATCGCCCGGGCTCGGCGCGGTGCTGTGGCGGATGGCGGGGTATTTCACCGTGCTGACCAATACGCTGGTGGCGGTGACGTTTCTCTACGTGGTGGCGACGGGCCAGCGGGTCGGCCCGATCTGGGCCGGGGGGCTGACCCTGTGGATCGCTGCGGTGGGCATTGTCTACCACCTCGTGCTGGCCGGGCTGTGGCGGCCTGAGGGGCTCGCCTGGTGGGCCGATCAGGGGCTGCATACGGCGGTGCCGCTCTTGGTGGTGCTCTGGTGGGGAGGCCAAGCCGACAAGAGCGGAGTGCGGCGGCGCCATGCGGCGATCTGGCTCCTCTGGCCCGCGCTTTACTGCGCCTATGCGTGGATCCGGGGGGCGCTGAGCGGGTTTTATCCCTATCCGTTTCTCGATGTGGCGGCGCTCGGTCCCGGGGCGGTGGCGGTCAATGTCGTGGGGCTGCTGCTGGCCTTTGCCGGGGACGGGCTCATGCTCTTGGCGTTGGCACGGTGGCGGGCCGGGGTCCGGGTGCGGTAGCGGCCTGTGAGGCGCCTCTTGCAAGTGGCGCGGCGACGCGGCACATCTGGGCCATGGACAGGTTTGATGACATTCCCGAACAGGCGCTGGCCTGGTTCCGCGAGGGCCGCGGGGCGGCGCTCGCCACTGTGGTCGAGACATGGGGCAGCGCGCCGCGCCGGGTGGGCAGTCAGCTCGCCATTTCCGGGGCGGGCGAGATTGCCGGATCGGTCTCGGGCGGCTGTGTCGAGGGCGCGGTGGTGGCCGAGGCGCTCGACGCGATTGAGCGCGGCAGCTCGGCGACGCTGACCTTTGGGGTGAGCGATGACGATGCCTTCGCCGTGGGGCTTGGTTGCGGCGGCACGATCCGGGTGATGGTCGAGCCGCTGGGATCGGTGCTGAGCGAAGCGCTGATGGCCGAGTTGGTGGCGGCAAGGGCGGCGCAGGAGCCGGTGGCGGTGATTTCCGGCGGCGACCGCCCGGCAGAGATCACCCGCGAGGGGTTCGAGGCGCGGTTTCGGCAGGATCTGTCGGGGTTCGAGGCGGATGGGCGTTTTGTCACCATCCACAACCCGTCGCTGCGGCTCATCGTGGTGGGGGCTGTGCATATCGCGCAGGCGCTGGTGCCGATGGCGCGGATTGCGGGCTATGACGTGGTGATCGTCGACCCGCGCGAGAGCTTTGCCAGCGCGGCGCGGTTTCCCGGCGAGAGATTGGTCGATGACTGGCCCGACGAGGCGTTGGCGGCGCTCGGCATCGACGCGCGCACGGCGGTGGTGGTGCTCAGCCATGATCCGAAGATCGACGATCCGGCGCTGATGGCGGCGCTACGGTCAGAGGCCTATTACATCGGCGCTCTGGGCTCGACCCGGTCGCGGGACAAGCGCGCGGTGCGCTTGGGCTTGCTGGGGGCCAGCGCTGAGGAGATCGCGCGCATTCAAGGGCCGGTGGGGCTCGATATCGGGGCGGCGACACCGGCGGAGATTGCGGTCTCGACCCTGGCCGAGATGATCGCGGTCTTGCGCGGCAAGAGCAGCTGGCGGATCGCCTAAGGCCCGAAACGCAAACGGCGCCCCAAGCGGGACGCCGTTGCAATCCTGGAGGCGCTGGCCCGTTAGCGGGCGGCGGGCGCGATGATCATGATCATCTGACGGCCTTCCATCTTGGGCATGTTTTCCACTTTGCCCACGCCTTCGATATCGCCGGAGACCCGTTGCAGCAGCTGGCGGCCCAGATCCTGGTGCGCCATTTCGCGGCCCCGGAAACGCATGGTGATCTTCACCTTGTCGCCGTTCTCGAGGAATTTCATCACGCTGCGCATTTTGACTTCATAGTCATGCGTGTCGGTGTTGGGCCGGAATTTGATTTCCTTGACCTCGATCACCTTTTGCTTTTTGCGGGCTTCAGATTCCCGCTTTTGCTGTTCGTATTTGTATTTGCCGAAATCCATGATCTTACAGACCGGGGGATTGGCATTGGGGGAAATCTCGACCAGATCGAGACCGGCCTCTTCGGCCATCTCCATCGCCCGGGTCGGGGTTACGACCCCGACGTTTTCGCCGTCTGCGCCGATCAGGCGGATTTCGTCTGCACGGATGCGATCGTTGATCCGGGGACCAGTGTCCCGTGTCGGCGGCGCGTTGTGAGGTCTGCGGGCTATGGCTTTGTTCCTTGAATAATGGACGAATGTTCGAGGGTGCAAAATAGACCCGCGTTGCGGGTGTTTCAAGCGGCAAATCAAGGGTTTTTACGAATTTACACCGGAAAACCGGGCTTTGCGCACAAACTGTGGGAGAGCGCCGGTTTGCGCTGGGCGGGATGAGTTTCCCCCTTGTCGGGAGCCTCGGCATGGGTCATTTGAGGTCGGTAGTTTTCAGGCCGATCACGGTATGTCGGCCATTTTGCAAGGGACTAAGCAAATGAAAAATCTTCTTTGGATTGCGTTGGCCGGGGCCGTTCTCATCGGCGGCTATTTTCTCATCACAGGTAAATCGCCTCAGGAGCTCGTCGAGGACGGCAAATCCATGGGCGAAACCGCCATGGACGAAGCCAAGGAAGCGGTGGACGCGACGGCAGAAGCCGCAAGCGAAGCCGCCGATGCAGCCGGGGACGCTGTGAATGCGGCGGCGGAAACCGCCACCGAGATGGCCACCGAGGCCGCTGATGCCGTGGCCGAAGGGGCCGAGGCCGTGACCGAGGCCGCAGGCGATGCGGTTGAGGCAGCGGGTGACGCGGCCAATGCAGCGGCTGAGAGCACGGCCGAAGCGGTCGAGAACGCCACCGAGGCCACCGGCGATGCGGCGGCAGCGGCCACAGAGAGCGCGACCGAAACCGCGACAGAGACCGCGACGGAAGCCACTGAGGCCACTGAGGCCACCACCGAGGCCGCAGGCGACGCGGCCAGCAATGTGTCCGGCGCGGCGAGCGACGCGGGCGATGCGGCCGCCGAGACCGCCACGGATGCGGCCAATACTGCCACCGAGGCCACTTCGGACGCCACCAGCGACGCGACGATGCAGAAGATCGAAGACGCCGCCAAGGAAGCGATGGACAGTGCCGCCGACGCCGCCAAGGACGCGACCGATGCAGCGACCGACGCCGCCAAGGATGCGATGAAGAAAGTGACCGAATAAACCCGGTTTTCATAATCGAAAAAGGCCCGCGTGATGCGGGCCTTTTTTTATGGCTGTGCCTTGGCTGGGTGCCCCGGATGGGGGCCAGGCCTCAGTCGAGGAAGGCTTTTTCCACCACATAGGTCTGCGGATCGGAATTGGCGCCTTCCTTGAGCCCGAACTCTTCGAGCAGGTCCTTGAGCTCGAGGTTGAAGGCGAGGTTGCCGCAGATCATCGCGCGGTCATGTTCAGGCGCGATGGGATCGATGCCGAGATCCTCGAACACCTCGCCCTTGCGCAGCAGATCGGTGATCCGGCCCATCTTGGGGCTCTCTTCGCGGGTGGTGGTCGGGTAGTAGCGGATCTTGTCGGCAAAGCCTTCGCCGATCAGCTCGGCCAGCATGTCGTCCTTGCGGATGCTGTCGATCAGCGCCGCGCCGTATTTGAGCTCGTCCGCGCCACGGCAGGTGTGGGTGATGATCACCTCGTCATAGTCGTGGTAGGTCTGCGGTTCGCGCAAGAGCGAGGCGAAGGGCGCAAAGCCGGTGCCGGTGGCAAAGAACCACAGCCGCTTGCCGGGCAGGAGCGCGTCATGGACCAGCGTGCCCACGGGTTTCGGGCGCAGGATGATCTCGTCGCCGGGCTGGATGTGCTGCAGCTTGGAGGTCAGCGGGCCGTCCTGCACCTTGATCGAGTAGAACTCGAGCTCTTCATCCCAGGAGGGCGAGGCGATGGAATAGGCGCGCAGGAGCGGTTTTTGCTTGCCGGTTTCGGGATGCGGATCGCCCATCAGCCCGATCATCACGAACTCGCCCGAGCGAAAGCGCAGGCTTGCCGGGCGGGTCACGCGGAAGGAAAACAGCCGGTCCGTCCAATGGGTGACTTCGGTCACTTTCTGGGCGTCGGGCAGGGCGGGTTTGGCCTTGATAGGGCTGGCGTCGGTCACGTCGGCAATCTCGTTCATGCATGTCTGTGCCGGCGTCGCGCGCCGGCACCTCCTGATAGTCGGTTATGGGAAGAGGCGAAAGACCTAGCCGCGCAGGCGGGCCTGATAGTCATGGTTGCGCCAATCGGCCCGGAAGAGCCATTGATCCTCGGGCTGGCGGGCGGCGAGATCTTCGGAAATCTCCACCTCGTCAAAGCCCGCGCGGCGCGCCATGGCGTATTGATCGGCGATCACATGGCCGCGGGCGCGCAGCCGGCCGGTGTAGCCCATCAGGCGCAATTGCCGCGCGATGGTAAAGCCGCGGCCGTCGGCGAAGCTCGGAAAATCCACCCGGATCAGGGGGATATTGTCCAGGCGACCGGCCAGCTCGACCGGGTCGGTCGAGGAAGGAAGGTCGATGCCATAGCCCGCGCGCGCATCTTCGAGCGCGGTGATCGGGGCGGTCCAATCGTCGGGCTGAAAGCCCTGGTCTTGTACGAGAATGCTCATGCGTTTTCTCCGGTTCTGATCAATTTTCCATCCACGAAATGGATGCCACATTCGGTTTTGTCTTGGCCGCGCCAGCGTCCGGCGCGGGGGTCTGTGTCGCCATCGGTGACCGGGCTGGTGCAGGGCATACAGCCGATCGACGGGTAGCCGCGTGCCACAAGCGGATGTTTTGGCAAGCGATTTTCTTCCATATAGGTGCGCACGTCTTCGGGGCGCCAATGGGCCAGCGGGTTGACCTTCATCCGGCCGGTGCCCTCTTCGGTCTCGAAGAAATCGAGCGTGGCGCGGGCACCGCCCTGATAGCGTTTGCGCCCGGTGATCCAGCCGTCGAACCCGTCAAGCGCACGGGCCAGGGGTCGGGTCTTGCGCAGCGCACAGCAGGCGTCGGTATCGCGTCGGTGTAGCGACTGTTCCGGGTCGGTGGCCTGAACCTCGTTCGGGTCCGCGCAAATGATGCGCAGATCCTTGAGGCCGAGCCGCTCGCTCAGCTCCTGCTGGTAGACCAGCGTTTCGGCAAAGAGCAGCTCGGTGTCGAGAAAGATCACCGGGGTGGTCCGGTCGATCACCGACACCATGTGCAAGAGCACGACCGATTCCGCCCCGAAGCTCGACACCAGCGCCAGCTGACCCGCGGCGGGGTCAGTCAGCGCGTGGCGCAGCACGCTGGTGGCCGAGTTCAGCCGGTACCAGTCGTTGAGCCCGGAGACCCGTGTGCCAAGATCCTCATTCGGCTGCATAGGCCTGTGCCTCGTCATAGAGCGCCGCCTTGAACGGTGCCATGCCCAGCCGGCGATAGGCCGCGAGGAAGGTTTCCTCGGGGCTGTCGCGGTGCTGCAGATAGGCGGCGATCAGGCGTTCGATGGCGGGAATGATCTCATCATAGGCAAAGCCCGGTCCGGTGCGTTCGCCGAGCGAAGCATTTTCCGAGCCGTCACCGCCGAGGGTGATCTGATAGTTTTCCACGCCCGCGCGATCGAGGCCGAGAATGCCGATATGGCCCACATGGTGATGGCCGCAGGCGTTGATGCAGCCCGAGATCTTGATCTTGAGATCGCCGATCTCATGCTCGAGCTTGAGCTCGTCAAAGCGGGTGGCAATCTGTTGCGCCACGGGGATCGAGCGGGCGGTGGCCAGCGCGCAGTAATCCATGCCGGGGCAGGCGATGATATCGGAGATGAGACCGATATTGGCGGTGGCGAGCCCGTGTTTCTTGAGCGTGGCGTGGATCTCGGGCAGATCCGATTTATGGACATGCGGCAGGATCACGTTCTGCTCATGGCTGATGCGCAGCTCGTCATGGCCAAAGCGTTCGGCGAGATCGGCCATGACGCGCATCTGTTCGGCGGTGGCGTCGCCCGGCGTCTCGCCATGGGCCTTGAGGCTGATCTGCACGATGGCATAGCCCGGCGCGCGGTGCTCGGCGAGGTTGGTGTCGGCCCAGGCGCGGAAGATCGGATCGGTCTGATAGGCCGTGTCAAAGAGCGCGGTGGGCTTTTGCGAAAAGGCAGGCGCGGCAAAGGCCGATTTGATCTCCTCAAAAAGGTCGAGATCGAGCCCGCCAAAGCTCGGCCGGATGCGGGCATAGGCCGCGTCGACGCGGGCGCGGATGTCGTCGATGCCGTGTTCATGCACGGTGATCTTGATCCGGGCCTTGTATTTGTTGTCGCGACGCCCGAGCAGGTTCCAGACGCTGACCACCGCCTCGACATAGGGCAGCAGGTCTTCTTGGGCGACGAAATCATTGAGCACCTTGCCGATCATCGGGGTCCGGCCAAGGCCGCCGCCGACGAGGATGCGATAGCCGATCTGACCGTCGCGCTCGACCACCTGAATGCCGATGTCATGGGCGCGGATCACCGCGCGGTCATTTTCGGACCCGGTGACGGCGATCTTGAACTTGCGCGGCAGGAACTGAAACTCGGGGTGGTCGGTCGACCATTGGCGCAAGAGTTCGGCCACGGGACGCGGATCCGTCACCTCATCGGCGGCGGCCCCGGCGAAATGGTCGGCGGTCACGTTGCGGATCGTGTTGCCCGAGGTCTGGATCGCGTGCATTTCCACCTCGGCCAGCGCGTCGAGCATGTCGGGCACGTCGCGCAGCTCGGGCCAGTTGTACTGAATGTTCTGGCGGGTGGTGAAATGGCCATAGCCCTTGTCCCACTTTTCCGCGAGCAGCGCGAGCTGGCGCATCTGGCGCGAATTGAGCGTGCCATAGGGGATCGCCACGCGCAGCATATAGGCGTGGAGCTGCAGGTAGAGGCCATTCATCAGGCGCAGCGGCTTGAACTCGTCCTCGGTGAGCGAGCCGTCAATGCGGCGTTCGACCTGGGCGCGGAACTGGCGGTTGCGTTCGGCGACAAAGGCCGCGTCGAATTCATTGTAGCTGTACATCAGGCTTGCTCCGCTTGCTTGCCGTGGAAGTAGTTGGAGGGGCCGGTGCGCCGGAATTCCTCGCGGAAATGGGTGGGCTCGGGGCCGGTCTCGCCGGGTTTGGCATCGGCGAGATAGACGCCGACGACGGTGCCGGTCTGGGCCTCTGCGCCCAGAAGGCGCAGCTGGGCATGGGCCTCGTCGGTCAGCAGCTCGGCCTCGGAGATCTGGCGCGACCAGCGATCATCGGCGGTGAGATAGACCACATCGCCCTCGAGCAGGGCATTGGCGGTGATGATTTTCGGGGTAAAGGCGCGGGCCATGTCAGGCGAACTCCTGTTTCGTTTGGGTCAGCGCGGCCTGGGCCGCACGCGGCGCAAGGCCATAGAAGGTGAGGGCGGGGCCGGTGAGACCGGCGGCCGTGAGATCGGCGGGCAGCGCGTCGAGCGTCGTCGAGAGCACGCGCTGATCGGGGCGGGTGGCGTTTTCGATCACGGTGACCGGGGTGGCGCGGTCGGCGCCATGCATGATCAGCCGGCCCTGGATAAAGCGGGCGGATTTCTTGCCCATGTAGATCGCCGCCACTTCGCCGGGCCGGGCCAGCGCCGCCCAGTCGTGATCGGCAAAGCCGCGGGTGTCATGGCCGGTGAGAAAGCGGACCGAGCTGTTGCGGCCACGGCTGGTGAGGCTCTGACCGATGGCGGCGACAGAGGCCGAGGCGGCGGTGATGCCGGGCACCACGTGATAGGTGATGCCGGCCTCGGTCACGGCGTCGATCTCTTCGTCGAGACGGCCGAACACGGTGGGATCGCCACCCTTGAGCCGCACCACCTGGGCGCCTGTTTCGGCATGGGCGACGATGAGGCGGTTGATCTCGTCCTGGGTCATCGAGGGGCCAAAGCCCTCTTTGCCCGCGTCGACGAGCACCGCCTCGCGGCGGGCCAGTTCGAGGATCTCGGATGTCACCAGGCGGTCATGGATCACCACATCGGCCTCGTCGAGGGCGCGGCGGGCCTTGAGCGTCAGCAGCTCGGGATCGCCCGGGCCAGCGCCGACAAAGGCCACGTGACCGGCGCGGTCTTCGCGGGTCTTGTAGTCGTCGAGCAGGGTGGCGAGGGTGCGGCGCACCGCGTCCGGACCGCCCTGTTCGAGGGCGCGGGGGCCCTGGCGGAAGTAATAATCGGCCCAATAGTCGCGGCGGCGGCGGCCCATGGGCAGCACGTCGACGGCATGGCGGAAGGCCTTGCCGATGCGGGCCAGAAGGCCGAGATGGGCGGGCAGCCGCGCCTCGAGATCGGCCTTGATGGCGCGGGCGAGGACCGGGGCGGCGCCTTCGGTGCCGATGGCCACGGTGACCGGATCGCGGTCGACGATGGCGGGGGTGATGAACTGGCTGTCGCTCAGATTGTCGACGATATTGACCAGCGCGCCCTCGGCGGTGGCAAGGGCGGCGGTGCGGGCGTCTTCGGTGGCGTCCTCATCTGCGGCATAGAAGAGCGTGGCGCCCTCGCAGTCGCCTGCGGCCAATGTGCGCCGGTGCAGGGTCAGCCGGGCCTCATCGGCCCAGGTCACGATCTCGGGCGCGGGGGTCTTGGCATAGACATGGATGGCGGCCTCGGTCTTGAGCAGGAGCCGCAGTTTCGCAAGGGCCGCATCGCCACCGCCCGAGAGCACGACGCGGCGGCCTTCGAGGGCTACGAAAATGGGAAAGTGTTTCATGGGGCGGGGCCTCGGCTTGCGGTTGACTTGCCCTGATATATAGAATTTATTCCCGCCAACGCGCTAGATGGGCGGGCGAATAAGGACATATGTTCCAGATCAGCCGCCGGTTAGGCCGCCCGTTCCAAGGAAAGAGGAAAGCTGGAATGTCCGTTCGTATCGATGATCTTGACCGAAAAATCCTTTTGCAACTGCAGCAGGATGGCGGTCAGTCGCTCGATGATATCGCCAAATCCGTGGGCAGTTCGAAGACCCCGGTGTGGAACCGGATTCGCAAGCTGCGCGAGGCCGGGGTGATCCGTCAGCAGACCTATCTTCTCGACCCCGAGGCGCTGGGCTTTGAGGCCTGTTTTTTCGTGCTTATCCGCACATCCGAACATGACGCGGCCTGGCAGAAGGCGTTTCTCAAGGCGCTGCGCGATCGGCCCGAGGTGCAGGAGGCGCATCGGCTGGCGGGGGATATCGATTACATCCTCAAGGTCCGGGTGCAGAATGCGCGGGCCTATGACACGTTCTATCAGGCGCTGATTTCAGAGGTGAAGGTGCATAACGTCACCGCCCTTCTGTCGATGGAAGAGATCAAATCGACCACCGAACTGCCGCTCTGACGATGGGATTTAGTGGGTGGCGGTCGAGGAGAAGAGATTGATCACCACGATGCCGCCCACGATCATCGACAGGCCGAGAAAGGCTGGCAAATCAACCTTTTGGTTGAAGACGAGCCAGCCCAGGAACACCGTGAGGCAGATGCCGAGACCGGACCAGAGCGCATAGGTCACGCCGAGCGGCATGACCTTGAGCACCTGCATAAGGAAAAAGAACGCCGCGCCAAAGCCCAGGATCACACCGAGCGACGGCCAAAGCCGGGTAAATTGCTGTGAGGCTTGCAGGCTGGTGGTGCCGAGCCCTTCGAAAAGGACGGCGACGACAAGCAGAAGATAGGCGCGGGTCATGGGGCAATCTCTTTTTGGGACTATGGTCCAGCCAGACCAGAGCGGGAAAAAACTGTCAATCCGCGCCGGGTGAAATTTTGTCGCAGCTTGGGGTCCAGCTTATGAGAGCCACAAAATAAAGCGGGGCGCCGTGAGGACGCCCCGTTTTCGATCTTTGCGATGCCGTCTGGCTTAGCCCTTGAGGGCCTTGCCGAGGTTTTCGTCGACTTTCTCGAGGAAGCCCATGGTGGTGAGCCAGCCCTGATCGGGGCCGACGAGCAGCGCCAGGTCCTTGGTCATGTGGCCGCTTTCGACGGTGTCCACGATGACTTTTTCCAGCGTTTCGGCAAAGGTTTTGAGCGGCGCGTTCTCGTCGAGTTTCGCGCGGTGCTTGAGGCCGCCGGTCCAGGCAAAGATCGACGCGATCGAGTTAGTCGAGGTCTCTTCGCCCTTCTGGTGCTGACGGTAGTGACGGGTGACGGTGCCGTGGGCCGCTTCGGCCTCGACGATCTTTCCGTCCGGCGTCATCAGCTGCGAGGTCATCAGGCCAAGCGAGCCAAAGCCCTGTGCCACGGTGTCCGACTGCACGTCGCCATCGTAGTTTTTGCAGGCCCAGACATAGCCGCCCGACCATTTCATCGCCGAGGCGACCATGTCGTCGATCAGGCGGTGCTCATAGGTGAGGCCGGCCTCTTCGAACTGATCCTTGAACTCTTCGTCGAACACTTTCTGGAAGAGGATCATGAACTGACCATCATATTGCTTGAGGATGGTGTTCTTGGTCGAGAGATAGACCGGGTAGCCGCGCTTGAGCCCGTAGTTGAACGAGGCGCGGGCAAAATCGATGATCGACTGGTCGAGGTTGTACATGCCCATGTAGATGCCGGAGGAGGGCGCGTCGAACACCTCTTCTTCCATCACAGTGCCGTCTTCGCCGACGAATTTCATCGACAGCTTGCCCGGGCCGGGGAATTTCATGTCGGTGGCGCGGTACTGGTCACCAAAGGCGTGACGGCCAATGACGATGGGCTGGGTCCAGCCCGGCACCAGGCGCGGCACGTTCGAGCAGATGATCGGCTCGCGGAAGACCACACCGCCGAGGATGTTGCGGATGGTGCCGTTGGGGCTGCGCCACATCTTCTTGAGGCCGAACTCTTCGACCCGGCCTTCATCGGGGGTGATGGTGGCGCATTTCACGCCAACGCCGATTTCCTTGATCTTGTTGGCGGCGTCGATGGTGATCTGGTCATCGGTGCGGTCGCGCTCTTCGATGCCGAGATCGTAGTAGAGCAGATCCACGTCGAGATAGGGCAGGATGAGTTTCTTCTTGATGAAGTCCCAGATGATCCGGGTCATTTCATCGCCGTCGAGTTCGACGACCGGGTTGGCTACCTTGATCTTGGACATGGGGCGCACCTTTCATGTGATCATGTGTGAGGAATCGTATCTGGCGCGTTGCTAGCGGAAAATCGCAGCAAAGGGAAGTCAGGTATGCAGTTGTATACCGAAATCCTTTGGCGCGGGTCTCGGGTCAGGCGTCGCGCTCTTCCTCGGGCATGAAAGCCATCGACAGGAAGGCCAGCGAAATCGCCAGAAGCGCCCCGATGATGAGCGGCAGCGGCGTGCCGTTGAAGGCCTGCCCGATGGGGATGGCGATGACCACCGATCCCATGGTGGCGGCGGCGCTGAAGACGCTCGTCGCGGTGCCCGCGAGATGGCCCATCGGTTCGAGCGCTATGGCGTTGAGATTGCCCATGGTCATGGCGGTGTGGACGAAGATCCCGCCCTGCCAGACCACATAGACCCAGAAGGGCAGCGCCGCGCCGCCGGTGACGAGGCCGAGCCCCAGCACCGCGAGCGACAGGGCGATCATGCCGACCATGGCGACCCGGATGAGCCGCCGCATGCCGAGCCGCATCACCAGCGCCGCGTTGATCAGGCTGAACCCGCCCGACAGCAGCGCGATGGCGGCGAACCAGAGCGGAAAGCTCTCGGCGCGATCATAGGTGACGTCGAAAATCTGGTGGATGCTGCTGATCGAGGCGAAGAGAACCGAGAGGCAAAGCGTCTGGGCCAGCGTGCTGATCCGCACCGCCGGGTGGGCCAGCACGATGCCCGCATTGCGCCAGAGCGCGCGCGCGTTGAACGGGGTGCGCCGGTCGCGGGGCAGCGGTTCGGGGACGCGCAGCACGAGCCAGAGTGTCGAGATGAGAACGAACCCGACCAGCACCGCAAAGAGCCCGCGCCAGCCGGCAAAGCCGATGACGACGCTGCCCGCCAGGGGCGCGATGGCCGGGACGAGGGTAAAGACCATCATGATGAAGGAGACGATCCGCGCCATGCCGCGGCCTTTGAAATAGTCGCGGGTGATGGCCATGGGCACGACCCGCGCCGCCGAGGCCGCGAGGCCCTGCAGCACCCGCGCCGCGATCACCAGTTCGAGATTGGGCGCGGCCCAGGCGAGGAGCGAGGCAAAGCAATAGAGCGCCGCACCGCCGACCACCGCCGGTTTGCGCCCAAAGGCGTCCGAGATCGGCCCGACAAAGAGCGTGCCGGCCCCCATGCCGAGCACAAAGCTGGTGATCAGAAGCTGTGTCCGGTTCGGATTATCCGCCGAAAGCTCGGCGGTGATCTCGGGCAGGGCGGGCAGCATCGCGTCGATGGAAAAGGCCACGGTGGCGATCATCATCGCCATCAGGGCAATGAATTCGGTGCGCCCGATTGCCGGTTCGGCGAGGGGCGTCGTGGCCTGCGGAGCAGCCTGCGGTTGTGCGGTCTCGGTCATGTCCCGCCGCTATCACGTTGTGATCAAGCGCGCTATAGGCGGGTTGCGCACAGGGTTGCGCGCAAGAATGCACAGGACTGCGTAGGAGTGCTTAGGGGGGAGGCGTTAACCCTGATTGGCGGCGTCCGGGTTGTCGGCGGCCTGTGCCAGCTGTTCGAGCACCTCGTCGATCACCTTGATCCAGGTTTCCTTGGGTTGCGCACCGGGCACCGCATGCTGGCCTGCCACGATGAAGAAGGGCACGCCAGAGACGCCCATTTCGCGGAACTGCGTGTCGCGGGCACGCACGTCAGCCTTGTCATCCTCACCCGCCAAGAGCCGTTCGGTGACGGCGCGGTCCATCCCGGCGCTCTCGGCGATCTCGGTCAGGGTGGCGGCATCGCCGATGTCACGGCCTTCCTCGAAATAGGCGCGAAAGAGCGCGTCCACGACCTCTTGCTGCACGCCCTCGGCCTCGGCCCAATGGATGAGGCGATGCGCGTCGATGGTGCTCGGCGTGCGCTTGATCCCGGCGAAATCGATGTTGAGCCCGATCTCTTCGGCGCGTTGCACGATGGGGGCATAGGCGCGCAGCGCGCCCTCTTTGCCGCCGAATTTCCCTTCGAGATAGGCGCGGCGGTCCATGCCTTCGGCGGGCATCTCGGGGTTGAGCTGAAACGGGTGCCACAGGATGGTGAACGGATGGTTAGGACGCTCTGCAAGCGCTTGATCCAGATAGGTTTTCCCGATGTAGCACCAGGGGCAGATGGGGTCGGAAACGATATCAAGACGGATCATGCAGGGCCTCATAGATCTGGGCAAGCGCGCGGCGTTGCAGCTTGCCATTCGGGTTTTGCGGCAGGGCGTCCACATGGAAAAAGCCGCGCGGGGTCTTGTAGCCTGCCAGCCGCTCGGAGGCCAGCCTTGCGAGCTCGGCCTCTGAGAGCGGCGCAGGGCCGGTGTAGAAAGCCATGATGAGCCGGGCATCGGAGCGGACGGCGATATCGGTGACGGCGATCTGGGTGATGCCGGGGATGTCCGACAGCGCCTGTTCCACCTCGAGCGGCGAGACGCGGTAGCCGCCGGCATTCATCATGTCATCGTTGCGGGCGAGATAGGTGATGGATGAGCTGTCATCCATAACCCCCTGATCTCCTGTTATAAACCAGTCGCCGCGCATGCGGTCTCTGGTCTCGTCCTCGGCCCCGAGATAGCCAAGCATCAGCCCCGGATCACTGCGGTGCACGGCGATTGTGCCTTCGGTGCCGAGCGGCACGGGGCCGTCAGTCCCGAGGATCGCGATGCGGCGTCCGGGCTGTGGGCGGCCAAGGGTGCCACGGGTGGCGGGGCGGCTCGGCGCGCCGGAGATGAAGGTGGAACATTCCGACATGCCATAGGCCTCGTAGATCGGCGTGCCCGTGGCCTTTTGCCAGTTATCTTCGATACTTGCGGGCAGTTTCTCACCTGCGGAGAGGCCGTGGCGCAGGCTGGGGATGGCTCGTGCCGTGCCTGCGTTGAGGATCTTGCGGTAAACCCCCGGTGCGGCTGCGAAAATAGTGGCGCCATGCGCCTCCATCAGCCCCGGCAAGGCGGCGAGATCGGTGCCCTCGGCGGGGATCAGGGCGGTGGCGCCGACGCTCCACGGATCCATCAGCCCGGTGCCGAGCGTATAGGTCCAGTTGAACGCGCCGGCGTGCAAGAGCCGGTCCTCGGGGCCGATGCCGTACCAGCCGTCATGCATCATCCGCCGCGCCCAGATGGCGCGATGGGCATGGACCACGCCGCGCGGCTTGCCGGAGGTGCCGGAGGTATAGACGATATAGGCCGGGCGGTTCGGATCGCCCATGTCATAACCGGCGGGCGGCAGGGCGCGCATCGCGGCCAGCGCCTCGGCGCCGATCACCGGCAGGTCAGTTTCGGGGCAGGCCACATCGGGGGCGCGCAGGATGACGGAGGGGGCAAGCTCGGGCAGCATGTTGGCCACTTCGCGCGCGGTGAGCGCCGCCGAGCTTGGCACCGGGATGAGCCCGGCAGTGATCGCGGCGAGATAGGCGATGGGAAATTCCACCCGGTTGCCAAGCCGCATCAGCACCCGGTCACCGGGGCGCAGCCCGGCCTGCAAGAGGCCGGTCGCAGTGCCGCGCACGGCGGCCTCGAGCGCGGCATAGGTCCAGCGCTCGGCCCCCGTCTCTCCAACCACCGCCAGCGCCAGTTTCTCGGGCGTCGCATCCGCCGCGCCGAGCACATAGCCCGCCATGTTGAACGGCGTGGGACAGGGGGCAGGCGGGCCTTGATCGAAGACAGACAGCATGGGCTTAGGGGTAGGGGCGTGCCGGGGCAGTTGCAAGTGGCGAGGGCTCTTCTTATACATCGCGCCATGGAAAAACCGACCTCTGACAATCTCATCCGGATCGCCCGCGACAGCGGCGGTGAGGAGCATGGCGAGCCGCTCAACCTCGGCCAGCGTGTGCGCGAGCTGCGCAAGGCGCGGGACTGGACGCTGGAACAGGCCGCCAAGCAGGCGGGGCTGGCCCGGTCGACCCTCTCGAAGATCGAGAACGGTCAGATGTCGCCAACCTATGAGGCGTTGAAAAAGCTGGCGGTTGGCCTCGAGATTTCCGTGCCGCAGCTCTTTACCGCGCCGCAGAAGGATCAGGTGACGGGGCGGATGACGGTGACCAAGCTCGGCGAGGGCACGCCCTATCTCACCACCACCTATGAGCATAAGCTGCTGTCAGACACGCTCACCAAGAAGAAGATGCTGCCCTATCATGCCCGCATCCGGGCGCGGTCGATGGAAGAGTTCGACGGCTGGGTGCGCCATGATGGCGAAGAGTTCCTGTTCGTGCTGACCGGGGTGGTGCGGCTCTATACCGAGTTCTACGAACCGGTCGAGATGCGGCGCGGCGACAGCGCCTATTATGACGGGACCATGGGCCATAACGTCATCTCGATCAGCGAAGAAGACGCCACCCTGTTGTGGGTGACGTCGCTGACCTGAGCGGCGATTACTCCGCCTCGTACCACCAGACCGCCGGCAGGAACGCCACGCCATCGCCATAGATCGGCAGATGCTCCTTGGGGTATTTGAGCTCTTTCTTATGCGCGATGCGGCCCACCGCATATTGGTGGATCGGGATCACATAGCGCCCGGTGGTGAGCACCCGGTCGAGCGCGCGGGTGGCGTGGATGAAGTCCTCGCGGCTTTCGGCCTCGAGCATCCGGGCGATCATCGCCTCGGCGGCGGCGGATTTCATCCCCATGAGATTGCGGCTGCCGGGCGTGTCGGCGCCTTCGGCCCCCCAGTAGAAATATTGCTCATTGCCGGGGCTGAGCGACAGCGAGCGGCGCATGAAGGTGAGGTCGAAATCGTAATTCGCCTCGCGCGTGCCATATTGCGCCTTGTCGACGCTTTGCACGGTGAGCGCGATGCCGAGCCGTTCGAGCGCACGGGCATAGATCGCCATCATCGCATTGGCCTGCTGGATGAGCCCGTCTTGTTTCAGCACCACGGTGAGGGTCAGCGGCCGGCCCCCGGCATCGCGGCGCAGCCCGTCGACCACCGGATAGCCCGCCTCATCGAGAAGCTTGGCGGCGCTGCGGATATTGGCGCGGTTGCGCTTGGTGCCGTCCGAGACGGGCAGGGCATAGCCCTCGAGCGCGCCGGGCAGAAGCTCGTCCGCAAAGGGCAGGAGAAGCTCGCGCACCGCGCCGGTGGCGGGGCCGTGATCCATGGCCAGTTCCGAGCCTGAGAAATAGGAGGTGATGCGCGGCTGACGGCCGCCGGTGAGCGCCTCGTTGATGAACTCGAAATTGAACGCGCGGATGAGCGCCTCGCGCACCCGCCAATCATCGAGCGGCTTGCGCCGGGTGTTCATCACGAAACCGCTGATGCCCGAGGGTTTTTGATGGGGGATCTCGGATTTGACGATATCGCCGCGCTGCACGGCGGGGAAATCATACTGGCTCTCCCATTTCTCGGCGTTGAATTCGCGCAGATAGGAAATGGCCCCGGCGTTGAATGCCTCCTGCATGACGTTGTTGTCGCCATAGAACTCGATGCGGATCTCGTCGAAATTGTCGGTGCCGCGTTTGATCGGCAGGTCGCGGCCCCAATAGTCGGGATTGCGGCGCAGGGTGACATAGCGGTCGATCTCATAGCTTTCGACCACATAGGGCGCGGTGCCGATCGGGATGTCGTGGATCGTGCTCTCGGTGATATCGCGCCCGTCCCATTGCGATTTCTTGACGATGGGGCGCAGCCCGGCGAGGAGCGCGAGATCGCGCTCGTTCGAATTGAAGCTGATGCGCAGGCTGCGCGGGCCGGTTTCCTCGATCTTCTCGATCTTGTCCCAAAGCCCGCGATAGCGCAGATGCCCGCGCGAGCCGATTTCGCTGAGCGACCAGATCACATCCTCGACGGTGACCGGGCTGCCATCGGAAAACCGGGCCTCGGGGCGCAGGGTGAACTCGACCCAGCTGCGCGACGAATCGGTCTCCACCGATTCGGCCAGAAGACCGTAGAGGGTGAAGGGTTCGTCCTCGGAGCGCAGCATCAGGCTTTCATAGGCGAGATAGCGGAATTGCCAGGGCGGGGTGCCGCGCACGATGAAAGGATTGAGCGAATCGAAGCCGCCGACATTGGCCGTGACCACCTTGCCGCCCTTGGGCGCATCGGGATTGGCATAGGGCAGCGACACAAAATCCGGTGGCAGCGCCGGGTCGCCATACATAGCTATGCCATGGCTCGGCTCTGCCAGCGCGGGCGAGAGGCCAAAACCCGTTGCGAAAAAGGTAAACGCGACCGCGAAGGGCCGGAAAATATCTGATATCATTTTGGCAACAATTCCCGACTGCCCTTATTTGTCTGCCCCTCAGGGTAGTAACAGATTTCCGTAGTTTCAAACTTTTAGCTTGGATGCCAGCGCGAGATTGCTTATAAAGGTGTCACTGCTCGATAGGTTTCTTGCCTGTATGAAACCTGCCTCAATAACTTAACGCCGGCCTCGTGCCGGCGTTTTTTTTGGCCGCAGCCCTTCTTTGCATCCCTTTGCGCCTCTGATCGCGCCCCGCATCGGGGACGGCCATCACCCCTGATCCATCTAGGGCCTCGGGGCGGCGATTCCCATGGCGCAGACTGCGGCAATCCGGTCCCGGGGATCACGTTGTCGTGTTGTGCGATTTTGCCGGGCGTGGGCTGCGCTTGGTCCTACATCCGGCTGGTGCATTTCGCATGTGCAGCATGTAGGGTGCAAGCGGAAAGCATGAGGAGAGCTATGCATGAGCGTTCAAGGTAAAACTGCTGTCGTCACCGGGTCCAATTCGGGGATCGGTCTGGGCATCGCCACCGAGCTGGCGCGCGCCGGGATCAATGTGGTTCTGAACTCGTTCACCGACCGCGACGAGGATCACGCGTTGGCCGCTGAGCTGGCCAAGACCCATGGCGTCGAGGCGCGCTATATCAAGGCGGATATGTCGAAAGCGGCGGATTGCCGGGCGCTGATCGAAGAGGCCGGGGTCTGCGATATTCTCGTCAACAACGCGGGCATTCAGCACGTCGCCCCGCTGCCAGAATTTCCGACCGAGAAATGGGATGCGATCATCGCGATCAACCTCAACTCGGCCTTTCACACCACGGCCGCGGCGCTCCCCCTGATGCGCAAGGCGGGCTGGGGCCGGGTGATCAACGTGGCCTCGGCCCATGGTCTCACCGCTTCGCCCTTCAAATCGGCCTATGTGGCGGCGAAACATGGCATCGTCGGGCTCACCAAGGTGACCGCGCTCGAGACCGCAGAAGAGCCGATCACCGCCAACGCGATCTGCCCGGGCTATGTGCTCACCCCGCTGGTCGAGGCACAGATCCCCGACACGATGAAGGAATATGGCATGAGCCGCGAAGAGGTGATCAAGAATGTCATGCTCACCCGGCAGCCGTCGAAAGAGTTCGCCACGGTCGAACAGCTGGGCGGCACGGCGCTCTATCTCTGCTCGGATGCGGCGGCGCAGGTGACCGGCACGACGATCAGCGTCGATGGCGGCTGGACGGCGCTCTGAGCCAGCGCAGAGGCGTAAATGTCAGGGCAGGGGGCGGGCCTCTGCCCCGACCGCATTCACCACCGCATTTATGAGAGAGGCGGACCATGGCCAAACGCGCGACCAAGCGGATCAATCTCGGGCTGCAGGGCGGCGGGGCGCATGGCGCCTATACCTGGGGCGTGCTCGACCGGCTGCTCGAAGACGAGCGGATCGAGATCGCCGCCATGTCCGGCACCTCGGCGGGCGCGATGAATGGCGCGGCGGTGAAATCGGGCTGGGTCGCGGATGGGCGCGACGGGGCGCGAGAGCGGCTCAACTGGCTCTGGGGGCAGATGGGCGCGGTCAATGATCTGCGCTGGCCTGCGTGGTTCGGGCTCGACCTGCCCAGCGCCGAGCTCAGCCGCGCGGTGAGCTTTTCACCGCCCTTCCTCATGGCCGATGCGGTCAGCCGGGCGGTGTCGCCCTATGTCTACGGGCCGTTCTACAGCAACCCGCTGCGCCCGGTGGCCGAGGCGTTTGAATATGACAAGATCTGTTCCGAGGCGGGGCCGGCGCTCTTTGTCGGTGCGACCAATGTGAAAACGGGCAAGATCCGGGTCTTCAAGGACAATGAGATCAGCACCGATGTACTCTTGGCCTCGGCCTGTTTGCCGACCATGTTTCAGGCGGTCGAGATCGGTGGCGAGCATTACTGGGATGGCGGCTATACCGGCAACCCGGCGCTTTTTCCGCTGTTTCGCCCGGATTTCCCGCGCGACATCGTGGTGATCAACATCAACCCGCTGGAACGCGACGCGGTGCCGCGCAGCGCCCAGGACATCCAGAACCGGATCAACGAGATCAGCTTCAACAGCTCGCTATTGCGCGAGCTGCGCGCCATCAGCTTTGCCCAGCGTCTGCTCGACGAGGGCGCCATGCCGGGCGGCGCGATGAAGCGGGTGCTCATCCATATGATCGCCGATGACGGGCTGATGCGCGATCTGTCGGTGGCCACGAAAATGGTGCCGGTGCCGGCCTTGCTGCGCCGTCTCAAAGAGGCGGGGCGCGCGGCGGCAGAAGAATTTCTTGCCGCGCATTTCGACGATCTGGGCGAACGTGACACGATCAATCTGGCCGAGATGTTCAGCTAGGCCACGGGCATCGGGCGATCAGCCGTCGGCATCCTCCGGCCGGTCCTTGCTGCCCGGATAGACGAGACCCGCCGAGATCACCAGCTTGGCCGCGTCCTCGATCGACATGTCGAGCTCGATCACATCTTCGCGCGGGAAGAACAGCAAAAACCCCGAGGTCGGGTTCGGCGTCGTCGGCACAAAGATCGACATCAGCGCGCCCGAGGTCTCCGCCCGCCGCGCCACTTCGCCCTTGGCGGTGGTCGAGATAAAGCCGATGGCCCAGATCCCCTTGCGCGGATATTGCACGAGACAGGCCTTTTCAAAACTGCGTTCGCTCTGGGCAAAGACCGTCTCGGCGATCTGTTTCACCCCCGAATAGATCGAGCGCACCACGGGCATCCGGTCGACCAGACGTTCGGCAAAGCCGATCATCGATTTGCCAATGAGCCCCTTGGCGATCCACCCCACCAGAATGGTGAAGACAAAGAAGAAGATGACGCCGACGCCGCGCAGGTTGATGCCGATGTATTTCTCGGGCCGCAGATCATAGGGCACGAGCGGCAGAACCACCCCGTCGACCCAGCCCACCAGCGTCCAGACCAGCCAGACGGTCATGCCCACGGGCGCGATCACCACCAGCCCGGTGAGAAAGCTGGCACGGAGCCCTGCAAAGCGCCCGGGGCGGCGCGGTGGTTTCGGCTCGTCGTCGAAAGGTGTGTTCATTATGATGCCACTGATAAGGGTCACCCGTATGTAGGCGGAAAGCGGCCGGGCGGCAACGGGGCAGGGGCAGATTGCCGCTCTCTTTTCCCCGGTTTGGCACGGACTTGGGCCGCCTGAACGGTCTTCTGCCATCTTTTGCGGCGGTTTGCGGCTTTTGTGCCTTTGTCCTCGCGCCTTTGCCCTTGCGCCTTTGGTTGGGGCGGTCTATACGCGCGGCACTGAAATCCGCAGGTATGGGCGGGCTGATCGGGGGAGACATCCCCGGCGGTCCACCGGTTGAAGCGCCGCTTCTCACCCCATGCCGAGGCGAAAACCGGAAAAGGAAAAAGACATGGCTCTTCCCGAGTTCACCATGCGTCAGCTGCTCGAAGCAGGCGTTCACTTTGGTCACCAGACGCAGCGTTGGAACCCCCGTATGGGCGAGTTCATCTATGGCGCGCGCAACGGCATCCACATCATGGACCTGACCCAGACCGTTCCGATGCTGGACGCGGCTCTGAACGCGATCCGTGACACCGCGGCCAAAGGCGGCCGGGTTCTCTTCGTCGGCACCAAGCGTCAGGCCGCAGGCCCCGTCGCCGAAGCCGCCGAAAAATCGGCCCAGTTCTACATGAACCACCGCTGGCTCGGCGGCACGCTGACCAACTGGCAGACCGTGAGCCAGTCGATCAAGCGTCTCAAAGAGATCGACGAAGCCCTCGAAGGTGGCGCCGAAGGCCTCACCAAGAAAGAGCGTCTCGGCATCGAACGCGACCAGGAAAAGCTGCAGGCCTCGCTCGGCGGTATCCGCGAAATGGGCGGCGTGCCGGACATGCTCTTCGTCATCGACGTCAAGAAAGAAGCCCTCGCCGTGGCCGAAGCCAACAAGCTCGGCATCCCGGTTGTGGCCGTGGTTGACACCAACTGCTCGCCCGATGGCATCGACTACATCATCCCCGGCAACGACGATGCGGCCCGCGCCATCTCGCTCTACTGCGACCTGGTGAGCCGTGCCGCGCTCGACGGCATGTCGGCCCAGATGGGCGCTGCAGGCGTCGATCTCGGTGCCCTGGCCGAGGCCCCTGTCGAAGAGACGCTGTCGGACGGCGTCGAAACCGGCAATGTCAGCGACGAGACCGCGCATAACGACGCCATGTCGAAAGATGCGCCCCTGGACATCAAATCGTCCGAGGAAGTCAAGGAAAACGCCGAAGGCTAAGCCTCGGGTTTCACGCAAATGACATGGGGGGCAGGGCAGACCTGTCCCCGTAATCCACAGATTCGAGGAGAGCCACGATGGCAATCACTGCTGCATTGGTGAAACAGCTGCGCGACACGACCGGCGCAGGCATGATGGACGCGAAAAAAGCGCTGACCGAAACCGATGGCGACATGGAGGCGGCTGTTGACTGGCTGCGCACCAAGGGCCTGGCCAAAGCGGCCAAGAAATCGGGCCGCACCGCGGCCGAAGGTCTCGTTGCGGTCAATGTCGAAGGTGGCCGTGGCGTCGCCGTCGAAGTGAACGCCGAAACCGACTTTGTCGCCAAGAACGCCGAGTTCCAGGCGATGGTGGCAAGCATCGCGGATGCGGCCGTCAAGGCAGACGACATCGAGGCGCTCAAGGCGACCGATCTCGGCGGCAAGACCGTGGCAGACACCATCACCGACAAGATCGCCACCATCGGCGAGAACATGTCGCTGCGCCGCATGGCGTCGGTGTCGGGCGACACGGTCGTCTCCTACATCCACAACCCCGCCGCAGACGGCATGGGCAAGATCGGCGTTCTCGTCGCTCTCAAAGGGGGTGATGAGGCGTTCGGCAAGCAGGTTGCCATGCATATCGCCGCGACCAACCCCGCTGCGCTCAACGAGGCCGAGCTCGACCCGGCCGTCGTCGAGAAGGAAAAGCAGGTTCAGATCGACATCGCACGTGAGTCGGGCAAGCCTGACGCCGTGATCGAGAAAATGATCGTCGGCCGCATGAAGAAATTCATGTCCGAAGTGACCCTCTTGGGCCAATCCTTCGTGATCAACCCCGACCTCACCGTCGAGGCCGCCGCCAAAGAGGTCGGTGCCGAGATCGTCGGGTTTGTCCGTCTCGAAGTGGGCGAAGGCATCGAAGTCGAAAAAGAAGATTTCGCCGCCGAAGTGGCCAAGGCCGCCCAGGGCTAAGCCTCGGGCTAAGCCCCGTTCAACGGTTTGAAACGATTATGAAAACGCGCCTCTCGGGGCGCGTTTTTTCTTGGCCCGCCGCAGGCTGACAAAGGCCCGAATTCTGGGGGCAGGGGGTGCCCCAAAAGGGCGTCGCCGCGCCGCGCGTTAAGAGCTGTGAAGATGGGGGATAGGGCCGATTTTAAAGTGCCGATGATCAGCCCCGAAAAATAGAGACTGACCACCAGCTCCGGTTGTACCGGACCGGTCCACCGAGCCTTGAAATGCCAAGGATTGTGGGCCCGATGTTCCCAGGCGAAAATTGCCACCACTCACGGAACACGTCTAAATTGCAAAATAATTTCATGGAATGAAAGTCAGGAAATCCGTACCTTCAATGAAATGAATGCAAATTTAAGCAGTGTATATTAAGAATGATTAAACCTTAGGGCGGTTTAGGACGGCTCCAGCGTGAAGATCTGGTTCTGGAAACTGGCCTTGAGCACCGCCTGGGCCGTGGTCTCGACGCTCAGCGCATCGCGGGCCAGCCGCAGATGCTTTTCAACCGTAGCGGGCGTCAGATTGAGCAAAAGTGCGATATCCTGCACCGTCTTGCCATCGCCGACCCAGCCCAGAACCTCGCGCTGCCGCGCCGTCAGGCTGCGGGTCGGGCTGGTATAGGGCAGGGAGAGGATGCGCAGATGCGCGATGTTGTTGAGCAGCAGGATATCGTCGCCATGCTCGGCCCAGATCGCATCGACCTCGTCCTGTCCCATGCCGGCCCGCGCGGTGAGCGCAATCGCCGCCTTTGTCCGGGCGCTGACCGATTGAAACGAGATCGAATAGCCCGCGGTCACCTGATGCGAGATGTTGAACGCGACGACCTTGCGCTCCTGCGCGCTGAGCGTGCCGGTCTCCGCCATCTCATGCAGCACCGACCAGGAACACGGGCCTTCATGTTCCAGCGCCCATTTGACCATGGGCGCGTGAAAATAGAGGCCGCCATTCACGAACCCGTCCATATACTCGGGATCGTGGTTGGTCAGGATGACGAAATCCTCGGCATCGCCGAGCGAGGTCGCGGTGCGAAACCGGGTCGCGCCATAGATCAGCCGATCAAACCCATAGCCCGCCATCCGGCGCACCAGATGATCCCAGAGGGTTTCAAGCTCTGACGCATGCAGAAAATCGTTAAGTTCGGTACTGTCGATCATTTGGACATGTGCAAGTAACTGATGAGAGCGTCCATCGCCAAAGGATAACCTGCCGCGCCGAAACCGCAAATCACACCGACCGCAACCCGCGCGATATAGGATTTGTGGCGAAACTCCTCGCGCGCATGGACATTCGACAGATGCAGCTCCACCACCGGCAGCTCGACCGAGCTGATCGCATCCATCAAGGCGATGGAGGTATGGGTATAGGCCCCGGCGTTGAGGATGATCCCGTCATGGCTGCCGCGCGCGCCATGGATGGCCTCGACCAGCGCGCCTTCGTGATTGCTCTGCTCAAAGCCGATGCTGACATTGGTCTCGCGCGCATGGGCACGGCACATGTCCTCGATATCTGCCAGCGTGGTCGCCCCGTAGATCTCGGGCTGACGTGTGCCCAAGAGGTTGAGGTTGGGGCCGTTCAGAATGAGCAGTGAGGTCATGATCAGCTTCCTTTTCGTGACCATTGCAATACCGCTCAAAACTGACGCTGTCGAGCGTCACAAGCCATCTTAAGTGTCATGCGCGACGGCTGTGCGGACAATGGGTCACCGGCATTTGGACATTTGCAATCGGGACAAAGCCACGTAAAGCTGCGCCCCAAGCCATTTCATCCTGCCACACGAGAGGGACCATGACCACCTGCGTATTCGTCCAGATCCGCTGCAAGCCCGGCACGACCTACAAGGTCGCCGATGCCATCGTCCTGCGCGAAATCCATTCCGAACTGTTCTCGACCAGCGGCGAATATGATCTGCTGCTCAAGCTCTACGTGCCCGCGGGCGAAGATGTCGGCGTCTATATCAACGACAATATCGCGATGATCGAGGGGGTCGAGCGCACGCTCACCACATTGACCTTCAACGCATTCTGAGAAAACAGACGCCAAAACAATTGGTTGGGCCGTTGTTTTCATGCGGGCTGCACGTGCTATATTAACATAATACTGATTATGCGACTTATGCCTGTAGCCGCAATGCAATAATGTCACCCATGAGCAATTCAGAAGTGTCACTCTCCTCGCAAAACGATGTGAGGATAAGTGGACATGGGATGGGTGATGATGAGCGATCGCGAGTTGAATCGTGTTGAGGTTTTGGCGCAGGTCGATGACCGACGATTGAGCGTCGACAACGCGGCGAACATTTTGGCTCTGACACGGCGGCAAGTCTTCCGGTTGTTGAAGCGCTATCGTCGGGGCGGCGCGTCGGCGATCCGCCACAAGTCTCGTGGTCGCGCACCGAACAATCAGTTTCATGCAGCCAAACGCGACTATGCTCTGACGGTGATCAAGCAACAGTATCCGGATTTCGGGCCGACGCTTGCGGCTGAGATGCTGGCTGAGCATCACGGGTTCAAGGTCTCACGCGAGACGGTGCGCAAGTGGATGGTGGAAGATGGGCTTTGGCTTTCGCGCAAACAGCGCCGGCAAATTCACCAACCGCGCCTGCGCCGGGAATGCTTCGGCGAGTTGATCCAGATTGACGGCTCGGATCACCGCTGGTTTGAGGATCGCGCCCCGCCCTGCACCCTGCTCGTTTTCATCGATGACGCGACCAGTGCCTTGATGGAGCTACGGTTCGTGAAGTCAGAAAGCACGTTCAGCTATTTCGAGGCGCTTGAGGGCTATTTGCACAAGCACGGTCGCCCTGTCGCGTTCTATTCCGACAAACACACCGTGTTTCGCGTGGCCAAGGAGGACGCCAAAGGCGGCGCACGGATCACTCAGTTCGGGCGGGCGCTGAGCGAGCTGAACGTCGAGATTCTCTGTGCTAATTCGAGCCAGGCCAAAGGTCGCGTTGAACGGGCTAATCGCACGCTACAAGACCGCCTCGTCAAAGAGCTGCGGCTCGCAGGTATCTCAGACATGGAGGTTGGGAACGTTTATTTGCAAGGGTTCAAGGAGCGTCACAACGCCAGGTTCGCCAAAGCCCCAGCCAAGCCAGACAACCTGCACCGCTCGCTGAATATGGAGCCAGATCGGCTGGCGGATGTCCTGTGCTGGCGCGAGAACCGTTATGTCGGCAAGCAACTGACGTTCTCCTATGATCGTAAGCGGATCATGCTCGAAGAGAATGACGTCACCCGCGGTCTGGTCGGCAAATACGTGGACACCTATGCCTTCGTCGACGGGCGGTTCGAGGTGCGCTCAAAGGGCCGCTCCTTGCCCTACAAAATCTTCGACATGGATCAACGCGTGACCCACGCGGCAATCACCGAGAACAAACGCCTGAGCGCGGTCCTGGAACATATCAAGGAGATACAGGACGCCGCCCCTCCAAAGCCGAAGGTTCGGACAAACTCTGAGAAGATGGGCTATAAACCGAATGGGCGGCGTCCAGGCAGACCATTAGGCTCGCGGGCAAATAAGAAGATTGCGCACGCGGCGGAATAACCGCAAGCTGCGCGCATGACTGCCGATGACAACGTCGAAGTGATCTTCTCAGACCTGTGCGCCGATGTAGAGATCGACGGGCATTTTCTGACGGTCGAGATTTACAAAACAGACATCGACCCCAGCTGGATCCTGGAGGTCGTCAACGAGTTCGGAACCTCAACAGTATTCGACGACCCGTTCATCGCAGACGGCCTTGCCTGGCACCAGTTCGAGAAGACAGTGAAGGAAGAAGGCCTCGCCGCCTTCCTCACCAAGAAAGAGAAACGCCAGCTCTTCCACTGACCCCCGCAAGGCTTTTCAACCCTGCGATGTTTGAGGTCTCCGGGCTGCTAAGCCTTGCTACCGTTCCGCTCTTTGGTGACATTCCTGCTTTGCAAAGCCAGTGACATTTCTACTTGGTTGCAACAATGCCTGTGGGCTGACAGGGACCCTGCTGCCGCTCTTTCTGGTTCCAAATACCCATAATGAAACGGCCCGCCAGAGATCCTGACGGGCCGTTCTGTCATCCAGACTCTCTCAAGCGCTTCAGAAGAACGCCTGAAGCCCCGTCTGTGCCCGGCCGAGGATCAGCGCGTGCACGTCATGGGTGCCCTCATAGGTGTTCACCGTCTCGAGGTTCATCATGTGGCGGATCACCTGGAATTCTTCCGAGATGCCGTTGCCGCCATGCATGTCGCGGGCGTGGCGCGCAATCTCGAGCGCCTTGCCACAGTTGTTGCGTTTGATCAGGCTGATCATCTCGGGCGCCGCATTGGCCGCATCCATGAGCCGCCCGACCCGCAGCGCCGCCTGCAGGCCCAGGGTGATCTCGGTCTGCATATTGGCGAGCTTGAGCTGGAAAATCTGCGTCTGCGCGAGCGGCTTGCGGAACTGCTGCCGGTCGAGCCCATATTGACGCGCCGCGTGCCAGCAGAACTCGGCCGCGCCCATCACGCCCCAGGCAATGCCATAGCGCGCCCGGTTGAGACAGCCGAACGGCCCCTTGAGACCTTCGACATTGGGCAACAGCGCATCCTCGCCCACCTCGACGCCATCCATCACGATCTCGCCGGTGATCGAGGCGCGAAGGCTTTGTTTTCCTTCGATCTTCGGCGCGCTCAGCCCCTTCATTCCCTTCTCGAGGACAAAGCCGCGGATCTTGCCATCATGGGCGTCGGACTTGGCCCAGACCACGAACACATCGGCGATCGGGCTGTTCGAAATCCACATCTTGGACCCTTTGAGGCGATAGCCGCCCTCGATCTTCTCGGCGCGGGTTTTCATCCCCGCCGGGTCCGAACCGGCATCAGGCTCGGTCAGGCCGAAACAGCCGATGAATTCGCCGCTGGCGAGTTTCGGCAGGTATTTCTGCCGCTGCGCTTCGCTGCCATAGGCATAGATCGGGTACATCACCAGGCTCGACTGCACCGACATCATCGAGCGATAGCCCGAATCCACCCGCTCGATCTCACGCGCCACCAGGCCATAGCCGACATAGCCACCGCCGAGCCCGCCGTATTCCTCGGGGATCGTGGTGCCAAGCAGGCCCATCTCGCCCATTTCGCGGAAAATCTCGGGATCGGTCTTTTCCTGCGCATAGGCCTCGATCACCCGCGGCTGCAGCTTTTCCTGGGCAAAGCTACGGGCGCTTTCCGCGATCATCCGCTCGTCTTCTTCAAGCTGATCGTTGAGGCGGAAGGCATCCTGCCAGTCAAAACTGCCAAGATCGGGTTTGTCTTTCGGCTTCAGGCTCGGGGCATCCAGTGACATCTTGCGGTCCTTTCCATGCGAAACAGGCATTCATTTCGGGGTTTGACCGGTGTATGTATGAGAAAACCTGCGGTGAATAACGATTTATCCGCATAATCCTATGAGAGAACCGCATATATTATGCCCCTGCCCCGCGCCCATATCCCCTCGACCGCCGCGCTGCGGGTGCTCGAGACGTTCGACCGGCTCGGCACCACCATTGCCACCGGTGACGCGCTCGGCCTCACGCAAAGCGCGGTGAGCCGGCAGCTCAAGACGCTGGAAGAGCAGCTTGGCGTGGCGCTTTTTCATCGTGAGGGCCGGAATCTGGTGCTGAGCGCGGCGGCGCAGGCCTATGCCGCCGAGGCGCGCGAGGCGCTGGCACGGCTGACGCAGGCCGGGATGCGGCTGCGCGCCCCGGTCGATCACGGGCGGCTCAACCTTGCCATCCTGCCGACCTTCGGGATGCGCTGGCTGGTGCCGCGCCTGCCGGAATTTGCCCGCGCCCATCCCGAGGTGACGATCAATCTCTCGACCCGGTTGCAGAAGTTCAACTTCGCCAGCGAAGGCATTGATGCGGCAATACATTTCGGCGATGCGGATTGGCCAGGAACCCAGGCGCTGCGGCTGATGCAGGAACAGGTCCTGCCGGTCGCGGCCCCCGATCTGCTGGGCAATCTGCTGGCCGGCATGAAACCCGACGCGCTGCCCGAACCGGCGGCGCTGGCGCAGCTGCCGCTTTTGCATATCGACACAAGGCCCGAGGCCTGGCCCACTTGGTTTGCCCGGCATGATGTGGCCGCCCCCCGGCTCACCGGCACCGTGCATGATCAGTTCTCGACGATCATTCAGGCGGCGCTGCATGGGCTTGGCGTGGCGCTCTTGCCGCTCTATCTGGCCGAGCCGGAGATTGCCGCCGGGCGTCTCGTGGCGCTCGCCCCGCGTCCCGTAGAGCTGCCCGGCGCCTATTACCTCGTCTGGCCCGAGGCGCGCGCCACCGATCCGGCCTTGCGGGCCTTTCGCGACTGGCTGGCGGCGGTGGTCGACGAAGAGGACATGCTGCCGCGCTGAACGTAAAACCGGGGCAAAGTTCCCCCTGCCCCGGACACCCACTTCGCGTCACTCGTAAATCTTTTAGCCCAGCGCATATCCCGCGCCGCGCACCGTGCGCAGCGGGTCATCGCCGCCATATTGACAGAGCGCCTTGCGCAGCCGCCCGATATGGACGTCGACGGTGCGCGTATCGACATAGATGTCGCGGCCCCAGACCCGGTCGAGCAATTGCTCGCGGCTCCAGACGCGGCCCGGTTTCTCCATGAAGGTCGACAACAGGCGGAACTCTGTCGGCCCGAGCTTGAGCGACTGATCGGCCCGCGTCACCCGATGGGTTTCCGCATCGAGCACGATATCGTCAAATTCGAGCCGCGCGCCCATCGCCGCCGGCCGGGTCCGGCGCAGCTGCGCCCGCACCCGCGCCATGAGCTCGGCCACGGAATAGGGTTTCACCACGTAATCATCGGCGCCGGTCTCGAGGCCCCGCACCCGGTCCACCTCTTCCGAGCGGGCCGAGAGCATGATGATCGGCACGCCCCGCGTGTCGCTGCGCGATTTGAGCTGACGACAGACTTCGATGCCGGACACATTGGGCAGCATCCAGTCGAGCACGATGATGTCGGGCGACACCTCATCCACCAAAAGAAGCGCCTCTTCGCCATTCTCGGCCGCCGCCACCTCAAAGCCATCGGCCTCGAGATTATAGGTCAGGATGTCGCGCTGGGCCGGTTCGTCTTCGACCAGCAACACGCAAGGTTGTTCTGCACTCATGGTCCGTATCCAGTCCTAGCTTGCCGCCCCTTGGGACAGATCGGGATTGACCGAGGTCTGATCGCCCTTGGGACGGGTGTCCTCGGGCATCTCGCCGGTCACCAGATAGATCACCTGCTCGGCGATCGAAGTCACATGGTCGCCCATCCGCTCGGTATTCTTGGCAATGAAATGCAGATGCATACAGGGCGTGATGTTGCGGGGATCCTCCATCATGAAGGTGAGATATTCGCGAAACAGCGCATTATACATCTGATCGATGTCGCGGTCGCGCTCCATCACGTCCCGGGCGAGGCCCGCGTCGCGCTGGATATAGGCGTCGAGCGCATCCTTGAGCATCCGCTCCACCTCGCGCGCCATGCGGCGCAGCGCGGCGGCGGCATCATGCACCGGGGCCATGGACGACAGGACCGTGGTCCGTTTCGCCATGTTCTTGGCATAGTCGCCGATCCGTTCGAGATTGCCGCTCACCTTGAGCACCGACAGAACGATGCGCAGATCGACCGCCGTGGGCGCACGCAGCGCGATGACGCGGGCGACCTCTTCGTTGATCTGCTCTTCGAGCGCGTCGATCACCTTGTCGCGGCGGCGGACGGTTTCGGCCAGCTCTTCGTCGCGGGTCTCGAGCGATTGCGCCGCGTCGAGAATGGCCTCTTCCACGAGGCCGCCCATCTTCATGATGCTGGCCTGAATGCCTTCGAGGTCGCGGTCGAAGGCCGATTGGATATGTGTGTCCTGCATGGTCCTGTCCTCTTACCCGATCCGGCCGGTGATATAGCTTTCAGTGCGTGAATCTTGCGGGTTGGTGAAAATCTGTCCGGTCTCGCCGAACTCCACCAGATTGCCGAGGTGGAAGAAGGCGGTCTTCTGGCTCACCCGGGCGGCCTGCTGCATCGAGTGGGTGACGATGACCACCGAATAGCTCTCGCGCAGCTCGTCGATGAGTTCCTCGACCTGGGCCGTGGCAATGGGGTCGAGCGCCGAACAGGGCTCGTCCATCAGCAGAACTTCCGGCTCGGTCGCAACGGCGCGGGCGATGCACAGACGCTGCTGTTGGCCGCCCGAGAGACCGGTGCCTGGCGCGTCGAGACGGTCCTTGACCTCGTTCCAGATCGCCCCCCGGCGCAGCGCCCGTTCGACGATCTCGTCGAGATCGGCCTTGTCGCGGGCGAGCCCGTGGATGCGCGGCCCATAGGCCACATTGTCATAGATCGACTTGGGGAACGGGTTGGGTTTCTGGAACACCATGCCGACCTTGGCACGGAGCTGCACCGGATCGACCCGCTTGTCATAGATGTCTTCGCCGTCGAGCTTGATCTCGCCCTTGACGCGGCAGACGTCGATCGTGTCATTCATCCGGTTGAGACAGCGCAGAAAGGTCGATTTGCCACAGCCCGACGGGCCGATGAAGGCGGTCACAGTGCGGTCTTCGATATCGACATCCACGTCCTTGATGGCATGGGTGTCGCCATAATAGACCTGCACGCCGCGCGCCGAAATCTTGGTTGTCTTCTGGTCCACTTTCATCTCCCGGTTTGGAGCGTCATACATTGGTTTGATCCTCGTTCTCTTACCAGCGGCGCTCAAAGCGACGGCGCAGGATGATGGCAATGGCGTTCATGGTCAGCAGGAACACCAGCAGGATGATGATGCCGCCCCAGGCCCGTTCATAATAGGCCGGGTCGGCGCGTTTCGCCCATTCATAGATCTGCGCGGGCATGGCCGAGTTCGGATCGAGGAAGCCCGAGGCAAACCCGTCGGGATAGTTCGAGGCGATATACCCCACCATCCCGATGAGCAGCAGCGGCGCGGTCTCGCCCAGCGCTTGTGCCAGGCCGATGATCGTGCCGGTCAGGATGCCGGGCATGGCAAGCGGCAGCACATGGTGAAAGATCGACTGCATCTTCGAGGCCCCGACGCCCAGCGCCGCATCACGGATCGACGGCGGCACCGCCTTGAGCGAGGCACGCGTCGAGATGATGATCGTCGGCAGGGTCATCAGCGTCAGCACCAGACCGCCCACCAGAGGCGCGGATTGCGGCAGATGGGCAAACTGGATGAACACCGCGAGGCCAAGGATACCGAACACAATCGACGGCACCGCGGCGAGGTTCGAGATATTGACCTCGATGAGATCGGTGAACCGGTTCTGCGGCGCAAACTCCTCGAGATAGATCGAGGCGGCCACCCCGATCGGCAGGCTGAGCACCAGCACCACCAGCATCATGAAGAACGAGCCCAGCATCGAGACCCCGATCCCCGCCTGTTCGGGGCGGCTCTCCGAGGCATCGGCGCCGGTGATAAAGCTCAGGTTGAAGCCCTTGCTGACGATCCCCGCATCGCGGAGCTGATCGGTGAGATCGAGCTGCTCGACCGAGATATTCTTGTCATCGGCCACGTCTTCGCGTTTGACCCGGCCCTTGAGATAACCATCGACCCGGCTCGAGGCGAGCAGGCGGAATTCGACCGTCTCGCCGATCTGCTCGGGGTTCGCCACCACATAGTCGCGGACCTCCGCCGCGGCCGAGGCCGACAGCAGGTTCTTCATGTCCTTGGACTTGGTGAGCGGGGTCTCGATGCCGCTTTTCTGAACCTCCGAAAGAAGCCCATCCTGGATCAGCGGCGCATAGCCGAAGGTCGACACTTTCTTGATCTCTTCGATGTCGCCCGTGCCGTTCTTGTCGAGCTTGGCCGGGTCGAGATAGACCGGTACGTTGACAAAGCTCTGTTGAAAGGCGCCGACCCCATTGTAGAGGATCGAGGACACCAGCACGACGAGGAAGAACAGACCGGTGAGAATGGCCGCCATGCCATAGGCGCGGAACCGGCGTTCGGCCCTGTTGCGCTTTTGGGTGCGGGCGTCCGCCGCCACCAGCGAGGTCGCGGGCGCGGCTTGCGGAGTTGCGGTCGCGTCGGTCATTCGTATTGCTCCCGGTATTTGCGCACGATGTAGAGCGCGAAGATATTGAGACCCAGCGTGATGACGAAAAGCGTCATGCCGAGCGCAAAGGCCACCAGCGCTTCGGGGCTGGCGAAATCCGCGTCCCCGGTGAGCTGGCTCACGATCTTGGCGGTGACGGTGGTCATCGCATCGAACGGGTTCATGCTGAGCCGGGCCGCGGCCCCTGCCCCGAGCACCACGATCATCGTCTCGCCGATGGCGCGGCTCGCAGCGAGCAGGATCGCGCCCACGATGCCCGGCAGCGCGGCAGGCAGGATCACCTGACGGATCGTCTCGGATTTGGTGGCGCCGAGCCCGTAGGAGCCGTCGCGCATCGCCTGCGGCACCGCGTTGATGATGTCATCGCTGAGCGAGCTCACGAAGGGGATGAGCATCACCCCCATGACGAGGCCCGCGGTCATCACCGCCGTCCCCGCCTGCATCCAGCCAAGGCCCTCGTCGCCAAAGACCTGCAGCAAGAGCGGCCCGACAGTGAGCAGCGCGAAGAGACCGTAAACGATGGTCGGGATACCGGCGAGGATCTCGATGAGCGGCTTGGCCACACCGCGCACAGCGGGGCTGGCATATTCCGACAGGTAAATCGCCGCAAAGAGCCCGATGGGCACCGCCACCAGAAGCGCGATGATCGAGATATAGAGCGTGCCCCACAGGAGCGGCAGAATGCCAAGCTCGGACCCGCCGCCAAAGCTCGGCGCCCAGGTCAGCGAGGTGAAGAACTCCGACGCCGGGTAGAGCTTGAAGAATTCGATCGTGTTGAAGATCAGCGACAGCACGATGCCGAGCGTGGTCAGAATGGCGATCGAGGCCGCCGCGACCAAGAGCACGCGAATGCCGCTCTCGACGACGTTGCGGGCGCGGAACTCGGCCTTGGTGCGCGACATGGCAAAGACAAAGCCGCCAAAGGCCAGCGCCAACACCAAAGCGGTGAGCATCCAGCTGCCAGCGGCATTCATCGTGCGGTAGGTCTGCGCCGCCGAGAGGATTTCAGGGGTCACATCAGAGCCCAGCGCCACACCGACCGCGCCGAGCGTGTCGCGGATCGTGCCATCGGCGCTCAGCGTCTTGGCGGCATCGGCGCTCAGCACGCCCTGGCTCACCGCGAGGTCGAGTCCATCGGCCACCCGGCGCACATCGCTCATCACGAGGCTGAGCGTGCTGCTCTCGGGAATGGCGCTTTGCGGGATGTCGCCAGAGATGCTCGCATTGATCACCAGCGGCTGCGCGATGAGCCAGACCAGCACAAGGCCCAGCGCCGGCACAAGCGCGCTCAGCGCCACATTGGCGCCGTAGAAGCTTGGCAAGGAGTGCAGCACACGACTGTCGCCGCCTGCCGATTTGAGGGCCCGGGCCCGTCCCAGCCCATAGCCGATCAACGCCATCGCGCCGACAATCAAAACTAACCAGAATACAGGCATTGCGGTCCCCCAAGCCCTTTTTCGTCCCCAGATGTCCCAGCGGCCAGAGGCGTGCAAACATCAAAAAGGGGCGGCACGAGAACCCGCGCCGCCCCAGAGCAAGCCTTTGGCTTACATGCCTTCGCCCATGGTCGCTTCGTCAGCCACCAGAGTTTGGGTCGCGGCCAGTTCCGGATCGGACACGAGGCCATAGTCGGAGAGCGGGCCATCGGGGCCTGCGATCTCGTCGCTGACAAAGAATTCAGCGTATTCTTTGAGGCCCGGGATCACGCCGATATGCGCTTTCTTGACGTAGAAGTAGAGCGGGCGCGACACCGGGTATTCGCCGCTGGCGATGGTCTCGGTCGAGGGGGCCACATCGGCCATGGTCGCAACCTTGAGCTTGTCGGTGTTGTTCTCGTAGAAGGCCAGGCCAAAGACGCCAACGCCGTTCGAGTTGCTGTCGAGACGCGCGAGGGTCTCGGTGTAGTCGCCGTCGATGTCGACCGATTTGCCATCGGTGCGGACGTTGTAGCAGGCTTTATGCGCCGCTTTGCCCTTGGCTTTGTCGTCTTCGCCTTCGGCTTCGGCTTTCAGCAGCTCATAGGCGCCGGTGTCTTCACAGCCCTGAACCAGAACTTTTTCTTCGAACACTTCACGGGTGCCGTGCTTGGTGCCGGGGATGAAGGTGGCGATTTCCACGTCGGGCAGATCGGCGTTGAAATCCGACCATTTTTCATAGGGGTTGTCGACCAGCTTGCCGTCGATGACCACTTTCGGGCTCAGCGCGTTGAACAGGTCCGACTGGGTGAAGGTGGTGAACTCGGGGCCGGTCTTCTGGCTGGCAAAGACGATCCCGTCATAGCCGATGCGGACTTCGATGATGTCGGTCACGCCGGCTTCGGCACAGGCTTCGATTTCTTTTTCGCGGATCTTGCGGCTCGAGTTGGCGACGTCGATGGTGTTTTCGCCAACACCTTCGCAGAAGCGCTTGAGACCAGCCGACGAGCCGCCGGATTCGACGACGGGCGTCGGGAAGTCAAAGTTTTCGCCAAAGGCTTCGGCCACGATCGAGGCATAGGGCAGCACGGTCGAGGAACCGGCAACCTGAACGTTGTCGCGGGCGGCGGCGGCGGTGGCCGACACGGCCAGGATGGCCAGAGCCGAAGTGCTGAGGGTGAAACGGGACATGTGTCGCTCCTTAGATGCGATTTGAATTTGGCAGCGGCCACATCTGCGTGGCCTACAGCGGCGGTCTACGCCCCACGGACAAAGCTTTTGTTACGATTTTGTAACGGTTTTATGACAGCGTGGATTTGTTGAAGAAAACCAGACAAAACAGCCGAATTTTTGCCCTGCCACCGGCTGAAAAACCGCGAACAACCGCACGCCAGAGGGGAATCATGACATCTGCACCCCTGAGACGAGCTCAGCGAGGCAGAATCACCCGGAACACGCTGCCCTGCCCCAGCTCGCTTTCGATGCGAAGGCGGCCGCGGTGGCGGCTCACGATATGTTTGACGATGGCGAGGCCAAGCCCGGTGCCGCCCATTTCGCGCGACCGGTGGCTGTCGACCCGATAGAATCGCTCGGTCAGGCGCGGGATATGGATCTCGGAAATCCCCGGCCCCTCGTCACGCACCGACAGTAAGAGCGCATCGCGGCGCAGCATCGGATCGTTCTCGGCATGGCTCAGCGTCACGGTGACGGTCTTGCCCTTGCCGCCGTATTTGACCGCGTTCTCGATCAGGTTGGTCACCACCTGACGCAGCTGATCGGCATCGCCCGGCAGCTCGGTGTCGCTCTGCGGCAGCTCGAGATCGAGCGTCACCTCGGAATTTTCCAAGAGCGGCCGCAGCGTATGCGCCACGCTGCGCACCAGCCCCGCCAGATCGACCGTCTGATTGGGGCGCACCCGTTCTTCGCTCTCGACCCGGCTCAGCGCCAGCAGATCGCGCACCAGCCGCTCCATGCGGTTGGCCTCGGAATACATCGTCGCCAGAAACCGGTCCGAGGCCGCGGTATCGCCCCGCGCCGGGCCCTGCAGCGTCTCGATGAACCCCATCATCGCGGTGAGCGGCGTGCGCAGCTCATGGCTCACATTGGCGACGAAATCGCGCCGCATCTGGCCCGCCCGCTCCATCGGGGTCACATCTTCAAAGGACACCAGAACCCCGGCCTTGCCGGCAAATTCGACCCAGGCCGCCTGCACCCGATAGGTGGTGTCCTGCGCCCCGTCATTGCCGAGATAGCGCCCGACCTGCGGCACCTGGCTCGCGAGGCAATCCTCGATCGCGTCCATCACCGCCGGCTGCCGCAAGGCGGTAATGAAATGCCGCCCCACCAGATGCTCGCCCAACAGCGCCCGCGCCTGATCATTGACCGCATGGATGCGCTCGTCGCGCCCGATCACCAGTGCCGCCAGCGGCAATGCCGCGATCAGCCCGTCGATCTCGCCGCGCACCAGCTCCATCCTCAGATCCTCTCAAGCCCGTCGCGAAACCGCCGCATGTTCTTCTGATAGCCCAGCGCGCTCAGCTTGAGCCGATCCACCGCCGCCGCATCCAGCGCCCGCACCACCTTGCCCGGCGCGCCCATCACCAGGCTGCCATCGGGGATCTCCTTGCCCTCGGTGATCAAGGCCCCTGCCCCGATGAGGCAATTGCGGCCGATCTTGGCGCCGTTCAACACGGTCGCCCCCATCCCGATGAGGCTATTGTCGCCGATCACACAGCCATGCAGCATCGCCTTATGGCCGATGGTACAGCCCGCGCCGATCACCAGCGGATAGCCCATATCGGTGTGCAGCACCGCGTTTTCCTGAATATTGCTGCCCGCGCCGACGCGGATCAGCTCATTATCGCCGCGCAACGTCGCCCCGAACCAGACCGATGTGGCACTTTCAAGCGCCACCTTGCCGATCACATTGGCATCGGGCGCGACCCAGAAATCGCCATCCTCGGGTGTCTGCGGGGCAACCCCGTCGAGCGTATAGAGCGTCATGCCGTCTCCTCATATTCCGCCTGCAAGGCGCGCACATGGTCGGTCAGCGCCGGCTGCTGAATACGTTTGAGCCGCGCCGCCTCGACGATGGATTTGAGCCGCTCTTCGGTCGCGTCAAGATCGTCATTGACCAAAACGAAATCATATTCTGCCCAATGGCTTATCTCGTCCCAGCTCTTCTGCATCCGTTTCGCGATCACCTCGGCGCTGTCCTGGCCCCGGCTCTCCAACCGGCGGCGCAGTTCTGCGATCGACGGCGGCAGGATGAAAATCGACAGCGTGTGCTTGCCAAGGTCCGAGTTCTGGATTTGCTGCGCGCCCTGCCAGTCTATGTCGAAGAGCACATCGCGCCCGGCGCTGATCGCCTCTTCCACCGGCCCCTTGGGCGAGCCATAGAAATTGCCGAACACATGCGCATGTTCGAGCATCTGCCCCTCGCTCACCTGATGGCGAAACCCGGCCTCGTCGAGGAAATAGTAATCCTGCCCATCGACCTCGCCTTCGCGCGGCGCCCGCGTCGTGGCCGAGACCGAGAAACTCAGGCTCTCGTCCCATGCCCGCAGCCGCCGGGTGAGCGTCGACTTCCCCGCCCCCGAGGGCGAGCTGAGAATGATGAGCAAGCCGCGCCGCGACGGCAGTTTTTTCGCGTCACTCGACATTTTGCACCTGCTCCCGCATCTGGTCGATCACCGTTTTCAATTCGAGCCCGATCTTGGTCAGCGCGCCCGATTGCGCCTTGGAACACAAGGTATTGGCCTCGCGGTTAAATTCCTGCGCCAGAAAATCGAGCTTGCGGCCAATCGGGCTGCCAGTGGCGATCATGTCGCGCGCTGTTGTAACATGCGCATGAAGCCGGTCCAATTCTTCGGTCACATCCGATTTGACCGCCAAGAGCGCCAGCTCCTGCGCGATCCGGTCGGGGTCGGCCCCCTCGCTGTTGTCGAGCACCCGCGCCAGCGCATCGCGCAGCGCCTGCGCCACATCCTCGCGCCGCGATTGGGCGGCCTCTGCCGCTTCGCTTGTCAGCCGCGAAATCTCGTCGAGCTGGCCTGCGAGGATCTCCTCGAGCGCCCGGCCCTCGCCGCGCCGCATATCCAAAAACCCGTCGAGCACCGCTTCGAAATCCGCCAAAAGCGCCGCTTGCAACGCGGTGGTGTCGGCCTCGCTGCTGGCCATCTCGAGCACGCCGCGCTGCGCCAGAATATCGCCGGGCCGCGACGGGGCGAGCGAGATGCCACGCGCCATCGCTTCGCTCTCGATCCGGGCAATCGCCTCGAGCACATCGTCGAGCTGCGCCTCGTTGACCTGCATCCGTGCAGCGCGCTGCTCGCTCTGCAGCCGCAGGTTCACCGTGACATTGCCGCGCGCCAAACCCTTGCCAAGCCGCGCCCGCAAGGCGGTCTCGAGCCCCTCAACCCAATCCGGCACGCGCAGCCGCAGGTCGAGCCCCTTGCCGTTCACCGAGCGCAGCTCCCAGTCCCAGGCATAGCCCTCGCTCGCGCCCCGGCCCGAGGCAAACCCTGTCATTGATATCAGCACGCTTAGTCTCCGCTTTTGGTTCGCGCCTCGTCCTACGCGGGCTTGCCCCCTCGCGCAAGGTCGCGGCCCGCCAGATGCTTGCCAGGAACCTGCCAGAGGCCTTGCGGCCAGAGGTTAACCAATCGTTTAGGATTTGAGTCAATTCTCATGGGACTTGTGTCATCATGGTGGCAACCGGAGGTCTGAGGGCCGCGTTGACCGGACAGCAGCAAGGACGCGATGACATGCAAGATGATCGGCACGACACACCACGGGACGACGAGGGCAAGCGCTTCGACGGCGCGGACCGGCGTGCCTCCTCTGGTGCGACCCCGGACACGCCGCAGCCCTTCAGCGGTCTCACCCGGCTCCTGCGCCGCGCGACCCAGGAAGACGCGGCGCTCGATGCGATCTCCGACTATTGGCACGGGCTGCGGCGCGGCCATGCGGTGCCACGCCGCGCCGATCTCGACCCGCGCGGCTTCTCGGATCATGTCTCCTCCGTCTTCGTACTGGAAAAAATCGCCCCCGGCCTCGCCCGGTTTCGCATCGCCGGCCAACAGGTGAGCGAAGTCATGGGCATGGACCTGCGCGGCATGCCGCTGAGCGCGCTGATCCAGCTCGGCAGCCGTGACGCGTTGCAAGCCGATCTGGTGCGGCTCTTCGAGGAACCGGCCATCCTGCGGATGCGCCTGCGCTCGTGCGCGCGGCTCACCGGCGCGATGCTGCTCCTGCCGCTGCGCAGCGATCTCGGCGATGTCTCTCGCGCCCTTGGCATCCTGCGCACGCGCGGCCCGGTGGGCAGCGGCGTCAACCGCTTTGGCATCACCAGCAGCTCGGTCCAGCGCATCGCACAGCCACAGGGCCTCCCGCCCGGCTACCCGCTGCCCACCGCTTCTCCCACCGCCCATCCCGCGCCACAGCCCGGCTTTGCCGAGGGTCAGCTCGACTTTCTCGCCCCCGGCTCGGACGCGCCCAGCTATCCGAGCGAGCGGCCCTACCTGCGGCTGGTCCGCTAAGACCCTGACAGCCTCCTGCCGGAAACTCTGATCCGGGAAAGGAATTGACCGGGTACCCCTCTTGGCTAAGCTGATCTCGGGCGCAGTTTCCGCGCCCGTGTACCTTGCGCGATGCCATTTCGGAGGCCATTCATGAAATCTCTCATTATCCCCGCTCTTCTCGCCACCGCTGCCAGCCTTGCCACAGCCCCCGCCGCCCTTGCCGAGATTTCGGTCAAGCTCGGCGGCGGCTGGGATGGCAAACGGGTGCCCGCCGGTCAGCACTGCCCGCTTTTCGGTGGCAAGGGCGCGACCCCGCCGATGCAGGTGAGCGGCCTGCCCCAGGGCACGGCCTGGGTCTATGTGGAATTCAACGACCGCAGCTACAAACCGCTGTCGCGCGACGGCGGTCATGGCGTCATCGGCTACCCGGTGAAAGGCGCCTCGGCCAATCTGCATTCGGTCCCCGGTCTCGCCGGCAAGCTCCCCGGTCAGGCCAAGGTCATCAAACCGGCGCGCGGCACCGGCAAGTATAAATCGAGCGGCTATCTGCCGCCCTGTTCCGGTGGCAAGGGCAACGCCTATTTCGCCGTGGTCAAGGCGATCTTGGCCAAGGGTCAGGTGCTCGATCGCGGTCAGGTTGAACTCGGCCGCTACTGATCCGGGGCGCGAAATCGGGGCGTGTCGTGGCGGCAAAATGCCCACCGACGCGCTGCCGTCGCTTTACCGACGCGATACCGACATAAAAAAAGGCGGGGGTTCCCCCGCCTTTATTCGTTTCTTGTATCGGCTGAGTTACACCGCGACGGCTTGCCGGTCCTCGCGCAGGCTCGACAATTCCTCGGCGACGAGGAAGGCCAGCTCGAGCGATTGCGACGCGTTGAGACGCGGATCGCACGCAGTGTGGTAGCGGTCGCTCAGGTTTTCCTCGCTGACCGCCTGGACGCCCCCGATACACTCGGTCACGTCCTGACCGGTCATCTCGAAATGCACCCCGCCGGGGATCGTGCCCTCGGCCTTGTGGATCGCGAAAAACTCGCGGACCTCGCGCAGAACCCGTTCAAAAGGCCGGGTTTTATAGCCGCTGGCCGATTTGATCGTGTTGCCATGCATCGGGTCGCAGACCCAGGTCACGTCAAAGCCTTCCTCGGCCACGGTGCGGATCAGACGCGGCAGATGCTCGCCCACATTGCCCGCGCCAAAGCGGTTGATCAGCGTGATCCGGCCCGGCTCGTTCTTCGGGTTCAGAATGCCGATGAGCTGCTTGAGATCCTCCGGCGTGATCGACGGCCCGCATTTGAACCCGATCGGGTTCTGCACGCCGCGCAGGAACTCCACATGCGCGCCATCCGGCTGCCGCGTGCGGTCCCCGATCCACAGGAAATGCCCCGACCCCGCCAGCCATTTGCCCGTGGTCGTATCCACCCGCGTCAGCGCCTCTTCATACTCCAGAAGCAGGCTCTCGTGGCTGGTGTAGAAATCGACCGTCTGCAGCGTATGGGCGCTGTCACTGTCGACACCGGCCGCTTTCATAAAGTCGAGCGTATCGCTGATCCGGTTCGCCATCTCACGATAGCGCGCGGCCTTCTCGCCCTCGGTAAAGCCCAGCGTCCAGGCATGGACCTGATGCACATCGGCATAGCCGCCCGTTGAAAAAGCCCGGATCAGGTTGAGCGTCGCCGCAGCCTGAGTATAGGCCTGCAACATCTTGGACGGGTTGGGAATTCTCGCCTCGGGCGTGAAGTCCAGCTCGTTGATGATATCGCCCCGGAAGCTCGGAAGCTCGACATCGCCCTGGGTTTCCGTGGGCGCCGAACGCGGCTTGGCGAACTGGCCCGCGATGCGGCCCACTTTGATCACCGGCACCTTGGCGCCATAGGTGAGCACCATCGCCATCTGCAGCATCACCTTGAACGTGTCACGGATGCCATCGGCACTGAATTGGTCAAAGGCCTCGGCACAATCGCCGCCCTGCAACAGGAAGGCCTCGCCGCGCGCCGCCGCCCCAAGCTGGGCCTTGAGCCGCCGCGCTTCGCCTGCAAAGACGAGCGGCGGATACTGGCTAAGGCGCGCCTCGACATCCTGCAGCGCATCCATATCCAGATAGTCGGGCATCTGGATCCGCGGCTTGTTGCGCCATCCTTTTTTCTGCCACTCGCTCATCTTCTCTCTCCACCTTCAGAAGTCTGAAATAGCCATATAACGCGCCACGGGCCAAATCGCCATATCCGAGATATAGTAAAAACCGGAAATTCCGCGCGACCCCTTGTGTTTGTGCGCGATTTCACAGAAGACGGTTCAATTCCACAGCCAATCGGAGTGGCGGCCGATGACAGTACAGGCAAAACAGACCCGCGGGTCCAACGCAGACGCGCCCCGGCGCTTTGTGTTCGTTTTGATGGAGGGATTCACCCTGCTGAGCTTTGCCTCGGCCGTGGAATGTCTGCGTATTGCCAACCGGATGGCCGGCAAACCCATCTATGAATGGCAGGTCTCCGGCGACACCGAAGAGACGATTTCCTGCTCCGCCGGCTCGCGGTTTCAGATCGACATCCCGCTGAGCGAACTCAACCGCGACGTCACGGTGATGCTCTGTGGTGGCATGGACATTCATCTCGCCACCACCAAACGCTTGCTGAGCTGGCTGCGCCGCGAGGCCCGTCGCGGGCTGCCCGTGGCCGGGCTCTGCACCGCCTCTTACACGATGGCGCGCGCCGGGCTTCTGGATGGCAAACGGGCGACGATCCATTGGGAAAACCACGACAGTTTCGCCGAGGAATTCGACGAGGTGAACCTGACAAAATCGGTCTTTACCGTTGATGGCAACCGGATGACCACGGCGGGCGGCACCTCATCCATTGATCTCATGCTGCATATCATCGCCAAGGATCACGACGAGAAACTGGCCAATGCCGTGGCCGATCAGCTCATCTACAACACGATCCGCACCGATCAGGACACACAGCGTCTCTCGGTGCCGACCCGCATCGGCGTCCGCCACCCCAAGCTCAGCCAGGTCATCCAGATGATGGAGGGCAATATCGAAGAGCCGATCAGCCCCTCGATCCTCGCCAAGGATGCGGGCATGTCGACGCGACAGCTCGAACGGCTTTTCCGGCGCTATCTCAACCGCTCACCCAAGCGCTATTACATGGAGCTGCGGCTGCAAAAGGCGCGTAACCTGTTGATGCAGACCGATATGACGGTGATCAACGTGGCGCTGGCCTGCGGCTTTTCCTCGCCCTCGCATTTCTCGAAATGCTACCGGGCGCATTACAACACCACGCCCTATCGCGAACGCGGCTCGCAGGCCTCGCGGCTGTCGATCTGACGCGGGCCTCTCGGAGTCGTATTACGGGCTGAGCCGATAGAGCGCGCCCTGCTCTTCCGACAAGATCCAAATCGCCCCATCAGGAGCCTCGCGCAGATCCCGCAGCCGGCCGGTCTCCGGCCCTTCGATCCGTTCCTCGGCCCAGCCGTCTGACGGATCGAGCCGTGACAGAAACCCGAATTTGAGACTGCCGGTGAACAGATCGCCGCACCATTCGGGCCAGAGCGCACCGGAATAGATCATGAGCCCAGAGGGCGCGATCGACGGGTCCCAGTAATGCGCAGGCTGTTCCATCCCCGGCTTGGCCGTGCCCTCGCCGATCTTGGCCCCGGAATAATGCCGGCCATAGGAAATCACCGGCCAGCCGTAATTCGCGCCTTTCACCACGCGGTTCACCTCGTCACCGCCCTTGGCGCCATGTTCGCTCACCCAAAGCTGCCCATCGAGGTCGAGCGCCGCGCCCTGCGGGTTGCGATGCCCATAGGACCAGATCGCGCCGCGCGCGCCCTCTTGCCCGACAAACGGGTTGTCATGCGGCACTTCGCCCGTGCGGGTGATGCGCAGCACCGAACCGTTTTCGCGGCTCAGGTCCTGCGCCGATGGCCGGTCGCCACGCTCGCCGATGGTGACAAAAAGCGTGCCATCGCGGGCCTCGACAAGGCGCGAGCCGAAATGCCGTCCGCCGCTGGACCCGGGCGACATCTCATAGATCACAGTCCAATCCTGCAACGCATCGCCCGCCGGGCTGAGCCGCGCCCGCGCCACCGCCGTGCCCTCACCCTGCCCCTGCGGTTTGGCGAAGGTAAAGAACAGCTCGCGCCGCGTCTCGAAATCACCCGGCACCAGAATATCCAACAGCCCGCCTTGCCCGCGATTGGCAATCTCGCCGAGCCCTGTGATCTCGCTCAGCCGACCATCCGGGTCCAGCCGCAAGAGCCGCCCGGCTTTCTCGGTGATCAGAACCTCGCCCGAGGGCAAGAATCCAAACCCCCAAGGCGCAGAGAGCCCCTGCGCCTTTTCTTCGACGCGCAACGCGCCTTGCGAGCTCTCCAGCGCCTGCAAAGGCAGCGCCCAGAGCGCCAGGCAGGCAAATATCATTGGAAATCGGGGCATGGCTCCTCTCCCTTTGGGGGACAGGAGTAATCTAGGCGCTGATCCGAGGATTGCGAGGGTCAGGCGCGCTGATCGCTGATCCGGGCCACGCCCAGCAGCTCGAGCACCTTGGCCTCGATATCCTCGGCACTCAGCCCCGCCACCCGGTACATATCCTCCGGGCTCGCCTGATCGATAAAGATATCGGGCAGCACCATCTGGCGGAATTTGAGCCCATGATCGAACACGCCCTCCTCCGAGAGAAGCTGTGCCACATGGCTGCCAAAGCCGCCAACGGCCCCCTCTTCGATGGTGATGAGCGCCTCATGCCGCGCCGCCAGATCGAGGATCATGTCGCGGTCGAGCGGCTTGGCAAAGCGCGCATCGGCGATGGTTGGCGTGATGCCGCGTGCGCCCAGCGCCTCTGCGGCGCGGCGCACCTCGCCGAGCCTCGTACCAAAGGACAGGATCGCCACGCCCTTGCCCTCCTGGATGATGCGGCCCTTGCCGATCTCGAGCGGCACGCCCCGTTCGGGCATCTCGACGCCCTCGCCCTCGCCACGCGGATAGCGAAAGGCAATCGGCCCCTCGTCATGGGCGGCGGCGGTCGCTACCATATGGACAAGCTCGGCCTCGTCGGCGGCGGCCATCACCACCATCCCCGGCAGGTTGGCCAGAAAGGCCACGTCATAGCTCCCGGCATGGGTCGCGCCATCGGCACCGACAAGCCCCGCGCGATCAATGGCGAAACGCACCGGCAGGCGCTGAATGGCCACGTCATGCACCACCTGATCATAGCCGCGCTGCAGGAAGGTCGAATACAGCGCACAGAAGGGCCGCAGCCCCCCGGCGGCCAGCCCTGCAGCAAAGGTCACCGCATGCTGCTCGGCAATGCCCACGTCGAAACAGCGACTGGGATAGCGTTCCTCGAAAAGCTTGAGCCCGGTGCCATCGGGCATCGCCGCCGTCACCGCGCAGATCCGCTGATCTTCGGCGGCATGGGCCAGGATCGCGTCGGAGAAAACCGCCGTATAGCTCGGCGCGTTGCTCGGCGATTTCTTCTGCTTGCCGGTCACCACATCGAATTTCGCGGTGGCATGCCCGCCATCGCGGGCCGCCTCGGCCGGGCCATAGCCCTTGCCCTTCTTGGTCAGCACATGGATGAGGATCGGCCCCGTCGCGCGGTCCTGCACGGTGCGCAGAACCGGCAGAAGCTGATCCATGTCATGGCCATCAATCGGCCCAAGATAGGAAAACCCCAGCTCTTCAAAGAGCGTGCCGCCGACGGCGAGCCCCTTGAGCATGTCGCGCGCCCGCTTGGCACCCTCTTGAAACGGTCCGGGCAGCAAGCTCACCGCGCCCTTGGCGGCAGCCTTGAGCTCCTGGAACGGCGCCTCGGCATAGAGCCGGCTCAGGTAGGAGGACAGCGCGCCCACCGGCGGCGCTATCGACATCTCATTGTCGTTGAGAATGACGATCATCCGTTTCTTCAGATGGCCCGCGTTGTTCATCGCCTCAAAGGCCATGCCCGCACTCATCGCACCGTCGCCGATCACCGCAATCGCATCGCCATGGCCGGTCTCGCTCGCGCCGCCCAGATCGCGCGCCACGGCAAAGCCCAGCGCCGCGCTGATCGAGGTCGAACTATGCGCCGCGCCAAACGGGTCATAGGGGCTCTCGGAGCGTTTGGTAAAACCCGACAGCCCGTCCTTCTGGCGCAGGGTGCGCATCCGGTCGCGGCGCCCGGTGAGGATCTTATGCGGATAGCATTGATGGCTCACGTCCCAGATGATCTTGTCGCGCGGCGCGTCGAACACCGCATGCAGCGCCACGGTCAACTCGACCACGCCAAGCCCCGCGCCCAGATGGCCACCGGTCTGCGACACGGCGGAAATCGTCTCGGCGCGCAGCTCATCGGCCAGCTGACGCAGCTCGGCATCGGACAACCGCTTGAGATCGGACGGGCTGGAAACACGATCCAGGATCGGTGTTACTGGAGCATCAGACATCTGGCACACCCCTCCTTTGGGGGGAAATCAACTGGACCTTGCGATAACGAAGCGCGCCAGAGCCCGCAAGTCATCGCCATCCTCACCATATATATCGAGCGCGGCAATCGCCTCGTCGATGAGGGCGCTTGCGCGGGATTTCGCCCCGGCCAGCCCGAGATGCGACACAAAAGTCGCCTTGCCCGCCGCGGCATCCTTGCCCACCGCCTTGCCGGTCTCTTCGGCAGAACCCTCAACATCCAATATGTCATCGGCGATCTGAAAAGCCAAACCAACGGCCTGCGCATAACGCGTGAGCGGCGCGGGATCCGCCCCCGCCATCACCGCCCCGGCAATGCCCGACCAGATGATGAGCGCACCGGTCTTGCCGGCCTGCAGCGTGGTGATCTCGTCAAGGTTGAGCGGCGTGCCAGCGGTCTCGGCCGCGATATCGAGCGCCTGGCCCAGCACCATCCCCTGCCCGCCCGCAGCGCGTGCCAGCCCGAGGCAGAGCTCGGCCCGCACTTCGGCACTGCCCGCACGCGGATCGGCGACGCATTCAAAGGCCAGCGATTGCAGCGCATCGCCGACCAGAACAGCGGTCGCCTCATCCCATTTGCGATGCACCGTCGGACGGCCCCGGCGCAGATCGTCGTCATCCATGCAAGGCATGTCGTCATGCACAAGGCTATAGGCGTGCAGCGCCTCGATCGCGGTGGCGGGCCAGATCGCCTGTTCCGCCGGCACCCCATGCAGCCGCGCGCCCTCGATCACCAGATAAGCCCGCAGACGCTTGCCGCCCTCGGTGGCATAGCGCATCGCCTGCGCCAGCTCGCCCGTGCCAAATGGCGCCAGAACATGATCGAGATGGGCGGCAACCCCGGCTGCCACCTCCGCCAGACGCTCTTGCATGATCACATATCCTTGGTGGGCGTCGTGCCGGTGGGCTGTCCCTGCCCGTCGAGCGTGATGGTGGCCACCTTCTCTTCGGCTTCCTTGAGCTTCTTTTCACAGCGTTTTTTGAGAAGCGCGCCACGCTCATAGAGGGTGATCGATTCCTCGAGCGCCACATCGCCGCGTTCGAGCTTGTTGACCACGGCCTCAAGCTCGCGCATGGCGTCTTCAAAGCTCATTTCATTGACATCGGCTGTGCTCATCTCGCTCTCCTCTTCCAGACGCAGGATTCCTGCCCCGCGTGCGGGTTCGCGGCACCATAGCCAGAGCCGCGCCGGGGTTCAATTCGCTAAGCGCCCCGCGCGACCGTAGCTTGACCGCAACCGCGCGCTGCGGGATGCTGCGCCATGACCGGACCCCAGACCAACAACCAGACCCCCGATTTGGCCAGTGATATCGCGGCGCTCATGGACGTCTCGGCGCGGCTCGAGGCCATCGCCGCCGCCGATCCGGTTCTCGCGGCCGTCGAATTTGGCGAAATCATCCGCAATGTGCCGGGGCGGCATGCGATTTTGCACTGCAAATACAATGGGGTGGACGCCATTCTTCGGCTTGCCACCGGCTCTGTCGACATCGGGCTCGATCAGACCTGGGAAGAGATGAACCGCCTCTGGCCGCATCTGCGGGACGGACGGCTGACCATGGCCGAGCCGCTCTACTATAACGCCGCCCAAGGCGCGCTGATCGTGTCACGGGCCGAGGGGCAGCCGCTCTTCGCGCTGGCGCGGCAGATGCCGGGGCCCGAGGCGCTGCCGATGCTGTGCGAGGCGGCGCAATGGCTGCGCCACGCCACGCGAGACAGCGAGGCAGACCGCGCCGCACGTCCCGGCCCCTGGCGCGCCCGCGCCGCCAAGGCCGCCGCGAAACAGCCCTTTGCCGGTTTGCGCGCGCTGGAAGATGAAATTCTTGTTATTCTGGAACAGCTTGAGAAACATATCTCAGGTCAGAACTGGCGCGTCGCGATCATCCATGGCGATTTCCATCCCGACAATCTCTTGCGCAGCGCGCAGCATCTCTCGGGCATCGACTTTGGCGGCAGTCACCGGCTGCCGATCTACAAGGATATGGCCCGGTTTCTGATGCATCTCGGGCGGCGCGGTCTCCTGCCCTCGGGCGCGCGCTGGATGGGCGTCGATGCCGCGCTGGCTCAGGCCTTCAAGACCAGCTTCGAGCTAAGCCCCTTCGAGGCCGAGATCCTGCTGCCCTTCTTCCTCGGGGTCGAGGCGCTGTTGCGGGTGGAAAACCGCAACCTGCCAGACCGCCGCATCCGCGCCGCACGCCGGATGTATGAAGAGCTCCTGTCGGACCTCACCGCGCTCGCGGGTCGGCTTTGAAAAGCTTGACCCAATTATCCATGATAACACTGCGCAGGCAGCTCCTCCGAGCAAAGCCCTCCAATTGCGGTTCATCTACGCAACAAAGTGCTGATTTCTCCTGGATACTGCATAAGCCACTATAGGCAGGGAGCCGCGAAACTTGAAACGAATGTCAATTGTTCTCCTTGCCTGTGCGGCACTGATTTTCGCAGGCCTCATCCAGCCCATGGATACAAAGCTGTTTGAAGAGGCAATGGATGTGGGCACGGCGGCGTTGTTGCTCGCTTGGTTTGCTCCCGCTCTACCGGCAGCAATGGTCATTTTGCGGATTGCCTTACCAAGGCCCGTATCACCAGCCCTTATATGGCCATTGGCAATCGCGGTTCTTCTGATTGGGTTGTTTCTAACACTTGCCAGCACTGCATTCTCGTCGCCTCACTCCACGCTTTTGTCGATGACACATGGAGGGGTTCTCTCAGTCGCAGGTGCCTCAAGCGTGCTTTGTTTGGCAATCGGACGTATCGGCTCAAATGGAGCGCGGCTGGCATTCTCGGGACTGGCTTTGTCAGCCGCCGCTGCCGCGTGGTCTCTTCTGTCAGTTCCCTCTGTATTGTTCCAAGCCAACCGCATTTCCGCGGGCCATCCGAGTTGCATTTCACACCACGGACCGTCGTCGGAGGTCAGCTCGATCTGGGATTTGCGAGGGTTTTCTTTCTACACAACGGACTCGGGATACAAATCGTCTTCCGGTTGGTATTTTCACGGTATCCTAATGGTGGATGACAATGATGGGCGTCAGTATTTCAACTGGTCCCCCCGTCGCTTTCGGTTTGACCGAATTGAACACCCCGAACGATTTATCGCGCCATTGCGAAATCTTTGTGTGCCATCTTCCGCGTTCTGGTCTGAACTCTGAGAAATGCGAAGGTGCCAATTGAAAAAACGGTGCCTTGCTTCAGAGACGCTTTGTCTCGTGGATATCGGAAAACAAAAAATCCCCCTGAAATCAGGGGGCTTTCCGTTACTTTTCATCCAGATCAATGGGCTGTGGCTTCGGCCCCGCCCGAGGATTTGAGCGCCGCCTCGGCGGCGGCTGCCTCTTCGGCGGCCTCATCCCATTCCACCGGCTCGGGCGCCTCGACCAGCGCATGTTTGAGCACTTCGGAGACATGGGTCACCGGAATGATCGTCAGCCCTTCCTTCACATTGTCAGGAATATCGGCCAGATCCTTCTCGTTCTCCTCCGGGATCAGCACCGTCTTGATGCCGCCCCGCAGCGCCGCGAGAAGCTTTTCCTTGAGCCCGCCAATGGCCAGCGCATTGCCGCGCAGCGTGACCTCGCCGGTCATAGCGATGTCCTTGCGCACCGGAATGCCGGTCAGCACCGAAACGATCGAGGTCACCATGGCAAGCCCCGCGCTCGGCCCGTCCTTGGGCGTCGCCCCTTCCGGCACGTGCACGTGGATGTCCCATTTCTCGAACTTCGGCGGCTTGACCCCGATCTGCGGGCTGATCGAGCGCACATAGCTCGAGGCCGCGTCGATCGATTCCTTCATCACGTCGCCAAGTTTGCCGGTGGTCTTCATCCGGCCCTTGCCCGGCAGGCGAAGCGCCTCGATGTTGAGAAGCTCGCCACCGACCGAAGTATAGGCCAGCCCGGTGACAACACCGACCTGATCCTTCTCTTCAGCCAGACCATAGCGGTACTTCTTCACGCCGAGGAAATCGTCGAGATTGTCCGCCGTCACTTCGATGCGCTCGGCCTCTTTCTTGACGATCTTGGTCACCGCTTTCCGCGCCACCTTGGCCAGCTCGCGCTCGAGGTTCCGCACCCCCGCCTCGCGGGTATAGTGGCGGATGACATCGGTCAGCGCATCGTCACGCAGGCTGAATTCCTTGGGCTTGAGCCCGTGGTTCTTGACCTGTTTGGCGATGAGATGCTGCTTGGCGATCTCGCGCTTTTCATCCTCGGTATAGCCGGCCAGCGGGATGATCTCCATCCGGTCCAAGAGCGGCCCGGGCATGTTATAGCTGTTGGCCGTGGTCAGGAACATCACGTTCGAGAGGTCATATTCCACCTCGAGGTAATGGTCGACAAAGGTGCCGTTCTGTTCCGGATCGAGCACTTCGAGCATGGCCGAGGCCGGATCACCACGGAAGTCCTGACCCATCTTGTCGATCTCGTCGAGCAGGATGAGCGGGTTGGTGGTCTTGGCCTTTTTCAGCGCCTGGATGATCTTGCCGGGCATCGAGCCGATATAGGTCCGACGGTGGCCGCGGATCTCGCTCTCGTCACGTACCCCGCCGAGGCTGATGCGGATGAACTCGCGCCCCGTCGCCTTGGCCACGGATTTGCCGAGGCTGGTCTTACCCACACCCGGAGGGCCCACAAGGCACATGATCGGCCCCTTGAGCTTTTTCGAGCGCTGCTGCACCGCGAGATATTCGACGATCCGCTCCTTGACCTTCTCGAGCCCGTAGTGATCGGCGTCGAGGATCTTCTCGGCGCGGCTCAGGTCTTTCTTGACGCGGGATTTGACGCCCCACGGGATCGACAGCATCCAGTCGAGATAGTTGCGCACAACCGTCGCCTCGGCGCTCATCGGGCTCATATTCTTGAGCTTCTTGAGCTCGGCCTCGGCCTTTTCGCGGGCTTCCTTGCTGAGCTTGGTCTCGGAGATCCGCGCCTCGAGCTCGGCCACTTCGCCTTCGCCCTCCTCGCCATCGCCAAGTTCCTTCTGAATGGCCTTCATCTGCTCATTCAGATAATATTCCCGCTGGGTGCGCTCCATCTGGCTCTTGACGCGGGTCTTGATCTTTTTCTCGACCTGCAGAACGCTCATCTCGCCCTGCATCAGACCATAGACCTTCTCAAGCCGCTCGCTGATCGACAGGGTCTCGAGGAGATCCTGTTTCTGCGCCACTTCAATGCCCAGATGACCGGCCACGAGATCGGCGAGACGGGCGGGCTCTTCGGCCTCCGACACCGCGCTCAGCGCCTCCTCGGGCACGTTCTTCTTGATCTTGGCATAGCGCGCGAACTCGTCATTCACGGTGCGCAGCAGCGCCTCGATCGTCGCCGGATCGCCCGGCATCTCGGTGAGATACTCGGCGGTGGCTTCGAAATATTCGTCATTTTCAAGGTAATCCTTGATGCGCACCCGCGCCACGCCTTCGACGAGCACCTTGACGGTGCCATCGGGCAGTTTCAGCAGCTGCAGCACATTGGCCAGCACCCCGGTGGCATAGATGCCATCGGTATCGGGTTCATCCTCGGCCGGGTCGATCTGGCTCGACAGCAGAATCTGCTTGTCGTCCTGCATCACCTCTTCCAGCGCCCGCACGGATTTTTCACGCCCCACGAACAGCGGCACGATCATATGCGGAAACACCACGATGTCGCGCAGCGGCAGGACCGGGTAGGAAGCGTTGAGTGGCTCTTGCATGCTCTATCCTTTGTCTCGGGCGCTCATTGGCACCCTATTCTTGGCAAGAGGATACTGGCCCCGCTGGGCGGCAGCCCCGATCCTCTCCGTTTACCGGCTACATCTGGGGGGTCTCACGCCCCCTTTCAACCGCCTGTGCCCCACAATGGCCTCTGCGCCGAAAGGGGGCAAGGTCGTTTTGGCCAAACCGCGCCATGACGTCCCTTCCCCATCCCTCCAAACGCAAGAAAGCGCCGCTAGCGCGACGCTTTCCCGTAAATATCAGGCCCCGGATCACGGATCAGGCGAGCGTCGTTGCCGCGACAATTGCCACCATGATCCAACCCTGCATGAATACCGCGAAATGCATATCTTCCCCTCCAGATGTGGTCTGCAAAGGGAATGCGCGGCGCGGGCAAATGGTTCCATTTCTTGCGAAATTTTCCGGCCCGCCTCTGCCGGACGGCCCCTGAGCGATCACAGCGGCTCGATATCGCCCTGCGCCCGCTCGGCGTGAAACCCGGCCTCCCAGGCCTCAAACCGACCTGCAGAAATCGCCTCGCGCATCTCGGCCATGAGCACCTGATAATAATGCAGATTGTGCCATGTCATGAGCATCGAGCTGATGATTTCCTTGGCCCGCATCACATGATGCAGATAGGCGCGGCTATAGTTGCGGCAGCAGGGGCAATCACAGCTCTCGTCGAGAGGCCTCGGATCGTCCTGATGGCGCGCGTTCTTGATGTTGACGACGCCCCGGCGGGTAAAGGCCTGCCCCGTCCGCCCCGACCGCGACGGCAGCACACAGTCGAACATATCGACGCCGCGCTTGACCCCACCGACGAGATCATCGGGCTTGCCCACCCCCATGAGGTAGCGCGGCTGATCCTCGGGCAGAAGCCCCGGCGCATAGTCGAGCACGTCGAACATCGCCTCCTGCCCCTCGCCCACGGCGAGCCCGCCAATCGCATAGCCGTCAAAGCCGATGCCGCGCAGCGCCTCGGCGCTCTCTTCGCGCAGCTCGGGGCTGAGCCCGCCCTGCATGATGCCAAAGAGCGCATGACCGGGCCGGTCACCAAAGGCGTCGCGCGACCGCTGCGCCCAGCGCATCGAGAGCCGCATGCTCTCGGCCACGCGCTTTTCATCGGCGGGCAAGGCCGGGCATTCGTCGAAACACATGACGATATCACTGCCAAGCTCGGCCTGGATCTCCATCGACCGTTCCGGCGTGAGGTTATGGACCGAGCCGTCGATATGGCTCTTGAACTTGACGCCCTCCTCGGTGAGCTTGCGCAGCCCGGCGAGGCTCATCACCTGAAACCCGCCACTGTCGGTGAGGATGGGCCGCTCCCAATTCATGAACTTGTGCAGCCCGCCCAGCCGCGCCACCCGGTCCGAGCCGGGGCGCAGCATCAAATGATAGGTGTTGCCCAACAGGATATCCGCCCCGGTGGCGCGGACATTCTCGGGCATCATCGCCTTGACGGTCGCCGCCGTGCCCACCGGCATGAAGGCAGGCGTGCGGATCTCGCCGCGCGGCGTGTCGATGCGGCCGGTGCGGGCGCGCCCGTCGGTGGCGGACAGCGTAAAGCCGAAACTGCGGGTCATGGGTCGTTCCTCAAACAGGTTTGCGCCCCCTTTAGGCCGAAACCGCAGCCTTGTAAAACCGCCCGCCCTGCCGCAGTCTGATCCCGTCCCTTCTCTTCACAGGTGAGTTTTCATGGACCCCGATTTTTTCAACGACTTCCTTTCTGCCAATCTGATCTACCTGCTGCTGGCGCTGCTGGTGGTGGTGATCATTTTCCGCGGCATCAAGATCGTGCCGCAGTCCGAACAGCATGTGGTCGAACGTTTCGGGCGGCTGCGCTCGGTGCTTGGGCCGGGGATCAACATCATCGTGCCCTTCCTTGATGTGGTGCGGCACCGGATCTCCATTCTGGAACGGCAATTGCCGACGGCGAGCCAGGACGCGATCACCCGCGACAACGTGCTGGTGCAGGTGGAAACCTCGGTCTTCTACCGCATCGTGCAACCGGAAAAGACGGTCTACCGCATCCGCGACGTCGATGCCGCCATAGCCACCACCGTCGCCGGGATCGTCCGCGCCGAGATCGGCAAGATGGATCTCGATGAGGTGCAATCGAACCGCTCACAGCTCATCTCGACGATCAAGGCCACGGTCGAGGATGCCGTCGACAATTGGGGGATCGAAGTCACCCGGGCCGAGATCCTCGACGTCAATCTCGATCAGGCGACCCGCGACGCGATGCTGCAACAGCTCAACGCCGAACGCGCCCGCCGCGCCCATGTGACCGAGGCCGAGGGCCGCAAACGCGCGGTCGAACTGAACGCCGATGCCGAGCTTTACGCCGCCGAGCAAAGCGCCAAGGCCCGCCGGATCGAGGCCGAGGCCGAGGCCTTCGCCACCGGGGTGGTGGCCAAGGCCATCGCCGATCACGGGTTGGAGGCCGCGCGCTATCAGGTCGCGCTGAAACAGGTCGAGGCGCTCAATGCGCTTGGCGCGGGCACTGGCAAACAGACCATCGTGCTGCCCGCCCAGGCGCTCGAAGCCTTCGGTGACGCGTTCAAGATGCTCAAGGGAGGCGCATGATGGGCCAGCTCTGGACAATCTGGTGGGTCTGGCTCTCTGCCGGGCTCGCGCTGGCCGTACTCGAAGTGTTCCTGCCGGGGTTTCTCTTCCTCGGCTTTGCGGCGGCGGCGGCGCTCATGGCGCTCGTCTTTCTGGTGCTGCCATGGGCGCCGGGACTTGCGCCAACCTTGGCGATCTTTGCGATTTTGTCATTGATTGCGTGGATGATCCTGCGGCGGGTGTTCCGCGCTCCGAATGACCAGACGCGCTATATCGACGAAGATATCAACCAGTGATCTTTCCCACTGGTGTGGACGGCGTTCCGGGGGCATTGGTTGCACCTCGCGGCGAATCCCCGATGATGGGGGGACGCCAGTAAACGCACGTACCAAGGAGTATCCCATGACCGATGACGACACCCCGCAACAGCTGCAATTCGGCTGGGAGGAATGGATTTCGTTACCCGGTCTGGGCGTGCCCGCGATCCGCGCCAAGGTCGATACCGGCGCGCGGACCTCGGCGCTGCATGCGTTCGACATCGAAACCTTTGGCCCGCAGAACAAGCCCAAGGTGCGCTTTACCCTGCACCCGATTCCGGGGCGCGAGGATCTGGTGATCCCCTGCTCGGCCACGATCATCGACCGGCGCGATGTCACCTCCTCCAATGGCGAGAAGGAAAACCGCTATGTGATCCAGACGCCGATGAATGTGGCGGGCGAAAGCTGGCCGATCGAGATCACGCTGACCAACCGCGCCACGATGAATTCGCGGATGCTCTTGGGCCGTCAGGCGCTCAAGGATCACATCTCCATCGTCGCCACCGACCGCTTCATGCAGCCCGAGCTGAGCTATGACGTCTACCATTCCGCCCGGATGCGCCATGCCGCGCCCGAACGCGCGCTGCGCGTGGCGGTCTTGTCGCGCGAGGACAATTACTCGACCCGCCGTCTCGTCGAAGAGGGCGAGAAACGCGGCCACACGGTCGAGGTGATCGACACCACGCGCTGCTATATGGCGATCAACGCCATGGCCCCCGAGGTCCATTACGACGGCAAGCGCCTGCCCCGGTTCGACGCGGTGATCCCGCGCATCGGCGCCTCGATCACCCCCTATGGCGCCGCCATCGTGCGCCAGTTCGAAACCATCGGCACCTATAGCGTCAACGGCTCGGCCGGCATCACCGCCAGCCGGGACAAGCTCTACGCCCATCAGATCATGGCCCGCGCCAAGATCGGCATGCCCAACACCGCCTTCGCCGCAAGCCCCCGCGACACCCATAACATCATCGGGCTGGTGGGCACCGCGCCGCTCATCGTGAAGCTTCTGGAATCGACCCAGGGCAAGGGCGTGGTTCTGGCCGAAACCAAAAAGGCCGCCGAGAGCGTCATCGACGCCTTCCGCGGGCTCAAGGCGAACTTTCTCGTGCAGGATTTCGTCAAGGAGGCCGCCGGCGAAGACATCCGCTGCCTGGTGATCGCGGGCAAGGTGGTGGCCTCGATGAAACGCACCGGCGCGGATGGCGATTTCCGCTCCAACCTGCACCGTGGCGGCACCGCCAAATCGGTGCGCATCACCAAGGAAGAGCGGGACACCGCCCTGCGCGCCGCCCGCGCCTTCAACCTCAACATGGCCGGGGTCGATCTCCTGCGGTCGAGCGCCGGGCCCAAAGTGCTCGAGGTGAACTCGTCGCCGGGCTTTGAGGGGATCGAGAAATCCACCGCCAAGAATATCGTGGGCAAGCTCTATGAGGCGATCGAAGGCCAGGTGCGCCCGGCCCCGATCCGACGCCGCAAGGGCACCGCCTCTCAGGACTGATCTGAAAACACCGGGTCGGGGGTTAGCCCCGGCCCGATTGCTGTCCTGATTTCCGAACCCACATCTTCTGCGGCTCCGGCCCGTTGCGGGCCAGATCCTTGTCGAGATCCTGCACCGACACCGGCGGGATGCCCGGCAGATGCGGCGTGATATTCTCCGCCGCCGCCTGCCGTTCGGTCATCACCACCGATCCCAGCGTCACGGCCAGCGCCGCCGCTCCAACCACCGCGATCCATTTGGCCGACATCACCCGCCCCCTCAGTTCATCACGGCGAGAATCGCCAGCGTCGCGGCGGCGGCGAGGTAAATCGCATCGCCCTGCTGCACATAGACCCGGTCACGCCCCGGCGCCTTGAAACCATGATTGTGGTAATTGTTCACCACCACCACCTTGTTCCGGTCGAGCCGCTGCCCGACGGCATGGCGCTGGGCGCGCTGGCTGCCATGGGTCTTGGCCGAATGGCCCTTGTTGGCATGGGTCTTGCCCGAATTGCCCTTGGTCACGGTGACCTTCTTGACGGTGACCTGACGGCTCTTTGACTGGTCGCGTTGCTCGCCGCGCTCGCTGCGCTGGGAATAGCCGTCACGGCCTTTGTCATCCTCATGGCGCGACGGGCCGGCCTGCACCGCCCCCCCGATCAACGTGGCCATCACGGCAAGGCTCAGTACTGTGCTCGATCGTTTCATTGTTTTTTTCTCCACAAGGCTCGATGCGGCCCTGGCTCGCATCCGATTACAGCCCTGATACGGTCTCGCGCCAGCATTCCGTCGCAGAGGGGTCATTTTCTGCAAAAACCCGCCCATGGACCAAAGGTCACCGCCTCTGGACCTCGGCCCTGTTAATCCTTATATGATTGCTCGGATACATGACCGGATAGGCTTGATGACCGAGAACACCCAAACATTCGAAGGCGCTCCGCTGATCGCCCCCTCCTCGACGGATCACCCGCTCTATGACGGCGTGGTCGAAGCATGCCGCACGGTCTATGACCCTGAAATTCCCGTGAATATCTATGACCTTGGCCTGATCTACACGATCGACATCGACGACGAGAGCGCGGTCAAGATCATCATGACGCTGACCGCTCCGGGCTGTCCGGTGGCGGGCGAGATGCCGGGCTGGGTCGCCGAGGCGATCGAACCGATGGCCGGGGTCAAGCAGGTGGATGTCGAACTGACATGGGAGCCGCCCTGGGGCATGGAGATGATGAGCGACGAGGCCCGTCTCGAACTGGGCTTCATGTAACGCGAAATGTAACGCGAAGATCGGGCGGCCTGCGGGCCGCCTTTTTCGTGGCAGCCCCTTTGGGATGCATCTCCCCCTCCGCAGCCCCTACAGGATGCGCCCTTCCTACCGCAGCCCAAACATATTGCATTTACCCATTCGCAGCCTATACTGGATGCGCAATGACCCGCACACCCGATCATATTGCCGTGCTCACCGGCGACCTCGTGAACTCGACCGGATTGGGCGAGGCAAGTGTCGCCCGCGCCTTTGACGCGCTGGCCGCCTGCGCCACGGCACAGGCCGCCTGGCAAGGCGACAGCCTGCGTTTTACCCGTCACCGGGGCGATGGCTGGCAGGTGGCGCTGGGGCGGCCCGAGCTGGCCTTTCGCGCCTGCCTTGCCTTCCGCGCCGCCCTGCGCGCGCTGGGGGACGGCTACGACAGCTATATCGGCCTCGCCATCGGCCCCGTCACCGCCCCGCTCGGCCCCGATCTCAACGCCGAAACCGACCCGGTCTTTGCCGCCTCCGGCCATGCGCTCGAGGCGATCAAACTGGGCAAAGCCGCGCCCTCTCGCCTCCATTACCACGGCACAGATGCCGCCACCGGCGCGCATCAGGCGACGCTCTACCTGCTCGACACGCTGTCGCGCGGCTGGACCCCGGTGCAGGCCGAGATCCTGACCCAGGCCCTCGCCCCGCCGCCCCGGCCAAGCTTTACCGCGCTGGCCGAAACCGTCGGCAAATCCCGCCAGAGCGTCACCAAATCGCTCGACGCGGCGCATTTCCCGGCGATCGAACTGGCGCTTTCCGCCCTCGAACACCCCGCCGCACCGGACTGAGCGCCATGCCCGAAACTCTCGCCCTTCTCTTCTTTGCCCATGTGCTCGCCGATTACGTGCTGCAAACCCGCCGCATGGTCGAGACCAAGGACAAGGGCGCGACATTGGCGCTGCATTTCCTCATCGTGCTGGGCAGCTTGCTGCTCATCTTCGGCCAATGGGACGCCCCGGCGCTCTATCTGCTGGCGCTCAGCCATATCTTTATCGACACGATCAAGGTGCAGCTTTTCGACGACCGGTTTCGCGCCCATATCCTCGACCAGATCGCCCATATCGCCACCCTGCTGATCACCGCCGCCCTCGCGCCCACGCTCTGGGCCGATGCGCCGCTCGCCCCGCTCACCTGGCTGCCCGAAAGCGCGCTCTTGCTCGCGGGCCTCCTCTACGCCACCCGCGCCGGCGGCTTTGCCGTGGGCAAGCTGATGGAACCGTTCAGCCCCGAGCTCACCCGCCAGAGCCTGCCGGGCGGTGGCCAGATGATCGGCATTCTCGAACGCGGGCTCATTTTCGGGCTGATGATCGCCGGGCTGCCCGCCGGGATCGGGTTTCTCATCGCCGCCAAATCGGTGCTGCGATTCGAGACGATCCAGAGCGGCGGCGAAGACGACAGCCGCCAGATGGCGGAATATGTTATCATCGGTACGCTGGCCTCATTTGCCTGGGCGCTGGCGGTGTCGATGGGCACGCTCGCCCTGTTGCACAGCCTTCTCGGTCTGCCCCTGCTTGAGATCATCCGCCCAAGCGCCTAGATATGGCGCATAAGGAGACTTGCCCATGTTCGGAATCCCCGGAAAACAGGCCGTGACCATGACCCCGGCCGCCGCTGCCCAGATCGCCAAGCTGATGACCAAGGACGGCCATCAGGGGCTGCGCATCGGCGTCAAGAAAGGCGGCTGCGCGGGTATGGAATACACGATGGATTACGTGACCGAGGTCGACCCCAATGACGAGGTGGTCGAACAGGAGGGCGCGCGCATCATGATCGCCCCCATGGCCCAGATGTTTCTCTTCGGAACCGAGATCGATTACGAGGTGTCGCTCTTGGAATCCGGCTTTAAATTCAATAACCCCAACGTCACCGAAGCCTGCGGCTGCGGCGAATCCATCCGTTTCGAAGGGATGTGAACGTCGCGGCGCAAGCCGTTGATAAGAGAAACAAATCAGGGACGAGTATATGCGACGCAAGCTGGCCGCCGGCAATTGGAAGATGAATGGCGACAGCGCCACGCTGGATGAGCTGGCCATATTGGCCCAACGTCATGCCGAGGCCTCCGTCGATCTGCTCATCTGCCCGCCCGCCACGCTGATTTCCCGCGCCGTCTCCTGCGCCGGCCCGATCCGCATCGGCGGCCAAGATTGCCATGCCGCGCCCTCGGGCGCGCATACCGGCGACATCTCCGCCGCCCAGCTCCGCGATGCCGGGGCCACGGCGGTGATCTTGGGCCATTCCGAGCGCCGCGAAGACCATGACGAAGACAGCGATCAGGTCCGCGAAAAGGCCCGCGCCGCCCATGCGGCAGACCTCCTGACCGTGATCTGCCTCGGCGAGAGCCTCGCCCAGCGCGAGGCCCAGAACACGCTCGACATCATCGGCGCCCAGCTCGCCCTCTCGGTCCCGGACAGCGCCACCGGCGAAAACACCGTCATCGCCTACGAGCCGATCTGGGCCATCGGCACCGGGCTGGTGCCTGACACCGATCAGATTGGCGAGGTGCATGATTTCATCCGCGCCCGTCTCGAACGGCGCTTTGGTGCGGGCGTTGGCCGCTCGGTGCGGCTGCTCTATGGCGGCTCGGTCAAACCCGAAAACGCCGCCTCGATCTTTGCCGTCTCCAATGTCGACGGTGCGCTGGTCGGCGGCGCCTCGCTCAAGGCCGCCGATTTCTCCCCCATCGTCAGCGCCCTCGAAGCCTCGGCCTAGACATCCGCCCCGCCGGGTCCCAAGGTGCGGCCATGAGCAAAGAAAAGATCATCATCGACACCGACCCCGGCCAGGATGACGCCGTGGCGATCCTGCTGGCTCTGGCCAGTCCGGAGGAGATTGATCTGCTGGCGATCACCTGTGTCGCGGGCAATGTGCCGCTGGCGCTCACCGCGCGCAACGCGAGAATGGTCTGCGAATTGGCGGGCCGCCGCGACATCCCGGTCTTCGCAGGCTGCGACCGGCCTCTGGGCCGCGCCCTCGTCACCGCCGAACATGTCCATGGCAAGACCGGGCTCGACGGGCCCGACCTGCCCGAACCCACCATGCCGCTGCAGGACGTCCACGCCGTCGATCACATCATCGCCTGCCTGCGCGACCACGATCCCGGCACCGTCACGCTCTGCCCGCTCGGGCCGCTCACCAATATCGCGACCGCCCTGCAAAAAGCCCCCGACATCGCGCCCCGCATCCGCCGGATCGTGCTCATGGGCGGCGCCTATTTCGCCGTGGGCAATGTCACCCCCGCCGCTGAATTCAACATTCATGTCGACCCGCAAGCCGCGGACATCGTGCTGAAATCCGGCATTGACATCACCATGGTGCCGCTCGATCTCACCCATAAGGCGCTGGTCACCGAGCGCCGCAACGCCGCCTTCCGCGCCCTGGGCACCCCGGTGGGCATCGCCGTGGCCCAGATGACCGAGTTCTTTGAACGCTACGACCGCGAGAAATACGGCTCGCCCGGCGCACCGCTGCATGATCCTTGCGTCATCGCCTACCTTCTGCGCCCCGATCTCTTTTCCGGCCGCCACGTCAATGTCGAGATCGAGACCACGTCCGAACTCACCATGGGCATGAGCGTCGCCGACTGGTGGGGTGTCACCTCCCGCGCCCCCAATGCCCTGTTTCTCGGTGATATCGACGCCGATGGCTTCTTCTCGCTCCTGACCGAAAGGCTCGCCCGCCTATGACCGCGCTCACCCTTGCCACACTCGACGATCTCGACCGGCTCTTGCCGCTGGTCACCGCCTTCCATGCCGAGGCCGGGATCGCCCAGGATGACGCGGGCCGCCGGGCCGCGCTCGAACCGCTGTTGACCGGCTCGCCGCATGGGGTGATCTATCTCGCCGGACCGCGCCGCGCCCCCATCGGCTATGCGGCGCTCTCCTTTGGCTGGTCGCTCGAATTTGGCGGGCTCGACGCCATTCTCGATGAGATCTACATCCGCCCCGGCGTGCGCGGCCGTGGCATCGGCTCTGAACTGCTCACCGCGCTGCCCAAGGCGCTCGCCGGGCACGGCCTCAAGGCCATCCATCTCGAGGTGTCGCGCAGCGATGAAAAGGCGCGCAAGCTCTACCAACGTCTCCATTTCACGCCCCGCGATGACTATATTCTGATGAGCCGCAAGCTCTGACCGCCCATTCGCCCCCTCTCAGAGCGCCGCGAAAGGAGAGCCGATGACCCTGCAGATCCCCTTCGACAACAGCTATGCCGCCCTGCCCGAGGGCTTTTTCACGCGGATCAACCCGAAACCCGTCGCCGCCCCGCGCCTCATCCGCTTTAACGAGGAGCTCGCCCGCGATCTCGGGATCGAGGCCGATGCCTCCGATCCCGCATTGGCCGACATGCTCGCCGGCAACCGCATCCCCGATGGGGCCGATCCGCTGGCCCAGGCCTATGCCGGGCATCAGTTTGGCGGCTTCTCGCCCCAGCTCGGCGATGGCCGCGCCAATCTCTTGGGCGAGGTGATCGACGCCTCAGCCCGCCGCCGCGATATTCAGCTCAAGGGCTCCGGCCCCACCCCCTATAGCCGGATGGGCGATGGCCGCGCTTGGCTCGGCCCCGTCCTGCGCGAATATGTGGTGAGCGAGGCGATGCATGCGCTGGGCGTGCCGACCACACGGGCGCTCGCCGCCGTCGAGACCGGCGAAAAGGTCTTCCGCGAGAGCGGCGCCCTGCCCGGCGCGGTGCTGACCCGCGTCGCCGACAGCCATATCCGCGTGGGCACCTTTCAATTCTTCCTCGCCCGCCGCGATCTCGACCGGCTGCGCGCGCTTTTCGACTACACCCGCGCCCGCCATTACCCGCAGGCCGGCACCCCGGGCGAGATGCTCGCAGGCGTCATCGGACGGCAGGCCCGGCTCATCGCGCTTTGGGAGGGTCTGGGCTTTATCCATGGCGTGATGAACACCGACAACACCACCCTCTCGGGCGAGACCATCGACTATGGGCCTTGCGCCTATATGGACCGCTACCACCCGCAAACGGTGTTTAGCTCGATCGACGCCCAGGGCCGCTATTCCTATGCCAATCAGGCGCATGTGATCGTCTGGAACATCGCCCAGCTCGCCACCTGCCTCGTCCCGCTCACCCCGGATCAGGATTTGGCGGTCGAGGAGTTCACCAAGCTCGTCCATGACATGCCCGCCCTCATCGCCAAATACCGAAGCGAGGTCTTCGCCCGCAAAATCGGCCTGAGCCGCGTCCAGGACGGCGATGATGCGCTGGTCGATGATCTTCTGACGCTGATGCAGCAGGATGGCGCGGATTTCACCAACACCTTCCGCAGCCTGGGCGACGGCGCGCCCCGCGATCAATTCACCGACCGCGACGCTTTCGACGCCTGGCACGCGCGCTGGCAGGCCCGCATTGCGGACGAGACCGACCCAGACACCGTGATGCGCGCCGCCAACCCTTACGTGATCCCGCGCAATCACCGCATCGAGCAGATGATCGCGGCCGCGCGCGACGGCGATTACGCCCCGTTCGACCGGCTGATGACGGCGCTCGCCAGCCCCTATGAGACGCGCGACGAGTTTGCCGATCTGACCCGGCCGCCGCTGCCCGAAGAGCGCGTGCAACAGACCTTCTGCGGCACCTGAGACAGGAGCGCGTTGGGCCATCACTCAGGCCCATCACACTGGTCCATCGCACTGGCCCATGACTCTGGCCCCATCGCGCCCCCCGTGCTAGGTCTTTGGCAAGGATTGATCTTTCGCCCGGAGCGCGCCCATGACCATTCTGCAGATTTCCTCGCTGCTCATCGTGCTCGCAGGCGTCTTCGGGGCCATCAATTACCTCTTTCTCAAACTGCCCTCCGCCATCGGCATTCTGGTGGTGGCGCTGGTTGCCTCTTTCGGGATGATGGGGGTCGACTGGATGCTGCCGCATCTGGGGATTTCCGACGAAATCCGGCGCCTGGTCACCGGGCTGCATTTCTCTGATGCGCTGCTCGAAGGGATGCTGGGGCTTTTGCTCTTTGCCGGGGCGCTTCATGTCAAGATCTCCGACCTGCGCGCCCAGTGGCGGGCGGTGTTTCTCATGGCGACGCTCGGCGTCGGCCTCTCCACCCTCGTCATCGGCACCGGGTTTTCCTGGCTCACCGGCGCGCCGTTCCTCATTGCGCTGGTCTTTGGCTCGGTGGTCTCGCCCACCGATCCGGTGGCGGTGCTCGGCGTGCTGCGCGAGGCCAATCTCTCCAAGGCGCTCGAGACCAAGATCGCGGGCGAAAGCCTCTTCAATGATGGCGTCGGCTATGTGGTCTTTCTGGTGCTCGTGGGCCTCGCCTTTCCCACCGGCGACGCCCATGGCAGCGGTCTTGCCGGCGCGGCCAAGCTCTTTGTCCAAGAGGCTCTGGGCGGTGCAGCTCTCGGCCTCGCGCTGGGCTGGGCCACCTTCCGCGTCATGCGCCATATCGACGACTATTCGCTCGAAGTGCTGCTGACCCTCGGCCTCGCCTTCGGCGGCTATGAGCTGGCGGTCTATCTCCATGTCTCGGCCCCGATCATGGCGGTCTGCGCCGGTCTTCTGATCGGCGAGGTCGGCGCCAAACACGGGATGAGCGAAACCACAAGGCAATATGTCGACGGGTTCTGGAAACTCATCGACGAGATCCTCAACGCCGTGCTCTTCCTGATGATCGGATTCGAGGTCTTCGCCGTGGCGTTTGAGACCGATTACCTGCTGATTGGCGCGGCCTCCATCGCGCTGGCGCTTCTGGGGCGGCTCGCCGCGGTGCTGGTGCCGATCTATATCCTGCGCCCCTTCCGCACCTTTGAAAACGGCGTCATCCCGATCATGACCTGGGGCGGGCTCAAGGGCGGTATCTCGGTGGCGCTGGCGCTCTCGCTGCCCGACAGCGAATGGAAGCCGGTGATCCTCACCGCCACCTATCTCGTGGTGATCTTTTCGATCATCGTCCAAGGGCTCACCGTGGCCCGTCTTGCCAATCGTTTTGGCCGCGAGCCGGATTTGGTTTAAACACTGGAACTGCCCGGCCCGACCCGTTATTGCCCCCCGTTACTGTCCAAGCCGAGATTTACCGCGGAAGAGCCCATGACCGATACGACGATCCTTGAACGCTGCGAAGCCCGCGGGCTGCGGATGACCGAACAGCGCCGCACCATCGCCACCGTCCTTGAAAGCTCTGATGATCACCCCGATGTGGACGAGCTCTACGCCCGCGCCTCGGCGGTCGATCCGGGCATTTCCATCGCCACGGTCTATCGCACGGTCAAGCTCTTCGAAGAGGCGGGCATTCTCGAAAAGCTGGAGTTTGGCGACGGCCGCGCCCGCTATGAGGATGCCGAGCGCGAACATCACGACCACCTGATCGACGTCACCACCGGCGATGTGGTGGAATTCGTCGATCCCGAAATCGAAGCGCTGCAAGAAAAGATCGCCCGCCGCCTCGGCTACAAGCTGCAAGGCCACCGGATGGAGCTCTTCGGCGTGCCGCTCGACAAATCCAAGGACTGATCATGGGGTTCACCCTCGCCATCGCCCAGCCACCGGGCGATCTCGGCCTGCCCGAGGCGCGTCTCGGCTGGCTGCGCGACCATCTCGCCACCCTGCCCGCCACCGATCTCTTGCTGCTGCCCGAGCTTTTCCACTGCGGCTACAACATCGGCGACGCCCTGCCCGAGCGGGCCGAGCCGCGCGACGGCCCCTTCGCCCGCGCCATGGCGGATCTCGCCCGTCAGCACGGGTTGGCCCTTGCCTATGGCTATGCCGAGGCCGCCGAGGGCCGCCTCTACAATTCCGCGCAATGCCTTGATAAATCAGGCCAACCCATCGGCCATCACCGCAAGCTCACCCTGCCGCCCGGCTATGAGGCCGATCATTTCACCCGCGGCGCAGAGCTGAGCCAGTTCACCCTTGGCGGGCTCACCTGCGGCTTTCTCATCTGCTATGACGTGGAATTTCCCGAAAACACCCGCGCCCAGGCCATGGCGGGCTGCGATCTCATCCTCGTGCCGACCGCGCTCGGGGGGGATTGGGGCGTCGTCTCGCGCCACCTGATCCCGACCCGCGCCTTTGAAAACGGCGCCTATGTCGCCTATGCCGATCACGCTGGCGCCCAAAACGGCCATGGCTATTTCGGCGGCTCGGTGATCGCCGACCCCTGGGGCACGCCCCTCGCCCGCGCCGCGCAAACCCCGGGTCTCATCCGCGCCACGCTCGACCCGGCGCAAGTCAGCCTCGCCCGCGCCCGCCTGCCTTACTTGCGCGACCGCGCGGCGCTGCCCTCGGTCACATCGACCCCGTAGAGCCAGTCAAAACTGCGCAGCATCATGCCCGGCGCGACCCGCCCCGCCATCCGCAGCCCGGTGCGCGCGGCCCAGCGCAGCGGCGGAAAGGCCAGATGGTATTTGCGCGCATTGCCACTGGCCGCCCGCACCACCCGCGCCACCCGCGCCTCGCGCCGCGCGCGATACTCGGCCAGCCCCGGCTCGATCGCCTCGGCCCGGCCCAAAGCCTCGGCCAGAACCCAGCCATCCTCGAGCGCCATATTCGCCCCCTGCGCCAGAAACGGCAGCGTCGGATGCAGCGCATCGCCCAAAAGCGCCACGCCCTCGCGATGCCAGACCGGCGCGATCCGATGCCGGAACAAGCCCCAGAGATGCACGGTCTCGATCCGATCGAGCAGCGCCCGCACATCCGGCGCGAAATCGGCAAATGCCGCGCGCAGCGCCTCCGGGTCGTCCTGCTGCCGCCAATCCTCGCCCACCCAGGCCGCGCGTTCCTGCACCGCCACGATGTTGAGCTGCCGCCCCTGCCGCAGCGGATAGGTCACCAGATGCCGATGCGGCGCCATATGCAGGGTCACGTCATCGCGCCGCTCGGTCGGGTTGTCGATCACCGCCCGCCACGCCACCTGGCCTGTGAAAAACGGCTCTTCCTCGCCGTTGAGCGCCTGGCGCAGCACCGAATGCAGCCCATCGGCACCGACCACCAGATCGGCACAGAGCTCGGCCCCCGACGCCAGCCGCACCAAAGGCTCGGGCCCCGGCACCACTTCGCGCACCTTTTGCAAGAGAAGCACCCGCACCCCGGCCCGCCGCGCCGCCCAATGCAAGAGATCGATGAGATCGGCGCGATGAAACAGCCGATACTGGCCGCCCGCCATATCGAGCGGCAGAACCGGCCCACGCTGGTAATCATAAAGACAGACGCCGCTGGCCTTGGTCGAGAGGTCACAGGCCTCCTGCGCCAGCCCCAAGGCGCGCAGCACCGCAAACCCGTTGGGGCTGACCTGAATGCCCGCCCCGGCTTCGGTGATCGCTTCGGCCTGTTCGAGAACCGTCACCATCGCGCCCTGCCGCGCCAGCGCCGTTGCCGCCGCCAGCCCGCCGATCCCGGCCCCCACGATGATGACCTTGCGTCCCTTCACAGACCCCAAAACCCCCAATCCGTTCCGAAAACAAAAACGCCGAGGCCATTGCCCCGGCGCCGAGTTCTTTATACGTGCGACGATCTATTATCAGTCGTCGCGGTGTACTTTTTCGCGCCGTTCGTGACGTTCCTGAGCTTCAAGGCTCATGGTGGCAATGGGTCGCGCGTCCAGCCGCTTGAGGCTGATCGGGTCGCCCGTCACCTGACAATAGCCATACTCGCCATCCTCGATACGCCGCAGTGCTTGGTCAATCTTGGCGACCAGTTTGCGCTGCCGATCCCGGGTCCGCAATTCAAGCGCGCGGTCGGTCTCTTCGCTGGCCCGGTCCGCCACATCGGGAATGGCCCGCGTGCCGTCCTGCAAGCCTTCGATCGTGTCGCGGCTGCCTGCCAGGATCTCATTTTTCCACGTGATCAATTTACGTCGAAAATATTCGGTCTGACGCTCGTTCATGAACGGTTCGTCCTCGACCGGTTGGTAATCTTCCGGAAGAAAAACTTCGGACTTCATTAGGTCCCCCTCGTCAATACCATTGTCTGTCGTCATACAATCTTACCTTCAGACTCTGGCCCCTCATGACGTGGCGTTTACTCCAATGAAACCCGATTGTCACTAGCCAATCACACAGAGTTGCGGTGAATTGAGCTTCGCGATAGCTTGCCGCGTGCAGCGCCTGAGCAATTTCCAGAAAAGGGTTGAAAAGACATGAAATTCCAAGGCACCGAGGCCTATGTCGCCACCGATGACCTTAAGGTTGCAGTGAACGCGGCCATTACCCTTCAGCGTCCGCTGCTGGTCAAGGGCGAGCCCGGCACTGGCAAGACCGAACTGGCGCGTCAGGTGTCGCAGGCGCTGGGCCTTCGGATGATCGAATGGAATATCAAATCGACCACCCGCGCCGCCCAGGGCCTCTATGAATATGACGCGGTGAGCCGTCTGCGCGACAGCCAGCTCGGCGAGGACCGGGTGCATGACGTGCGCAATTACATCCGCCCCGGCAAGCTCTGGCAGGCCTTCGACAGCGACGATCAGGTGGTGCTCCTGATCGACGAGATCGACAAGGCCGATATCGAGTTTCCCAACGACCTGCTGCAGGAACTCGACCGGATGGAATTCCATGTCTACGAGACCGGCGAGACGATCCGCGCCAAACAGCGCCCGGTGATCATCATCACCTCCAACAATGAAAAAGAGCTGCCCGACGCCTTTCTGCGCCGCTGCTTCTTTCACTACATCCAGTTTCCCGACATGGAGACGCTCAAGAAGATCGTCGAGGTCCATCACCCCGGCATCAAAGAGGCGCTCTTGACCACCGCCCTCACCCAGTTCTACGAGATTCGCGATCAGCAAGGGCTCAAGAAGAAACCCTCCACCTCCGAGGTGCTCGACTGGCTCAAGCTCATCCTCGCCGAGGATCTGGCGCCCGAGGATCTGCGCGCCGGTGCCACCGATGCGCTGCCGAAACTGCATGGCGCCTTGCTGAAAAACGAACAGGATGTGCATCTCTTCGAGCGGCTCGCCTTTATGGCACGCCGGCAACGCTAGCCCACGGCTGTCGGCCCCCTCGCAACAAAAGCTTTGTCCCTCGCGCTCCGGTTGTTAATTTGCTCCGGTGGCAAAAGTCACATTATTGCCCTCATCCAACCTTACAGGTGACTGGAAGGGGCAAGAGTGTCACCCTTGACCACATCACCTGCTCGGCGTGATCCGATCTGGTACGTGGCCGTGTATCCCCGCCGTGTGTGTGGCGGGATGGGTGAAACTGACAAATATCGGGGGGCTTATGCGCCGCATCCTTCTTCCAATCTGCCTGATTCTGGGCGCCTGTATGCCCGGAAACTCGGGCGATATTCCGTCGCGCGCCGCGACCCCCTCACCGGCTGACATCGGCTCGATCAAGCTCTTCTCGGTGCCCCATCCGACGCCGCCGATGCGCTCCAACCGCGACATCGCCCGCGATTTCCTCGATCTCTCGATGCAGCTCGAAAGCGGCCGCCAGCTGCGCAGCTTCTCGCGGTTCGAGGCCCCGATCCGGGTCCGCGTCACCGGCGCACCGCCCACCACATTGCTGCCCGATCTGGCCCGCGTGCTGCACCGCCTGCGCAGCGAGGCCGGGATCGACATCGATCACGCCGGCTCCAACGCGCCCGCCAACCTGACCATTCAGGCCGTGAGCCGCGCCGAAATCCGCCGTCACCTGCCCCAGGCCGCCTGTTTCGTCGTCCCCAATATCGACGACATCTCGCAATATCGCCGCGCCCGGATGGCGGGCCGCACCAATTGGTCGAGCCTCACCCGCCGCGACAAGATCGCCATCTTCCTGCCCAATGACGCGAGCCCGCAAGAGGTCCGCGACTGCCTGCACGAGGAACTGGCCCAGGCCATCGGCCCGCTCAACGATCTCTACCGCCTGCCCGACAGCGTCTTCAACGACGACAATGTCCACACCGTACTCACCGGCTTCGACATGCTGATCCTGCGCGCCTATTACGCGCCCGAACTGCGCTCCGGCATGAGCTACAATCAGGTGGCCGAACGGCTGCCCGCCCTTCTGTCGCGGCTTAACCCGCGCGGCAATAGCGTGGCCTCCGGCGCCATCTCGAGCACCCCGCGCGCCTGGATCCAGGCGGTGCAGACGGCGCTCGGCCCGGGCGCGAGCTATGGCCAGCGCCAGCGCGCCGCGTCCCAGGCCGTCTCGATCGCCCAGACCATGGGCTGGACCGATCACCGCCGCGGGTTTTCCCATTACGCCATGGGTCGCATCGCGCAATCGACCGACCCCGCCGCCGCGCAGAAACATTTCTCCGCCGCCGACGCCTATTACCGCCAAAGCCCCGCCACCGCGCCGCACCGCGCGCTGACCGCCTCGCAACTGGCCGCCAACGCCATTTCGCAAGGCCGTGGCGATGTCGCGCTGATGCTCATCAACCCGCAGATCGAAGTCGCGGAACGCTATGAAAACGCGGCGCTTTTGGCCACGCTCCTGCTGTTGCGCGCCGAGGCGCTCGATCTCACCGGGCGCAGCTCCGAGGCCAAGACCGTTCGGCTGGACAGCCTCGGCTGGGCACGATACGGATACGGGGCCGACTGGGCCGTGCGCGCCAAAATGCGCGAGGTCGCGGCGCTCAACCCGCTCAAGTCCTTCTGAACCGGGGGCTTGGGCCTCCAAGGCCAAGCTTCTGACGAGGACCGCCATGCATATTCTACTCGCGGCGCTTCTGGGCGCCGCCCTTGGCGCACTCCGGGCGCGCCGCCGCAAGGGCAACAGCGCCGACATGGTGCAATATGGCGCGGTCCACGCGCTGATCTTCGCCCTTCTGGCGCTCTTTGGCGGCATCGTCTTTTTCCGCCTGATGGCCTGATCCGGGGGGCGCGCCGCGATGTTCCTGCCCTTCTTCGAGACCCTGCGCAAAACCGGCGTCCCGGTGAGCCTGCGCGAATTCCTGACCTTTCTCGAAGCGATGCGCGCCGGTCTCGTGACCTATGACCCTGAGGCCTTCTACTACCTCGCTCGCTCCGCCATGGTCAAAGACGAGCGCCACATCGACCGCTTTGACCGCGCCTTCTCCGCGAGCTTTTCGGGCCTTGAAAACCTCTCCGCCCAAGAGGTGCTCGACGCCGTCGACCTGCCCGCCGACTGGCTCGAGAAGATGGCCGACAAACACCTCACCCCCGAGGAAAAGGCCGAGATCGAGGCGCTGGGCGGCTTTGACAAGCTGATGGAGACGTTGAAAGAGCGGCTCAAGCAGCAGCAGGGCCGCCACCAGGGCGGCAACAAATGGATCGGCACCGCCGGCACCTCGCCCTTCGGGGCCTATGGCTACAACCCCGAAGGCATCCGCATCGGCCAGGACGAGAGCCGCCACCAGCGCGCCGTCAAGGTCTGGGACAAGCGCGAGTTTCGCAATCTCGACGACAGCGTCGAGCTCGGAACGCGCAACATCAAGGTGGCGCTGAAACGGCTGCGCAACTGGGTCCGCGATGGCGCCGAAGAAGAGCTCGATCTCGACGGCACGATCCGCGCCACCGCCGATCACGGCTATCTCGATGTGGTGACCCGCCCGGAACGGCGCAATGCGGTTAAAATCCTCCTCTTTCTCGATGTTGGCGGCTCGATGGATCCGCATATCAAAGTGGTGGAGGAATTGTTTTCCGCCGCCCGTGCCGAATTTAAACACCTCGAATATTACTATTTCCATAATTGCCTTTACGAAGGCGTCTGGCGCGACAATCACCGCCGCTGGGATCAGAAAACCCCGACCTGGGAGGTGCTCAACACCTATGGTCCCGATTACAAATGCATCTTTGTCGGCGATGCGAGCATGTCACCCTATGAGATCGCCTATCCCGGCGGCGCCAACGAGCATTGGAACGAAGAACCCGGTCAGCTCTGGCTCATCCGCGCCCGCGAACAATGGCCGGCCAATCTCTGGATCAACCCGGTGCCGGAACGGCATTGGGGCTACACCCAATCCATCGCGATGATCTCCGAGATTTTCGACGGGCGCATGGTGCCGATGACGCTCGAAGGGCTCGATCGCGGCATGCGGACGCTGCTACGCTAAGCCATCGCCCCTTGTGGCAAGCTTTGCGCCCTCCACAACCGCGCCCGACTCCCCCACCGTCGCAATACCGACGTGATACCGACGCGCGGCCGACGGGCCATTTTGACCCTCTTATCGGGGTCTCTCCAAAGGTTAACGCGGCGCGACAAGCGGTCAAAACCCGCTCAGACGGCATTTCGGTTAATTGTTTAAGAATGGCCCTTAAGCACCTGTAATACTGCACTTATGTAATAAACTTGCAAAACCCCAACCCCATAGAAAACGGCGGGTGCGATCCCATGCACCCGCCGCCGTTAACCATCTACCTCATGGCCCGGTCTCAGGCCATCTCACTCGCATATTCGCCCTTCACCCGGGACTTTGTCGGATCGAAATGCGGAAAGGCCGACACCGTCGCCCGCAGCCGTTTTTGCAGCCCGTCGAGCTGGCCGATCTCGATCACCGTGCCGGGTTCGGCATATTCCGGGGCCACCCGGCCCAGGGCGATGACCTTGCCCAGAATGGGCGATTTCATCGCGCTGGTGATCTCGCCCACCTGCGCCTTGCCGACGCGCACGCAATCGCCCGGCACCGGCACCACGCCGCCCTGCACCTCAAAGCCCACGAGCTTGCGATGCGGGCTGGCCTTGCGCCGCTCGACCGCCGCACGGCCGATGAAATCATCCTCCATGGATTTGAGCGGCACGGTAAAGCCGATGCCCGCCTCAAAGGGGTCCGTGGTGTCGTCGAACTCGGAGCCGGCAAAGATCAGCCCGCCCTCGATCCGCAGCATGTCGAGCGCCGCCAGCCCCAGCGGGGTGATCCCATAGGGCGCCCCCGCCTCCCAGACTTTGTCAAAGATTTCAACGGCGTGTTTCGGGTGGCAAAAGATCTCATAGCCGAGCTCACCGCTATAGCCGGTGCGCGAGATGACCACCGAGGGCCCCGACAGATCGCCAAGCCGCGCGATGGTGAGCCGGAACCACGGCAGCTCGTCGATGGTGGGCTGCTGCGGCGGGGTCCAGAAGATCTTAGACAGGATATCGCGGCTGTGCCGCCCCTGCACCGCGATATTATGCAGCTGATCGGTCGAGTTGCGGACCCAGGCGTTCAGCCCATGCCGCTCGGCCTGTTCGCGCAGCCAGAGCCCGCTCGTGTCATTGCCGCCAATCCAGCGGAAATTGGTCTCGCCGAGCCGGTAGACCGTGCCATCGTCGATCATCCCGCCATGCTCATAGCACATGGCGGTATAGACCACCTGCCCGACGCTGAGCTTCTTCATGTTGCGCGTCACGCAGAGCTGCATGAGCTCCTCGGCATCCGGCCCCGTGACCTCGTATTTGCGCAACGGGCTGAGGTCCATCACCGCGACCTTGTCCCGACAGGCCCAATATTCGGCAATCGCCCCGTGGTTGGTCATCGTATTGGCCAGCCAATAGCCGTTATACTCGATGAAATCGCGGGTATGGCGTGCGAAACACTCGTGGAACGCTGTTTTCTTGGTCTCTTCCACATCTGCCTCCGTGGATTTCCTGTAACCGATACTCCGTTGGAAACTCTCGGTTTCCTTATAGGTCCGAAGCTGAATTTCCGTGGGGTTCCAGCCATTGGCCGGGTCCACGTCACACGGGCAGGCCGTCGAGACACAGACCAGATCGGTCAGTGCCCGCAGCAGCACGAAATCGCCCGGCCGCGACCAGGGATCGTCCATCCCGATCGCATTGGCGTCGTCCAGCATCGTGTTGAAGAAGAAGTTGATCGCAGCCCAGCCGCCGCGCGGCCGGATGCCATAGGCGGCGAGTTCGGCGTTCATATTGTCCGAACAATTCACATGGCCCGGATAGCCCAAATCCTCGTAATAACGCGCCGTACAGGCGAGCCCGAACGTGTCGTGCCGCCCGCAGGTGTCCTGCACGATTTCGACGAGCGGTTCCTGGTCCGACGACCAGTATTTCGAAAAAATTCCGGGGGTCGGGTAAAGATTTCCCATTAACGCCCGTGTCGTCGTCGGGTCGATCTCGCGCTCGAGCCCCTTGTCCAGCGCCCGCATCGAGAAGGCCTGAAAGTCCGAACACTCTCTGCCTTGCACGTCAAGGATCTGAATATATTGGCCTTTTCGGACCTCATAGGGTTTCGCCTCGCCCGGCATAATGGTCGCATCCAAGAGCGGATCAGCCAGCGGATCGTGACTCTGCCCGGTCATTTTGACCAGCTTCGGATCGGCCCTACGGATATAAAGGGTTAATTCCGTGGCCAGACCCTCGCCCTCAGGGCCCATTTCACCCCCCGGCGCCGCCACGATCAACAGCCCATCCTGCTCGGCCGTGAACCGCGCCATATCCCCCGGCCGCGAGCCTTCGCCCAGCGCCCTTATGGCGTCACCCCGGCCAATGTTGAACCCGGCCGCATCCAGCGATTTCAACACTTTGGCGCCTGATCTTGAGCCATTGTTGAGCGTCGCGATGATGCCCTCGGGCCGGCCATAGCCCTTGGCCCCAAGCCGCCCGGCGTCCGAGCGTTTGTCGGGCCCAAAAAAGACCATCTCCACCGGCTGCATGCCCTCACGGTCGAGCACCATGATCTCATCGCCGCGCCAGACCGCCACCGCCCGGCTGCCCCCGCCCGGCACCGGATGCCTCTCCACCCCCGGCGGCAGGATCGGCAACCCCGGCGTCAACACCCCCTGCCGCTCCCACGGCACCTCAAAAACCGGTGTTATATTCATCACCCTAACCCCAATGATTTCTTACGTTTTTCGGCCCAAGAGCTGATCGCGAGATCGAAGGTCAGCGCCATCAGCGAGACGTTCATCCCGAGCACGAAATTCTTGCCCATCTCGGTCCCGGCGAGAGTCCGCTGCAGCTCCTGACCGAGATCCTGCGTGCCGATAAAGGCCGCGATGATCACCATGAAAAAGGCAAAGATGATGGCCTGATTGAACCCCACCGCCATGGTCGGCAGCGCGATGGGCAGTTGCACCGACCGCATCTTCTGCCGCCGCGTCGCGCCCGACATATCGGCAGATTCCGTCATCTCTGGCGGCACCGAGCGCAGGCCTTCCACCGTGTAGCGGCAGAGCGGCACCATGGCGAAGATCAGGATGGAGAAGACCACCGCCACATCATTCACCCCAAAGAGCATGATCGCCGGGATCAGGTAGATAAAGCTCGGGAAGGTCTGCGCCGTGTCACAGGCAAGCAGCACCCGTTTCGACCATTTCTCCGACCGCGCCGCCGCAATGCCGAGCGGAATGCCGAGAAGCGTCGCGAGGATCACCGCCGAGATCACCGTATAGAGCGTGATCACCGACCGATCCCACCAGCCCGAGAAGGCGACAATCGAGAAAAACACCGCCGCATAGATCCCCGGTTTGCGCCCGCCTACCCCATAGGCAAAGGCCACGATGGCGAGCACGAATGCAGGCGTCGGCACCCACAAGAGCGCATCCCGGAACGGGATTAGGATCTTTACATTGAGGAACCAGCGCAGCCAATCCGTTACGCCGCGCACCGCCTCGAGGGCGAGGAAGTTCTTGATGATATTGTCGATTTCCTTGCCCTGGCTGAAATGCTGACGGCGGCCGATCTCGGCGAAAACCTCGATCACCTGCGACAGCAAGAGGAAGAGGACAAAGCCGCCGACGCCTGCCAGCAGGTAGATATGCCGCTTCCACCAGGGCGTGCCGCGCTCAAAATGTTCGGGCTGTTTGACGACCCAGGCCTTGCTCAGCCGGTCGAGCATGATTGCCAGAAGGACGATGGTCACGCCGATCTCGAACGACCGGCCGAGCTTGAAGCTGCCCATCATCGCCAAGAGCTTGGCGCCAAGCCCCGGCATCCCGATAAAGGCGGTGAGAACCACCATCGCAAGGCAGAGCATGATCACCTGGTTGAGCCCCACGAGGATCTCGGTCCGCGCCGAAGGTACATAGACCCGGCTGAGCATTTGCCAGCGCGTACAGCCCGACATCTTGCCCGCCTCGACCACTTCGGGGCTGACCTTCTTGAGGCCGAGCGTCGTCATCAGAACCATCGGCGGGATGGCATAGATGATCGTCGCCACCGCGCCCGCCGTCGGCCCCACTTTGAAAAAGATCACCGCCGGCAGGAGATAGGTAAAGAACGGCAGGGTCTGAAGCACGCTGAGGATCGGCTTGATCATCCGCTCAAAGCCGCGGAATTTCCAAGCGAGAATGCCCAGGGTCAGCCCGATGACAAAGGCGAAAGGTGCGGCCACGACGAGCACCGACATGGTCTGCATCGCGATGTCCCATTGGCCGATCAGCGCGGTCCAGACGAATGTCCCGCCCGCCAGCAGTGCAAAGCGCCAGCCGCCAAGGTAGTAGCCGAGAACCGCCGCTGACGCGGCAATCGCCGTCCATGGGATCGGGCCGATGTTGGGCCAGCGCCGCTTGCCGTAAAAGAGGTTGGCCGTGGCGTCCAGGATCACCTCGAGCCCGGCGGTCAGCGTTCGGGTGAGATGGATCAGGCCCAGATCGTCCTTGATGAAATTGAACACCGCGTCAAGCCAGACCGCCATCGGCGGCACCGCCCATTCGGGCACCCGCACGAGCCAGGCAGGTAGCGCCCCGAGCGCATGCAGCAGCACAAGGGCCACCGATCCCCCCAAGAGCGCCCAGAGCACCGGGTTCTGCGGCCAGATCGAGCGCGTCGGCTCCAACTCCGTCACAAGCTGCGTCTCGGCCATTATTCCGCCCCCAGCAGCACATCCAGAGCTGCCTTGCGTTCGAGCACGCCGATCACAGCGCCTTGGCGGTCGCTGACGGGCATCAATTCACGCGGGTCATTGACCAATTGCCGGGCCAGCGCGTGAATGGTCAGGTGACCGGCGATGGGCTGGCCTTCGACGGCAGAGCCATTGACCGGGCGCAACAGCCCTCGGGCGCGCACAACCCGCGCCTTGTCGATATCTTCGGTGAATTTGTGCACATAGTCTGTCGCCGGGTTGAGCACGATCTTGTCCGGCGTGTCGCATTGTTCCACCGCGCCGTTGCGCATGATGGCAATCCGGTCAGCAAGGCGCAGCGCCTCGTCGAAATCATGGGTGATGAACACGATGGTCTTGCCGAGCATTTCCTGCAGGCGCAGGAACTCATCCTGCATTTCACGCCGGATGAGCGGATCGAGCGCGCTGAACGGTTCGTCGAGAAACCAGATATCCGGCTCAATCGCGAGGCTGCGGGCGATGCCGACGCGCTGTTGCTGACCGCCGGAAAGTTCGCGCGGGAAATAATCCTCGCGCCCGTCGAGACCGACGAGCTGGATCACCTCCATCGCCCGTTCGCGGCGGGCATGTCGATCCTGCCCGCGCATTTCGAGCGGAAAGGCCACATTGTCGAGAACTGTACGGTGCGGCAAAAGCCCGAAAGACTGAAACACCATCCCCATCTTGGAGCGGCGCAGCTCGATCAGCTCTTGCTCAGACATCGCCATGATGTCCTCGCCATCCACCTCGATCGTGCCGCCGGTGATGTCATGGAGCCGCGAAAAACAACGCACAAGCGTAGATTTTCCCGATCCCGACAGCCCCATGATGACGAGCATTTCGCCCCGTCCCACATCAATCGACACATCTTTGACGCCGGCAATATACCCATCTGCGCGAATGGCGTCGAAAGAATGCCCTTGCGGCATTTTGGACAGATAGCTCTTGGGGTTGGCGCCAAAAAGCTTCCATACGTTTCGCGCGGAAATCACTGGTTGATCTGTGGTCATTGGTCCCCCTGGGGCTGCTGGGGTCACGCCCGCGACGGCGGGCGCGACGTTGGCTTTAGGTGAAAGGCTTAGGCTTTGCAGGACGCGACCCAGGGCTCCCAGGCGTCGGTGTTGGCATCGAGCCATTCGGCCGCCGCCTCTTCGGGTTCGAGCTCGTCCGTGTCGACCAGCTTGGCCATCTCGGCGATTTGCGGGTTGGTAAAGCTGATCGCCTCAAGCAGGCAGTAGCCGGTGGGCCATTTGGCCTCCATACCCTCCCAGGCGGCCTTTTTCAGGTAGCCAGCCGATGGGTTGCCGCAATCATAGAGCGCGTCGGGGTTGGGCCCCACCGCGGGATCGGTGTCACAGCCCTCTTCCCATTCCGGGAACTCGACAAATTCGCCGGGCCAGACGGCTTCGGCAAAGTTTGGCGTCCAGTTGAACACCACCACCGGGCGTTTGTCTGCCTCGGCCGAGCCGATCTCGGCCCAGAGCGCCGCAGCAGAGCCCGCGTTGATCACGGTAAAGTTCATGTCGAGCGCTTCGACACGTTCCTTACCATGTTTGAGCCAGTCCACCGGCCCGTCGAGATAACGGCCCTTGTCGCCGGTCTCGGGTGTGGCGAATTTCTCGGCACAATCGTTGAGCGCCTTCCAGTCGGGCAGGCCCGGGCAGGCCTCCTTCGTCCACATGGGATACCACCAATCCTCGCGGGTGACGGCGTCATGATCGCCCACATCGACGATCCCGCCCTTTTCCATCGCAGCCCGGAAGGACGCGCCAAACGCCCCTTCCCAGACTTCCATTTCGAGGGTCACATCGCCGAGCCGCACGGATTCGTAGACCGCCTGACTGTCGGTGGTGACATATTCCACGGCGAGCCCGGCCTCTTCCATGATCTGGCCGGTGACATTCGACATGACGATCTGGCTCGACCAGTTGTGCACCGGGATCACGATCGGATCAGAACTGTCCTCGGCCAGAGCCGGGCCGCTGAGGGCCAGCCCCGAGGTGAGTAACGCGATGGGCAAACTACGGTTCAGTTTCATGACAACTCCCTGATATCTGATTTTGTTTTGCCTCTTGCAGCGCTACGCCGCCGGGCTGCCGTATTGTGACGTCAGGAGGGGCAAATCCTGAATAAGAGATTTGCGAGGCTGAGCCTTCATATTTTATAGCCTTGGCAGGGTTTTTCTGGTCTAATCAACCTGTTGCGCAGGAAGGCCAAAGGGATCTACCCTCTGTCCCTGCCGCATGACGTCGCAAAAGGTGTCACCATCATGGGCCGAGCCGGAAAATTACTGCCCCCATTGGATTACCTGCTGGCCTTCGAGGCGGCGGCGCAGCACGGGTCGTTTGCCCGCGCCGGGCGGCTTTTGAACATCTCCGAGACCTCGATCAGCCGCAAAGTGCGGCTGTTGGAACAGCATTACGACGTGCCACTCTTCGTGCGCGGGCATCGCTCTGTCACGCTCACCCCGCAGGGGCATAGCCTCTTGGTGCCGGTGCAGCAGGCGATGAACCAGCTCCGCAACACATCGCAGGACATGCTGTCAAAACATCAGCGCAACACGGTGACGGTGTCCGCCACCAATTCGGTCGCGGCGCTCTGGCTCATGCCCCGGCTGGCGCGGTTCAACCGGGCCAATCCGCGGATTCGGATCACGCTCATCGCGTCGGATGATGACGGTGAATGCTTGGCCGATACGGTCGATCTTGCCATTCTGCGTGGCGAAGGCCATTGGCCCTGTTTTCAGGCGAGCCAGCTCTTTGGCGAAACGGTGTTTCCGGTCTGCTCGCCCGATTATCTCGAGGCGCACCCAGAGCTCGACTGCGCTGCGGCCCTGCCCCGACATGATCTCATCGAGGTGGCGAACCAGCATACGGAATGGATGAATTGGCGCACGTGGCTCACGCAGAACCACGTCAATTACGACCTGACCCATGACACCGGCAGCCGGATACAGCTCAACACCTATCCTCTGGCGGTGCAGGCAGCGGTGGATGGGCTCGGCGTGGCGCTGGGCTGGGCGCATCTGGTCGATCGGCAGCTCGAAGCGGGCAGCTTGGTGCGGCCTCTGGGCGACACCTGCCTGCGCACCAAGTCAGGCTATCACCTCTTGCGCCCGACCGAACAGCAGGCCTTTCCCGAGCGTCAGATCGTCGAGGATTGGCTCTTGCAGGAAAGCGCCGCGCGCAAACGCTACACGCCGCCGGCGCAGCCTGCCCATAGCCTCGGTTAACGGCCCGGCGCGACCGCGCTTGAGGCGTCCCAATCCGGCTCGAACCCGAGCACCTCGGTGCCCGGTGGCAGTGCCGGGTTGAACAGGCGGTTATGGGCGATGGTCGCCGCATGGAGCGGATTATGCGCCGCCAGCCGCCAGACCTTGCACTTGAGATCAAACCGCTGATTGAACGCCTCAAAGACCAAGGTCACATGGCCCGCCTCATGCAGGGTCTTGGCCCCTTCCGATCCCGGCGGAAAGGTGGCCGTCAGGATGTCGGAAAATTCGACCGCGTTTTGATAATAGCCTGCCGCCAGAAACTGCAGCGCCTGATCGCGGCGCTGGGCCGGGTCATTGGTCTTGGCCGCCATGTAATCGAGCTCGGCCGTCACCGAATAGCCGGGGCTCTTGTTCAAGAGCGTGATGATATGGCCCATGGCGTCGTCCTCGCCGGGCAGAAAGACCGCCGGGGTGATCGCGTCATCGGGCCGCCCCTCTTGATCGCGCATCGCCATTTGCCGCACACGACATTGCCAGCGCAGAAAGGTCATCTGCAGCGGGTTGGGATCGCGGGCTATTCCGAACTGGTCCTGAAGCATCGACACGGGCCATACTCTCTTTTCTTTCTTGGGGTCGGAGGGCGCGGCCTGCGCCCTCCGGGTGGTCTTTGGTAGCTCAGAGCTGGAAGATCTGGTTGGCGATGATCGCCACCGCGATACCCCCGGCCAGCGCCAGATAGGGCAGCATACCCGCCTTCTTCACGCTGAGATCGCGCGAGCTCAGATGCAGATCGTCGAGCATTGCATCGGGGAACTGGCCCTTGTCCTGCACGTAATGCCGATAGGCAAAGACCGGCAGGATGAGCAGCGCCGCGATGATCCCGGACATCAGCGTCCCCTCGCCCCAGACATTCGCACCGGCCCCAAGCAGGATCGCGTTGATGAAGCTGAGCACGATACCCACCGCCATCAACGGCGTCGGGCAGCGCCACGGGCGCGGTGTGTCGGGGCTGTCGATCCGGTGGATCCAGCCAGCGTTGAGGTTGAGGAAGTTGAAGATCAGATAGCAGCAGTTCGACACCGCCAGCACGAAGAGGTAATCCGACATCATCAGCAGGATCAGGTTGAACCCAAGGTCCGTCCACATCGCATTGGTCGGCGCGCCATGGCTATTGGCTTTGGCCAGGTAGCGCGGCAGCCAGCCATCGACACCGCCCTGATAGAGCGTGCGCGACGACCCCGCCATCGAAGTCATCACCGCCAGCAGCAGCGCGAGGATCAGCATGATCACCATGAGCGAGAAGACGAAGGATCCACCGCCGACCATGCCGGCCATGGCCCCTGCCACCGCCGAGCCGTCGACAATGCCGTCCTGCAACATGCCTTCGACGCCCAGAACCCCCTGAAACGAGAGCGGCACCAGCGTATAGACCAAGATGCACAGAAGCCCGGCAAAGAGGATCGCCCGAGGCGTGTCATAGGCGGGGTCCTTGAACTCGGACGTATAGCAAATCGCCGTCTCGAAAGCATAGGCCGACCAGGCCGCAATGAATAGCCCGCCGAGGAAGAGCGTCCAGCCGGGGATATCCCACTGGCCTTGGGTCACATTGCCATCCGCATCAAAAGCGAGAGGTTTGAGCGGCGTGAGGTTTTCCGCCAGAACATCCCCGGTCAGGAGCGGCACGATCCCCACGATCAAAAGCGGGATCACCACGGCAAGCCCCATGATCGTCTGGAACTTGGCCGCGCGCAAAATGCCGCCATGCTGAACGCCAAAGACCACCAAAAGGATCATCGCGCCGAGCATAAAGGTCGCGTCGATCCGCAGGCTCAGCCCCTCTTTCAGACCATCGAGATTGACCAGCGTGATCTGCCAGCTGCGAATGGCGCTTTCGGGATCGAAGAAGACGTTGAGAATATAGCCCGCTGCAAGCCCGCCGCCGATCGCCAGAACCGGCGTCCAGGCGAGCCAGTTGCACCAGACTGATAGTGGCGCCAAAAGCTTGCTATAGCGCACCCAAGCCGCCGCGCCATAGACCGAGGCGCCACCGCTTTTCGACGGGAAAAGCCCGGCGATCTCGGCATAGATAAAGGCCTGCAGAAAGCCGAAGCTTACCGAGAGCATCCAGATCACCCAGGACGGGTTGCCAATGGTGGCGGCAATGCCGCCGATGGAAAACAGAACCAGAGCCGGAACACCGCTGGCGAGCCAAAAGGCCTGAGGCCATCGAATGGCGCGGTGCAGGGTTCCGTCCCCTGACGCCGCCCCGACATTTTCATTTGCCAAAGTCATTTCTCACATCTCCACTGTTCAGTTTGTTATTTTTCGCTGATTTTCGTGCCGACCCCCGCAATACTCGGACTATGTTCGGCGTTACTCGGAGAGGTCAGGCGCGCTCTTGCGTTGAAAAAGCTGTTGGGGTGTCAAAGCTCCTCGCGTTGTTGAGACTTGGAATTCGGGATTGGGTGGCGGCCACCATGTCGAGATCAATGGTCGCGGAAATGATGCCCTTGTCGCGGCCGCCATCGGCCAGCACGCGCCCCCAAGGGTCGATGATCAGGGAATGCCCATAGGTTTCGCCGCCGCCCGGCACCGGGCCTGTCGCGCAGGCCGATACCATGAAACGCGTGGTCTCGATGGCGCGGGCGCGGTTCAGGATATGCCAATGGGCCTCGCCGGTAAGCTTGGTAAAGGCCGCGGGACAGCACAGGATATCGGCGCCCTCGCGGGCCAGCGCGTGAAACAGCGCCGGAAAGCGCAGATCATAACAGATTGCATGACCGATCCGCGCCTTGGGGGTGTCATGGATTACAGCCTGTCCGCCCGGCGTGACCGTGGCGCTTTCGCGATAGGTCTGCCCAGGGCCGAGATCGACATCGAAGAGATGGATCTTGTCATAACGCCCCGCGATGGTGCCATCGGGAGCGACCATATAGCCACGGTTGATGAATTTCTCGGGGCTTGGCCCGCGAACGGCAATCGAGCCGATATTGAGCCAGACGCCCGCGCCCGCGCACCAGTCGCTCAGGCCCTGCAGGACGGGATGGCTCTCCTCCTCGGCCACCGGTGGGGCAAGCCGCCCGCCTTCGGTGCGCAGCCCGCCGCAATATTCTGGCAGGAACAGAATTTCCGCGCCCGCCGCCACCGCCTCTTCGGCCAGCCCGATGGCCTCGTCCAAGGCGGGCTGAAACCCGGCCAGAGGCCGGGTCTGCAGACAGGCGATATGCAGCGGGCGCGGCACGGGGTTCAAAACTTCATATAGGCTTTGCGCAGGTTCACCAGCGGATGCCTGTCGGACATCTGAAACTTGATGAGCAGCTCGCGCGCGATCATGTCCCGATCCTGCTGATTGTCGGGCAGCGAGATCGTGTCGGGCACCCGGACCCAGCCATTGTTGTTGCGGTCGAAGACCGCCGGGCTGCCCTCTTCATAGCCCATATGGACATCTTCAAGCCAATTGAGATCGTCCCAGCCCATCGTCTCCATATATTTGGTCAGAAAAGGCGTGATCCGTTCGTAATCGGGCACGAGGTTCACATCATAGCGATAGCCGATGTGCTGCCCGATTTCCTTTTCGCGCTCGCTCTCGAGCCCGTCCTTGTCCTTCAGGAACTGGTCGACATCCTTGATCTCGGAGCCGCGATACTGTGTTCCAGCCATTTGGTCTTTCCTCCGTTTTGGGGGTCGTCCGCCCTGCCCCTCGGGGCTCTGGGCGAACGACACGCAGCTCTTACAGGTGGTGGTAGTCCTCGACGCCCACCGTGTGATTGGTGCCCGCCAACGGCACCCCGGCCATGGCCGAGGCTTCCATCGTCAGCGCCGCCAGATCTTCGGGCTCGAGGCTGTGGATGTAGGTCTTGCCGCAAGCGCGGGCAAAGAGCTGGGCCTCGATGGTCAGCGTGTGCAGGAAGTTATAGACGCGCTCCGCCGCCGCATCCGGGTCAAGCCGCTCGCGCAGCTTGGGGTCTTGCGTCGCCACGCCGACCGGGCAACGGCCCGTGTGGCAATGGTAGCAATAGCCCGGCTCGGCGCCGATCTCTTCTGGGAAGTTGGCCTCGGGGATGTCTTTGTTGCAGTTGAGCGCCATCATCGCCGAATGGCCGATGGCGATGGCATCCGCCCCAAGGGCAATCGCCTTGGCCACATCCGCGCCGTTGCGGATACCGCCGGCATAGACGAGGCTGATTTCGCCGCGCTTGCCGAGGTCGTCGATGGCCTTGCGGGCCTGACGGATCGCCGCCATGCCAGGCACGCCGGTGTCCTCCGTGGCGAGGTGCGGGCCGGCCCCTGTGCCGCCTTCCATCCCGTCGATATAGATGCTGTCGGGATCGCATTTCACCGCCATCCGCACATCGTCATAGACGCGGCTCGCGCCAAGCTTGAGCTGAATGGGGATCTGCCAATCGGTCGCTTCACGGATCTCCTGGATCTTGAGCGCAAGGTCATCAGGACCGAGCCAATCCGGGTGCCGCGCGGGCGAGCGTTGGTCGATGCCGGCAGGCAAGGACCGCATCTCGGCCACCTGATCGGTCACTTTCTGCCCCATGAGATGCCCGCCAAGCCCGACCTTACAGCCCTGCCCGATGAAGAACTCGCACGCATCGGCAAGCACGAGGTGGTTGGGGTTGAAGCCATAGCGCGACTGGATGCATTGGTAGAACCATTTCGAGCTATAGCGCCGCTCGTCGGGGATCATGCCGCCCTCGCCCGAACAGGTCGCGGTGCCCGCCATGGTGGCCCCCCGCGCCAGCGCGGTCTTGGCCTCATAGCTCAGTGCGCCAAAGGACATGCCGGTGATATAGACAGGGATATCAAGCTCGAGCGGGCGTTTGGCGCGCGGGCCAATGACCGTCTTGGTTTCGCATTTCTCGCGGTAGCCTTCGATCACGAAACGCGTCAGCGTGCCAGGCAGAAAGGTCAGGTCATCCCAATGCGGGATCTTCTTGAAGAGCGAGAACCCCCGCATCCGATAACGCCCGAGCTCGGACTTGATGTGGATGTCATCCATCACCCTCGGCGGGAAGATAAAGCTGTCACCGATGCGGTTCACATCGCGGGCCAGCGCTGGTTTTTTCGGCATGTCACCGTCAGCCATGGTGGTGTTCCTTGTCTTGCGGAGAGCTGGAGAACTGCGCCCGGTGACACCCGGGCGCGCGCCAGCCATCACAGAATGAGTTTCTTCTCGGAGGGTTCGAGATTGTCGTAGTTCCAGAGCTGTTTGCCCGCGACGATCTTGGTGAAATGATCCACACCCTTGTCCGGCATCAACCCATATTGGGTGAGCTTGCGGGTGAGCCATTTCTTGTCGAGCTCGGTCAGCTCGGCCTCGACCGCATCGACGCCGAGCGATTTGATGTCTCCGCCCACGAAAATCGTGCCGTCATACATCGAGTCGCCCAGGTTCTTGCCGGCATTGCCGCAGACCACCATCCGGCCCCGCTGCATCATAAAGCCCGAGAGCGCGCCGGTGTCGCCACCGACGATGATCGTGCCGCCCTTCTGGTCGATCCCCGTCCGCGAGCCCACCGAACCGCGACAGACGAGATCACCGCCCCGGATCGCCGCGCCAAAGGTCGAACCTGCGTTCTTTTCCACCAGAACCGTGCCGGACATCATGTTCTCGCCGCAGGACCAGCCGACGCGGCCGGTGATGCGCACATTCGGCCCATCGAGAAGCCCCACGCCGAAATAGCCGGTCGAACCTTCGATGATCAGGTTGAGCTTGCTCAGGATACCGACGCCAAGGCTGTGCTTGCCGCGCGGGTTCTTGAGCACGATCGTGCCATAGCCTTCGGCCATCAGCGACCGGATGCGGCTGTTGACCTGGGTCGAGGTCATGTCATCCGTGTCGATCTCGGTCCGCTTGTTGAAATCCACCTCGGGCGCCCAAGGATAGGTAAAGCGCTCTTCGGCGTCTGGGTCGAACTCGACATAGAGCGATTTGCCCGTCAGCTGTTCGGTGGTCATGCCGAGCGCCTTGGCGCGCTCGTCCTGGCTCATGGTCTTGAGCTCTGCGTCGCTTACGCCTGCCATACCCGAACCTCCTCATCATAGGGATCATATGTGTCGATTTCCTCGGGCAGGATCGCGCGGATCGCCACCTCTTCGGATGCCATGGCGATGAGATCATCGCTCTCGTAGAGAACCAGCGGTTTCGCGGCCATCGTGTCCTTGGCCATGCCGAGCTGATCCTTGGTCGCCACCAGGTAGGTGAAGACACCGTCGATCTCGTTGATCGAATTGCGCAGGCTTTCCTCCAGCGACACGCCATTGGCGAGGTTATGCGCCGTGTAGACCGCCAAAAGCTCGCTGTCGCAGTTCGACATGAAGCGATGGCCCTTGCGCTCCATCTCGCGGCGCATGATCCAGTAGTTGGTGATCTGGCCGTTATGGACGACGCTCACGTCATTATAAGGAAAGGCCCAATACGGGTGCGCGGATTTGATATCCACATCCGATTCCGTGGCCATCCGGGTGTGGCCGATGCCATGCGTGCCCTTGAAATCATTGAGCCCATAGGCCTCGGACACAACGCTCGCGTCGCCCAGATCCTTGATCAGCTCGAGCCCGTTGCCCATGCTGAGGATCTCGACCCCTTCGGTCTCTTCGATATGTGACGCCATCTCGCCGGTGTCACCGGAATGGGTCAGCACATAGCGCAGCGAATATTCCCGCGGCGCTGATTTCGATTTCACCTTGGCGCCATGTTCCGCGAGGATGGTTTCCACCTCGGTGATCCGGTCCTTGATCACCTGATGGATGCCCCGGCCCCGGTCCATGTCTTCGGCCTCGGCCACCTTGAGGCGCATGATATAGTCGCCCTCTGTCGGTTCGCCGTAGACCGCATAGCCGGTGCTGTCCGGCCCCCGGTGTTTGAGCGCCTGCAGCATGGCGGTCATCTCTGACCCGACCGAGCTGCTTTTGCCCTTATGTATCAATCCTGCAATCCCGCACATCTTGAATGCGCCTCCTTCGTTCCAGGTTGCGTTGATGGGTGAAGGCGGGTGTAACACCCTGCCTTCGCTCAGTTTTTCGGGGCGCCTTAGGGCAGGCACTCCATATAGGTATCCTTGTCCCAATCGGTGACCGTGGACATGAACCGTGCGTACTCGTCCTGTTTGTACTCGTCATAGAGGCGGTACATCTCACCGGGCATGCCGCGCCGGACCACCTCGCTGTTTTTCAGGAACTCGAGCGCCTCACCGAGGCTCATCGGCAGCTTCTTGACCTCTTTGCCGGCCTTGATGGCGGCATAGATGTTGCGCTCTTCGGGCGCGCCGGGGTCGAGCTGATTGTCGATCCCGTCATCCATCGCCGCGAGCAAGGTGGTGCCCATGAGATAGGGGTTCACCATGCTGTCGACCGAGCGGTATTCGAACCGCCCCGGGGCCGAGACGCGCAGACCCGTGGTGCGGTTCTGAAAGCCCCAGTCGGCAAAGACCGGTGCCCAGAACCCGGTGTCCCAGAGCCGGCGATAGGAGTTAACGGTGGAACAGCCCACTGCCGTCAGCGCCTGCAGGTGATGCACCACCCCGCCGATCGCCTCGAGCCCTTCCTTGCCGGGCATTTGCGGATCGTCGTCATCAGGCATAAAGGTGTTTTCACCGCCGCGCACATACATGTAGTTTTCGGCCATGCCCGGCAGATCATCCGGATCGTTGCCGCATTTGACGAACTCATCCTCGCCACCGCGCCACAGGCTCATGTTGTGGTGACAGCCCGAGGCCGACACGCCCATGAAGGGTTTGGTCATGAAACAGGCGAAAATCCCGTTCTCCCGCGCCACCTGGGCGCAGATCTGGCGATAGGTGGTGAGCCGGTCTGCATTGCGCAGCACGTCGTCGAACATCCAGTTCAATTCGAGCTGGCCGGGCGCATCCTCGTGGTCGCCCTGGATCATGTCGAGCCCCATCTGACGGGCATAGCGGATCACCTGCATCGATACCGGGCGCAGGCTCTCAAATTGATCAATGTGATAGCAATAGGGTTTGGAATAGCCGTCGCGCGGCTTGCCGTTTTCATCGAATTTGAGCCACATCATTTCGGGCTCGGTGCCGATGCGCAGGCGGCGGCCGTGTTTCTTCTCGAAATCATCATGCATGCGGCGCAGGTTGCCGCGGCAATCCGAGGTCAGATAGCCGCCCGGGTTTTCCTTTTCCTCGCGGTTGCGGAAGAGCGTGCAGTAGAACCGGCCGATGGTCGGCGCCCAAGGCAGCTGCATGAAGGTTTCTGGCTCGGGAATGCCGATCAGCTCGGCCGCTTCGGGCCCATAGCCCAGATATTCACCGGCGCGGTTGGTAAAGAGGTTCACCGTGGCCCCGTAGACCAGTTGGAACCCTTTCTTGGCAACGCTTTCCCAGTGATCTGCCGGGATGCCTTTGCCCATGATCTTGCCGGTTACGGAAACGAATTGGAGGTAAAGATATTCGATCCCCTTGGCATCGATCATCTTACGGACTTCTTTGATCTTTTCGTCACGCCCTGGCGCTTCGACGAATCTTTCGAGGTCTGTTTCAGCCACGTCTGTCTCTCCTTGCTGGTCGGGTCCGCGATCTTTGGTGCCGCGTCTTTTTGAATTGCTGGGACTATTTTGGTTCAGACCTGGTTTAGGCCCTATCTTGTTCGCCTTTCGATTTTGGCCCTGCTTTCCGTTCAACCCTGACCTGTGGTCATGAGGCGATACGCCCTGCAAAAGCACCGATTGTTACCGTTAAGCTCTTAATTCGCTGGCTCCGGGAGAATGAGCCCGGACCCTGCTGTGGTTGACGTTAGGGACGAATCGATTTTTCAAGCAAGTTTTTTGAACCAATGAAGCCCGGTTTCTGGACAAATGCCGTCAATTGGTTCATCTACGGATCAGTTTGTAAGGAGGTTTCATGGCAAAACTGGGCTCTGCGGATGTGGCATCACTGATCCGGCGCGATATCATCAAGGGAATCTACCGGCAGCATGAGCGATTGCCTGCCTCACGCCAGATGGCCGAAACCCATGGCGTGGCGCGCAACACGCTGCGCGATGCGCTGTCCCAGCTGGAACGCGAAGGGCTGATCCAGACGCGGGCGGGCAGCGGCACCTATGTGACCTACCAAAAAGGCACAGAGACCATCGAGGCGCTGGAACATGCCAACCCGCTTGAACTTATCGACGCGCGTTTCGCGCTCGAACCGCATCTGTGCCGGTTGAGCGTCCTGCAGGGCCGACAGACCGATTTCGAGGAAATGGCCCGGCAATGCGAACGGATGGAACGCGCCGAGCATGATCCCGTCGCCTTTTCCGAGGCCGATACCGCCTTTCATCACGCGCTGGCCAAATCTTCGCGCAACAACCTGTTGATCTGGGTGATCGGTCAGATCAACGCGGTACGCTCGATGGATGATTGGACCCGCATGCGCCATGTGACGCTAGAGCCGTCAATTATTCGTAAATATAACGAGCAACATCGCCGCATCCTCACCGCGATCCGCAGCCGGGAACCGGAAGAGGCTGCGAATGCGATGAAGGTCCATCTCGAAACCGCGCGGGTGTCTTTGATGCGGGCGGCGGATGCGTGATCAGGCCGGCACGGCCTGCGCCGCGCATTGCAACCAGTTGATATAAAGCCGTTCTGCCGTCTCGTTGAGCGTGCTCATCCGGTCGCGCGCGGCGGCCTCATAGCGGGCCGGTCCGTCGCTGCCGAGCGTGTCGACCAGAGCCGCCACGCCATCGGGCTGCCCCATCCAGCGGGTGATCGTGTCCTCGTCGGCCTCGAGGTGAAACTGCGTCGAAAAAGCCCTTGTTCCCCAACGCATTGCCTGGACGGCGCAGGCGGGGGCGGTGGCGAGGACTTGGGCGCCTTGGGGGAGTTTGTGGACCTCGGCGCTGTGCCAGTGGAGCACCGGAAAGCGTTCGGTGACCCCGTCGAAGAACACGCCGGTGGCCCCCGCTTCGGTGAGCTGTACGTCGAAAACGCCGATCTCGGGCGTGGTGGCGGGGCCGACCTCGCCGCCCAGCGCCTCGGCCAGCAATTGATGCCCGAGACAGATGCCAAGGAACGGCAATCCGCGCTGTTCGACGGCCTCGCGGATCAGCGCCTTTTCCGCCACAAGCCACGGATATTGCTCGGTTTCCCAGGTGTTCTGCGGCCCGCCCATGACCCAGAGCGCGTCATAGCCATCGAGGCTCGGGAGGGGCGTGTTGCGGTGCATATGGACCGGGTCATAGCTGTGCCCGTCCTCGTCCAGAAACTCATGAAACACGCCGGGGCGGTCGGTGTCTTCGTGCAGCAGTACCAGTAGCTTCATGGGGCGCTCCTCCTTGTCGGACCTTAGCCTAAGCAGGGCGCGGGCCGCCGCGCAAGCCCCGGAAATGGCATGTCGGTGACACGTCGGTATCGCGGCGGTAAAGCGACTGTGGAGGTTTTGCCGCTTCAGCCGCGGTTGTGGATGCGCTCATAGAGCCGGGTGATGATGCGGCTTGCGGTCTTTTCAAAGGCGGCGGGGATGATCGCGTGGATCAGCGCGGCAAAAGCCGCCGCGAAGAGCGTGAGCGCAAAGAGCCCGGCAAAACGGGCATGTTGCAGATAGGTCTCATCGACGCTGCGGGGATGGGCGAGGAAAATGCGGGTGATCATGGGTTTGCCTCCTGTGATGCGATTTCCTCCAAGATACCGCGCGAGGGAGGTGAGATTTTCCCAATGATTGCGAAAAATGCGTGACTCATGGGATATTTTCAACGCATATAGTCGGTCATGGTGAAAATTGATGACACAGACCGGCGTATCCTCGCCATTTTGCAACGTGACGCGGCGATCGGTCTCGATGCGCTGGGCGACAAGGTGGGGCTGTCGCGCAATGCCTGCTGGCGGCGCATCCGGGCGCTCGACGAGGCGGGGGTGATTCTCGGCCGGGTGGCGCTGCTTGATCCCGACCGGTTGGGCCTCGGCCTCACCGTCTTCATGCAGATCCGGGCCGAGCGGCATGATGCGGAATGGCTCAGCGCCTTTGCCCGGGCCACCAAGGCGATGCCGGAAATCCAGAGCGTCTACCGGATGACCGGCGATCTCGATTATCTCATCCGGGCGCGGGTGGCGGATATGAAGGATTACGACCGGCTCTATCAGCGGCTCATCGCGCGGGTGCCGATGGGCGATGTCTCGGCCAGTTTCGTGATGGAAGAGATCAAGGACACGACCGAGCTGCCGCTCTAGGCGGGCTGCCGGTCGGTTTGCGCGCGGGGGCTGGAGATCACCAGAAAGACCGCGTCCGCATCGCCTTCGTTCAGCGCCTGATGCGGCGTGCCGGGGGCGATCTCGATCCCCTGCCCTTGGCTCAGCACATGGCGCTTGCCGTCCCGTTCGAGGGTGAGCGCGCCGCCCAGCACATAGAAGAATTGCCGGGCCCGCGCATGGCTGTGGCGGGTCTCGGACGTACCGGGCGGCATTCGTTCCTCGATCACCGAGAGATCCGCGCCCGCGACCAGATGCCAGCCATCGCAGGCAGCGCCCCAGATGTAATGCGGGGCCGTGTCGCGGGAGATGGACATGCGGGCTTCCTTCCTTCGCTCAGGGGGTCCTCATGGAAAAGGGCCGGTCCTGCGACCGGCCCCTGCCCTTATCTCTGGTTGCAGCTCTGGCCGCAACTCTGGCCCCATCTCTGGGCGCGACCCCGATCAGTTCGGGATCAGCGCCGGCACGATGGTCACGATCGCCGGGAAGAACCACAGGATCGCCAGCCCCACCACCTGGATCAGCACGAACGGTGCCACGCCCCGGTAGATATGGCCGGTGGTGACCTCTTTCGGCGCCACGCCGCGCAGGTAGAACAGCGCAAAGCCAAAGGGCGGCGTGAGGAAGGAGGTCTGCAGGTTGACCGCGATCATGATCGTCACCCATTTCGGATCGAAGGTGCCGCCATAGATGACCGGCCCGACAATCGGGATCACGATGTAGATGATCTCGAGGAAGTCGAGCACGAAGCCGAGCACGAAGAGCACCAGCATCACGATCAGGAAAACCTGGAACTCGCTGTCGAAACTGCGCAGGAATTGCTGAATGTAATGCTCGCCCCCGAAGGAGATCACCACGAGGTTGAGAAGCTGCGACCCGATCAGGATGGTAAAGACCATCGAGGTCACCTTGGCCGTCTCGCGCACCACCGGGGTCAGCACCCCGCCGGCAAAGAGCACCCAGCAGCTGAACAGCAGACCGAAGAGCGCAAAGAGATAGGCCGCCTTGGCAAAGAAGAAGGCCACCCATGTCTCGAAGGTCACATCAGAGATGTTGATGCGCAGGTCGAAATTGATGCCGATCAGGATCGCCAGCACGATGGCCAGTGTCGCCCAGATGATGATCTTGCCCGAGCGTTCCTCGTCCTTGAGCTTGCGATAGGCCGCCAGCATGATGGCCCCGCCCGCGCCGAGCGCCGCGGCGGGCGTCGGGTTGGTGATGCCGCCCAGGATCGAGCCCAGCACCGCGACGATCAGCACCAGCGGCGGAAAGACCACCCGGATGAGATCGTTCTGCGCCAGCCGCCCCGCCGCATGACCCGCGCCATAGAGCACGAGACCATAGGGGACGAGCAGGATCAGGATGCTGGCCCCCGAGGACATGGCCGGACCGATGAGCAGGATATCGGCCAACAGCGCCAGTATCACCCCGATGCCACCGATGATCAGAGGCCGCGGTGAGGCGCTGGGCGCGATGCCCCGGCCCATGACCAGAACCAGCGACAGGATCAGCAGGATCGTGGCGACGCCGGTGCCGATGGGCGCGGCATCGTCGATCTTGGCGAGCCTTGCCTCGGCGATCTGTTCGGGGCTCAGCCGGGTGCTTTCCTGCACGCCGCCTGCCGCGTCGATCTCGGCCTGTTCGGCGATGGCCGCATCCCAGGCCGATTGGCCGTGGAGGTCGATCATCGCCGTCTTGCACTCGGCGCTCACATTGGTGCGCAGGGAGGCGCCTTCGCCACGCGAGGTAAAGGTGTCGACGGTGAGGCTCTGGCTGCCGACGATATTGACCTGGCTGGCGAGCATCAGCCCGACGATGAGCGCGACGGGCGCGCCGACGAACCAGGTGAATTTCTCGCCACGGGTGGTGGTCTCGGTGCCTGGTTCACCGGAGAACCGGACCGCCGGGGCCTTGGACGGGTTCAAAAGCGCATAACCAAAGGCATAGAGCCCGTAGAGCAGCGCCAGCAGGATGCCCGGCAAGAGCGCCGCCTGAAAGAGCGTGCCGACGGAAACGACTGCCGGTTCGCCCAGATAGGTGAGCGCGTCGGAACAGCCGACCTCCTGTGCCCGCGCCTCTTGCGCCACGGAATAGAGATCGCCCGCCAGCGTGCCGAGCAGAACGATCACGATCGAGGGCGGGATGATCTGCCCCAAGGTGCCCGAGGCCGCGATGACCCCGGTGGCAATCTCGGGGGAATAGTTGTTGCGCAGCATGGTGGGCAGGCTCAAGAGGCCCATGGTCACCACGGTGGCGCCGACGATCCCGGTCGAAGCGGCGAGGAAGGCACCGACGACGACCACCGACACCGCCAGACCGCCGGGCAGCGGGCCAAAGACGCGCGCCATGGTGGTCAGCAGGTCATTGGCGATCTTCGAGCGTTCGAGCGTGATGCCCATCAGCACGAACATCAAAACCGCCAAGAGCGTTTCGATCGAGGCGCCCGCGAGCACCCGTTCGTTCATCCGGTTGACGATGAAGGAGACGTTCCGGTCGAGCGCCACTTCCCAGCCGCGGTCAAAGACGGGTTGGGCATAGCGTGGCAAATCCGGGTATCGAAAGACCGATATGGTCTCGGGCTTGACGCCCGAGGCGATGATTTGTCGGTAGGCCTCGCTCGATGTGTCGATGGCCTGATGGATCAGCAGGCCCGAGCTGTCGAGCGCCGCGATGATCGCGAAAGAGATGACCCCTGCGCCACCGATGGAGAAGGCCACCGGAAAGCCAGAGAGGATCGCACCGAAAAGGCACAGAAATACAATGATCAGGCCGATTTCGACGCCGTCTAGTCCAAAAAGCATGTGTCCCGCCCCTCGTTAATGCGTGCCTTCATAGGCTTCTTCACCCGCGCCCAACGTGTCGCGGTCGAGATATTTGCCTTCGCTCTCGGGTCCTTCCTTCCACTCGAGATAGGAGCGGTAGAAGAAGGCGATGGCATGCAGGAACACCATGGCGGTGAACAGAACCAGCAGCACCTTGAAGAGGAAATAGCCGTTGAACCCGTTGGGGCTAAAGCCGATGGTCTCGACGTTCCAGCGCACCGCGCGGGATTTCATCAAGAGCCGGTCGAGCGTGTCGCTGGCCGAGGGTTTGGGTGTGATGAGATGGCGCCACATGAAGTACCAGCCATACATCCACATGAGCACCGCGGCGGGCATCATGAAGATCAGGCTGCCGATCATGTCGATCATCTTCTTGGTGCGGTATTTCACCGCCGAATAGACGAGATCGACGCGGACATGGCTGCCTTGGACAAAGGTGTAGGTGGCGCAGAGGCAAACGACGAGCGCGTTGTAGAGCTTGAGCTCTTCCGACCACCAGCTGATGTCCATTTGCAGCGGGATGCCAAAGCCAAAGGCGATGTCAGGCCGCACAAAGACCCGTTGCAGGAAGACGATGACGATCTGTTGCAGCACCATCAACAGGCCCGCCCAGGCGGCGAACCGTCCCACCGTATTGGCAAAGCCTTCGAGCACCCGCACACAGCCCCACATGAAACTGTTGCGCCAGAACCCGATCGCGGAGACCACCAGAAAGGCGGTAAACACCACGAAGAAAAACTCTATCGAGCCGCCATAGTAGACGACCCGCATGATGGCCTCGTTGTTTGACCAATCCAGCCACAGCCCCGGGTGGGTCACTGCATAGGCAAGATTGTAGAAGGCCAAGCCGATATTCTGGAAAAACCAGATGATCGCGTCCAGCATCGCTCCCCCATGTCCCTTTTTTGGTCCAACATGGACCTTATCTTACAGCACAATGGCGGAGCCCGGTGCATAATCCGGGCCCCGCCGACAGGTGAGAGTGGGGCTTAGCCGAGCACGCGGTCGCGTTGCTTGGAATAGGCACCGTCCGATTTGGCGATCCAGGCCGAGGACGACCGCATCGACGCCATGTAGCTGTCGTAGACGCGTTTGTAGATGTCGTCGCCCATGTTTTCCTGATGCACCGCGTCGGCGGCACCACCGAAGGCGTCCCAGACGCTGTCGGGGAATTCCATGGTTTTCACGCCAGCCGATTGCAGACGGCCAAGCGCGGCCGAGTTGTTCGACAGGAATTGTGCGAGGTTCCATTGATGCGCCTCGGCACAGGCGATCTCGACGATCTTCTGCTGCGCCGGGGTGAGGCTTTCAAAGACTTCGCGGTTCATCCCGATCGAGAGACCAGCGCCCGGCTCGTGGAAGCCGGCGGTGTAGTAGATCTTGGTGATCTCCTGGAAGCCGGCCTTTTCATCCGCCCAGGGGCCGATCCATTCGGTGCCGTCAATCGCACCGGAGGCCAGCGCCTGGTACACTTCGGCACCGGGCAGGTTCTGGACGCTTGCGCCGAGCTTGCCGAGCGCCTTGCCACCGAGGCCGGGCATCCGGAACTTGAGGCCGTTGAAATCTTCGGGGCCTTTGATTTCCTTGGAGAACCAGCCGCCAGCCTGCGCGCCGGTGTTGCCCGCGAGGAAGGATTTCAGACCAAAGATCTGACCCAGCTCGTCGTGGAACTCTTGTCCGCCACCATGGTAGTACCAGTTGACGAGTTCCTGGGCGGTCATGCCAAAGGGCACCGAGGTAAAGAACGCATAGGCCGGGTGCTGACCGACGAAATAATAGTCGGCGCCGTGATACATGTCGGCCTGACCGGCGGTCACGGCGTCGAAGACTTCGAACGCGCCGACAAGCTCGCCCGCGCCCTTGACGTCGACGGTGAGCTGGCCATCGGCCATGGCGTTGATGTTGTCAGCGGCCTTTTGGGCGGCGTCGAACACGCCTGCCAGACCCCGGCCCCAGGTGGTGACCATGGTCAGCGTGCGGTTGCCCTGTGCATAGGCCGGTGCGGCCAGTGTCGAGGCCGCGGCTGCGGTCCCGCCCAGCGCGGATTTTGTCAGAAAAGAACGACGATCCATTAAGATATACCCTCCCAGATAAGTTTTCTGCGCGCGTGCCTCCACACCCGCGCGGACCGTTACAAGACTTTCAACGCTAGCCAATGTCGGCGGTTTAGGAAATACCGACTACTGCGTATAAACAGAAACTATACACCTAAAACCTGCCTTAACTTTAGGCATATGACCCAGTTCTGCACCGGAAATTCTAGGAATCGTTCCGAATTGCGCGTAACGATTCGGCGATGCGACGTTTAACTGATCGGCTTTGGCAAAATTACGGGCAGAAACTGTTTCTGACCGCCACCCTGCCCTTTATCGCGGCGGCGGTGGTGATTGCCGTCTTTGCGACGCTGCAGTCGCGCCATCTGGCCGATCGCGAGATTGCCGCGCTGGAAAGCCAGCTCATCCATGCCAAGCGCGAAGAGCTCAAGAACTATCTCGCCATGGCGCGGACCTCTTTCATCAATATCTATGGTCGCGCCGCCCCCGATGATGAGGCGGCCAAGCTGGCGGTGACCCAGATCCTGTCCTCGATGCTCTATGGGCAGGACGGCTATTTCTTTGTCTTTGATTATGACGGCAATAATCTTGTGGCGCCGCGGCACACCGATCTCATCGGGCGCAATTGGTCGGGGCTCGCCGATCCCGAGGGCGTGCCGGTCACCGATGAACTCATCCGGTTGGCGAAACAGGGCAGCGGTTATCACAGCTATGAATGGGTCAAGCCGTCGACCGGCAAACCGGCGCAGATCGTCACCTATGTGATCGGCCTGCAGGATTGGCGCTGGGCGGTGGGCACCGGCGTCTTTATCGACGATGTGCTGGCCACGGTGGCGGCGGCGCGGGCCGATGTCGAAGAACGGGTGCGGCGCAGTTTTCTCTTTATCGGCGGTTTTGCCCTTGTGGCGCTGTTGGTGGTTTTCACCTCCGGGCTTTTCATCACCATTCGCGAGCGCAGGCTCGCCAATGCCAAGCTCAAGCGGCTCACCCAGCGGGTCTTTGACGCGCAGGAAGAGGAACGCGGCCGCGTCGCGCGCGAGCTGCATGACGGGATCAGCCAGCTTCTCGTCGGGGTGCGCTATGCGCTCGACATGGCGCGGCGGCGGCTGGTGGCGGGGGACGACCGGGCGGCGGATCATCTCGACAAGGGGATCACCCATCTCGCGGGCGCCATCCAGGAGGTGCGCCGGATCAGCCGCGATCTGCGGCCCGGCACGCTCGACGATCTCGGTCTTGGCCCCGCGCTCAAGGCGCTGACGGAAGATTTCAGCAAGCGCAGTGGGATTACGGCGGAGTTTGCCACGGTGGTGTTTCGCAACCGGCTCGACCCCGAGGCCAAGATCGCGCTCTACCGGATCGCGCAGGAGGCGCTCACCAATATCGAGCGGCACGCCTCGGCGAGCCGGGTGACCATAGATTTGCGCGGTCATCGGCGCGGTGGTACGATGCGGATCAGCGATGACGGGCTCGGGATCGAAGCGGCGCGCGCCCGCACCGGACTGCCCCCCGGGCTCGGTCTGCGCAACATGCAGGAACGGATCGATCAGCTTGACGGGACGTTGCGCATTCTCTCATCCTCGGCGGGAACGGTGATTGAAGCCACCGTGCCATTGTCGCATATGCTACCGCCCGAAGATGACAGTCACGAAACCAAGGTCAACGCCTAGATGACAAAAACGCCCGCGCCCACCCGCATCGTAATCGTCGACGATCACCCGATGGTGGCCGAAGGGGTCGAAGCGATCCTCGAGACCTATGACGATATCGAAGTGGTCGCCACATTGTCGGACGGGCAGCAGATCATCGACCAGGTGTCACAGCTCGCCCCCGATGTGATCCTGCTCGATCTCAACATGCCGGGGATTGGCGGGCTCTCGACCACCGAGATCATTCTCGAACGGCGGCCTGCGACGCGGATCTTGATCCTGAGCATGCATGACAGCCCGGAATATATCTCGTCGGCGCTGAGCCATGGGGCGATGGGCTATGTCCTCAAGGATGTGCCGACGGATGAGATCAAGCTCGCCATCGATGCGGTGATGCGCGGCGAGCGCTATCTGTGCACCGGGGCGCAGGGCTCGCTCGAGCCGCAGGGCGGTGCCGGGGTGCGCGAACAGCTCACCAACCGCGAGCAGACGATCCTGTTGCAGCTGGCGCAAGGGAGATCGAACAAGGATGTGGCGCTGGCGCTCGATATTTCGGTGCGCACGGTGGAAACCCATCGCAAGAACATCAAGCGCAAGCTCGGCATCAGCTCGACCGCCGGGCTGACGCGCTATGCGCTCGAGCATGGCGTGTTGCAGGGCACCGGCGTGAGCCTCTAACACGGGGACGCCCCGCCCGGTGGGGCGAGGCGTCAGGTGGTGTGCGCTTAGCCCACCATTGCGCCATCGTCGCGCCAGACGGCAATCACCGCCGAGCGCGGCAGACGCCCTTCGCCATCGGGGAAGGGCGCGTCGGGGTGCTGGATGCCCACGAACATCGTGCGCCGATCCGCCGACCAGGCCAGCCCGGTGACCTCGGCCCCGTAGGGCCCGGTGAGGAACCGCTCAATCCGGCCGGTGACGGGATCGCCGACCAGCATCTGGTTGTTGCCCATGCCGGCGAAATCGCCCTCGTTGTTGTCCTTGCCATCGGTCTGGATCCACAAGAGGCCGGTGCTGTCGAACATCATCCCATCCGGTGAGTTGAAGAGATTGCCGGTGTAGACATTCTCGGAGCCTTTGCGCGCGTCTTCATGCACATCCGGGTTGCCCGCCATCACATAGAGATCCCAGTCAAAGCCCAGCGCCGCGTGATCATCGGCATCGGGACGCCAGCGGACGATCTGGCCATAGTTGTTCTCGGCGCGCGGGTTGGGGCCGCCGACCGGGGTTTCGTCACCGCCGGCATTGGGCTTGATGCCGCGGTTCTTGTTGTTGGTGAGGGCGCAATAGGCCTCGACCGCGTTCGGGTTCACCGCGACCCATTCGGGACGGTCCATGGTGGTGGCCCCGGCCTTGGACCCCGCCATCCGGGTCAGGATCGCGATCTCGGCTTTCGTCATGCCGGTGGTCTCTTCGGTGAGCGGCAGCCATTCGCCGCGCCCGTCCTCAAGGAACCGGGCGGCATAGAGCGTGCCGTCGTCGAGCAGGCCTTCGGTGTCGGCGCCCGGCGCATAGACACCATCGGAGACGAATTTATAGAGAAACTCGCCGCGCTCATCATCGCCCATATAGACCACGACCCGGCCATCGGCGGCCAGAACCACGGCGGCGTTTTCATGTTTGAACCGGCCAAGCCCGGTGCGTTTCACCGGCACCGAATTGGGATCGGCGGGGTCGATTTCCACCACATAGCCCGCACGGCGCGGCTCGTTCGGGGTGGTGACCACGTCAAAGCGCGCGTCATGTTTGTGATAGTCATAACCCCAGCCATCATGGCTGATCCCGTAGCGTTTGAAATCCTCGGGCATCTCATGGGCCTCGTCGGAGGCGCCGAAATAGCCGTTGAAATTCTCTTCGCAGGTCAGGAACGTGCCCCAGGGCGTGCGGCCCGCGCCACAGTTGTTAAATGTGCCGAGCGCCAGCTTGCCCTCGGGATCGGCCTCGGTGCGCAGCATCTCGTGGCCTGCCGCCGGGCCGCTGATGCGGATCGGGGTCAGATGGGTGATGCGGCGGTTGAAGGGGCTGTCGATCACCACCTCCCAGCCCGCGTCGCCCTTGGCCACCTCAAAGACCGCGACGCCTTGCAGGTTCTGCAGCTTGGTCACGTCATCGGCATTTTCCGGCACGCCGCCTTCGCGCTGCGGCAGGTTCACATCGCGGTTGGCATATTCATGATTGACCGCGATCACCTGATGATTGCCGATGCTGAAGAGCTCCATCCCATCGGTGTTCTCGCCAAAGATCCGGTCGCTGCCCGCGGCGCCGCCGCCGGTCGCGTTGTCAAAGGCCGGCGCGTCGGAGAAAAGCGGATCCCCCCAGCGGGCCAGCACCTCCCAGCTATAGCCCTCGGGCACATGCACGGTGCCATCGGTCTGGGCGGCGATCGGCGTGAAGGGAAAGCGGTCGCTGCCCGCCTCGGCGCGCCCTGCCCCGCCAAGCCCGAGCCCCATGGCCGCAGCCCCGGAGCCGAGCGCCACGAGACCGCTCATAAAGCCGCGACGCGACAGATGGGCCTCGACCACGCGGTCGAACTCGGTTTCCTCGGGACGCGGGTTGATGATTTCATCCCAGTCGTCGGCGGACAGATCGGGGCTTACGGGCTGGCGCATGGCAGGTCTCCATGAAAAGAAGGGATAAGGCTTTGCCCGCGCATCTAGACCGATTCCTGTAACGGGAATGCGGCAGAGCTGCCGGAACGCCCGGGACACCCGTGGCGATCCCCGCAACAAATGCAAAGATTTACCCCCGTTTCACGAAATAAATGCGCAAAACGCGCTTGACGCCCCCGGACACGGCTCATAATGTCCCGCGCACACGCAGCATAAGGATGCCCCAATTGGCACAGCTAATTGTCATCGTAGGATCTTGGCGCATGGGCCGGTAACGGACAACCATAACGGTTCCCCATGCGCCCCCGAAACGACGGGGGCTTTTTTATGCAGCACGACAATGACGTCATGAACGGAGCAAGCATATGACACGTCAGATGACCGGAGCGAAAATGGTGGTTCAGGCCCTCAAGGATCAGGGTGTGGACGTCGTATTCGGGTATCCCGGGGGCGCCGTGCTACCGATTTATGACGAGATATTTCAGCAAAATGACATTCGTCACGTGCTGGTGCGCCATGAACAGGGCGCGGTGCATGCCGCCGAAGGCTATGCCCGCTCGACCGGCAAGCCGGGCGTGGTGCTGGTGACTTCGGGCCCGGGTGCCACCAATGCGGTGACCGGTCTCACCGATGCGCTGCTCGACTCGATCCCGCTCGTGGTGCTGACCGGCCAGGTGCCGACCTTCATGATCGGCAATGACGCCTTCCAAGAGGCCGACACGGTGGGCATCACCCGGCCTTGCACCAAGCACAATTGGCTGGTGAGCGACACCAACCGTCTGTCGGGCACGCTGCATGAGGCGTTCCATGTGGCGACCACCGGCCGTCCCGGTCCGGTGCTCGTCGACATCCCGAAGGATGTGCAATTCGCCAATGGCGACTATACCCCCCCGGCCAAGGCGCGGGTCTCGCATTATCAGCCGCAGGTCAAAGGCGATATGGAAGAGATCACCGAACTGGTGGAGGCGCTCGAGACCGCCGAACGCCCGGTGTTCTACACCGGCGGCGGCGTGATCAATTCGGGCCCGGCGGCGAGCCAGCTCTTGCGGGAACTGGTCGAGGCCACCGGCGTGCCGATCACCTCGACGCTGATGGGGCTTGGCGCCTATCCGGCCAATGGCGAGCATTGGCTCGGCATGCTCGGGATGCACGGTCTCTACGAGGCCAATATGGCGATGCATGATTGCGATCTGATGATCAATGTCGGCGCCCGGTTCGACGACCGGATCACCGGCCGCGTCGATGCCTTTAGCCCGCATTCCACCAAGGCCCATATCGACATTGATCCCAGCTCGATCAACAAGGTGATCAAGGCCGATATCCCGATTGTCGGCGATGTGGCACATGTTCTCGAAGATATTCTCAAGGTCTGGAAGGCGCGCGGTCGCAAGACCAATGCCGCGGCCATCGCCAAATGGCGTGCCAAGATCGACGAATGGCGCAAGGTCGACTGCCTCGCCTTCAAACAGACCGGCAAGGTGATCAAACCGCAGCACGCGCTGGCGCGGCTCGAGGCGCTGACCCGCGACCACGACCGCTATGTCACCACCGAGGTGGGCCAGCATCAGATGTGGGCGGCGCAATATCTCAACTTCAACGATCCCAACCGCTGGATGACCTCGGGCGGGCTCGGCACCATGGGCTATGGCTTCCCCGCCTCTATCGGGGTGCAGATGGCGCATCCCGAGGCGCTGGTGATCAATGTCGCGGGCGAGGCCTCGTGGCTCATGAACATGCAGGAGATGGGCACCGCGGTGCAATTCCGCCTGCCGGTGAAACAGTTCATCCTCAACAATGAACGTCTCGGCATGGTGCGCCAGTGGCAGGAACTCTTGCATGGCGAGCGCTATTCGCACAGCTGGTCCGAGGCGCTGCCCGATTTCGTCAAGCTCGCCGAGGCCTTTGGCGCCAAGGGCATCCGCTGTAGCGATCCCGACGATCTCGATGACGCGATCATGGAGATGATCACCTACGACGGGCCGGTCATCTTTGACTGCCTGGTCGAGAAGCACGAGAACTGTTTCCCGATGATCCCGTCGGGCGAGCCCCATAACAAGATGCTGCTGGGCGAGGCCTCCACCAAGGATGCCATCAAATCCGGCGGCGCGGTGCTGGTGTGATCGGCTGGAATTCGAAGGAAGGATTTGTGCAATGTCCGCACTGAAGATCAAAAAAGGCTCCAACAAGCATTCCGCCTATAACCTGCGGCCGAATTTCTCGGACGTGGTGGAAAGCCACACGCTGGCGGTGCTCGTCGACAACGAACCGGGGGTTCTGGCGCGGGTGATCGGGCTGTTTTCGGGCCGGGGCTATAACATCGACAGCCTGACCGTGGCCGAGGTCGATCACACCGGCCATACCAGCCGCATCACCATCGTGACCAAGGGCACGCCGCAGATCATCGAACAGATCAAGGCCCAGCTTGGCCGGATCGTGCCGGTGCATGCGGTGCATGACCTCACCGTCGAAGGCCCGGTGGTGGAACGCGAACTGGCGCTGATGAAGGTCGAGGGCGAAGGCGAGAAACGCGTCGAGGCGCTGCGGCTGGCGGATATTTTCCGCGCCAATGTGGTCGACAGCACGCTTGGCAGTTTCGTCTTCGAGATCACCGGCCCGTCGGACAAGATCGACGCCTTTGCCGATCTGATGCGGCCGCTGGGGCTCATCGACATCGCGCGCACCGGGGTCGCCGCCCTGCCGCGGGGCTGACACAAAAACGATCAGACCGGGCCGTTGGCGGCCCGGTCCGTCTGCTCTCTATCCGTGAGTGGATTTGACCTCATCCGTGAGTGAACCGGATCGATCGGGCCGCCTTTTGGGGCGGCTTTTTCGTGTTCGCGCCGTGGCTTAGGCCACCTCGGCGCGGCGGTAACTGTCCATGCGGATGACATCCGCGTCGCGCCGGGTGCGCCCCTGCGGCGGGCTTGCGCGTTTCGCGTCGCGCGAATGAGTGACCACGCCCATCGCCTCGCCCACCTGTTTGAGCTCATCCGCGAGATTGGGATGGCTGTCACGGGCAAGCATCTGAGGACGCGCAACAATTCTCATCTGTGACGCTTCGCGAAGTTCGAATTGAATGAGATCGCCGGGCTTGAACACAGCGCGGTCGGCGGTTGTTTTGCCCGGTTTGTAGAAGGCCAGATCACCATGATCGTCGCACCACACAACGGCACGGTTGTCTTTCACGTCACTCCAAAGAACAACACCAAGCATCGCAGTCGCCTCCATATCCAACATCGTCTTCACTAGAATGACGCGTCTTGTCTTTCGGATACATAATGAAAGCGGTTTCCTCGCTCGTTCGTTTGTGTCAAAGCGGGATCAGTCTGACGCGGCTTGACGTCAGGGGTGACGCGATATAGCATCACTTACAACCTTAAGACTTAATATGCCAAAGGGTTACAGCCCTGACTAGAGAGTAAAATGACCAGCGCTTGGTGCGATTCGTGACAGCAAAATCCCAAACAGCAGCAGCCTCGGACGCGGTCGATCCGGCCGAGCTCCGGGCGATCTTTGGCGAGAACCTGCGCAAGCTCTCGGAAAGCTACAGCTCGGTCGCCGGGCTCTGCCGCGAGCTTGGGATCAACCGCACCCAGTTCAACCGCTACCTCTCGGGCGAGAGCTTTCCGCGCCCCGATGTGCTGCACCGGATCTGTCAGTTCTTCGAGGTCGATGCGCGGGTGCTGCTCGAACCGGTCGAGGCGATCCAGCCCGGCGGCATCGACCTGCTCAATCACCCGGTGGTGGCCGGGTTTTTCGGCGCGGGCCCGGTGCAGGTGCCGATGGAGATCTTTCCCGACGGGTTCTATCGCTTTGTGCGGCCTAGCTTTATCGACGACACGCAATTCGTGCGCGGCCTCGTCTATATCAGCCGTGCCGATGGCTATACCTTCCTGCGCGGCTACGAATCCCGCGCCGCGCTGCGCAGTCAGGGCCTGTCGCTCAAACCCCGCGACCGCGAATTTCGCGGCCTGGTGATGCGCCAGGAAGAGGGCATCATGGCGATTGTCACCCATCGCGATTCGCTGGCCTGTTCCTTCAACTTCCTGACCCAGGAAACCTCGTTCCAGAGCAACCTCTGGGAGGGCTATGTCACCCGCACCGTGCGCGAAAAGGTCACGGGCCGCCGTGCCACAAGGATGGTTTACGAACATCTCGGACGCGACCGCCGCGCGGTGATGGAGGCGGCGCGCAGCTCAGGGCTAGTGCCGCTCGACGAGGTGCCGCAATTCCACGCGCGCCTGCTGCGACTCGATCAGGATTTCCGCTAGGCGCCTCCCGGCCCTTGCGCCAAATCAACCGCTGCAAACTGGTCGCCGAAAGGCAAACTCGGTCGCGCATTGACGGTTTTTCGCCGCGCATTTCCGGTCAGATATCCGAAAGCCACACCCCTTTCGGAGTTCGCCATGAGCCCTGTGACCGACCTGTCCAATGTCCGCACCGATGTCGCCCGCGCCAACGGGCTGCCCAACGCCCATTACATCGACCCGGCTGTCTATGAAGAAGAAAAGCAGTCCGTGCTCTTTGCCACTTGGTCGGGTCTCGCCGTCGCCGCCGATGTGCCGGAACCGGGCGATGCGGTGCCGATGGAATTCATGGGCATGCCGCTTTTGCTGCTGCGCGACCGCGACGGTCAGGTCCGCGTCTTTCAGAACATCTGCCGCCACCGGGGCATGATCCTCGTCGAAGAGCCGCGCAAGATCGAGGGCGCGATCCGCTGCCCCTATCACTCCTGGTGCTACTCGACCAAGGGCAAGCTCGTCTCGACCCCGCATGTGGGCGGCCCGGGCCACAACACCCATCAGGCGATCGACCGCGACACGCTCGGCCTCAACGAGGTGCGCAGCCATATCTGGCGCGATGTGGTCTGGATCAACGTCTCGGGCGATGCGCCCGCGTTCGAGGACGCCATGGCCCATGTCATCGAGCGTTGGAAAGAGTTCGATCTGCCGCTCTATCACGGCGGTGCCGACAGCCGCTTTACCCTCGAGATCAAGACCAACTGGAAGCTCGCGGTCGAAAACTATTGCGAGAGCTATCACCTGCCTTGGGTGCACCCCGGTCTCAACAGCTATTCGCGGCTCGAGGATCACTACAATATCGAAGAGCCGGATCAATATTCCGGTCAGGGCACGCTGGTCTATCGCCAGCTCACCAATGAGCGCGGCCAGAAATTCCCCGATTTTGCCGATGTCGGCGCCAAGTGGAACGAGCAGGCCGAATATATCGCGGTCTATCCCAACGTCCTTTTGGGTGTGCATCGCGACCATGCCTTTGCCATCGTGCTCGAGCCCAAGGGCCCCGAGGCCACGGTCGAACATATCCATCTCTACTATGCGACGCCCGAGACCGACGAAGAGCTGCGCGCCCAGAACACCAAGCTCTGGAAGCAGGTGTTCGAAGAGGATATTTTCGTGGTCGAAGGCATGCAGAAGGGCCGCCATGTACAGGGCTATGACGGCGGGCGCTTCTCGCCGGTGATGGACAGCCCGACCCATATGTTCCACGCCTGGGTCGCGGGCAAGATCATGGCCGGGCGCAGCACCGCGCAAGCGGCGGAATGACAGGCGCGGTCGCGGCCATGTCGGAGAACCTGACCGAAGGCAAGCCAGGCCCGATGGCAGGCGGTCTCGACCGGCGGCTCCTCGCGGCCCATGAGGCGGGCGACAAGCCCGCCCTCGTGCGGCTTTATGCCGAGGCCGCCGATCATGCCAATGATCTCGACGCCGCCTGTTTCTACCTGACCCATGCCTATATTTTCGCGCTGGACGCGGGCCATGCCGATGCGCCCAAGCTCCACGCCCGGCTCAAAGCCGAAGGGCGCGAGGCCTAAAGCCCCGCGCCCTCGCAAGCGTCCGATCTTTGCGGAACTCCTAGCCCGAGCTCTTAGCCTTGGGGCGGGCGCTGCCCCGGCCAATCACTGGCGCGGTGATAGGCCTCGGCCAGTTCCAGAACCTGCTGGTCGCGCCCCGGCGCGCCGATGATCTGCAACCCCATGGGCAGGCCGTTGTCGCCAAAGCCCGCTGGCACACAGGCCGCCGGCAGCCCGAGGATCGAGGCACAGATCACCACCTCCATCCAGCGGTGATAGGTGTCCATCTCCTGCCCCGCGATCGCCTTGGGCCAAGGCATGTCGAGCGCAAAGGGCCAGACCTGCGCCGAGGGCAGCAAGAGCGCGTCATACTCTTCAAAAAGCGCCATGGCGCGTTTGAACCAGGCGCTGCGCCCGGCGCTCGCCGCCTGCAGATCCATCGCCGAAAGACCAAGCCCGCGCTCGATCTCCCAGACCGCCTCGGGCTTGAGCTGATCGCGGGTCTCCGGGTTTTCCAAAAGCGGCTTTTTGCCCGCCGCGTTGGAGAAATTGCGCAGCGTGACCCAGGCGTCCCAGATCACCTCGCGCGGCATCGGTGCCGCCAGATCCTCGACCTTGCAGCCAAGATCGCCAAAGACATCCGCCGCGCCGCGACACAGATCGAGAATGCCAGGCTCAAAGGCAAAAGCCCCGTCCCAATCGCCGAGCCAGCCAAGCCGCGCCGCGCCAATCTGCCCTTGCGGCAAGAGCGTCGGCTCAAAGGGCCAGCCCTCGGGCTGCACCCCCGGCCCTTCGATCACCGACATGAAAAGCGCCATATCCCGCGGGCTCCGCGCCATCGGGCCATTGGTCGCCAACCGGTGCAGATAGAGCTCATCGCCCGGCTCCGACGGCACCCGGCCCCAGCTCGGCCGCATCCCATAGACATTGTTCCAGCCCGCCGGGTTGCGCAGGCTGCCCATCATGTCCGAGCCGTCGGCAAGGCTCACCATCCCATGCGCCAGCGCCACCGCCGCGCCGCCGGACGACCCGCCACAGCTCACGCTCGGATCATAGGCATTGCCGGTCGCGCCATGCACCCGGTTATAAGTGTGCGAGCCGAGGCCAAATTCCGGCGTGTTGGTCTTGCCGATGATGATCGCCCCCGCCGCGCGCATCCGCGCCACATGCAGGCTGTCGCCTTGCGCAATCTGCCCGGCAAACACCGGCGAGCCATGGCTGGTCGGCAGGCCCTTGGCATCGGCCAGATCCTTGATCGCCACCGGCAGACCATGCAGCGGCCCGCGCGTCTCGGCCCGGTCGGCGGACCGCGCCTCTGCCATCACCTCGTCGGGATCACGCGGCGAGACCACCGCGTTACAGGCCCCGTTGCGCGCCGCCACCCGCGCCAGGGTCGCCTCCATCAGCGCCTCAACGCTGAGCCGCCCGGCGGCCAGCTCCACCAGCTGCGCGCTGGCCTCCAGATCCACGGGGTCGGTCATGCGCGCCTCACTTCTCTTTCTGGTTTCAAATACCCAAATTCGACGCCCGCCCCGGACGCCAACCGCTGGCTCAATCCTCGCCCTGCGCCTCGGCGCGGCTCTTGCCGCTCACATTCATCGCCAGCGTCGCCGCCATGAACTGATCGAGATCGCCGTCGAGCACGCCCTTGGTGTCCGAGGTCTCCACATTGGTGCGCAGATCCTTGACCATCTGATAGGGCTGCAACACGTAGGACCGGATCTGATTGCCCCAGCCGGCATCGCCCTTGGCCTCGTGGGCGGCGTTGATATCCGCCGTCCGCCGGTCGAGCTCCATCTGGTAAAGCCTTGATTTCAGGGCCTTCATCGCGATGTCACGGTTCTGGTGCTGGGATTTCTCGGAACTTGTCACCACGATGCCCGTCGGATGGTGGGTGATCCGCACCGCCGAATCCGTCGTGTTCACGTGCTGGCCGCCCGCGCCCGAGCTGCGATAGGTGTCGATGCGGATATCGGCGGGGTTCACCTCGATCTCGATATCGTCATCGACCACCGGATAGACCCAGACCGAGGAAAAGGACGTGTGCCGCTTGGCGGCGGAATCATAGGGGCTGATCCGCACCAGCCGATGCACGCCGCTTTCGGATTTGAGCCAGCCATAGGCGTTATGCCCGGAAATCTTGTAGGCGGCGGATTTGATCCCCGCCTCTTCGCCCGCACTCTCGGATTGCAGCTCGACCGTATAGCCGCGCTTCTCGGCCCAGCGCACATACATCCGCGCCAGCATCGAGGCCCAGTCACAGCTCTCGGTGCCGCCGGCGCCCGCGTTGATCTCGAGGAAGGTGTCATTGGCATCCGCCTCGCCATTGAGCAGCGCCTCGAGCTCCTTCGCCCCGGCCTTCTCCTTGAGCGATTTGAGCGCGCTTTCGGCCTCGCCGATCACCTCATTGTCGCCTTCCATCTCGCCCAGCTCGATGAGCTCGATATTGTCGCTCATTTCCTGATTGATAGCGTCATGGGTGTCGATCGCATCGACAAGAGACTGGCGCTCGCGCATGAGTTTCTGCGCCTTGGCGGGATCGTCCCAGAGGTTCGGATCCTCGACCCGCGCGTTGAACTCCTCAAGCCGGTGTTTGGCGGTGTCCCAATCCATCCGCTGGCGCAACAGCTCCAGCGATTTCTCGATCTCCTGCACAACCGTCTGAATTTCCGCGCGCATAGTTTTGGCCCTTTGTCTGCTCAGGCCTGCGTGATACCGCAGCATTGGCGCAGCGGCAAGGCGGCGCGCATCACTTAGCCAAGCGCCCGCGCCTTTTGCGTGCCCGCCGCAATCCCCGCCGCCACCGCCTCGGCAAAGCCCGCGCCGCGCGCCGCCTCAAGCCCCGCCGCCGTGGTGCCCGCATAGGCGATGAACTCGTCGACCATGGCCCCCGCCTGCGCGCCTTGACCCGCGAGCATCGCGCCCGCGCCGACCACCGCGCCCTCTGCCGCTGCCAGAGCCTGTTCGGGCGACAGCCCCTCGGCCCGGCCCGCCGCCGCCAGCGCCTCGAGCAAGAGCGCGGCCCAGGCCGGCCCCGCGCCACAGATCGCCGCATAGACGTCGATATCGGCCTCGCGGGCAAAGGCCTCTTCGCGCCCCGACGCGCCGAGCACGGCGCGCACCATGGCCCGGTCGGCGTCATCCGCCTCGGCATCCGCCACCCAGGGGCTAAAGCTCTGACCGATCTCCATCGCCGCATTGGGCATCGACCGCACCACCGCCCGCGCGCCGGTGCGCGCGCGGATCTCCTCCATGCTCACCCCGGCCATGACCGACAGGACGAGCGCCCCGGGACAGCGCAACGGGGCGGCGCGAAACTCATCGGGGCGCAGCGACAGGATCACCATCCGCGCACCCGCCAGCCCCGCCTCGGGATCGGTGGACCAGCGCAGCCCAGGCCATTCGGCATAGGCCTCGGACGCACCTGACCGGTTCAGCCCGATGAAATCATCGGGCCCGACCACGCCCGCCCGCAACAGCGCAGGCCCCATGAACCGGCCAAGCCAGCCCGAGGCACCGACCAGCGCCAGAGGTGTCAGATCACGCATATGTCGCCCTTTCGCCGCCGCCTTCAGCAGGTGATATAGCTTTCCACATAAGGCCCACGCAGCACCCGGAGGGCAAACATCCCCTTGAGCCGTTCGCCTTTATATTCGAACTCATGCGCCTCTTTCCTGTTCTTGATGATGATATCGGTGTCGCCCTTCTTGTTGGCCGCCACCACGAGCCGCGCATTGTCGCGATGCCGTAGTTTGGTATCGCCCTTATAGGGCATGATATATTCGCCGCTCGCCATCGTGTACCAGCCCGCCTTGCGCCAGACATCGGGCGCGGGCGAATAGAGCACCGCCACCTGCAAATCGAGATGACATTGGTTCACCAGCACCAATTGCCGGGCGCGGTTCTTGTCGCGCTCGGCCATGGCGGGCAGGCTCAGCGCGCCCAGCAGGAGTGCAGCCAGCCCAAGGATCAGGGCACGGCGCGGGGATCGGGTGTCGCGGCGCATGCCGCCGGTTCGGTCAATATTTGTCACAGCGCATCACCCAGTCAAAAATATCGTCGCGCGTCTCTCCCGTGGCCGGATAGGCCTTGAGATAGCGTTCGTCGCCGGCCTTGATCAGCAACATCTCATTCAGCTTCTGCGAGCCCAGCTCGGCATCGTTGAAATAGCCATGGCCGCTGGCTGTGTCGGCGTAGACATAGAGATATTTGCTGAACTCATGGCGGATCGTCTCACCATCATGGGAGAGCGTGGTGCGCGCCCCCGGCGCAATCGTGTACCAGCCAGCGGTGCGCCAATCGCCCGCCGTCGGCTGATAATAGAGGTAGAGATACATCTCTTCGGGGCATTGGTTGGTCACCCGCACTTTCGGCCCCGCGGCCTGCGCCGCCCCCGCCGCAAAGGCAAGCGCGGCAGGTATCATGCCGAGCCGCGCAATCCATCGTCGCATGTCTGAAATCCCTTTCGCCAATCGTCGCCTGATAATGTCGACTTAGAATGGCGTCAGGAAAGCACAGGGATATGAAGGGGTAAACCCCTCAGGCCTCTCTCAGCGCTCTGCGGCTACCCCGCCCGGTGGTGCAAGACCCTTCCAATGGCGTTCATCAGGATCTGCGCCGCGAGGATCGTCGTGCTGCCGGACTGGTCGTAATCGGGGGCCACTTCGACCAGATCCATCCCCACCACATCGCCGCGCCGCGCCAGCCCGTCCAGCAGTTCCAGCACCTCGTAATAGAGAAATCCGCCATGGCTCGGCGTGCCGGTGCCCGGCGCAATCGACGGATCAAATCCGTCGATGTCGATGGTCACGTAATAGCGCACGCCCTCGGGGATCCGGTCGAGCACGGCGTCGACGCCCAGCTTGCGGAACTGGCGCACCGACAGGATATCCGAGCCCATGGCGCGGGCATCGTCATAGCCCTCCTTGGCGGTCGAGCTCACGTTGCGGATGCCGATCTGGCTCAGCCCGGTGACATAGGGCTTTTCCGCCGCGCGGCGCATCGGGTTGCCATGACCATGGCGGACGCCGTGGCGCTCATCGACGAAATCGAGATGGGCGTCGATCTGCACGATATGGATCGGCTCCTGGCCCTCAAAGGCGTTGATACAGGGGATGTTGATCGAGTGATCGCCACCGAGCACCACCGGCAGCGCTCCGGCTGCGAGGATCTTGCGCACGCCAAATTCGATATTGGCATGGCTCTGTTCGGTGTCGGTGTGGATGATATCGGCGTCACCGAGATCGACCATCCGCACCTTGTCGGCGGGCAGATAGGTGATGTCATCCTCGTGGTCATAAGCACCGCCATGACCAAAGGAGAACAGCGTCGAGGCCTCGCGGATGCCGCGCGGCCCGAACCGTGCCCCGGACCGCCACTGGGTGCCGAAATCGAACGGCGCGCCAAGGATGGCGACATCGGCCTCTATCGCGTCCCAATCGGGCTGATAAGGCGATTTGCCAAAGGTCGAAATCCCCACAAACGGCAGGTTCAACCGCCCGCTCTCATAGCCATGTCCGCTCATGCCCAGCCCTCCCTCTTGCGACGCATCGGGTCAGGGTAATCAGGGCCGGGCCGATTTGGCAATCGCGATCAGTAGAGCCCGCCGGACGAGATCGAGCCAAAGGTGGCTTTCTTGCCGACCTTGCCGGTCTGACCGTCCGAGGTGGTGACTTCGCGGATCGTGTCCCGCTCGCCGGTGGCAAAGAGTTCGAGGTCATTGCCCATGGCAAAGCCCCCGTCAAAGGCGATGCCAAAGATCGGCTCTTCGCCCTCGCGGAAATACTCGGCCACCACATTGGGCCCGCTCGCATCATCCGACAGCCGCGCCCCGGTGAAACGGTCGATCTTCATGAAGAACCCGCCCGGCGGCACTTTGAATTCGCCGCCGCCATATTTCGCCGTCGCCTTGCGCATATACTCGGTGAACACCGGCCCGCACATGCCCGCGCCATAGGCGCCACGACCGAGGCTCCGGGGCTGGTCAAAGCCGATGTAGCAGCCCGCCACGATATTACTGGTAAAGCCCACGAACCACACGTCGCGCGCGTCATTGGTGGTGCCGGTCTTGCCGGCCACCGGCACGCTGAGCTTGACGTGGTTGCTGGCGGTGCCGCGTTCGACCACGCCGCGCATCATCGAGGTGAGCTGATAGGCGGTGATCGCATCCATCACCCGTTCGCGGTCCGACACGATGCGCGGGCCACGGCTCTCGGGGATGCCGGGATCGGTGCAATCGACACAGGTCCGCGGATCGTGGCGATAGACCGTGCGGCCATAGCGGTCCTGCACCCGGTCGACCAGCGTCGGCTCGACCCGCTCGCCGCCATTGGCGAACATCGCATAGGCCGCCACCATGTTATAGAGCGTCGTCTCTTCCGAGCCGAGCGAGTTGGCGAGAAACGGGCTCATGTCCTCATAGACGCCAAAGCGTTCGGCATAGGACGCCACCACATCCATGCCCACCTCTTGCGCGAGACGGATGGTCATCAGGTTCCGCGACTGTTCGATCCCGGTGCGCAGCGGCGTCGGCCCATAGAATTTGTTGGACGAGTTGCGCGGCCGCCAGAGGCCCTGCGGCGTGTTGATCTCGATGGGCGCGTCGACGATGATCGTCGCGGGGGTATAGCCGCTGTCGAGGGCGGCGGCATAGACGAAGGGCTTGAAGCTCGAGCCCGGCTGACGCTTGGCCTGGGTGGCGCGGTTGAAGACCGAGTTCTGATAGGAGAACCCGCCCTGCATCGAGATCACCCGCCCGGTGTTCACGTCCATCGCCATGAACCCGCCCTGTACTTCCGGCACCTGCCGCAGGGTCCAGCGGATGAACGCGCCCTCGCCATTGCTGCCTTCGGTCATGCGGCGCACATGCACCACGTCGCCCACTTCGAAATTCGCGGCGAAATCGCCCCGCAGCCAGGAAATATCCTTGCGCGGCACCACCGGCGGTTCCGCGTCGTTGATGGTGCCTTCGATGCCGAGGGTCATCTGCTGATCCTCGATCTTGCGCACCACCGCCGGATACCATGGCCCGTCGAGATCGATATCGCGCGCGACGCTCACATTGCCCAGCGCCTCGCGCCAGGCCGCGTCATCCGTGGCCACCTCGGCCGGAATGCTCTTGCCCGTGCCACGCCAGCGGCCGATGCCCCGGTCATATTCCTCGAGCTTGCCCTGCAGCGCTCTGGCCGCCACCACCTGCAATTCCGGGTCGAGCGTGGCGCGCACGCTCAGACCGCCGGTAAAGAACTCGGCCTCGCCGAAATCCCGGCTGAGCTGACGGCGGATTTCATCGGTAAAGTAATCGCGCGGCGGCAGCGCCTTGGCAAAGGGCTCGTAATCGCCGTTCTGCACCGAGCGCAGCGGCTCATCGACCTCCGTCTCATAGGCGGCCTCGGTGATAAAGCCGTTCTCGCGCATCTCGCGCAGCACATAGTTGCGCCGCTGCAAGAGACGGTCCTTGCGCCGCACCGGATGGAAATCCGACGGTGCCTTGGGCAGCGAGGCGAGGAACGCCGCCTCATGCGGGGCAAGCTGCGACAGGGTCTTGTTGAAATAGGTCTGCGCCGCCGCCGCCACGCCATAGCTGTTCTGACCGAGGAAAATCTCGTTGAGATAGAGCTCGAGGATCTTTTCCTTGTCGAGCGTCTCTTCGATCCGTGTGGCGAGGATGATCTCCTTGATCTTGCGCTCAAGCTTGCGGTCGCCCGACAGAAGGAAGTTCTTCATCACCTGCTGGGTGATGGTCGAGGCGCCGCGCACGTTTTCGCCCCGCGACCGCACCGCCTCATAGGCGGCGGCGGCGATGCCGCCCGCGTCATAGCCGCCATGGGAATAGAAATTCTTGTCCTCGGCGCTGATGAACGCCTGTTTCACCAGCTCGGGGATTTCATCCGCCGGGGTGAAAAGCCGCCGCTCGCGGGAAAATTCGTCGATGATACGGCCTTCGGTCGAAAAGATTCGGCTGATCGTCGGCGGCGTGTAATTGGCGAGGCTCTCATGGCTCGGCAAGTCCTTGCCATAGATATAGAAAACCGCGCCAAGACTGACCGCAATCAACATCACCCCCATGGTCAGGAGGGTAAAGATCGTACCGAAAAACGAAAGAATGGCTCTTAGCACTGCGGCCCCCGCATCAATTCACCTGCCCATATAGGCATCGCCGCGCCCGGCGTCAAAACATCCCCGCCGTGACGCTGGGCCAAAACCCGCCGCCACGCCGTGACAAAACTCACTGGCGCACCAATTCGGCCGCCGCCTCGTCGGCAATGGCCCAGGCGCGGATCGCATCCGCCACCGCCACCGCCATATGGTTGCGCCACTCCTCGTCCAGAAGATTGCCGCGATCGCTCTCGGACGACAGAAACCCAAGCTCGAGCAGGACCGAGGGAATATCGGGCGATTTCAGCACCGAAAACCCCGCCGCGCGCAGCGCGTGATTGTTCACCGGCAACTGCTCTTCGCGCAAGGCCAGCACGATGGCCCGCGCCAGAAGGTCCGAGCGGGGTCTTGATTCGAGCCGCGCCAGATCCATCAGAACATCCGCCACCACATCGTCGCTCTGGCTGAGATCGACGCCGGACAGAAGATCGTCGCGCTCATGACGTTCGGCCAGGGCCCGGCTCGCCGCGTCGCTGGCATCGGGGTCGAGCGTATAGACCGTGGCCCCTCGCGCGCCCCCCTCGCTCAGCGCATCGGCATGGAGCGAGATGAAAATATCGGCCTTGCGCTCATGGGCGATGGCGACCCGCCGCTCGAGCGAGACGAAATGATCATCCTCACGGGTGAGCATGACCTCGACATCGCCGCCCCGCAGCAGAACCTCCTTGAGCTGCCGCGCAAAGCTCAGCATGAGCTCTTTTTCCACCGCGCCATCGGCCTCGGCCCCGGGATCGATGCCGCCATGACCGGGATCGAGCATCACCCGCAGCGGCCCATGCGGGTCGCGGGCCACTGGCGGTTTGCCCTCGCCCGGCTTCGGCGGTGCCCAGCCGGCAATATCGGGCACACCGGCGTTGGCCGCAAACTCGTCTGCGTCGGTGTCCTCGAGCCAGAGCGACAGCGCCGCCCGTCCCGTCGCCCGGTCAATCGCCATATTGGCGCTGCGCAGCACCAAGGGCGCGTTGAGGTCGAGCACCATCCGCGACCAGCCGGGACGGATCTTGCCCGCCCGCACCGCCAGCACCTTGTCGCCCTGCAAGAGCCGCGTGGCGCTCAGCGTGCTGAAATCCACTTCGCGGAAATCGAGGACGAGCCGTTTGGGCGCGTCGAGCGTATAGGCGCGGTAAGGCACGCCTTGGCTCAGATCGAGATCGACCTGCACCCCGCCATTTGTGTCGGCCACCCGGCTCGTCTCCGGATCGAACCGCGCCAGACCGCTGAGCGCGGCGGGGGCCGGTGCTTGGCTCTGGCTCTGGGTCTGAGTCTGCTCTTGCGCTTGCAGGGGCGACCATGACATCGGACCTGCGGCCAAAGCGGCGCAGAGAATCAATCTGGGCAAAGATCGGATCATTGGGGCAGCTCGATTATCTTTTGGTTGCCAAAGCTATAGCAAACCGTGCGCCCCAAGACGAGAGGCCGCAACGCCCTCTCGTCCCCTGTCGGGAGACGCGATTTTGCGCACTGTCGCTTTGCTGTCGTTTTACCGACGCGATACCGACGTGGCATTTGCCGCCAAATCCCGGCCTATCGCGCCGCCATGAACGCCGCCAACCGGCGCAGCCCTTCGCGGATATCCTCGGTCGCCCGCGCATAGGAAAACCGGATCGTGCCATGGCCGCGCTTGGGATCGAAATCGAGCCCCGGCGTCACCGCAACCCCTGCTTTTTCAAGGATTTCCGCCGCAAAAGCCCGCGAATCCTCGGTCAGATGCGAGACATCCGCATAGACGTAAAACGCCCCGTCCGGCGGCGCGATCCGGTCGAACCCTGCCTTCGGCAAGCCGTCGATCATCAACTGTCGGTTCACCTTGTAAACCTCTAGATTCGCTTGCAATTCCTCGTCACATCCCATCGCCGCCAAGGCCGCCACCTGGCTCGCATGGGGCGGGCAGATGAAGAGATTTTGCGCCAGCCGTTCAAGCGTGCGCACATGATCTTGCGGCACCACCATCCAGCCCACACGCCAGCCCGTCATCGAGAAATATTTCGAGAAGGAATTGATCACATAGACCTCGTCCGAGATCTCCAGCGCGCTCACCGCTTTGCTGTCATATTCGATCCCGTGATAGATCTCGTCGCTGATAAAGCTCGCCCCCTGCGCCCGCGCCGCTTCGATCAACTCCGCAAGCGCCGCATGGTCCAGCATCGTGCCCGACGGATTCGCCGGGCTCGCCACCATAAGCCCTTGCAAATCATGACCTTCCAGGTCCTGCGCCACCGGCTGCAGGCGGTTTTCCGCTTTCGTCTCGATCTCTACCGGGACCAGGTCGAGTGCCTTGAGAATCTGCCTGTAGGAGGGATAGCCCGGCATGCCGATCCCCACCCGGTCGCCGGCATCGAACAGCGCCGTAAAGGCGAGGATGAACGCCCCCGAAGAACCCGACGTCACAACCACCCGCTCGGGCGAAATATCGAGCCCGTACCACGACTTATAGAGCCCCGCGATCCGTTCGCGCAGCGCCGGCAGGCCGAGCGCCACGGTATAGCCCATCGCGTCCCCCTCCATCGCTTGCGCCAGCGCCGCGCGCGCGCCCTCAGGCGCGGGCGTGCCCGGCTGACCCACTTCCATATGGATGATGTGACGCCCCTCGGCCTCGGCCCGGCGGGCGGCCTCCATGACATCCATCACAATAAAGGGATCGACCTGGGATCGGGTTGAGTTCCGCATGGGTTTCTCTCACATTGTTGCACAGTCACCCAGCCCATTCACTTGGTTAAGGGGTTGCCGTCAATGCAACTTGTACGACTTTTTGCAGCGATCCTCATTCTTGGCCTCGGGATGACCTCCCCGGCCCGGGCGCTGACGCTGTTGCGCGACCCCGATATCGAACATGCGCTGAAACAGCTCGCCACGCCGGTGCTGCAGGCCGCCGGGCTGAGCCCCGCGCGGGTCAGGATCCTGGTGATTGACGACCGCAATCTTAACGCTTTCGTAGTGGATCAGGATCATATCTTTATCCATTCCGGGCTTTTGCTCAAAATGCGCACGCCGGAAATGCTGCAGGCGGTGATTGCCCATGAGGCGGCCCATATCGCCAGCGGCCATCTGGTGCGCCGCCCCGTCAATATGCGCAACGCGCGCACTGCGGCGGGGATCGGCGTGGCGCTTGCCGCGGCGGCAGGCGCGATTTCGGGCAACGGACAGGTGGCGGCGGCAGGCGCCGTGGGCGCCACCAACACCGCGCTGCGGCTTTTCTTCGTGCACACCCGCGCCGAAGAAAGCTCGGCCGACAGTGCCAGCGTGCGCTATCTGCTGCGCGCCGGGATCGACCCGCAGGGCGCGGTGGAGGTGATGGAGATTTTTCGCGGCCAGGAAGTGCTCAGCGAAAGCCGCCAGGACCCCTATTCGCGCTCGCATCCGATGTCCTCGGACCGCTACCGCGCGGTCAAGAGCCTCGCCGATGCCAATGCCCGTCCGGGGGCCAAATCGCCCAATGCCGACTATTGGTTCGCCCGCGCCAAGGGCAAGCTTTCGGCCTTCAAACTCTCGCCGAAATGGACGCTCACCCGCGCCGGTGAAAGCGGCTTTCAAGATGTGAAACTCATGCGCGAGGCCGCCGCCCATCACCGCCAGTCGCGGATGGATCGAGCGCTGCGCTCGATCGACGGGGCGCTCGCGATCCGGCGCAACGATCCCTATTACCTCGAGCTGCGCGGTCAGATCCTGATGGAGAACCGCCGCTTTGCCGAGGCCGCCAACAGCTATGCCCGCGCGGTCAACGCCGCCCCAAATGATGCGCTGATCCTCGGCTCATACGGTCGGGCGCTGCTGGCGCAAGGGCAAAATGACAAGGCCCTGCAAATTCTCACCAAGGCACGGTCCCGCGACGTCGGCGATATTCGCGTGATGCGCGATCTCGGCGTCGCCTATGCCAAATCCGGCAATCGCGGCATGGCCTCGCTGGTCACGGCCGAACGCTATGCGCTGCAGGGGCGGATGGCGGATGCCGGGCTTCACGCCGGGCGCGCCTCGGACCTTTTGCCGCGCGGCTCCGCCGGTTGGCAACGCGCTCAGGATGTGCTCTCTGCGGCCAAGGCCGCTCAACGTAAAAGGAAATAAAGTTGATGACCCGTTTTCTCACCTCGACCGCGCTCGCGCTCACCCTGGCGCTGCCTGCGGCAGCCCTCGATCTCGGGTCGATGACCGATGCCGAACGCAGCGCGCTGCATGACGAAATCCGCAACTACCTGTTGGAAAACCCCGAAGTGATCATGGAGGCGGTCGCCGTTCTCGAACAGCGCCAGCAACAGGATCAGGTCAGCGCCGATCAGGAGATGGTCAGCCGCAACAGCGACGCGATTTTCAACGACGACCACTCATGGGTCGGCGGCAATCCCGAAGGCGACATCACCATCGTCGAGTTTCTCGATTACCGCTGCGGCTATTGCAAACGCGCCTTTGGCGAGGTCAAGGAGCTGCTCGAAACGGATGGCAATATCCGCTTTATTGTCAAAGAGTTCCCGATCCTGGGCGAAGCCTCTGTCATGGCCTCGCGCTTTGCCATCGCGACCAAGCTCGAGGCCGGCGACGAGGCCTATGAGAGCCTGCATGACGCGCTCATGGCGTTCAACGGCGACGTCACCGAGGCGGCGCTCAAGCGTATCGCCACCTCCTTCGGTCTCGATGCCGATGCCATTGCCGCGCGGATGGAGGATGACGAGATTTCTGAGGCCATCGCCCAGAACCACGCGCTCGCAGGTGCGCTGCAGATCACCGGCACGCCGACCTTCGTGATGGGCGATCAGATGGTGCGCGGCTATGTTCCGCTCGAAGGCATGGAACAGATCGTGGCCGAGCTCCGCAAGGAGTGAGCCGCCGTTCAGACCATCTCGCAGGCCCGCTCTTGGCAGCGGGCCTGTGTGTCACCCCGGAGCTTGCGGCCTCGGGCGACACCCGGTTTTCCGAGCTGAGCGGGACGGAGCGCGCCATATTGCGTTCCGAAATCCGCGAGGTTCTGCTCTCCCTGCCCCGTGATCTTTTGCCAGATGCGCCGCCGCCCGCTGTCGATCTCTATGCCGATGCGGTGAGCGATGATCTGGCGCAGATCGCGACCCATAGCGCCACGCTCTTTGGCCCGGATGCGCCGGCGCGCAGCATCGCCTTTCTGACCCGTGACGGCTGTGAGGACTGCGCGCAAGCCTTAGCCGAGCTGCGCGATCTGGCGGAGGCGACCGGCTGGCAGGTGCGGGTCCTCGACATGTCCGCGCATGCCAACATCGCCCGCGCGCTCGAGCTCGACACCGTGCCGAGCTATGTGCTGCCCGACATGATGCTGCGCGGTGCGATGCCCGCGATTGTCTTGGAAAAATACCTGTCGCGCTAGGGCTTACTCGGCTGCCTGCGCCTCGGCCTCGATGGTGGCGGCGCGCTTTTCCACCTCTTCGACGATATGGTCGATCATCTGATCATTGGACATCTTGTGGCTCGCCTTGCCCGCCAGATAGACCATGCCCGACCCGGCCCCGCCGCCGGTAAAGCCGACATCGGTCATCAGCGCCTCGCCCGGCCCGTTCACCACGCAGCCGATGATCGAGAGGCTCATCGGGGTCTTGATATGTTCGAGCCGCGACTCCAGCGCCTCGACGGTCTTGATCACATCGAACCCTTGCCGGGCGCAGGACGGGCAAGAGATGATGTTGACGCCGCGATGACGCAGCCCGAGGCTCTTGAGGATCTCATAGCCGACCTTCACCTCTTCCACCGGATCGGCCGACAGGCTCACCCGGATCGTGTCGCCGATCCCCATCCAGAGCAGATTGCCCATGCCGATCGCGCTCTTGATCGTGCCGGAGGTGAGCCCGCCTGCCTCGGTGATCCCGAGATGGATGGGCGCATCCGTGGCCTCGGCCAATTGCTGATAGGCGGCGGCGGCGAGGAACACGTCCGAAGCTTTGACCGAAATCTTGAACTCGTGGAAATCATTGTCCTCGAGGATGCGGATATGTTCGAGCCCGCTTTCGACCATCGCCTCTGGGCAGGGCTCGCCATATTTCTCGAGCAGGTGCTTTTCGAGACTGCCGGCATTGACCCCGATCCGCATCGAACAGCCATGATCCCGCGCCGCTGCGATCACCTCGCGCACGCGTTTTTCATCGCCGATATTGCCCGGGTTGATGCGCAGACAGGCCGCGCCCGCCTCGGCCGCCTCGATGCCGCGCCGATAGTGGAAATGGATGTCGGCCACGATGGGCACCGGGCTTTCGCGCACGATCTCCTTGAGCGCCTTGGCCGAGGCCTCGTCCGGGACCGAGACGCGCACGATATCCGCCCCCGCCTCTGCGGCGGCGGTGACCTGCGCGATGGTGCCCTTGATGTCAGTGGTGACCGTGTTGGTCATGGTCTGAACCGAGATCGGCGCGTCGCCCCCCACCGGCACAGAACCCACATGGATCTGACGGGATTTGCGGCGCTCGATATTGCGCCAGGGGCGGATCGGATTATGGGTCATCGGCGGCGGCCTCTGTCAAAGCGGTTCACGCCCTACATACGGGCTGTGCCCCGGTCAGGCAACCGACTGTCTGCGATGCGGGCTTATTGGGCGGGCTGCTCTTGCGTGGTGGGCTGGCTGAGCTCGGCCACGTAGCGCTTGAGGTCCGCGTCCTGCGTCAGATCGGCGACGGCATAGGTCTCGGCCAGCGCCTCTGCGTCGAGCGCCAGATTGGCGGTGACCGAGCCGCGCGGGCCGACGGGGCCGTAATGTTGCCCGTTGACGCGGAAATAGATCGCGCCGCTTTCGCCGACCCGAAGGCTCGGCGCGGCTTCCATCACCGGCACGTTATAGGTGTCGCCCGCGTTCATGATCGTCTCGTAGATCACGCTGCCATCGGCGGCGCGAACCCGCACCCAGGCCGGGCGCACGGCGACCATCTGCACACCGGGCTCCGGCGCGGCCAGAACCTGTGGCGACATGGCCTGGGTCAGCGCACCGTCGATGCCGCCGGTCGTCTGCGGACCTTGGGCCGTGGCAAATTGCGGCTGGCTGCTGCGGTCGATGGTTGGGCGGATGGTGCCGACCTGCGTCGGGCTCAGCGTCGAAATCGGCGCATCACGGGCCACCAGCACCGGCACATCGAGCGCCTCGGGCCGGTAGAGCCGGTCAAGCGCATCCTCTTGCGGCGCGGCAAACTGGCCGGTGCCGGCCTGCGCCACATCGGTGCCCGCCCCGGACACACCGCTCAGCGGGTCGAGATCGGCAAGCACATCGGGGGTGTTTTCCACCGGCGCCACCTGCACCTGCTGCACCTGATTGAGCACCGCCCAACCGCCATAGCCAATGCCACCGATCAGCGCGGCCAGCACGATGAGCGAGCCGATCGCACCGGGTTCGATCCGCGAGAACATGCTCTCGGCGGCGGGCACAAAGGGGGTTGAGGGGGTCATCAGAGGATCGTCGAGACCGCGCTTGGCGCGGGTCTGGCGCGGTGCCTCTTCCTGGCGTTTGGACGAGGCGGCCGAGGACATGCCATGGGCCGTCGAAAATCCGCTTTCGGCGCAGAACCCGGCAAAGGCCTGATCCGGATCCATCCGGAGATAGCGCGCATAAGAGCGCACATAGCCGGGAATAAAGCCCGGCGTATCAAAGGCATCGGGGTCGCAGTTTTCGATCGCGGCGATAAAGCTGGCTTTGATCCGCAGTTCGCGTTCGACATCGAGAAGGGATTTCCCGAGCGTGGCACGCTCGCCGCGCATCATATCACCAAGACGCAGTTCGAAAGAATCAAATCCGTTCGGTACCTGCTCGTCCTGCTGCTTAGCGCGCGTTCCTCGACGCAAAATCATAAAGCCTGCCCTTCATCGTACTTGAACTATGACCCGAACGTCCCGATTCGGATCATGCTCATGTTCTTTTAACAAAGGCTATCATACTGCAAGGAAGATTGCAGTAATGTGGCGATCAGGCGGAAATATCGGCACGATTTAGCGCACAATGATTCCAAAGCTCATCCATCGCCTTAACGACCCGATCAATATCTTCGGGGCCGTGGACCGGCGAGGGCGTGAAACGAAGGCGCTCGGTGCCGCGCGGCACGGTTGGGAAATTGATCGGCTGCACGTAAATGCCATGCCGCTCGAGCAGCATATCGCTGATGATCTTGGTGTGGACGGGATCGCCCACCATGACCGGCACGATATGGCTGCCGTGATCGATGAGCGGCAGGCCAAGCCCCTTGAGCCGCATCTTGAGAATGCGCGCCTGGGTCTGCTGCTGATCGCGCAGGCTCTGGTCCGTCTTGAGGTGGCGCACCGAGGCCGCAGCCCCCGCCGCCACCGCCGGTGACAGCGACGTGGTAAAGATGAAGCCCGGCGCATAAGACCTTATGGCGTCGCACATTTTCGCGCTGGCCGCGATATAGCCGCCCATCACGCCATAGGCTTTGGCCAGGGTGCCGTTGATGATGTCGAGCCGATGCATGAGACGGTCACGTTCCGCCACACCGGCGCCGCGCGGGCCATACATGCCGACCGCGTGGACCTCGTCGATATAGGTCAGCGCGCCGAACTCGTCGGCAAGATCGCAGATCGCCTCGATCGGGCCGAAATCGCCGTCCATCGAATAGATCGATTCAAAGGCGATCACCTTGGGGGCCGCCGGATCATCCGCCTCGAGCAGCTCGCGCAGATGGTCGAGGTCATTGTGCCGGAAAATCCGCTTTGCCCCGCCATTGCGGCGCACGCCTTCGATCATCGACGCATGGTTGAGCGCGTCGGAATAGATGATCATGCCTGGGAACAATTTGGGCAGCGTGCTCAATGTCGCGTCATTGGCGATATAGGCGCTGGTGAAGAGAAGCGCCGCTTCCTTGCCATGCAGATCGGCCAGCTCGGCCTCGAGCGCCTTGTGATAGACCGTGGTGCCTGAAATGTTGCGCGTCCCGCCCGAGCCCGCGCCAGTGGCGTCAATCGCCTCGTGCATAGCCTCGAGCACCGCAGGATGCTGGCCCATGCCAAGATAATCATTGCCGCACCAGACGGTGATCGGCTGGTCCGTGCCATCGGGGCGTTTCCAGGTGGCATGCGGAAAGTGACCCTTGTGCCGTTCAATATCAATGAACGTCCGATACCGGCCTTCCTCGTGGAGACGGGCGATGGCCTGATCCAGTTTCGCGTCGTAATTCACCTGGGGGTTCTCCTCGGTCTTCACGCGGACCCTTGGCCCGGCCGGGGCATTCCCCGGAACATATCTTCGCGGTTGAATATAACCGAAAAGCACATATCGCAACACCTCAGACTGCCCCGCGACCGGGTGCCGCGCCCCCGGCGGGCCCGCGCACGGCTTCTGCTGGACAGTGGACGCGATGCTGTTACCTTCCGCGCGAAACCGGACAAAGAAGGAGTGTTCCCATGGCCCTCGAGCCCGTCCTGTCACATATCGACGACGCCCTGCCCGCCGCGCTGGACCGGCTGAAAGAGGTGCTGCGCATTCAATCCATCTCGACCGATCCGGCCTATAAAGCGAATTGCGACGCCGCCGCAGATTGGCTGGTGGCCGATCTCAAATCCTTTGGCGTCGAGGCCGAAAAGCGCCCCACGCCGGGTCATCCGATGGTGGTGGGCCATATCGACGGGCCGGGGCCACATCTTCTGTTCTACGGGCATTACGATGTGCAGCCGGTCGATCCGCTCGAGCTGTGGAACAGCGATCCCTTTGATCCCCAGATCGAGGACACCGATCAAGGCCCGGTAATCCGGGGCCGCGGGGCGTCGGATGATAAGGGCCAGCTCATGACCTTTGTCGAGGCTTGCCGCGCCTATAAATCGGTGCACGGGTCCCTGCCCTGCAAAATCACCTTCTTCTTTGAAGGCGAAGAGGAAAGCGGCTCGCCCTCGCTCATTCCCTTCATGAAGGAGAACGCGGCCGAGCTTTCCGCCGATCTCGCGCTGATCTGCGACACCTCCATGGTCGCGCCGGGCGTGCCCTCCATCGCGTCGCAGCTGCGCGGCATGCTCAAGGATGAGTTCACCATTCACGGCCCGCGCATTGACCTGCATTCGGGCCATTACGGCGGCCCCGGCCTCAACCCTCTCAAGGTGCTGGGTCAGGTCATCGCGTCATTCCATGACGACACTGGCCGCGTCGCGGTCGAGGGCTTTTACGACGGCGTCCAGGAAGTCCCCGACGAAATCCTGCGGCAATGGGAAAACTGCGGCTTTGACGAGGCGGCCTATCTCAACTCCGTGGGCTACACCCGGCCCCATGGCGAAGAGGGCTATTCGACGCTGGTGCAGCAATGGGCCCGCCCCACGCTCGAGATTAACGGCATCTGGGGCGGCTATCAGGGCGCAGGCTCCAAGACCGTGATCCCCGCCGAGGCACATTGCAAGCTCACCTGCCGCCTCGTCGGCGACATGGAGCCCGAGGCGCTGCGCCGCAATCTGCGCGCCCATGTCGAGGCGCAATTGCCGGTCGATGCCCGGGTCGTGTGGAACAATGACCTCGACGGCTCCAAGGCGGCGGTGATGAACATCGCGCGGCCCGAGTTCGAAAAGGCACGCGGCGCGCTGTCAGAAGAATGGGACCGCGAGGCGGTGTTCAGCGGCATGGGCGGTTCGATCCCGATCGCGGGCTTTTTCAAGGACATCCTCGGACTCGACGCGATGCTCATCGGCTTTGCCCAGGAAGATGACGCCATCCACAGCCCGAACGAGAAATACAATGTCGAGAGCTTCCACAAGGGCATGCGCAGCTGGGCCCGCGTTCTCGACGCCTTGTCGAAATAACGACGTTGGGCGCAGGGGCTATTGCCCTTGCGCCCGCATCAACAGCGCCGCCGCGTCGAGCATGTGAAACACAGGCCGGCCGGTGGCCCGGGCAATGGCCTGCGCATAGGGCGGCAAATTTCCACATTCCAACAATATGGCGCCAATATCGGGCGATCCTCGCAGGGTTTCTTGTGATTTATCAACCAAGTCCTGCTCGAGGCACTCTCGATCCAGCCGTGTCGCCTGTGCCGCCTGCGGGGCCAGAAAACTCTCGGCAAAGCTGGAAATATCCTCGCATCCCATCACCACCACCCGCGCAGGATCGATGCCCGCCGCCGCCATGGCGCGGGGCCCAAGCGCTGCGCGCGAGGCGGTGAGGATCGCCACCCGGCCTTTGCCGCTCGTCGCCACCAGCGGATAGAGCGACAGCGCCGAGAGCATCACCGGCACGTTCACAGCAGAAGCAATCTCGTTCTGCACGCTCACCAAAAACCCACAGGTGGAAATGATCGCCCGCGCGCCTTCCGCCTCGAGCGCCTGCGCCGCCGCAATGAACCGCGCCACCAGCGCCGCGTCAGGTGCGCCATCGCGCACGATGAGCGGGCTATCGGCCCCCTCCACCACATGGATGCGCACCGGAAAGGGATAACTCGCGGCATTGCCCGTATCGCCGACGATCCGCTCGAACCGCGTGTCGAGCGCCAGAATTCCCAGCATTTCCGCCTCATCCCTCTCTTGCCCCAGAGGGCATTTGCCATTCCGCGATAACCGGCTAATCTGGTGCCTGTGCCCGGGGCAGGACCGGGTCGGATCGCCCGACCGCGCAACCCACCCCCGGCAAAAGTCTCTACGGCTCTCCCTCCGAAACGGCCGGGATCGCCGCCAAGGATGTCATGTGTAACAGGGAAAATCATCATGAAAATCACCACCGGCCTTTCCGCCCTCGCCGTCTCGCTGAGCTTTGCCGCCAGCGCGGCCCAAGCCGAGAAATGGGACATGGCGCTGGCCTATTCGGCGACCAATTACCATTCCGAGATTGCGGCCGAGTTTGCCGCTGAGGTCACCGCCAATTCCGAGCTCGAGATCGTCACCCATCCCGGCGGCTCGCTCTTTGGCGGCTCGGAAATCTTTGGCGCGGTGCGCAAGGGGCTGGCCCCGATCGGCGAACGGCTGATTTCGGCGCTGGGCAATGACGACCCGCTCTATGAGGTCGACAGCATCCCCTTCCTCGCCTCGAGCTTTGCCGACGCGCGCAAGCTCTATGATGCGTCGAAACCCAGCCTTGTCGAGACGCTGGAAGAGGCGCGGTTGCATTTCCTCTATTCCTGCCCCTGGCCGCCACAGGGCTTTTACACCGCCGAAGAGGCCACCGGCCTCGACGCGCTCTCGGGTCTGAAGTTCCGCGCCTATAACGCCACCACCTCGAAAATGGCCGAGGGCCTCGGCATGGTCCCGACCAAGATCGAAGCCGCCGAGCTGGCCCAGGCCTTTGCCACCGGCGTCGCGCAGTCGATGATTTCCTCGGGCAGCACCGGCTATGACCGCAAGCTCTGGGAACATGTGGGCTATTACTATGACGTGAAGGCCTGGCTGCCGCGCAACATGGTGATCGTCAATGGCAAGGCCTGGAACGGTCTCGACGACGCCACCAAGGAAACGGTGACCAAGGCCGCCGCGACCGCCGAGGAAAAATGCTGGTCCAAGGCCGAAGAGCTCGACGCTTGGTATGTCTCGCAATTCACCGAGAACGGCATGAAAGTGGGCACCCTGCCCGCCGAGGTCCAAGAGGCCTTTGAAAAGGTCGGGGCAGAGCTCCGTGCCGATTGGGAAGAGCGCGCCGGCGACAAGGGCCGTGCCGTGCTCGAAGCCTATGAAGGCATGAAGTAAGCAGACCATTTCGGGCGGTCCCTTCCGGGGGCCGTCCGCCTTTAGTACAAGTGACGTCTGGTACGACCAGAAGAATACGCCGAGAAACGGCGATGGGATGACGGGGGGCCAAATGCGCAGAATATCTGCACTATTCGATCATATCTACAGGTTCGGGGCCTATGTCGCGGGCGCGGCGCTCGTGCTGCTTTGTGCGCTCGTGCTCTATAGTATCGTGGCGCGCATGTTCGGCCTCTATTCCGGCGGCGCGAGCGATGTGGCGGGCTATGTCATGGCCACCGCGACTTTTCTCGCCCTCGCCCATACCTTTCGCAGCGATGGCCACATCCGTGTGCAGCTTCTCATTCAGCGCGCCATTGGGGCCACCCGCCGCGGGCTCGAAATTCTCTGCCTCGCGATCATGACCGGGCTGGCGTTCTTCCTCGCCTGGTACATGGCGCGGCTCGCCTATGACAGCTACGATTTCGGCGAGCGCAGCGAAGGTGCCGACGCGATCCTCTTGTGGATCCCGCAAACGCCCGTGGCCTTTGGCGCGTGGCTTCTCGCCATCGCGGTCGCGCATACGCTGTTGCAGGCAATCTTCGATTACGCCTCGGTTGATCCTGACAAAATGGCCAATGAGGGACCGAACGAGATATGAGCGAAGCGCTATCCATCATCATCTTTCTCAGCACGCTCTTCGTGCTTCTCGGCATCGGCGTCTGGGTCGGCGCGGCGCTTCTGCTGACCGCGATCCTTGGCATGGCGCTCTTTACCTCGGCGCCCATCGGCGACAGCATGGCGGTTACCATCTGGGGCGAACAGAGTTCTTGGACCCTGACCGCCCTGCCCCTTTTCATCTGGATGGGCGAAATCCTCTTCCGATCCAAGCTGAGCGAGACGCTCTTTCGCGGCCTCGCCCCGTTCCTGCGCCGCCTGCCCGGCGGTCTCTTGCATGTGAACGTAGGGGCCTCGGCGGTCTTTGCCGCGATCTCAGGCTCGAGTGCCGCCACCGTCGCCACCGTGGGCAAGATGTCGATCCCCGAGCTCCAACAGCGCAATTACCCCGAACATATGATCATCGGCACGCTCTCGGGCGCGGGCACGCTCGGCCTTTTGATCCCGCCGTCGATCTCGATGATCATCTTTGGCGTCACCGTCAATGAAAGCATCTCCAAGCTCTTCATGGCGGCGATGATCCCCGGGCTCTGCCTCGCCTTGATGTTCATGATCTATATCGTGATCTGGGCCAAGCTGAACCGCGCGCGCTTTAACCCGGTGGAGGATCTCGACGTCTCGCATCTCGGGCGGCGGGTGCTCGATCTGGCGCCGGTGCTGCTCTTGATCATCGGCGTGATCGGCTCGATCTATTCGGGCATCGCCACCGCGACCGAGGCGGCGGCGCTCGGCGTGCTCGGCGCGATCCTTCTGTCGCTCTCGCAGCGCAGCATGACATGGCAGAGCTTTACCGACAGCATCATGGGCTCGGTCCGCACCACCGCGATGATCATGTTCATCCTGATGGGCGCAGGCTTTCTGTCGCTCGCCATGGGCTTTACCGGCATCCCCCGGGCCTTGGCCGAAACCATCGAAGGCTGGAAGCTCTCGCCGCTGGCGCTCATCGCGATCCTGACGGTCTTCTACATCATCCTGGGCTGTTTCCTCGACGGGCTGAGCTCGATCGTGCTCACCATGGCGGTGATCGAGCCGATGGTCCGCGCCGCGGGCTTCGATATGCTCTGGTTCGGCGTCTACCTGATGATCGTGGTGGAAATGGCCCAGATCACCCCGCCCATCGGGTTCAACCTCTTCGTGCTCCAAGGCATGACCGGCCGCGACATGGGTTTCATCTCCAAGGCCTCGTTTCCGATGTTCCTGGTGATGTGCGTCTTTGTGGTGATCCTCGTCATGGTCCCCGGCCTCGCCACATGGCTGCCCGAGGTGCTGAGCAAATGACCCATCGGGCGCTGGCCAAGGCTGGCGCCCGGTTTTGGCTGCGCTCGACTGTTTCGCATGTGAGGAAATGGTGGGTGACCTAGTCTCTAGGCAGGGAAATTGTTATCGCTGTCTCGATGGATACTGAGGATGGGTCACTCCCAACTATAATAGTCGCCTCGCCTCCGCTCTTCACGCAAGGCCTAAACGAGTGCGATCATCGTTCTTCCAAGACTAAGGTTTGCGCACAAAGAGATCCTCTGCCGCCGGGGTCGCGAAGAACCGTTTGCACTGATCTGCAAAGGCGCGTGCCCGGCGGCTCATCCGTCCTCCGGCCCGGGTGGCCAGCACGATATTCGGGCTTGGCTCACTCTCGGCCAAGGGCCGACAGGTAACGCTGAGCCCGCTATAGGTCGTGTCATAGGGCGGGCGGATGTTCAGAATGGCGACGCCCAGCCCTGCGGCAGCGGCGCTGCGCACCATCTCGAAGGATTCGAGTTTCTGGATCGGGCCCGGCGTGGCCCCCACCTGCTCAAAGAGTGCGCGCACATAATTTCGCGATTGCGGCAGATTGAGCAAAAGCAGCGTCCGCTCCGACAGATCGCGCAACGACACGACCGATTTCTGCGCCAAAGGATCATTCTGGGCCAGGACCAGATGCGGCGGCGCATTGGCCAGCGTTTCCATCTCGAACTCTTCCCACAGCCCCGCATCATAGGTCACCAGCGCATCGACCGTGCCATCGCGCAGATTGTGCTGGATCGACATCATGTCGCCCTCGTTGAGATGCACGGTCAACTCGGGATGGCTCTGGCGCAGATCGCGGATCACCTGCGGCGCGATGCTGGGCGAGATCGAGGTAAACGCCCCGACCTGCAGCTCGCCGCGCAGCTCGGTGTCGGAACCGCGCAACTCTTCGGCATAGGCCGCCGCCTCATCCAACAGCTGAATGGTGCGCGCTATGGCCCGCCGGCCCGCCTCGGTGGTGCTGAGCCCCTTGGACCGGCGGCGCACGAACAGCTGGATCTTGAACTCATGCTCGAACGCATCGATCGCCGCCAGAATGGAGGAGGTCGAAATGCTCATCTCCTCTGCCGCCTTGCTGATAGAGCCATGGCGAGAGGCGGCGATGACATAGCTGAGCTGGCGAAGCGTTATCTTCATTTTTTAAACTTACCTGACTTAATAAATACATTATGCCACGCCAGACCCTTGCGCTAGCCTTTTGGCAAGAAACATGCGTTCCAGGGAGGAGGGAGCCATGGTTGTCAAAAGCCACACCAACGGCGCCCCCGCGTCGTTGTCCCCGAGTGATGGGGTTCATATCGCCTGCATCTGGCCCGGCCCTGCCCTGCTTGGCGAGTGCCCGATCTGGGACGCGCGCAACGCCCGGCTCCTGTGGATCGACTGCCTTGGAAAACGGATCTGGTCCGCCGATGCCGAGGGCCACGATCTTCAGCCTTGGGACGTGCCCGACGTCATCGGCTCCATCGGGCTTTGCGACGATGGTCGCCTGATCGCGGGGTTTGCTCGCGGTTTCGGCCTGATTGCCCTGCACGACGACCGCACAGAGGTGGATTGGATCGGCGACCCGGACCCCGATCAGAGCGACACCCGCCTCAATGATGGCAAGGTGGACGCGCAGGGCCGCTATTGGTGCGGCACGATGAATGTGGATTTCGCGCGGAACAACGCCGCGCTCTTTCGCCTCGGACCCGGCCGGCACTGGACCCGCGTCGATGACGAATTCACCGTCTCGAATGGCATCGCTTTTTCGCCAGACGGGCACCGGATGTATTTCTCCGACAGCCGCGTTGACCGCTCCTATCAATATGATCTCGACCCCGCCTCAGGCGCGCTGTCGAACCGTCGCGATTTCCTCGACACCACCGCCTATGAGGGCCGGGTCGACGGCGCCACGGTGGATGCCGACGGCTGCTATTGGGGCGCGCTGTTCAGCGGCGGCGCGGTGGCGCGCTTTGCCCCCGATGGCCGCCTGTTGCACAAGATCGACCTGCCGATCAGTTGCCCGACCATGTGCAGCTTTGGCGGCCCCGATCTCGACATTCTCTACGTGACCTCGGCCACGTTCATGCTGAGCGAGGCGCAACGCCGCCGGGAGCCGTTGGCGGGATCGCTGCTGGCGATCACCGGGCTCAGGGCGCATGGGGTCCGCGGCTTGGAGGAGCCGCGGTTCAAAACGACAGGAGACCAAGGATAAAACGACCGCCGGGACAAACCCGGCGCAACACGACGATCAGAGGAGGAAAACATGACAAAACGACATCACGGGCTAAGCGGCCTGCTGGCCTTTGCGTTGACACTTCTGGTGACGCAATCCCCCACCCCGGCCCAGGCCAAGCCCCGGGTCACCCTGACCCTCGCGCATTGCTGCCCCGCCGATCACACCTATGGCGTCTACGCGCATCAACTGGCCGACAGGGTCGCCGCCAATTCCAATGGCGAGATCAAGATCGAAGTGCTCGACGGCGGCGTCATGGGCACCGAACAGGCCATCGCCCAAAAGGTGCAGCTCGGCACCGTGCAGATGGGCGCGATCACCTCGAACAACGTGGCCCAGCTTGCACCCTCTCTCAATGTGCTGGTTCTGCCTTACATGAGCTCAGGCCCAGAGGATCTGACTGGCGACGGCGGTCTGTTGCGGGCCGGGCCTTACAGGGACGAGTTGAACAAGCGCGTCCGCGCCGAAAGCGGCAGCCTGCAGGTGATCGGCGGATTTACCAATTCCTTCCGCAGCCTCTTTTCCAAGGATGAATGCATCGACAGCCTCGACGATCTGCAGGGGCGCAAGATCCGGGCGCCGAAAAACCCGGTGATGACCGCCATGTGGGAAAGCTGGGGCGTCTCGACCTACCCCATCGCCTGGGGCGAAACCTTTGGCGCCATCGCCACCGGCGTGGTCGACAGTTTCGACAGCCCGACCGATGTCATTCTGAACATGGGGTTCCATGAACATATCAAATACATCACCGAGGCGACCTATTTGCCGCTCGCAGCCGTCGTGGTGATCAACGAACCCTTCCTGCAGAGCCTCTCGCCCGAAGACCGGGCGGTTCTGCTCAAATCCGCCGACGAGGTCGATGTCTCTCACGCCGCCTATGTGGCCGAGAACAACGCCCGCGTTCATAAGGCGCTGACCGAAGACCACGGCATCACCTTCTGCGAATTGCAGGACCCAGAGGTCTGGGCCGAAAAGGCCCGCGGCGCCTGGCCCCAGCTCTATGAACTTGTGGGCGGCGGCAAGGACTGGGTCGACATGACCCTGACCTACAAGGACACCGGCAGCTTCTAACCTGCCCGTCCCCCGCGCAACCGCCACCTCCCGACAGGGTCTGGGTGGCGGGGCGCGCGCCCCGGTGTTCTCAGGGCGATAAGTGCACCCAGCTGACCAGTGTGACTGTTTTCAACCGCAACCACAGGCGACCGGCCCAAGGGAGGTGTCAGATGCTTGCCAAGACTGTCCAAGCCTTCAACAGGTTCGAACTGGTGTTCTCCAACCTGTCGCTGGCGCTGCTGGTGGTGGTGCTGGGGCTGCAGGTGTTCTTTCGCTACGTGCTGCACACCGGGCTGAGCTGGAGCGAGGAAATCTCGCGCTTTGCCTTCGTCTGGTTCGTCTATATCTCGGCCAGCCTCGCCGCCCAACGTGGCACCCATATCCGCGTCACACTGTTTATTCGCTGGTTTCCCGGCGGGCGACAGATTGCGCTCTTGCTGGCGGATGCGATCTGGATCGCCTTCAACGCTTGCGTGGTGATGGCGGGCATCCTGTTGATCCAGCGCACCCTCGCCTACCCGGTCTATTCCACCTCGCTCTTTCTGCCGCTGGCCTGGATCTACAGCGTGATCCCGCTGTCGCACGCGCTGATGATCCTGCGCATCCTGCAGCGGCAATGGGACTACTGGCGTCACGGCATCCCGGTAATCGCCTCCGAGGCCGCGCTTGATCACCCTGGACAGGAGGGCACGGCATGATCTTCGCGCTCCTCTTCCTCGTCTGTCTGATGCTCGGCGTGCCGATCTTCGCCACGCTCGGCGTGCCCGCGCTGATCGAACTGCTGAACTCGCCGGTGCCGCTCGAATCCCTCGCCCATAGCCTTTTCGACGGGGTCGATAAATTCCCGCTGCTGGCGATCCCGAATTTCGTGCTGGCCGGGGCGATCATGGCGCGTGCCGGCATCACCCGCGACATTATCGAGGTGATGCGCGCCGTGGTCGGTCAGGCCTATGGCGGGCTCGCCATCGTGACGATCCTGTCCTGCATGTTCTTCGCCGCGATCTCGGGCTCGGGCCCGGGCACTGTGGCGGCCATTGGCACGCTCTTGATCCCGGCGATGAAGGACGACGGCTACCCCAAGGATTTCGCCGCCGCGGTGGCCTCATCCGGGGGCACGCTCGGCATCCTCTTGCCGCCGTCGAACCCGATGATCGTCTATGGCGTGCTCGCCTCGGTCTCGATCGGCGATCTCTTTCTCGCGGGGCTCCTGCCCGGCATCCTGATGGGGACGCTGCTGGTGGCGACCACCTGGTTTCTGTCGAAACGCAACGGCTATCGCGGCGCACAACGTCAGTTCGACGGGCGCAGCTTTGCCACCGCGCTCTGGCAGGCCAAGTTCTCGCTGGCGACGCCGTTTCTGGTGCTCGGCGGCATCTATGGCGGCATCTTCACCCCGGTCGAGGCCTCGGTCATGGCGGTGGCCTATGCGCTGCTCGTCGGTGTGGTGATCAAGCGCAGCATCGGGCTCCGCGCCATCTGGGCCGCGCTGAGCGAGGCCAGCACCGTCTGCGGCGGTCTCGTGCTGATCATGGGAACCGCCATCTTCTTTGGCGAATTCCTCGCGCTGAACCTCATCCCGCAGAAGATTGCCGCGGCCCTTCTGGGCATCACCAGCGATCCGATCCTGATGCTTCTGTTGATCTCGCTCATCCTGATCGTGCTCGGCACGTTCATGGAAACGCTCTCGACGGTGATCATCCTGACACCGATCCTGCTGCCGCTGATCAAGCAATTGGGCATCGACCCGATCCATTTCGGCATCATCCTCGTCGTCACCTCGGAAATCGGCTTTCTGACGCCGCCGCTCGGGGTCAACCTCTTTGTCGCCTGCGGCATCTCGAACCTCAGCATCGAAGAGGTCTCGCGCCGGGTGCTGCCCTTTATTGCAACCATCATCCTGGGCCTGCTGATCCTCCTCTTCTTTCCGCAGATCAGCCTGTTCCTGCTGTCTTTCAAATAACCCAAGCAAAGGCCCATCTGGGGCCGAAACGGAGACAAACCATGCTGACCAACGAAGGCGTCATCAACACATTCCTAGAGGCCGGTATCACCCGTGGCTTTACCCTGCCGGGGCTCGGCATCACCTGGTCGTTGCCCGCCTTCTATGATCGCAAGGACGAATTCGACGTGGTGCTGGCGCGCAGCGAACAGAGCGCCAGCGTCATGGCTCAGGTCGCGGGCAAGATGACCGGCAAGCCGGGGCTTTTGATGGCGCAGGGGCCGTTTTCCACCTCGACCGGCGCCTTCGGCATTCTCGAGGGCTATTTCTCCTCCTCGCCGATGGTCGTGCTGACCGACACCTCCTGCTATGACGGTTTTGCCCAGCATGGCGTCTACCAGACCATGACGGGCGATTACGGCGCAGCCGATGCCTTTGCCGTGATGAAGACGATGACCAAATACGCCACCTATGCCACCACCCCGACCGAGGCGGTCTATGGCACACAGCTGGCAGTGAAACATGCCGCGACCCCGCGCCAAGGCCCGGCGGCGGTGGTGATGCGCAGCAATATCATCAAGCAAGAACTGCCCGAGGCCGCCAAGGCCCGGCTCTACCCGGTCGAAGGCCATCTGCGCTATACCCCGCCACGCGCCGACCGCGCCGCGGTGGACAAGATTTCCGACCTGCTGCGCGACGCGAAACAGCCGGTGATGATCATCGGCAATGGCGTCTATGGCTCGCGCTCCGGCCCGGCGCTGCAGGCGCTGGCCGAACGCAACGGCATCGCCATCGCCTCGAGCTATCATGGCAAGGGCACGATCGACGAGACCTGCGACATCGCCGTCGGCATGATGGGCACATGGGGCTCTGCCGCGGCCAACCGCGCTGTGCAGGCGGCGGATGTGATCCTTGTGCTGGGCTGCTCGCTCGGCGCCGAATACACCCGGTTCCGCGACGAAAAGATGATCCGCCCCGGCGATCAGACCATCATTCAGGTCGATCACGACCCGCTCAACGCGGGCTGGGTGGTGCCGGTGGATCTGGCGGTGACCGCCGATGTCGGCGAGGTGGCGGCCCTGCTCGCCGACACCCGCCCCCATGACGCGGCGCTGGTGACCCGACGCAAGGCGGCAATCTCGCGGATCAAGTCCGACAATGACTATGGCGTGCTGCCAAGCTATCAAACCCGCCCCGGCACCGTGCATTATGCCGACATCATGCGTGGGCTCGGCGGTTTTCTGGGCGAAGACGATCTGCTCACCCTCGACGCGGGCACCAACCGGATCTGGGCCACTTGCCGGCTGCCGCTGCGCCATCCCAATCAGCTCATCGCCCCGGGCGGCATCGGCGGCATGGGCTGGTCCACCCCGGCGGCCACCGGGGCCAAGATCACGGCCCCCGGCAAACGCGTGACCGGCGTGGTCGGCGACGGCGGTTTCGTGATGACCATGGACGCGGTCGCCACCGCCGCCGAACACGGGCTCGATGTGGTCTATGTGGTGGCCAATAATGCCGGTCTCGGCATGGTGCGCGACAATCTCGGCAACAAGAAGATCGCCGTCGATTTCCCCGATCACGACTTTACCAAAGTGGCCGAGGGGCTCGGCGGCAAGGGCATCACCGTCACCGAGGCGGATCAGATGGGCGACGCGCTGCGCGAAGCACATGCCATGGGCGGCCCGGTGCTCATCGACGTCAAGGTCGATCCCGCCGCCAGCCACCGCGACTGCTCTGATTACGCAGAGCTCTGAGCCGGGGATCGCATGATGACAGGTTTTGCAGATAGAACGATCCTGATTTCGGCGGCGGCCGACGGGTTGGGCCTCGCCATGGCGACCCGCTTTGCGGCGGAGGGCGGCACCGTCGTCGCCCTCGACAAGAGCACCGAGGCCATCGACCGCGCCCGCGCCCTGCCCGAGGCGGCTTCGATCCGGTTCGAGGCGGTGGATCTGATGGAGGGCGCGGCCATCGCCGCCACCATCGACCGGCTGACCTCCGAGGGTCTGCGCTTCGACACGCTGATCAACAACGCCGGCGGCTCGTTGCACACGCCGCGTGCCTTTCTGGAGGAAAGCGACGAGGATTGGGACCGGGTGATGGGGCTCAACGTCACCGCCGCGGTGCGGCTGACCCGCGCCGTGCTGCCACAGATGATGGATCAGGGTTTTGGCCGGATCATCAATCTCGGCTCCAAGGCGGGGCGCTACGGCAGCCTCTTCACCGGGGCGAATTATGTCGCGGCCAAGGGCGCGGTGCAGTCGATGACCCTGCAGCTCGCGCAGGAATTCGGACCTCATGGGATCACCTGCAACGCGGTCTGCCCCGGCGCCATCCTGACGCCGCGGGTTGAACGGCTCTTGTCCGAACGCATGACCCAGACCGAACGCGACGCGGCTCTGGCCCAGATCCCCGTCCGCCGCAACGGGCAGGTCGAAGATGTGGCCGCCGCCGTGGCCTTCTTTGCCTCGCGCGAGGCCGGGTTCATCACCGGGCAGATGCTCGATGTGAACGGCGGTCAGGGGATGTGCTCATGACCCGCGCACTCATTGGCCCGGTGCTGATCACCGGCGGCGGCGGCTTTCTTGGCCGGGCGCTGACAGGACGGCTGCTCGACGCGGGCGAGACGGTGGTCACCGTCGACTTGCAGGCGGCCCAGAACGGCGATCCCCGCGCCACGCATCTCGCCGGTGACATCCGCGACGGCGCAGCGCTCCGGTCGCTGCTGGCCCAATATGACATCCGCGCCATCGTGCATCTCGCGGCACTGGTGATCCCCGCCTGCCGCGACACGCCCGTGCTCGGCGCCGAGGTCAATGTCATCGGCCATCTCAACATGCTCGACCTGGCCCGCGCTCTTGAGGTGAAGAGGTTTCTCTACACAAGCTCCATCGCCGCCCTGCCCCGCCCGCCGCATGACGCGCCGGTCAATCTCTATGGCTGCTGGAAACGCGCCTGCGAGGATGCGGCCAAGGTCTGGCATCTCGATCATGGTCTGACCTCGGTCGGGCTGCGCCCCAATGTGGTCTACGGTCCCGGTCGCGAGGCCGGGGAAACCGCCGCGATCACCCTCGCGATCAAAGCCGCGGCGCAGGGCAAGCCCTACGCCATGCCTTTCACCAGCAACATGTGCTTTCAACATGTCGACGAGGTCACCGAGATCATGGACCGCTGCCTGCAGGTGATCCCCGACGGCCCCGTGGTCAGCGATCTCACCACCAATATCGAGAGCACCGACGACGTCATCGCGGCGATCCGCCTCTGCGCCCCAGAGGCACGGATCACCGCCTCTGACATCCGCCGCCCCGCGCCGCCCGAGCTCGACAACCGGGCGCTGCGGTCGCTGATCGGCGACTGGACGACCGTCCCGCTGCAAGAAGGGGTTCGCAGAACCTTTGCGCAGTACCGGGACACGGCCTGACGGCCAACACCACCGGCCCGGCGGCCCCGTTGCGGAAACCCGTGACGACAGCCGGCGGGTCAGACACTATGGACAGAACTGGAGGAGGACCCATGTCTATTAGGAAACTCGCAACCCACGCAGCAGCAGCCGGGGCGCTCGCCCTCGCAGCGGTGCAATTCGCCAGCCCCGCCGCGGCCCAGAATGTCACCATCGTCGTGCCCTTCTCGGCCGGTGGCGGCACCGACATCACCACCCGCTCGATGCAGGAAGAGATGGCGAAATCGCTCGGCGCCAATGTGGTGGTCAAGAACACCTCCGGCGCAGGCGGCACCATCGGCGTGGCCGAAGCCGCACGCGCCCGACCCGACGGGCGCACCATCGCCATGGCGCCGGTCGGTCCGCTGACCACCCAGACCCACCTGCGCAAACTGCCCTATTCGGTCGACAGTTTCGATTACATCTGCCTCGCCTATTCGGCCCCCACGGCCATCGCGGTGCATAAGGATTCGGAGTTCGAGACCCTCGACGATCTGGTGAGCTTCGCCAAGGAAAACCCCGGCAAGCTCAATTTCGCGGTGCAGGCCATCGGCTCGATCCCACATGTGGCGGGGCTCGCCTTGGCCGATGCGGCGGGGATCGAGATGACCTACCTGCCGGTCAATGGCGACGGCCCGGCGCTCAAGGCGCTGCTGGACGGCACGGCGGATCTCTTCATCCCGCATGTCTCCTTCCTGTCCAAGAATGCCGATCAGATCCGCTCGCTGGCGATCCTCAAGGACGGGCGGCTCGACACCATGCCCGACGAGATCACCGCCAAGGAACAGGGCTATGATCTCGACATCCCGATCTGGGGCGGGCTGGTCGCCCCCAAGGGCACCCCGGCCGAGCGTCTCGGCGCGCTCGAAACCGCCTGCGAACAGGCGATTTCCTCCGGCCCGTTTCAGGAACGGATGGAGCAGTTGCAACAGCCCAGCGCCTATATGAATGGCGCCGAGTTCGAGGCCTTCGTGACCAAGCAGTTCGAGCGCAATCGTGGGCTTCTTGAAAAGGCCGGGTTGCTGGCCGAATGAGCCTGAGGCGCGCCCGACACACTTCCATGACTGCCCCGGCAGGAGGACCGTCCCATGTCTGACCACCCCCCAGATCTGCCGCCGCAGCCCGGCGGGCGCGCCTTGCAGATCACGGTGGCCTTGGCGATCCTCGCCTTGGCCGCGCTGCTCTTTTCCCAGACCTTCGCCGAGATCAGCGCCTTTGCGCAATCGAGCCAGGGCCGAGGCCCGTTCTTCTACCCGCGCTTTCTCATGGCCGGGATTGCCGTGCTGGCGCTGACCATGGCGCTGCGTCCAGCGTTCTCAGACGAGGTGCGCCCCGAGGGCGCAGGGCGTCGCCGCCTGATCGGCCTCATCGCGGCGGTGGTGGCCTATGCGCTGGGCCTGGCCTATCTCGGATTTCTGATCTCGAGCCTCCTCTTCGCCTGCCTGACGCCGCTCTTTCTGGGCTATCGGCGACCCGTGGTCATCCCCCTTGTGGCGGCGGCGTTCAGCGTCTCGGTCTGGTGGCTGTTCGAGAGTGTCTTCCTGATCATCCTACCGCGCTCTGCGTGGTTCTCGGGCTTTTGACGCGATGCGGACCGACACAGCCCGCCCGAGCTTGATGCCGGCGTCGCCCTACCCCTTTCGGAGATATGCACCATGGACCTGATCCTCGGAACCCTTGCCGATATCGCCACCCCGCTGACCTTGCTATGCATGGTGGCCGGCACGGTGGTGGGCGTGCTCGTCGGCGTTCTGCCCGGGCTTGGCTCGGTGGTGGGGCTGACCATGGTGCTGCCCTTCACCTTTTCGATGCCACAGATCCCCGCCATCGCGCTGATGCTCGGGGTCTATTGCGGCTCGGTCTATGGCGGCTCGATCACCGCGATCATCCTCAACACGCCCGGCACGCCACAATCGGCGGCCACGGCGATGGAGGGCTATCCCATGGCGCGCCGTGGCGATGCCGATCTCGCAATCGGCTGGGTCACAGCCTCGTCGACGCTCGGCGGGCTGTTCTCGGTGGTGGTGCTGATGCTGGCCGGGTCCTGGCTCGCCGCCTTCTCGCTTAACTTCACACCCATCGAATATTTCGCGCTGGGCCTTTTTGCCCTCACCTGTATCGCAGGGGTCTCGGCCGGGGCGTTGGTGCCGGGGCTTTTGTCCGGGGCCTGCGGGCTCTTGGTCGCGACCATCGGCGCAGACCCCGTCACCGGCGATCTGCGCTTTACCTTCGACAGTTTCGAACTCAGCGCCGGCATCACCTTGATCCCGGTGATCGTCGGGCTCTTTGCCTATTCAGAAATGTTCCTGCGCGCCGCCCGCATCGACCCGACCGCGCCGCGCGAAAACATTCGCGTGGGCTTTCGCCTGCCGCCGCTCTCGCAATGGCGCAGCCGCCTCGGGATGCTCTTGCGCGGCTCGATGATCGGCTGTTTCGTCGGCGCTCTGCCCGGCACCGGCGCGGCCACCGCTGCCTTCATCGCCTATTCCGAAGCTCGCCGGACCTCGCGCCGCCGCGACAATTTCGGCAAGGGCGAGCCGGACGGGCTCGTCGCCTGCGAAAGCGCCAATAACGCAGTCACCGGCTCGGCGCTGGTGCCGACGCTGGCGCTCGGCGTGCCGGGCGATCCGGTGACCGCGGTGATGCTCGGGGCGCTGGTCATCCAGGGCGTCACGCCGGGGCCGCAGCTCTTCAATCAAAACCTCGAACTGGTCTATGCGATCTTTGCAGTGCTGATCTTCGTCAACCTGATCATGTTCGCCACCGGCGCGCTCGGCGCACCGCTCTTCACCCGGGTGCTGCGCATCCCCGAACCGCTGCTCATCGCCATGGTGCTGATCGTCTCGACGCTCGGCGCTTACGGCGTGCGCGGCAATATGCTCGATGTGTGGATCGCGCTCGGCGCGGGCGTGGCCGGGGTCTTCATGCGATTGGCCGGCATGCCCGTCGCGCCCTTTGTCATCGGCATGGTGCTCAGCCCGATGATCGAACAATCGCTGCGCCAAGGTCTCCTGCTCACCCGCGGCAGTTTCCTCGCCTTTTTCGAGCGGCCCATCGCGCTGGTGCTCTTCCTGCTCACCGCCGCCATTCTGCTCTGGCCGCTGCTGCGCGCCTGGCGGCGTGCGAAAGGCTGATGGACCGGAACCCAATAGGTATCTGACGACGCATATGGGGAAATGGTGGGTGATGAGAGACTCGAACTCCCGACATCTTCGGTGTAAACGAAGCGCTCTACCAACTGAGCTAATCACCCGCCGTGCCGCGTCATAGCCAAGCGCGCGGAGCGTTGCAAGAGGGCAAAAGGCACGGGTGATCGAAATCGCGCGGCTAGGCCTTCGCCTCTTCGCGCAGCAGCGTTTCACCGCCCTCTTTGAGCAGATAGGCACAGCCCTGATGATTGCTGAGCCGCGCCATCTCGTCGGGTCCAAGCCCACAGATCAGCCCGCGCAGCACCTGCCCCAGAATGCCATGCGACACGATCACCGCAGGCGCGCGCAGCTCTGACAGAAATTCCGTGACCCGTGCCGAAAGACCGTCAAAGCCCTCGCCGCCCGGTGCCGCCGCATAGGCCGCCAGCCCGTCCTGCCCGCCGACCACCTCGCTGCGCAGCTGGCCTTCCCAGTCGCCGGTGTCGATCTCAGAGAGACGCGCATCGGTGGCAAAGCTGTGCCCTGCCAACGCGATCCGCGCCGTGGCCTGCGCCCGCCCCTGCGGCGACACAAAGAGCCCGCCGCCCGCGCTCAGCACCTCCGGGATGATCCCGGACATGAGCCGCGCCTGCGCATGGGCCTGTTCGACGCCCCGCGCAGTCAACGGGGAATCGCGGCGACCCTGAATGCGTTTCTCGAGGTTCCACTCGGTCTCGCCATGGCGCAGGAACCAGATCGGCGGCACGTCCCGCAGCATCTAGCCGCGAAACCCGGTGGCGATCACGAATTTCTCGGAACTGTCGGGCCGTGACGCCGGCGGTTTGACATTGGCCACCTTGGTGAACCGCTGCTTGAGCAGTTTCTGCAAATCGCCCTCCGCCCCACCGGCGAGTACCTTGGACACAAACGTGCCACCCTCTTCGAGCACATCAAAGGCGAGATAGGCCGCCGCCTCGCACAGCGCGATGATCCGCAAATGGTCGGTCTGCTTATGGCCGGAACTCGACGCGGCCATGTCGGACATGACCACATCGGCGCGCCCGCCAAGCCATTCCTTGACCTTGTCATCGGCCCCGTCTTCCATGAAATCGAGCACGTGGAACTCGGCCCCCGCCAGCGGCTCGACCTCTTGCAGATCGACGCCGATGAACCGGCCCACCGCCTTGCCCGGCTTTTCGCCCAGCGCGTTGATCCGCGGCACCGCCACCTGTGCCCAGCCGCCCGGCGCACAGCCAAGATCCACCACCCGCGCGCCATTCACCAGAAAGCGGAACTTGTCATCGAGCTCCATGATCTTGAACGCCGCCCGCCCGCGATAGCCTTCGGCCTGCGCGCGTTTCACATAGGGATCGTTGAGCTGCCGCTGCAGCCAGCGGGTCGAGGAATTGCGCCGCCCCCGCGCGGTTTTCACCTTCACCGTAAGGTCGCGCTGCCCGCGTCCCGAGGTGTTCTTGCCGTCCGGCCCCTTCGCCATCATTCGTCCTCATCTCTCAAAACGCCATCGGCGGCCATCTGGGCGTATAACATACCTTCGCGCAGACCGCGATCCGCCACCGACAGCCTGTCCGTCGGCCAACAGCGCAACAGCGCCTGCAGGATCGCCGCCCCCGACATGATCAACGCCTGCCGGTCGATCCCGATCCGCGGGTCGCGCCGCCGCCCCTCGGGCCCAAGCGCCAGATAGCTGCGAATGACCGTATCTATCTCGTTGCTCGTCATGCGCAACCCATCGACGCGATTGCGGTCATAGCGCCGCAGCCCAAGGTGGCTGGCCGCGACCGTGGTCACCGTGCCGCTGGTGCCGACGATCTGAAAGCCCTCGCGCGCCTGCTCTTCCTTGTAAGGCGCGAATTCCGCGAGGTTTTCCTCGAAGAACCAGCTCATCAGCGCAAACCGCGCCGCGTCATCCTCGACATCCTGGAATTGATCGCGCAGCGTCGCCACGCCGAGCGGCACGCTGATCCAATCCACCACCCGCGCCCGCGGGCCGTCGTCACAGGGCCGGTCGAACCCGGTGCAGAGCTGCATGATCGATTTGATCCGCTCCTGCTCGGGCACCGCCGTCAGGTCGATCCAGACAAGCTCAGTCGAGCCGCCGCCAATATCCACCACCAAGAGCTGATCGGTCTTCGGGCTGACCAGCGGCGCACAGGACACCACCGCCAGCTGCGCCTCTTCCTGCGGCCGGATGATCTCGAGCTTGAGCCCGGTCTCCCGCGCCACCCGATTGAGGAACTGTTCGCCATTCACCGCCCGCCGGCAGGCCTCGGTCGCCACCAGCCGCATGTTGCGCACCTTGTGCCGCTTGAGCTTTTGCTGACAGACCCGCAGCGCCTGGATGGTCCGCGCGATCGAGCCGCGCGACAGCCGTCCGGTCTTCTCCAGACCAGAGCCGAGCTGCACGGATTTCGAAAAGCTGTCCACAACTTTGAACTGATTGCCCCTCGGTTCGGCAATCAGCATGCGACAACTGTTCGTTCCCAGGTCCAACGCCGCATAAAGCGGCCGGGATCGGGGCTGTTCGGGCGCGGCGCTCTCGACCGGCTTCGGGAGTGCGCCCGCACCTTTGGGACGCTTGGGCGCCATCACGTCACGCCCTCCATTTCGAGTTACCTTCAATCTAGGTCTTTCCCCGACGCTCCGCAAGCGCCGAGCAGGGCTCATCTTGATGATGAAGATTTCTCCACCGCGCCTCTCTGGCCATTCGCCGCCGAACGTCGCATGGTCGCCAAAGGTCGCAGCACGAAGCGTTTATGTCGAAAATCGACGTCGCGGACCCTTGGGCGCGGTTTAGACAGGATCAATCGAAAACGGGGAATCAACCATGGCTGATGTGACAATCGTATACTGGCGCGACATTCCCGCGCAGGTCATCGTGGGCAAGGGCCGCCGGGGCGCGAAAAAACCGCTTCCCGAACGGTTCGAACAGGCCATCGACCGCGCGGCCATGAAAGTGGGCGCACAGGACACCGATGCCTATCTGGCCGAGTGGCGCAAGGCCGCGCCGGTCCAGATCGAGGGCGATCCCGCCGAGATTGTCGAAGCCGAGGTCGCCCGGCTCGACGCTGAATATGATCAGGAGCGCATCAAGCAACTGATCGCCAATGATGGCTGGGCTTAATGCCCCGTACACTCTGGGAGGCCGCGATGGCTCTGTTGAATTTCCGCAAACGTGAGAAACCCGCCGACACGCCCGTCAATGGTCAGGTCGAGGCCTTCCTCAAGGATTACTCGATCGAGGTGATGCCGCGCACCGCCGAGAAGGTCGAGGATTTCCGCGCCCTGCTGCCCGAAGGCACCCGCGTCTATATCGCCCATATCGAGGGCACCCCGATCGAGGACATGGTCGCCACCGCCAAACGGATCAACGCCGAAGGCTTTCCGGTGATGCCGCATTTCCCGGCGCGCATCATCAAGGACCGCGCCACGCTCAACGATTGGATCGCCCGCTATCAGGGCGAGGCCGACGTCAAACAGGCGCTTCTGCTGGCCGGTGGCGTGACCAACCCGCATGGCGATTTCGACAGCTCGATGCAGCTTCTGGAAACCGGCGAGTTCGACCGCGCGGGCTTTACCCGGCTGCATGTGGCGGGCCACCCCGAGGGCAACAAGGACATCGATCCCGATGGCTCCTCGACCAATGTCGATGCCGCCCTGCGCTGGAAGACCAAATTCAACGAGACCACCGATGCCGAAATGGCGCTGGCGACACAGTTTGCCTTCGACGCCAAGCCGATCATCGCCTGGGCCGATAGCCTGCGCGAGGCGGGCGTCACCCTGCCCATCCATATCGGCATCGCCGGCCCGGCCAAGCTGCAGACGCTGATCAAGTTTGCCATCGCCTGCGGTGTCGGCCCGTCGCTCAAGGTTCTGCAGAAACGCGCCATGGACGTGTCCAAACTGCTGCTGCCCTACGAGCCCACCGATGTCATCGCCGAGCTGGCCGCCCACAAGGCCGCCAACCCGGAGTTCAACATCACCAATGTGCATTTCTTCCCGCTGGGCGGGGTCAAGACCAATGCCACATGGGCCATCGAAAACGGTGGCGCGTCCACCCAGCCCGTCAACCCCGCCTAAAGGAAGTTACATGACCCGCACTGTCGTCGAGAGCAAAACCAAAACCGCCATCATCGGCTTTGATCAGCCGTTCTGCGTGATTGGTGAACGCATCAACCCCACCGGGCGCAAAAAGCTCGCAGCCGAGCTTGAGGCTGGCGATTTTTCGACCGTCGAAGCCGATGCCATCGCCCAGGTTGAGGCCGGGGCCACGGTGCTCGATATCAACGCGGGCGTGGTCTATAACTCGAACCCCAACCCGAACGAGACCGAACCGCCGCTGATGACCAAGATCGTCGAGCTGGTGCAAGGCCTCGTCGACGTGCCGCTCTGCATCGACAGCTCGGTGCCCGCCGCGCTCGAGGCCGGTCTGCAGGCCTGCGAAGGCCGTCCGCTGCTGAACTCGGTCACCGGCGAAGAGGACCGGCTCGAGTTCGTGCTGCCGCTGGTCAAGAAATACAACGTGCCGGTGGTGGCCATCTCCAACGACGACACCGGCATTTCCGAGGATCCCGAGGTCCGCTTCGCCGTGGCCAAGAAGATCGTCGAACGCGCCGCCGATTTCGGCATCCCGGCGCATGACATCGTGGTCGACCCGCTGGTCATGCCGATCGGCGCCATGGGCACCGCCGGTCAGCAGGTCTTCACCCTGGTGCGCAAACTGCGCGAAGAACTGGGCGTCAACACCACCTGCGGCGCGTCGAACATCTCCTTCGGCCTGCCCAACCGTCACGGCATCAACAACGCCTTCCTGCCGATGGCGATGGGCGCGGGCATGACCTCCGCGATCATGAACCCGGTGGCGCTGCCGGTGAAAATGGCCGAGATCGAAGCCAAAAAGCTCGAGGTCGCCGCCGCCGGTCTGGTGCTGCCCGAGGATATGGATGACGAAACCTTCTGTCAGCTCTTCGGCCTCGGCTCGACCAAGCCGCGCGCCGGCAAGGAAATGGAGGCGATCCTCGCCGCCAACTTCCTGACCAACAACGACCCGCATGGCGGCAACTGGATCAAGTTCAACAAGGCCCCGCCGAAAGCCGGCGAAGAAGGCCGCGGTCGCGCTGGCCGCACCGGTGGCCGCCGCCGCCGCGCCTGATCCAACCCCGCAAAAGCAAAGCAAAACCCCGCCTTAGGGCGGGGTTTTTCGCATCTTCTGGCGAGAAATATCCCGGGGTGAATTGGCCCTTGGGCCAAGAGGGGCGGCGCCCCTCCCCCGTCACTCCGCCATCGGCGCCATGATCTCGACCTCTTCCCCGTCGCGCAGCGCCGTGTAGAAACAGCTGCGCCGGTTGGTGTGACAGGCAGGCCCGGTCTGCCGGATCAGCACCAAAAGGCAATCGCGGTCGCAATCGACGCGCATCTCCACCAGTTCCTGCACATGGCCGCTGGTTTCGCCCTTGATCCAGAAGCTCTGGCGCGACCGGCTCCAATAGGTCACCCGCCCGGTCTCGAGCGTGCGCGCCACCGCCTCCGACGACATCCAGGCCATCATCAAAATCTCGCCGGTCTCGGCATCTTGGGCAATGGCGGGGATGAGCCCGGCGGCATCATAGCGCAGGGTTGCGGGATCGAATGTCATGCGGGGCCCTTTCCTTGTCCGGCGTGCAGGTCTATCTAAGAGACAGCGACACAAAGGAAAAGCCATGAGCGGCGAAACCGATCTGATCAAGCTTTATTCAGCCCGAATTCTCGCGCTCGCCGCCGACATGCCTCGGGTGGGCCGGCTCGACGCGCCCTCGGCCAGCGTCAAGAAACGCGCGCCGCTCTGTGGCTCGACCGTGACCGTGGACATCAACACCGATGATCAGGGCCGGATCACCGATTATGCCCAGGACGTCAAAGCCTGCGCTCTGGGTCAGGCCGCGGCCAGCATCGTCGGCGCCAATATCATCGGGCTGACCCGCGCCGAAGTGACCCAGGCCCGCGACGCGCTGCGGCACATGCTCAAGGACGGCGGCCCGGTGCCGCCCGCGCCCTTCGACGGGCTCGAAGTGCTGCAACCCGCCCGCGATTATAAAAACCGCCACGCCTCGATCCTGCTGACCCTCGACGCCTCGGTCGAAGCGCTGGACGAACTCGCAAAGCAAAGCTGCGCCTAAAACCCCCCGCCCATAAAAAAGCCGCCGCACATGCTGGGCATGGCGGCGGTCAGGAATTGCGGCTTCCGTCGGGATCCGGGGCGCATATCTGAGGCCGGGGAAACAGGCAGAGAAACCCGGGCAGTCGCGTCCAATGGGACAGATATGGATCGCGCGGCATCATCGCTTGGGGACAGGTGATGCGTTTTGCGCGCCGGTACGGAAGGGTCGCAGGCAGAACTCAGAACAATCCGGGCAGGTAGAGACCTCCGATCAGCAAGACCATCAAGGCAGCGCCGCCAATGGCATCGCTCAAAAGCGTGTCACAGCGGCTGGCGGTGGTGGTGATCTGGCGAAGCATCGTAACCTCCCTTGATTGCGTGTTGCTTATTTGTTCTCATTTTTTCCGGAACCTGTAAAGAACTTTTTAAGAACATTTGAGAACACTCAGGAACAAATATCCCCAAGTGCTTGATTTCACAGGTTAAGAAAATGGAACAAATGCGGCTCAGCCGACCTTGATCAGCCCGATCGCCTGATCCTGTTCCATCAGCCAGAGCAGAACACGCGCCGCGCGCCCCCGCGCGCCGGTGAGGTCGGGATCATCATGCAAGAGCTTGCGCGCATCCGATTGTGCCACCGCCATCAGCCCCGCCTGATGCTCGAGATCGGCCACCCGGAACCGCGGCAGCCCCGATTGCGCCGTGCCGATCACATCGCCCGCGCCCCGCATCTCGAGATCGACCTCCGCGATGCGAAACCCGTCCTCGGTCTCGCGCATCGTGGTCAGCCGCTTCTCGCCGGTCTCGCTGAGCGGCGCTTGATAGAGCAGCAAACAGGTGCTCTCGGCCTCGCCGCGCCCCACCCGGCCGCGCAGCTGATGCAGCTGCGCCAGCCCGAAATACTCGGCCCGCTCGATCACCATGATCGAGGCATTGGGCACATCGACCCCCACTTCGATCACCGTGGTCGCCACCAGAACCGCCGTCTCGCCCGCCTGAAACGCCGCCATGGCCGCGTCTTTCTCCTCAGGCGGCATCTGACCATGGACAAGTCCCACATGCCCCTCGCCGAGCACCGCCCGCAGCGCCTTGAACCGCTCATCGGCGCTCGACAGATCCACAGCCTCGCTTTCCTCGACAAGCGGACAGACCCAATAGGCCTGCCGCCCCTCGGCAATGGCGCGGCGCAGATGTGCGACCACCTCTTCCATCCGCGCCATATTCACCAGCGCCGTCTTGATCGGTTTGCGCCCCGGCGGTTTCTCGTCGAGGATGCTCACATCCATGTCGCCATATTGCGCCAGCGCCAGGCTGCGCGGAATGGGCGTCGCGGTCATCACCAGCACATCGGCGAGCACCCCCTTGCGCCCCAGCTCAAGCCGCTGCCGCACACCGAACCGATGCTGCTCGTCCACCACCGCAAGCCGCAGATCGGCAAATTGCACATCCGCCTGAAACACCGCATGGGTGCCCACCAGAATGCCAATCTCGCCCGCCGCCAGAGCGCGCAGCTTTTCGCCCCGCGCCGCCCCCTTGTCGCGCCCGGTGAGGATCTCGATCCGCACCCCCGCCGCCTCGGCCAGAGGCGCCAGCCCCGCCAGATGCTGCCGCGCGAGGATCTCGGTCGGGGCCATCATCACCCCCTGCCCGCCCGCCTCCACGGCAATGAGCAGCGCCAGCATCGCAACGAGCGTCTTGCCCGCACCCACATCGCCCTGCAACAGCCGGTTCATCCGCTCGGGCCGCGCCATGTCGCCCGCTATATCCGTGACCGCCCGGGTCTGGGCATTGGTCGGCCGATAGGGCAGCGCACCCAGAACCTTGTCGCGCAGATGCCCGTCACCGAGGCTCTCGCGCCCCTTCGCCGCCCGCCGCTTGGCCCGCGCCAGCGCCAGCGTCAGTTGATGCGCCAGAAACTCGTCATAGGCGAGCCGTTCGCGCGCCGGATGGCTCGGCGCGAGGCCGCCGCGATCCTGCGGCCCATGGGCGTCGATCACCGCGTCATTCCAGTCGGGCCAACCCGCCTTGGCCTTCTGCCCCGGATCGATCCATTCCTCGAGCGCCGTCACCCGCGTCAGCGCCCCCGCCACCGCCTTGGCCATCACCCGCTGGCTGATGCCATGGGTGAGCGGGTAGACCGGCTCGAAATCGGGGATCTCGCCGGTCTCTTCCACCGGCAGCATATGGTCAGGATGCACCATCTGGGCGATCCCGTCAAAAAGCTCGACCCGCCCCGACACGACCCGCCGCGCGCCCTCTGGCAAGAGACGCCGCAGATATTCATCGCGCGCGTGAAAGAACACGAGTTGAAAGCTCGTCTCGCTGTCCTCCACCGTCACCCGATACGGCCCGCCGCGCCGCTGCGGCGCGCGATGTGGGCCTATCTCGACCTCGACCGTGACCACTCCGGGCAGCTCCGCCCCCCGGATCGTGTGGCGCCGCCGCCGATCGATGCCCGAATGCGGCAAGGTAAAGATGAGATCGCGCGGCCGGCTCACCCCCAGCCCCTCAAAGGCCTGCGCCAGTTTCGGGCCGACGCCGGGTAGCGTCTCGACCCCGGCAAAAAGCGGAAAGAGGATTTCCGGCCGCCCGCTCATGCGTCGCCGATCAACGCGAGCCAGCCATCCTCGTCCAGCGTCTCGATGCCGAGCTCCGCCGCCTTGGTGGCCTTGGATCCGGCCCCCGGCCCCGCCACCAGAATGTCGGTCTTGGCCGAAACCGATCCCGACACTTTCGCGCCAAGGCTCTCGGCCCGCGCCTTGGCCTCGGCCCGCGTCATCTTTTCGAGACTGCCGGTGAACACCACCGTCTTGCCCGCCACGGGGCTGTCGGCCGCGGGCGCATCGGGCGCCACGATGTCGAGCCCGGCCACCAGCGTGTCAATCGCCGCGCGCTCCTGATCATTGGCAAAGGCATCCGAGAGCGACAGGCCCAGCACCGCGCCGATCCCGTCGACCCCGATGAGATCGGCCCAGGCCGCCGCCGCCTCTGCCGGCACGTCGCAGCCCGCCACCGCCGCCGCGCGGGTCTCGGACACCCGCGCCCGCCGGCCCTCGGCCTCGGCCGCCTGCCGTTCGGCCTCTTCCGCCTCATCCGCCGCGCGGTGGGCCCGCGCCGCCGGTCGGGCCGTGTCGATCGCCTCGGCCATCGCCTGCCAGTCGCGGTAATGCAGCGCCAGATCGCGCGCCGCGACCTCCCCGGCATGGCGAATGCCCAGCGCAAAGATCAGCTTGGCCAGCGGGATACGTCGCTTTTCCTCGATCGCCGCAAAGAGATTACTCGCGCTCTTCTCGCCCCAGCCCTCGCGGTTCTTGAGCTGCTGCAGCCCCGCGCCATAGCGGTCCTGCAGCGTGAAAATATCCGCCGGGGCCTTGATCCAGCCATCGCGGTAGAATTGCTCCACCTGTTTCGCGCCCAGCCCCTCGATATCAAAGGCGGCGCGGCTGACGAAATGCTTGAGCTTTTCCACCGCCTGCGCCGGACAGATCAGCCCGCCGCTACAGCGCCGCACCGCATCGCCCTCTTCGCGAATGGCTTCCGATCCACATTCCGGGCAGCGCGTCGGAAAGACAAATCGCTCCGCCCCCTCCGGTCGTTTGGCGAGGTCCACATCGGCAATCTTCGGGATCACATCGCCCGCGCGATAGACCTGCACCCAATCGCCCACGCGAATATCCTTGCCGCCGCGGATCTCGCCGCCCTTGGCATCGCGCCCGGCGATATAATCCTCATTATGCAGCGTCGCGTTGCTCACCACGACGCCGCCCACGGTCACCGGCGCCAGCCGCGCCACCGGGCTGAGCGCCCCGGTCCGGCCCACCTGAATGTCGATCCCCTCAAGCCGCGTCCAGGCGAGCTCGGCGGGAAATTTATGCGCAATCGCCCAGCGCGGCGTGGTCGAGCGAAACCCGAGCCGCGCCTGCAGCGCCAGATCATCCACCTTGTAGACCACCCCGTCGATGTCATAGCCGAGCGTCGCGCGCCCCTGCTCGATCTCGCGGTAATGGGCGATCATCTCATCCACGCTCTCACAGCGCCGGGTCAGCGGGTTGACCGCAAAGCCCAGCGCCCCGAGCCGCGCAATCGCGCCCATCTGCGTCTCGGCCAGCGGCGCCGACAGCGCCCCCCAGGCATAGGCAAAGAATTTGAGCGGCCGCGCGGCGGTGACACCCGGGTCAAGCTGGCGCAGCGATCCGGCGGCGGCATTGCGCGGATTGGCAAAGGGTTTCGCCCCCGCCGCCTCTTGCCGCGCGTTGAGCGCCTCGAAATCGGCATGGCTCATATAGACCTCGCCGCGCACTTCTAGCACCTCCGGCGCGCCGGAAATCTCCTGCGGGATGTCGCCCACGGTACGGGCATTGGCGGTCACATTCTCGCCCACCGCGCCATCGCCCCGGGTCGCCGCCTGCACCAGCTTGCCCTGCTCATAGCGCAGCGACAGCGACAGACCGTCGATCTTGGGCTCCGCCGTATAGGCCAGCGCCGCCCCGGACCCGAGGCCGAGATATTTGCGGATACGTTCGTCGAAATCCGCCACATCCTCATCGGCAAAGGCATTGCCGAGGCTGAGCATCCTGATCTCATGCGCGACTTTGCCAAACCCCTCGGACGGCGCCGCGCCCACCTGCTCGCTCGGGCTGTCGTCGCGCTTCAGCTCTGGGAATCGCGCCTCGATCTCGGCATTGCGCTGTTTGAGCGCGTCATATTCCGCATCGGATATCTCGGGCGCATCCGCCCCGTGATAGGCCGCATTGGCACGCTGCAGCAGATCGGCCAGCCGGGCCAGCTCGGCCCGCGCCGCGTCTTCGGTGAGCCTCTCAACCGCTGTCGTCTCCGCCATGATACCCCTCGCGCCGGTGGACCGCGCCACAGGCGGGTCTTGCTCCGCCTCAAGGGATAGAACGCGGGCGCGGCGAGGTCCAGAACCCAAAGCGCCGGATCACCACAGCGCCACAGACCCCGGCCCGTCAGGCCCCGATGGCAAGCCGCCCGTCGCGGTTCTGCGTGCTCTCGGGATCGCGCAGCACATAGCCCCGGCCCCAGACCGTCTCGATATGATTGTCGCCGCCGGTGGCCTGGCTGAGCTTCTTGCGCAGCTTGCAGATGAACACATCGATGATCTTGAGCTCCGGCTCATCCATGCCGCCATAGAGATGGTTGAGGAACATCTCCTTGGTGAGCGTCGTGCCCTTGCGCAGGCTCAACAGCTCGAGCATCTGATATTCCTTGCCGGTGAGATGCACGGTCTTGCCGTCCACATCGACCGTCTTCGCGTCGAGGTTCACATTGATCTCGCCGGTGCGAATCACCGATTGCGAATGGCCCTTGGAGCGGCGGATGATCGCATGAATGCGCGCCACCAGCTCGTCCCGATGGAACGGCTTGGTGAGGTAATCATCGGCGCCAAAGCCAAATCCCTTGATCTTGCTGTCCGTATCATCCGACCCCGACAGGATCAGGATCGGCGTCTCGATCCGCGCCAGCCGCAGCTGACGCAGCACCTCATGGCCCGTCATATCCGGCAGGCCGAGGTCGAGAAGGATCAAATCGTAATCATAAAGCCGCGCCAGATCGACACCCTCTTCGCCAAGCGATGTCGTATAGACATTGAGATTGGCATGGCTGAGCATCATCTCGATGCTCTTCGATGTCGTGGGATCGTCTTCCACCAGTAATACGCGCATTAAACTTCTCCGAATGGTCATCGATTGCGATAGACACTGGCGAAAATTGGTTAACCACCCGTTACTATAAGCGTCATTCGCGGCCCTACAACCCTCGGTTGCCAAATCGAATAAAGACCGCGTCTGCTATTCATCTTTGTGACCACCCCCATCACGAAATGTCTTGAGCGCCGTCACCTTGAGCGCCGCTTCGCCATGCAGGCTCACCGCGCGGACCCATTCGCGAAACTCCTCCTCGCTGAGCCCATAGCGCCGCAGCGCCTCCTCCTGCGTGATCAACCCATATAGCACGCCCCGCACCACCGAGAGCTTGCGCGACGCGACCCAGCGGCGCGTGCGCGGATCGGGCAAATCCGCCTGACAGAGCACCGTCCCATCCGGCAAAGTCACAGTCCTTGGCCCTTCAACTTTCTTCAGATACATCTCACCTACCCCTTGGTTGCCGGGGTAATCTGCCGGGCGAGCCTTAACGCAGGCTGAAATCGGCCCTTGAGAGTGTTTAGGATTTTCCTATATTCCGCTGGTTCCACCGGAGAAGATTATGCCCCTCGATCAACCGCTCAACTCGCTCGGCCTGCCCAAGCCGCCCTCGGAAACCCGCGTCGTCGTGGCCATGTCCGGCGGCGTCGACAGTTCCGTCGTCGCGGCGCAGCTCGCCGAAGAGGGCTATGATGTGGTGGGCGTGACGCTGCAGCTCTACGATCATGGCGCGGCGCTGGCCAAGAAAGGCGCCTGCTGCGCCGGGATCGACATCCATGATGCCCGCCGCGTCGCCGAGGAAATGGGCTTTCCCCATTACGTGCTCGATTACGAGAACATCTTCCAGGACGCGGTGATCGACGAGTTTGCCGACAGCTATCTCGCGGGCGCCACCCCGGTGCCCTGCATCCGCTGCAACGAGCGGGTCAAGTTCAAGGACCTGCTGCAAACCGCCCGCGATCTCGACGCCGATTGCATGGCCACCGGTCACTATATCCAGCGCAAGCAGGGGCAAAACGGCCCCGAGCTGCATTGCGCCACCGATGCCAACCGCGATCAGAGCTATTTCCTCTTCTCCACCACCCCCGAGCAGCTCGAGTTTCTGCGCTTCCCGCTGGGCCACCTGCCCTCCAAGGATGCCACCCGCGAACTGGCAGCGAAATACGGGCTGAGCGTCGCCGACAAGCCCGACAGCCAGGACATCTGCTTCGTGCCCAATGGCAATTACGCCGCGGTGATCGAGAAACTGCGCCCCGGCGCGGCCGAACCCGGCGAGATCGTGCATGCCGATGGCCGGGTGCTCGGCACGCATAATGGCGTGATCCATTACACCATCGGTCAGCGCCGCGGTCTCGGCATCGGCGGGCTGAGCGATCCGCTCTATGTGGTGAAACTCGACGTCGACAAGAAACATGTGGTCGTCGGCCCGAAAGAGATGCTCTCGACCCGCAACGTGCCGGTGCGCGAAATCAACTGGCTCGGCGACGAGCCCTTCGACAGCCGCGCCGAATGGCAGGTCTCGGTCAAGGTCCGCTCGACCCGCCCGCCGCGCGAGGCGGTCATTCGCCCGCTGTCGCCGACCACCGCCGAGGTCGAATTGCTGAGCCCCGAAGACGGCATCTCGCCGGGTCAGGCCTGCGTCTTCTACGAGACCGAAGGCAGCCGCATCCTCGGCGGCGGCTGGATCTGGCGCGGCGAAGGCTGAGCGGCGCTCCCCGTCCTCTCGAATTCCTGCTGAAACCCGTCGCCACGCGCGGCGGGTTTTTCCGTTGGATTTACCTCAATTTCTCCGGGGGATTTTGCCCAAAACGCCCACTGTCGCGTTGCCGACGCAATACCGACGTCTTACCGACATGGCGTTTTCAGGCGTGTTTCGGGGACTACTGAGCCGTCTCCAGCCCGTCCATCACCGCCCGCGCCGCCCGCAGACCGGGGGCCTCGCCACCGCGTCCAAGCCGCTCCATGGTGACCCGCATGGCTTCATATTGCCGCTCGGGATGGGCCAGCATCTCGCGCAGCGCCGGGGCGATTTCCGCCGGGTTACACTGCTTGCCATTGCACTCGGGAATGTCCCGCGTCTCGCTCACCAGATTGACAAGGGTGAGCGTATCGATCCGCAACAGCGCCGCGATGATCTGACGGCTGATCCAGTTCACATCATAGGCGATGACCATCGGCGTATTGGCCGCCGCAAGCTCGAGCGACACCGTGCCCGAGGCCGCCAGCGCGCCGGTGGCGGCACCAAAAGCTGCCCTTTTATCAGCCTTGTAGAGGTCGATCTTCATGTCGCTCGGATCAAGGATGAGCGACGCCTGCGGCCAATCCTTGACCGCCTCGCGCAGCGCCGGGGCGACATGGGCCGTGGTCGGCACCACCAGCCGCATCTTGGGATGGTCTTGCAACACAGGGGTCAGCGCCGCGCCGAATATCGGCGCCAGACGGCTCACCTCGCCACGCCGCGACCCCGGCAGGACGAGCATCACCGGATCCTCGCCCAGCCCATGCCGTGCCCGGAAATCAAGGATTTCCGCATCGCTCGCCTGCGGCTCGCTCACCACCGGATGACCGACGAAATCCGCCCGCATCCCCACGGCCTCCATCAGGGGCGGCTCAAAGGGCAGCAGCGTCAGCACCTGATCAATGACCTTCGCCATCTTGACCGCCCGCTTGGGCCGCCAGGCCCAGACCGAAGGCGCCACATAATGAACGCTCCGTATGTCGCTGTTTTCCTTGACGATCTTCGCCACGCGCAAACAGAAATCCGGGCTGTCGATCGAGATCACAACATCGGGTTTGCTGTCCAGAATGGCCTGCGCCGTCTCGCGAATGCGGCGCTTGAGATGGGCGTATTTCGGCAAGATCTCGACGATCCCCATGACGCTCAGCTCGCTCATGTCAAAGAGGCTCGCCATGCCTTCGGCCTGCATCAACGGCCCGCCGACACCGGTAAACTCAGACACGTCCAGCTCTTTCAACCCGGCCATCAGCGCCGCGCCGAGCCGATCCCCCGAGGCTTCACCAGCGATCAGGAAAACCCGTGTCACAGCGCCCGCGCGACAAGGAAAACCCCTGTCTTTTCCAAGGCTTCTAGCGTGGTCTTGCGGTCGATCATCATCACCTGATCCGCCGCCACCACGAGGCCCGCAAGCCCCGCTTTGGCCACCGCCTCGACCGTGTTCGCGCCAATCGCCGGCATATCCACGCGCAGATCCTGCCCGCGTTTCGGGGCCTTCACATAAACCCCCTTCTGCCCGCGCCGCAGCGCCTCTGGCGTGCCCGCCACAAAGCCCAGCATCGCATCCGTGCCCTGCACCGTCTCGATGCCCAGGCACTGACCGCCCGCCACCACACAGCCCTGCCCGATATCGAGCGGCGACATATGGCCCAAGATCTCAATGGCGCGCGCCACATCGGCCTCTTCCGCCTTGCTCGGCGCTGGTCCGAGGGCAAGCCCGCTCTCAACCACCAGCTCGGGCAGCAGCTCATGCGCGCCCACCACGGCAAAGCCCTGGCCTTCAAAGATCGCCATGACTTCGCGCAGGAGCGCGTCATCGCCCTTGGGCAATGCCTGCATGATCCGCGGCGCGATGCTCATCATCTGCGCATCGCACTCCGCCGGGTTGATCGCAGGCCGCGCGAGATGACCGGCAAAGACCATCCGCGTGACCCCCGCCGATTTCATCGCGTCAAAGAGACTGCCAATCTTTTCAAGCTGATGCGCCTCACCCTTCACCGCACTCGGCACGCCCTTGAGCGTGTAGATATGCGCCTCGGGATGGGCCTCGGCGAGCCGGACGGGCAAAGCTCCGCCACAGGCCAGAATTGCCAGATCGCGGCTCATCTCAGTCGGTTCCGGGGGTGAGGAAGGACCGATCGCTGGTGCCGGTCACGAAATCAACGATCTGGCGCACATAGTCGCTGTCAGTTTCCTCGCCAAGCCGCCGGGCCCGGTCCTGAAACGCGCCTTCGCCCTGGGCCAGCATCTGAAACGCCGCGCGCAGCGCCGTGATATCCGCCCGCGCCACACCGCGCCGCTTGAGCCCCACGAGGTTCAGCCCATCAAGCACGCCGCGCGGCGCCTGCACGAGCCCGTAGGGGATCACATCATTGGTCACCATAGTCACCGCACCGATGATCGCGCCTTGGCCAATGCGCACGAATTGATGCACCCCCGAGAGACCGCCGATGATCACGTCATCCTCGACAATGCAATGGCCTGCGAGCGCCGCGTTGTTCACCACGATCACCCGGTTGCCCATGATCACGTCATGCGCCACGTGACAGCCCGCCATGAAGAGGCAATCGTCGCCGATCCGGGTCACGCCGCCACCGCCCTCGGTGCCGGGGTTGATGGTCACATGCTCACGGATGCGGTTGCGGTCGCCAATCTCGAGCCGGGTCTTTTCGCCCGCGAATTTAAGATCCTGCGGAATTTCGCCGATACAGGCGAAGGAGAAAATCGTGCAGTCCTCGCCGATCCGCGTGTCGCCTGTGATCACCACATGGCTCTTGACCACGCTGCCCGCGCCAATGCGGACCTCGGGCCCAATATGGCAAAACGGCCCGATCACCACGCCCGCGCCGATCTCGGCCCCGGGCTCGACAATCGCGCTCGGATGTATCTGCGTCCCGCTCATGTTCAGGCTCCGGCGCCGTCGAGATCCATCATCGCGGTGAATTCGACCTCACAGGCCATCTCCCCCTCGACCGTGGCCACGCCGGTGAATTTCCAGACCTTGCCACCGGGCTTGCCGCGCATGGTCTCGACATTCATCTCGAGCACATCACCCGGCACCACCATGCGGCGGAATTTGCATTTGTCGATGGCCATGAAATAGACCAGCAGGTTCTTGTCCGCCATATCGAGCGCGGTGCCCACCATGACGGCGGCCGTCTGCGCCATGGCCTCAACGATGGTCACCCCGGGCATGATCGGCTTGTCGGGGAAATGGCCCTGAAAATGCGGCTCGTTCATGGTGACATTCTTGATGCCACGGGCCGATTTATAGCCGTCGATATCGACCACCTTATCGACGAGAAGAAACGGGTAGCGATGCGGGATCAGCCGCTTGATCATCTGGATATCGGCGGTCTTCAGGGCGTCAGTCATCCATGCTCCTATTCCGGGCCAGCATGGCCCTGATATTCTGCGGCGGCTCTCTTTGGGGCCACCGATCACGTTCCCTCGGCTTTAGCAACTGGCCCGGCTTTGGGCAAGCGATGGCAGGCGGCGCGCGCCTCACTCCGCCGGTTGCTGGCCTCTGTCTTGCGTGTCCTCACCGCCGGCCTCAGGCAGCTCCTGCGCCTGCCCGTCATCGACCGCCTGGCTCTCCATCGCCTCATTCACACGCGCAATGGCCAGTTCGGTGATGTCCACCGCATCCGAGCGCACCAGCACCTGACGCGCGTCGAGGATCACCGCCCCACCGGTGTCGCGCATGATCTCGAAAAGAACCGTTTCGGCCTGCCGCAACAGCAAGAACGGCGCTTGGTCGCGGCGCCGTTCAAGATCGCGCGAGGCCTGCTCGCTCTGCTCCCTGATCTCGCGGACCTTTTCGTCAAAGGCATCCGCCAGCTTGCGAAACGCCTCGGGCGAGAGCTGCAGCCGCTTCTGGGTCAGCTCCTGCTCTTCCTGACGCAGCTCTTCTTCGACGCCTCGATTGCTGGCAATCAGCGCCTCGCGTTCGCTGTTGTAGCGCTCGAGAAAGGCCCGCCCCGGCGCCGAGTCGACAAAGAGCCGCTCGGTGTCGAGCACGAGAATACGCGTGGGGTCAGGTTGCCGGTCGCCGGCCTGTGCCAGTTCACTGGCCGGCGCTTGGGCCTGGGCTGGCGCGGGGGCCATCCCCCCCGCCAGCAGTCCGAGCGCCAAGCCCAGGGCCGCAAACCGTGCCGCCCCAGGCATGATCAGAATTCCGTGGCAATCGAAATGTCAAAGTTCTGGGTCTTGTCCGTCGGCTCTTTCTTCAACGGCGTCGACCAGTTGAAACGCAGCGGACCAAAGGGCGACCGCCAGATCAGCGAGAGGCCGATGGAATGGCGATCCTCAAAGCCGGTCGACGACAAGGTGCCGGTGGCCCCTGCGGTGTTCACATCCCAGATCGCGCCGATGTCATAGAAAGCGCCACCGGTGAGACCATACTCGTCAGGCAAGCCGAGTGGGAATTCCGCATCGAGCTTGAGCGCGGCATAGTAGTTCCCGCCAAGCTGTTCCGTAGTCGTGCCATTGGTTTCCGCAGGCCCGATCCCGTTGCTTTCAAAACCCCGGATGATCTGACCGCTGAACCGATCCACCGCGCGGCTGTTCGACCCGCTGCCGAAGGTCAGCGCCCCGCCTTCAAGCGTCGCCCGCAGGGTCACTTCCTCGTGGAAGACCCGTGTTTGGGCGACAACCCGCGCGCTGGTGTGGATGTAATCCAGATCGCCACCGACCCCGTAGAAATCCTGCCCAAAGGACAGCAGCACCCCGGCGTTAGGGTTGAGCCCCGAGCGGCGGGTGTCATAGGTGTAATTATAGCCAAAGCCGCTGGCAAAGCTGCCGCTCTCGGCGCTCTCCCGGGCGAGAATACCGGAGGTCCCAGTATAATTATCCATTTCGGAATAGCGCGCCGAATAGAGCACGGTAAAGCGGCCGTTTTCGCTCACAGGAAAGCTCAGCCGCGGCCGGAACGTGCCTATATTGGTGTCATAGAGCGCATTGTCGCTATCCGTTTCGAGATAGGAGAAGCCCACGCCAAATTCCACATCACGACCCAGGAAGGCAGGCTCGGAGAAGTCGAGATTATAGTTGACCGTATCCGCGCCGACAGAGACGCTCGCTGCCACCGTCTGGCCACGACCGAGAAAGTTGCGCTCGCGCAGGCCGACCGAGACACCAAACCCGCTGCTGGTCGAATAGGAGGCACCAAAGCTCAGCGTGCCGGTGGGCTGCTCTTCCACATCCACATCGACGACCACCTGATCGGGGCGCGAGCCTTCGCGGGCATTCACATCGGCATTGGCGAAATAGCCCAGCGCGCGGATGCGCTCGGCCGCCTGGCGGATCTCACGCGGATTGAACGGGTCGCCCTCGACGGTCTTGAACTGGCGACGGATCACCCGGTCGAGCGTCGTGGTGTTGCCTTCGATATCGATCCGTTCGACAAAGACACGCGGGCCACGCACGATGGCAAATTCGACATCAAGGGTCAGATCGCGGTCATTGCGGGTGATGCGCGGCTCGATGCGGAGGAAATCCACCCCATCACGCACGCCCTGACGTTCCATCCGGGCAATCGAGTTTTCCACGGCGGTCGGCGAATAGATCACGCCGGGGCGGATCTTGAGCACATTTTGATAGACATCGGGATCAACGCCGTTGATCTCGCTGATCGTGGTGATCTCGCCAAAGCGGAACTGCTGCCCCTCTTCGATGTTGAAGGTCACGAAATAGGTGTCACGCTCGCGGGCCAGCTCGGCATTGACGCCGGTCACCCGGAAATCGACAAAGCCACGGGCGGCATAGAAATCGGCAAGCACCTGCTTGTCGAACTCGAGCCGATCTTCGACGAATGTGTCGCGCGCAATCAGCGCCCGCAGAAGGCCCGCCTGCTTGCTCTCGAGGACACGACGCAGGCGACGGTCAGAATAGGCGCGGTTGCCGACAAAGCCGATGCGCTGCACCTCGATGGCGCCGCCTTCGAAAATCTCGAACACGAGATCCACGCGGTTGTCGCTGCGGCGGATGATGCGCGGCTTGACGCGGGCCGCCAGACGGCCGTTCTGCTCATAGGCTTCGACGATGGTCTGCGCGTCGCGCTCGGCCTTCTCGGGGTTGAACACCTGACGCGGGCTGCTTTCGATAAAGCCGCTGAGATCGTCATCCTTGAGCTTGCGATTGCCCTCAAATGCGATCTTGGAGATCGTCGGATATTCCTTCACGGTGATCTTGAGAAGATTACCGCGCGGCTCGAGCGACACGCTCTCGAAGAGACCGGAACTCACGATCCGCTGATAGGCTTGGTTCAGCTGACCCGCGTTGATGGTCTCGCCCCGGGCGATTCCCGCATAGGTCAGAATGGTGCCGGTTTCGATCCGCTGGTTCCCGTCCACATCGACAGAGGTAAAGCGGTAATTCTGTGCCTCGGCCTGGCGTGCTGCACTGGCGCTAAATACTGAAAACAAAGCTACAAATAAAACCAGCGGAAGCAATCCGGCTCGCGCGTTGCGAAGAATGCGTTTCGGGCACATACAGTTTGCATCGAGCATAGTCATATTCCAGTCAGCCACCCCACTTATCAGATGTCACTAACTGGTCTCATAGACCTTGTCAAAACGCCAATTCAATATGATGCGTCCAGACAGCATTTTATCCCCAACTGTGGGGGTAAAACCTCATATTTTGTGGGAAAATACCTTAGAGAGAGGCGACAAAAGCCGCGGCAAAAAGCGCCCCGCCAACGGCCGCAAGATAGAACAGCCGATCCCAGTTCAGATCGACAATCAGGCTCAGGCCACGATATCCACCGACGAGGTGCTGCATTGGGTCTCTCCACAGATTCAGGTGAGATGACCCTATCGGCGCAAGGTGGCGAAAAATCGTGGCAAATATGGCCATTCTGTGACCATGCCTAAAACTGTCCTTGATTTTGCAGGGAAATTTTTACCTCCCTGCAAAATCTTTTAGCACAGCACGTCGTTCAACAGCGCAAAGCCCATCAGCGCGAGAATCAGCGTGAGCCCAATCGACATGAAGACCCGCAGCGCGCCATCGCTCGGCGGTTTGCCCCGCACCGCCTCATAGCCGTAGAACATCAGATGCCCGCCATCGAGCACCGGGATCGGAAAGAGATTGAGCAGCCCGACCGCCGTCGACAGAACCGCGATGAACCAAATAAAGCTATCGACCCCTTGACTGGCCATCGCGCCCGAGACCTGGGCGATACCGATGGGCCCCGACATGTTGCAGCTGCTGATCGCGCCGGTCACCATGTGATAGAGCCCCGAGAGCGAATTGGTGATCACCCCGGTCATCGCCGTGACCCCGGCCCCGGCGGCCTGCACCGGCCCGAGCGTCGCGGTCGCCGGCTCAAACGCATAGCCCCCGGCAATGCCGATCCGCCATTCGGTCTTGAACCCGCCATCCGGCTGCGGCTCGTCCACCCGGCGCGGTGCCAGCACAAACTCAAGGATCTCGCCCTCGCGCCACACCTCGAGCTGCAGCGGCGCGCCTTCCGAGGCCTCGACGATCTCCTTGATCTCGTCAAAGGCCGCGATCTCGCGCCCGTTGACCGCGAGGATCATGTCGCCCACTTCCATGTCGATCTCATAGGCCGCCGATTTCGGCGAGAGCTGCGCCACCCGCGGCGGGATCGGATAGGGCCCGCGCACAATGGTCTCCTCGCCCGCCCGCAGCACCGCATAGGGCAGCACCCGCTCATGCGGCAGCGCGTCAAGCATATCGCGGAACGCCTCGCGCTCGGAAAAGGCGGGCAGCTCTTGCCCGTCGATCGCCAGCACCTGATCGCCCGGTTCGAGCGTCAGCTCCTCATAGGGCAGCGGCGGCAGCGCACTGATGGTCAGCGGCTCGGCCACCCTGCCCTGCACCATGAGAACCGCGCCGAAAATCAGGATCGACAGGATGAAATTGAACACCGGACCGGCAAGCACCGTCGCCGCCCGCGCCCAGAGCGGCGCGCCATGCATGGTCTGGCGCAGCTCGCTCGGCGAAAGCTCCGAGATCGCCGCGCCGTCCTTGCCCGCGCTCGCCGGATCGGCATCACCGCGAAACTTGACATAGCCGCCAAAGGGCAGCGCCGCCAATTGCCAGCGCGTGCCATGCCGGTCGACCCGGGACAACAGCACCGGCCCAAAGCCGAGAGAGAAGACATCCGCCTTGATCCCGCACCAGCGCCCGACGATGTAATGGCCGTATTCATGAACCGCGACGATCACCGAAAGCGCCACCACAAAGGCCGCGATCATTTCCAGAAGGCTGCCAAATTGCGGGAGAAGAGAGGAAATATCCAAAAGCTCGGTCCTGTCGGTTAATGTCGGATCAATCGGCGGCGACGCGGATCATATCATCCACCGCCTGCCGGGTAACTTGGTCTGCATGGCTGACCGTTTCAAGCGTCATCTCGACGCGGTCGAACCCCTCGCGCCCCATCATCCGGTCCAAGGCCCCGGCGACAAGGTCGTCCATCTGCAGGAAACTGGCCCGCCCCGCGAGGAAATGATCGAGCGCCCGCTCCTTGGCGGCGTTGAACACGGCCCCAGAGAGACCGCCCTGATCCATCACCTGCCGCGCCAGGCCAAGCGCGCGAAACCGCTTAGGGCAGGCCTTGGCGAAACTCAGCCCGCCCAAAGCCACCAGATCGAGCCGCTCGACCGGCAGAGAACGGCGCTCGGGCCAATGCAGCGCATAGCCGATGGCGTGGCGCATATCCGGCGCGCCCATATGGGCGATCATACCGCCGTCGCAATGGCCCACCAGCGCATGGATGATCGACTGCGGATGGATCACCGCCTCGATGCGCTCCGCTTTGATGCCAAAGAACTCCTTGGTCTCGATCATCTCCATCGCCTTGTTGAACATCGAGGCGCTGTCGATGGTGATGCGCTGACCCATGGACCAGCTCGGATGCTGCAGGGCCTCTTCCACCGTCACCGAGGCGAGATCCTCGCGGCTGCGGTCACGGAACGGCCCGCCGCTGGCGGTGATGATCACCCGCTCGACGCTGGCCATATCTTCGCCGCGCAGGGCCTGGAAAATTCCCGAATGCTCGCTGTCGACGGGCAGGATCGTCGCCCCGGCCCGCCGCCCATGGTCGAGCAGGATCGGCCCGGCGGTGACCAGCGATTCCTTGTTGGCGAGCGCCAGCGTCGCGCCTGTGTCCACAGCGGCCAGCCCGGGTTCCAACCCCGCACTGCCGACAATCGCCGACATCACCCAATCCACCGGCCGCGCCGCCGCCTCGAGAAGCGCCGCACGCCCCGCCGCCGCCTCGACCCCGCTGCCGGCAAGCGCCGCGCGCAGATCGTCGAGCAGATCGTCATGGGCCGTCACCGCGATCCGCGCCCCCAACCGCCGCGCATCCTGCGCCAGAAGGGCGATGTTGCGCCCGCCGGTCATCGCCTCGACCGTATAGGCCTCCGGCGCGCGAGCAATGAGGTCTACCGTGCTCTGCCCGATAGAGCCGGTCGCGCCCAGAATAGAAATCCGTTTCATGCGATCCCCGGGATCAGTCCCAGCCCCCAGAGCAGCCCGGTGGCCAGCGCCGCGCCAAGCATCGCGTCAAAGCGATCGAGCACCCCGCCATGGCCCGGCAAGAGCTCCGAGCTGTCTTTGACGCCGACGCGCCGCTTGATGGCGCTCTCGGCAATATCGCCCATCTGACCGGCCATGGCGATGAGCACCGACACGATCACCAGGCCAAAGCCGGCCTCGGTGGAATAGCCAAAGGCCAGACCCACCAGCGCAGCGCCGATCCAGCCGGCAATCGTGCCCGACCAGGTCTTGTTGGGGCTGATCGCGGGCCAGAACTTGGGCCCGCCAAAGGTTTTGCCCGCGAAATACCCGGCAATATCCGACAGGATCACCAGCGAGATGATCCACAAGAGCCAGGCAAGCCCCGCCTCTTCGCGCAGCCCCCAAAGCACATGCGCGCCAAGCAGGATCGCGGCACAGCCGAGCCCGAAAATCCATCTATCCCGGGCAAACCGCCCGGCCCCGCCAATCGCCGCCGCGCCGATGAGCGGCAGCGCCATCAACCCCGGCAAGAGCCAGCCGAGGCCCAGCGCCAGCATGCCCAGCGCCGCGAGGCCCAGCGCCCGGCCCTCGGCCCCCGGCGCCAGCATCCGCGACAATTCCCAGATCATCAGCCCGCAGAGCGCCAGAATGCCCAGCGCAAACATCCAACCCCCGGCCCAGACCTCTGCCAGACCGATGGCCAAGAGCACCGCCGCCGTCATGACGCGCGGCGCAAGATCCGCCCATTTCGCCCTGCGGCTCATGCCTTGACCGCGCCAAACCGGCGGTCGCGCTTGGCATAGCCATGCACAAGCCCGGTAAAGATTTCGGCGGTGAAATCCGGCCAGAGCGTGTCGATGAACTCATATTCCGCATAGGCCGATTGCCAGAGCAGAAAGTTGGAGATCCGCGCCTCGCCGCTGGTGCGAATGACCAGATCGGGATCGGGCAGCACCCGGGTGTCGAGATACCGCGCCAGCGTGCCGTCATCGACATCGCCGGGGGACAGACGGTTCGCCGCCACATCCTCGGCCATGAGCTTCATCGCCCGGCCCACCTCGTCGCGGCTGCCATAGTTGAGCGCGATGGTCAGATGCACCCGGTCATTGCCCTCGGTCATCGCCTCCAGCTCGTCCATCATCGAGACGAGCTTGCGGTCGAGCCGCACCCGATCGCCGATGAACCGCACCCGCACGCCATCGTCACGCAGGGCGCGCGCTTCCTTGGTGATATAGCGGCGGAAAAGGCTCATGAGCCCCGCCACCTCGGTCTGGGTGCGTTTCCAGTTCTCGGTCGAAAAGGCAAAGACCGTCAGATATTTGACCCCCAGATCGGGGCAGGTTTCCACAATCTCGCGGACGCGCTTGGCGCCTGCATGATGCCCAAACAGACGTGGCCGCCCGCGCGATTGCGCCCAGCGGCCATTGCCATCCATGATAATCGCCACATGGCGCGGCGCGGTGGCCAGCAAACTCGTATCAGAACCCTCTGGCATTTAGACCTGCATGATCTCGGCTTGCTTGTGTTCAAGCGCCTCGTCCACCTTGGCGATAAAGCTGTCGGTCAGTTCCTGCACCGAGGTTTCCCAGAATTTCTGGTCATCTTCCGACATGCCATCGGCCTTGGCCTTCTTGATCTGGTCCATGCCATCGCGGCGCACGTTGCGGATCGCGACGCGGGCGCTCTCGGCATATTGCGACGCCACTTTGCCAAGCTCGCGGCGGCGTTCCTCGTTGAGCTCGGGGATCGGCAGCATGATGATGGTGCCGTTGAGCTGCGGGTTGATGCCAAGACCGCTTTCGCGAATGGCTTTCTCAACCTTGTTGACGAGACCCTTGTCCCAGACATTGATCGTGACCATCCGCGGCTCGGGCACGTTCACCGTGCCGACCTGGTTGATCGGGGTCTGCTGGCCATAGGCATCCACCATCACCGGCTCGAGCATCGAGGCCGAAGCCCGCCCGGTGCGCAGCGAGGCAAACTCCGTGCGCAGCGATGCCATGGCGCCATCCATGCGCCGGGTGAGATCGTCGGTATTCAGTTCGAAATCGTCAGCCATTATCCTCGTCCCTTCACGTCTCTATAACTTCTTTGCCGGGGTTTTGCCACGCGCTCTGGCGCGCTCAGCCATGCACCTTGGTATAGGTGCCCTCGCCCGCCAGGATGCCCTTGAACCCGCCCGGCTCGTCCAGCGAAAAGACGATGATCGGCAGGTTGTTGTCCCGCGCCAGCGCAATGGCGCTCGCGTCCATCACCTTGAGATGCTTGGCCAGCACCTCGTCATAGGTCACCGTGTCAAAGCGCACGGCATCCGCATTGGTCACCGGATCCTTGTCATAGACCCCATCGACCTTGGTGCCCTTGAGGATCGCCTGACAGGCCATTTCATTGGCCCGCAGCGTCGCCGCGGTGTCGGTGGTGAAATAGGGGTTGCCGGTGCCCGCCGCAAAGATGCAGACCCGCTTCTTTTCAAGGTGGCGCACCGCGCGACGGCGGATATAGGGCTCGGCCACCTCATCCATGCGAATGGCGCTGATCACCCGGCAGAACACCCCGAGCTTTTCCAGCGCGCTCTGCATCGCCAGCGCGTTCATCACCGTGGCCAGCATGCCCATGTAATCGGCCGTGGTGCGCTCCATCCCCTGGGCGCTGCCCGACAGGCCGCGAAAGATATTGCCGCCGCCGATGACCATGCAGATCTCGACGCCCATATCGTGGACGATCTTCACTTCCCGCGCGATCCGTTCGACCGTGGGCGGGTGCAGCCCAAAGCCCGTATCGCCCATTAACGCCTCCCCCGAAATCTTCAACATGACGCGGTTGTATGTTGTGGCGGGGGTGTCGCTGACGGGCATGGCCGCGCTCCATTCTTGGCTATGTAGAGGTCGCGCGCAAAATGTCGTAAATACCGGGCAAGTTCAATCGCCGATTGCCGCGCCCTGCAAAGAATTGCATCCTGACGCCTCGCCTCGCCGTGGAAACTGTCGTATTGCCCTGCCCATGATCGCCCAGCCTGACATCGACCGCCATAAACCGGTGCTGATCGCCGGTCCCACCGCCAGCGGGAAATCCGCCCTCGCGCTGCGCATCGCCGAGGATCAGGGTGGCGTGATCGTCAATGCCGACAGCATGCAGGTCTATGAAAACTGGCGCATTCTCTCGGCCCGCCCCTCGCCCGAGGATGAGGCACGCGCGCCGCATCTTCTTTATGGTCACGTGCCGCGCGGGGCCGAGTATTCCACCGGCCATTGGCTGCGCGAAGTGGCCCAGATCCTCGCAGGCTCGGAACGCGCCATCATCATCGGCGGCACCGGGCTCTATTTCCGCGCCCTCACCGAAGGGCTGGCGCAGATCCCGCCCACCGATCCCGAAATCCGGGCGCGCGGCACGGCGCTGCTTGAAACCGCGGGCCGCGAGGCGATGCTCACCGAGCTCGACGACGAGACCCGCGCCGCCATCGACCCCTATAATCCGATGCGGGTGCAGCGCGCCTGGGAGGTGCTGCAGGCCACCGGGCGCGGGCTCCTGTCGTGGCAGCGCGAAACGGCCCCGCCCCTGCTACCCGACAGCGCCGCCACCTGCCTCGTGCTCGACGCGCCGAAACCCTGGCTCACGCCGCGCATCGAGGCGCGGTTCGATCTCATGCTCGAGGCCGGCGCGCTCGACGAGGCGCGGGCCAATCTCGACGGGTTCGACCCGACGCAGCCCTCGTCGCGCGCCCATGGCGGGCCGGAACTGGTGGCCTACTTGCGCGGCGACATGACGCTCGATGAGGCGCGCGAGCGGTCGATCACCATCACCCGGCAATATGCCAAGCGTCAGCGCACCTGGTTCCGCAAGCATATGCAGGGCTGGATCTGGCTGCCCTGCAATTAACGCATTATTTACAATTTTCGACAAAATTAGGTGACATGATCGGGGTGAGATGCGAGTCTCACACCAAAACAAACATGTCCGCAGGGGGCACCATGGCAGAGCATCAGCCCATTCCCACCGACGCCGCCGAGCTTCATCCGCTCGACACCGCCACGCTCGGCACCGACATCCCCAGCCCCAAGGTCCGGCTCCTGACCCTCGCGCAATGGGGCGCGGGCGGCGGCTGGCGGCTCTCCCTGCCCCATAGCAGCAAGACCCATAATCTCCTCTGGATCACCAAGGGACAGGCGCGCATCACGCTCGAAGGGGTGCAGCGCGGGCTTGGCGCGCATAATGCCGTCGTCATCCCGGCGGGCAGCGGCTTTGCCCTCGAACCCGGGGCGCAATGTTTCGGCTGGGTGGTCTCTGTCGCGGCCCAGAGCCCGATCCTGATGCCCGATAATGCCCAGATCCTGCGCATTCTCGAGGTCCAGAACCAGACCGAGCTCACCGCGCTCATCGACCGGATGCAGCGTGAAACCCATCACAACCTGCCCTTCGCCGACGAGGCGCTCGCCGCCCATGCCCAGCTGATGACCGTCTGGCTGCGCCGCGCCATGATCGACCATGACAACACCGCCCGGCCCAAGGCCTCGCAACGTCTCGTCACCGCCTATGCGGCGCTCATCGAGCGCGATTACCACCTGCCTCGGGTGATGGCGGATTATGCGGCCGATCTCGGCGTGACCCCGACCCATCTCACCCGCACCTGCCGCCAGAGCGCCGGCATGACCGCCGCCGATATGCTGGTTCGGCGCAAATTGCACGCGGCCCGCGTGGCCCTCGAGGATGGCGATCTGCCCGTCACCCAGATCGCCGCATCGCTCGGCTTTGGCAGCGCCGCCTATTTCTCGCGCTTCATCCAGCACCACACGACCCACAGCCCGAGCAGCCTGCGCAAGGCGGCCCGCGCCGCCTGATCCCGGGCGTCGCTCGGTCATATTGGTAGTTTGAGAATTGCGGCAGGCGGCTTAGCTGCCCCTTAGCTGCCCCAGATCACGCGCACGTAATTCTGGGTTTCCTTATAGGGCGGCACCCCGCCATATTTCGTCACCGCCGCCGGGCCCGCATTATAGGCCGCGAGCGCCAGACGCCACGAGCCGAACTTGCGATATTGCTGCGCGAGGTAACGCGCGCCGCCCTCGAGGTTCTGCGCCGGATCATGCGGATCGACCCGCAGCACCCGCGCCGTCCCCGGCATCAGCTGCGCCAGACCGATCGCGCCCTTATGCGACAGCGCCGTGGGCTTCCAGCCGCTCTCCTGCTGCACCAGCCGCAAGAAGAGATGTTCCGGCACGCCATGGCGCGCAGCGGCCTGTTTGGCGATGGTCAGATATTGCCCTTTATACGCGCCGGTATAGGTGCCCGAGAAGGATTTGCCGCTGCCCCATTTGGTCGGGGTTTCGACCTTCTGCGGCTTGAGCCGAACGGACGCCTTATATTGCGACGCCGCGCGGTTATCGAGAACCTTGGTCTGAATGCTGAAAGATTTCTGACGGTTCTTTGTCGACAGAACTTCGGCGGACACGGGCGCGGATAAAAACAGCGCCCCCGCAACTGCGGCTGAAAACAGTCTCTTCATCTGGCTAAAATGTCCCGTTCCCCAACTCGGCTCTTAACATACAGGTTCCAATGTTTTTTTGCCACCCCCGCAACCCGCTTCGGCGGCATCTTGCACGGTTGAAGTAATTTTAGGGGTGTTTTAGGCTTTCCTTCACTTTTGCACGGTGATGTAACACCGGCATCACTCATCAGGATTCGGGAGAGCAGCCATGGCCGGTTCGGTTAACAAAGTCATACTCATCGGCAATCTGGGGCGCGATCCCGAGGTTCGGACATTCCAGAACGGCGGCAAGGTGTGCAACCTGCGCATTGCCACGTCGGAAACCTGGAAGGACCGCAACACCGGCGAACGCCGCGAACGCACCGAATGGCATTCGGTGGCGATCTTCAACGAAGGTCTGGTGCGCGTCGCCGAGCAGTTTCTGCGCAAAGGCTCCAAGGTCTATATCGAGGGCCAGCTTCAGACCCGCAAATGGCAGGACCAAAGCGGTCAGGACCGCTATTCGACCGAGGTCGTGCTGCAGGGCTTCGGCTCGACCCTGACCATGCTCGACGGGCGCGGCGAAGGCGGCGGCTCGGGCGGCAGCAGCGGCGGCTACGGCGGCGGCGGCTATGGCGGTGATCAGGCCGGCGGTGGCGGCTATGGCGGCGATTACGGTGGCGGCCAAGGCGGCGGCGGCGGCAATCAGGGCGGCGGCGCCCCCTCGCGCGACATGGATGATGAAATCCCCTTCTAAGATCTCTCGCACCGGCTGATCGGCGCAGGTTAACGCGCGATTTACCGTGACAGGATTGAATGGCGGCCATGCAGATGCATCGCCGCCATTTTCTTGATCCCTACCCCCTGCCCTTGCAGCAGCACCCGCTCTATGGCCGCGCGCTCTCCGCGATGGGCCGCTCTGTTGGTGAGGCGTGGCTCGGGCCTGACGCAGCGTCGCCTCTGGGCCGCGCGCAATGGGTCGAACGGCGGCTCGGTCCCTTGCGTCTCCACTGGCTCGCACGGGGTCCGATCTGGCTCCAAGACGCGCCAAAAGACGCACCGTCGCAATACCGACGTGATGCAGTCGTAAAACTGATGTCGCGTTTTTCGCCCCTGACCCTCTGGCTCATCGCCCCCGATCAGGCCGATGATCTGCCGCTCGCGGGCGCATATCGGCTCACCCAACCGGGGTCCGAGCATATCCTGCCGCTCTCATCAGATGGTGATGCGATGCTTGCCGCCATGCAAGGAAAATGGCGCAACCGGATGCGCCGCGCCGCCCGCAGCACCCTGCCCATCCACCACCGCGCGCTTGACCCTCTGCGCGATAAACCCTTGCTGGATCTCGAAATTTCCCAACGCCGCCAGCGCGGCTACCGCGCCCTGCCCACCGCGTTCACCCTCGCCTGGGCCCGCGCCGCGCCGGCTGCCACGCGGCTTTTCCTCGCCGGAGATCCATCCAACCCCTTGGCCTATATGCTCTTTTTGCGCCACGGCAGTATGGCGAGCTATCATCTCGGCTGGTCCAGCCCCGCCGGCCGCCGCGCCTGCGCCCACAACCTCCTCCTCTGGACCGCCATGACCCACTACTCCGCCACCCAGGTCACCCATCTCAACCTCGGCCCCACCACCCCAGCAAATCAAGGGCTCGACCACTTCAAAACCGGCGCGGGCGCACAAATCCGCCGCATAGAGCCCACATATCTGCTCACACGCGGGCCTTCTACGCTTTTGCCTCTGGCCTTTCGGCGCGACCCCGTATAGGGCGCGGTAAACCCGATAAACGAGAGACACCGAGAATGGACCTGCGCAATATTGCGATCATCGCCCACGTCGACCATGGCAAGACCACCCTTGTCGACGAGCTGCTGAAACAATCCGGTGCCTTCCGTGCCAACCAGGCCGTCGACGAACGCGCCATGGACAGCAACGACCTCGAACGCGAACGCGGCATCACCATCTTTGCCAAACCCACCTCGGTGGAATGGAAAGGCAAGCGCGTCAACATCGTCGACACCCCCGGCCACGCCGATTTCGGCGGTGAAGTCGAACGCATCCTGAGCATGGTCGACGGCGTTGTTCTGCTGGTCGATGCCGCCGAAGGCCCGATGCCGCAGACGAAATTCGTGACCTCCAAGGCCCTTGCCCTCGGGCTGCGCCCCATCGTGGTCCTCAACAAGGTCGACAAGCCCGACGCCGAACCGGATCGCGCGCTGGATGAATGTTTCGATCTCTTCGCAAGCCTCGGCGCCGATGATGATCAGCTCGACTTCCCGCATATGTATGCCTCGGGCCGCAACGGCTGGGCCGATCACGAGCTCGACGGCCCGCGCAAGGACCTGACCGCGCTGTTTGATCTCATCGTCAACCACGTCCCTGCCCCGCGCCAAGTGGCGCATGCCGGCGAAGATTTCCGCATGCTGGCCACCACGCTCGGCTCTGACACTTTCGTCGGTCGTCAGCTCACCGGGCGCGTCGAAAGCGGCCGCCTCAAAGTCGGCGCCACCGTTCAAGCGCTGAGCCGCGTCGGCCAGAAAATCGAACAGTTCCGCGTGACCAAGATCCAAGCCTTCCGCGGCCTGCAAACCCAGGACATCGAAGAGGCTGTCGCAGGCGACATCGTGACCATCGCGGGCATGGCCAAGGCCACCGTGGCCGACACGATCTGCGCGCTGGCGGTCGACGAGCCGCTCGAAGCACAGCCCATTGATCCGCCCACCATCACCGTGACCTTCGGCATCAACGACAGCCCGCTGGCCGGTCGTGACGGCAAAAAGGTCCAAAGCCGGGTGATCCGCGAACGCCTCCACAAAGAGGCCGAGAGCAACGTCGCGATCAAGATCGCCGACACCCCCGGCGGCGAGGCCTTCGAAGTGTCGGGCCGTGGCGAATTGCAGATGGGCGTTCTCATCGAAAACATGCGCCGCGAAGGGTTCGAACTGTCGATCTCGCGCCCGCAGGTGATCATGAAGGACGTCGACGGCAAGCGGATGGAGCCGGTCGAAGAGGCCACCATCGACGTCGATGACGAATATTCCGGCGCGGTGATCGAAAAGCTCACCGGCGCGCGCAAAGGCGAGCTGGTCGAAATGAAACCGGCGGGTGCGGGCAAGACGCGGATCATCGCACATGTGCCGTCGCGCGGGCTCATCGGCTATCACGGCGAATTTCTCACCGACACGCGCGGCACCGGGGTTCTCAACCGCGTGTTCCACGGCTGGACCGAACATAAAGGTTCGATCCCCGGCCGTCGCGCAGGCGTGCTGATCTCGATGGAAAACGGCGAGGCCGTGGCCTATGCGCTGTGGAACCTCGAAGATCGCGGCAAGATGTTCATCGGGGCGCAGGCCAAGGTCTACACCGGCATGATCATCGGCGAGCACAGCCGTGAGAACGATCTCGAAGTGAACCCGCTCAAGGGGAAAAAGCTCACCAACGTGCGGGCCTCGGGCACCGACGAAGCGGTGCGCCTGACCACGCCGATCACGCTCAGCCTCGAAGAGGCCATCGCCTATATCAATGATGACGAGCTGGTCGAAGTGACGCCCAACGCGATCCGTCTGCGCAAGCGCTATCTCGACCCGCATGAGCGCAAGCGGATGGCCAAAACGGCCTAAGCTTGGCGACTTAAATCAGGTGTGGCCCGGTCCTCGGGCCGCACCGGATCGCCCAGGGCCACATGGCCCGGCTCGATCACCGTGGCGCACCAGCCGCCATGCCCGCGCATCGCGTTATAGCCCCCTGTTCCCAAGGCTTTTTCCATCCTCGAACAGGGCGCGCAGGGCACGGAAAATTCGATCAAAGCACTGCCGATACGGATCTGATTATGGCGCAACGCCATGAGATTGATGCCTGACACCACGATATTTCGGCGCAGGGTTTCTGGGGACAGCTCCCCGGCCCCGCAGAGCGCTGCAATCGCAGGCAGATGCTCGGCCTGAATGAGGGTCAGCGCACGTTTCCCCGGCCGCCCATGGTCGCCCACAAGGCCCTTTTCCGTGATCTCCGCCCGCGTCACCGACTGAACCGGGGCGAGGCGTTCGGGCCGCAGCCCAATCCAATCGACCCGGCCATCGCCCCGATGACTGCGCAGCAATTCGCGCAGCACCGACATCGCGTTATTCGCTCGTTTCGACGATCAGCAATTCGCGCTCGGAGGCGTTGCGCGCATGGCCCAGCGCCTCTTGATACTCGGGCGAATGATAGCAGGCCTCGGCGGCCTCGACGCTGTCGAACTGGGCCACCACATTGCGCGGCCGGTCCTTGCCCTCAAGCTGCACATAGCGACCGGCGCGGGCGATGAACTTGCCGCCGTGCTTGGCAATCGCGGGCCCCGCGAGGGCGGCGTATTTGCCATAGGCCTCTTCGTCGGTGACAGTCACATGGGCAATCCACAAGGCAGGCATATCAGACCCCTTCGATCAAAGTTTCAACGGCGCCAATCGCTTCATCCGCTTTCGAGGCATCCGCGCCGCCGCCCTGGGCCATGTCGGCCCGGCCACCGCCGCCCTTACCGCCTAGCGCGGGCGCGGCTGCGCGCACCATTTCGACCGCAGAGAGGCGTTCGGTCAAGTCATCCGTGACCCCCGCCGCGACGGCGACCTTGCCGCCGGTATCGGCGATCAGCAACACCGCGCCGGACCCAAGCCGCGACTTATGCTCGTCGATCAGCGCGGGCAAATCCTTGCCGGACACGCCGCTCAGCACTTGGGCATGTAGTTTCACACCGTTGATCTCGCGCTGATCATCGGAAGCCGCGCCGCCCGAGCCGCCCGCCATGGCCAGCTCACGCCGCAGCTGAGCCACCTCATTGGTCAGCGCCTTGCGCTCATCGAGCAACCCGCGCACACGCGCGACCAGATCTTCGGGCTTGCAGCGCATTTCCCCAGTGAGCGCCCCGACGCGGTCGTCCTGCGCCGCGAGATAGGCCCGCGCCGCGTCACCGGTCAGCGCCTCGATCCGGCGCACGCCCGAACTGCTGGCGCTGTCGCCAAGGATCACGAACATGCCAATATCGCCGGTCTGGCGCACATGGGTGCCGCCGCAGAGCTCGATCGAATAGGTCGTCCCGTCGAGCCCCTTGCCCGACCCCGCGAGCGAGCCCATCGACACGACACGCACCTCGTCGCCGTATTTCTCGCCAAAGAGCGCCTGCGCGCCGATGTCACGCGCATCATCCGGCGTCATGATCCGGGTTTCGACCCTTGTGTTCTGACGGATGTACTCATTGACCTCGCGCGCCACTTGGTCGAGCTCGTCCGCGCTCATCGCCTTGCTGTGACTAAAGTCAAAGCGCAGCCGGTCCTCGGCATTGAGCGAGCCGCGCTGTGCCACATGATCGCCCAGCGCATTGCGCAGCGCCTCGTGCAGCAAATGCGTGGCCGAGTGATTGGCACGAATGGCGGTGCGCCGGGAGTGATCCACCTCGAGTTGCGCCGCCGCTCCGGCCACGAGCTTGCCCTCGGTCACTTCACCGATATGGATGAAGACGCCGGCCACCTTGCGCGTGTCGGTGATCTTGGCCGCGCCCTCGGCGCTGCGGATCACACCGGTGTCGCCCACCTGGCCGCCCGATTCCGCGTAGAAGGGCGTCTGGTTGAGGATGATCTGAACGCTGTCGCCCTTGGCCGCGCTCTTGACCTCGGCCCCATCCGCGACGAGCGCCACGATCTGGCCCTCGGCGGTCTCGGTGTCATAGCCGAGGAAATCCGTGGTGCCATGGCTCTCTGCGATATCGAACCAGATGGTCGCATCCGCCGCCTCACCCGAGCCGGACCAAGCCGCCCGCGCCTTGGCCTTTTGCTCGGCCATGGCCTCGTCAAAGCCCGACACATCGACTTCGCGGCCTTTTTCGCGCAGCGCATCCTGCGTCAGGTCGAGCGGGAAGCCATAAGTATCGTAAAGCTTGAACGCTGTTTGCCCCGGCAGCGCCGCCCCCTCGGGCAGCCCACCCAGCTCGTCGTCGAGCAGGCGAAGCCCCCGGTCGAGCGTCTGCTTGAACCGCGTCTCTTCAAGCTTGAGCGTCTCTTGGATGAGGCTCTGCGCCCGGCCCAGTTCCGGAAACGCCTGCCCCATCTGCGTGACAAGCGCCGGCACCAGCTGATGCATGACCGGGTCTTTCGCCCCGAGAAGATGCGCGTGACGCATCGCACGGCGCATGATCCGCCGCACCACATAGCCGCGCCCCTCGTTCGAGGGCATGACCCCATCGGCAATCAAAAACGCGCTCGACCGCAGATGGTCGGCGATGACGCGGTGATGAATATTGCCCGGCCCGTCGGGGTCTTGGCTGGTGACATGGGCGCTCGCCTCGATCAGGCTGCGCATCAGATCCGTGTCATAATTGTCATGCTTGCCCTGCAAGAGCGCGCCAATCCGTTCGAGCCCCATGCCCGTGTCGATCGACTGCATGTCGAGCTCGCGCATCGTGCCGTCTTCAAACCGTTCGTTCTGCATGAAAACGAGGTTCCAGATCTCGATGAACCGGTCGCCATCTTCTTCCGGGCTGCCCGGAGGGCCACCCCAGATTTCGGGACCATGGTCATAGAAAATCTCGGTGCAAGGGCCACAAGGCCCGGTCGGGCCCATCGACCAGAAATTGTCATCCGTCGCGATACGGATGATCCGATCATCGCTCAGGCCCGCGTATTTCTTCCAGATCTCCGCCGCCTCGTCATCGGTGTGATAGACCGTGACCAGAAGCTTGTCCTTGTTGAGCCCGAAATCCTTGGTCAGCAAATCCCAAGCATAGGGGATCGCCTGTTCCTTGAAATAGTCGCCAAAGCTAAAATTGCCGAGCATTTCAAAGAAGGTATGGTGCCGCGCGGTATAGCCGACATTGTCGAGATCATTGTGCTTGCCGCCGGCACGCACGCATTTCTGGCTAGTGGTCGCGCGGCTGTAATCGCGCGTCTCGACCCCGGTAAAGAGGTTCTTGAACTGCACCATGCCCGAGTTGGTGAACATCAAGGTCGGGTCGTTGCGCGGCACGAGCGGCGAACTCTCGACAATCTGGTGATCATTGCGCTCGTAGAAATTGAGGAAGGTCGAGCGGATTTCGTTCAGCGTCGGCATGGGGCTCTCTTTCGCGGGTCAAATACGCAGGGCGTCAAGGTGATTTAACGGCCCCGCGCCATGCTGTCCACCGCAAGAAAAACCCGGCCCCACGCAAAACGCGGGCCGGGTCTGATGGTTTCTCGGTGACGACTGCTTCGCAGTTGGGCTCAGCCTTCGAGGATGTCGTCCTCGTCACCCTGTTTCTCGATCTCGGGCATATCGAATTCGAGCCCATGGGCCGCGCGAATTTTGTCTTCGATGGCCAGCGCAATGGCGCTGTTTTCCTTCAGGAAGGTCTTGGCGTTCTCACGCCCCTGCCCGATCCGCTCGTCACCATAGCTGAACCAGCTGCCCGACTTCTCGACCACCCCAGCCTTGACCCCGAGGTCGAGCAGCTCGCCCATTTTCGAGATACCTTCGCCATACATGATGTCGAATTCCACCTGCTTGAAGGGCGGCGCGACCTTGTTTTTGACGACCTTGACGCGGGTCGCGTTGCCGACCACCTCGTCACGATCCTTGAGCGCGCCGATGCGACGAATGTCGAGCCGAACCGAGCTGTAGAATTTGAGTGCATTACCGCCCGTCGTGGTCTCGGGGCTGCCGAACATGACGCCAATTTTCATGCGGATCTGGTTGATGAAGATCACCGTGCATTTCGACCGGCTGATCGAGCCGGTCAGCTTGCGCATCGCCTGGCTCATGAGCCGCGCCTGCACGCCGACATTGCTGTCACCCATGTCGCCTTCAAGCTCGGATTTCGGCGTCAGCGCCGCAACCGAGTCGACCACGACCATGCTCACCGCGCCCGAGCGGACGAGCGTGTCGACAATCTCGAGCGCCTGTTCCCCGGTGTCGGGCTGCGAAATCAGCAATTCATCGAGATCGACGCCAAGTTTCCGCGCATAGATCGGATCGAGCGCATGTTCCGCGTCAACAAAGGCGCAGACGCCGCCTTTTTTCTGTTCTTCGGCCACGCAATGCAGTGTCAGCGTGGTTTTGCCCGAGCTTTCGGGCCCGTAAATCTCGATGATCCGCCCCTTGGGCAGGCCGCCGATGCCGAGCGCGATGTCGAGCCCGAGCGAGCCGGTCGAGGTGGCCTCGATCTCCTGCACCGGATTGTCGGCCCCGAGCTTCATGATCGAGCCCTTGCCAAATTGCCGCTCGATCTGCGCCAGGGCGCTGTCCAGCGCCTTTTGCTTGTCCGGGTTACGCTTGCTGTCCATGGAAAGTAAATCTGCCGTTGCCATTGCGTTGCCTTTCTTATTCCACACCCAGGGACGGGCGGCAATCGATGCTTTGTTCGCGTGTTGTTCTCACCCCTTATGAGCACAAAATGAGAACATTTCAAGACAATTGTTTGCGGCTCGAGTTTCTTCTAAACCGATTAAAACTTGATTAATTTGCGCCTTTCCCGGGCCAGCAGCCGGAGCAGCTTCTCAGATGATGGTCTTTGCCAAGCAAAAACTCGTGTTTCTCTCGGTGCCCAAAACCGGCAGCACCGCCTATCAGGCAGCACTGGCCCCCTTCGCCTCCATGGTGATTTCCGATCCACCCGAGCTCAAACATGCGCCGGTTTTTCGCTACAATCGCTTCTTTCGTCCGGCGTTGGAGAAATTCATCGGCTCTGATCTCGAGGTGATCGCCGTCATGCGGGAACCGATTGCGTGGCTCGGAAGCTGGTATCGCTATCGCCAACGCCCCGAGCTCGATGGGCACAAGAACTCCACGCGGCAGATCAGCTTTGACGATTTTGTCCTCGCCTATCTTCAAGGGAAAAAACCCGCCTTCGCCAATGTCGGCAGCCAGGCCAAATTCATGGAGCCCCAGAAGAACGGCACACAAGTGACCCGCCTCTTCCGCTATGAAGATCAGGACGGGCTGCAAGCCTTTCTCAGAACTCGGTTCGGTCGACCGGTCTCTCCCGAGCACAGAAACATCTCCGCTCCGCAGGAGCTATGCCTATCCGACGAGGTGGCGACACGCCTCCGTCGCAAGGCCGCTGCCGATTTTATCCTCTATGACAGTATCGGACCCGATGGGGCCTATACCCCCCCGGAAATCGGCTCCGTCGGTTGACCCTGACGGGCCCGACTTAGCGGCGTCTAGCGCTAAGGAAGCGGCCTCTCTTCGGCGACTGACGCCGTTTCATTCACGATCTGCTGCTGCACCGCCTCGGTCAGTTCCGTGAGGGAAAAAGGTTTCGACAGGAAGGTCGACCTGGGAATGGCGCTACGCGCGTCCGAAAAATCTTCCTGCGCATATCCGGACATGAAGATCGTCCGCACATCTGGCCGCTGCTCAAGCGCCTTGCGCACCCAACTCGGGCCATCCATGCCCGGCATCACCACATCGGTGACAAAGACATCTACGGCAAGGTCTTCATCCGCTAAGAGTTCGAGCGCCTCTTCCGCCGATTCGGCCTCGACCACGGTCAGCCCGCGCAGCTGCATCGCCCGCGACGCAAAGGCCCGGACCGGCGCCTCATCCTCGACAAGCAGAACACAGCCCTCCACCGGCGCGCCGAGCTCGAGCGGGGCAAACCGTTCGACTTGCGGGCGAATTTCGCGATCGAAGGCCGCGAATAGCATGAAGAAACAGGCACCGCGTCCGGGCTCACTGTCGACAAAGATGAACGCGCCGGTTTGCTTGATGATCCCGTAGACTGTCGACAGGCCAAGCCCCGTCCCCTCGCCCACGCGTTTGGTTGTATAGAAGGGCTCAAACACTTTGCGGAGCTTTTCCGGCGCGATGCCGACCCCTTCATCCTCGACCGAAACCTTGACGTAGCGACCCGGCGAAACAGTCGCCCGGTCGCGGATCATCGGGCTATCCAGCACCAGATTCTCGGTCCGAATGCGCACCTCGCCGCCGTCCGGCATGGCGTCGCGCGCGTTGACGACGAGGTTCATCAGCACCTGTTCAAACTGTCGCCGGTCAGCGCGGATCGACCACAGTTCCGGATCATGGCTGAGCGACAGGTCGATCCGTTCCCCCACCAGCCGGTTGAGCAGATGGGTCAGATCCGCGAGCGTGTCGCGCAGATCCATGATTTCGGGGGTGAGCGTCTGTTTGCGGGAATAGGCCAGCAGCTGGTTGACCAGAACGGCCGCGCGATTGGCATTCTGGTTGATCTGCTGCAAATCACTGAAATCGCTGTCATGTTGGTCATGGCGCAACAGCAAGAGATCGCAATGACCGGTGATCGCGGTCAGCAGGTTGTTGAAATCATGCGCCACCCCGCTGGCCAGTTGACCAATGGCCTGCATTTTCTGGCTTTGAACGAACTGAGCCTCCAAGGATTTCAGCTCGGTCGCGTCATTCATCACCGCGATCAGGATCGTTTCGCCCTCTTCGCGGGCGCGGTTCAGGGTCACCTGAACAAAGGTTTCCGCATCGTCGCGGCGCACCCGGAGGAATTCGGAATGCACCGTGCCCCGTCCGGCCGCCGCATCGCCGATCCAATCCCGGATCGGCCGCCCCAGCCCTTCGAGCATCTCTCCAAGCGGGCGGCCATGGCAGAGATCCGCCCCCAGAAGATCACGCGCCGGCCGGTTTGACAGCTGCACAATCCCCTCAGCCGAGAGTTTGAGCAAGGGCACGGGCATTTCGTCGAAAAAGGCCCAGCCATCCGGCTGGCGTTCGGTGGCGGCAATGCCGGGGATCAGAAAAATCTCGCGCCGGCCCGCGACGCCGTCAAGCTCGACCGCGAGACAGCCATAGACGCCATCGCGGGTGGCCACGTCATTCACGAGACCCGAACGAATCGGCAGACGTGGACAGATCCGATCAAGCGTTCTCGCACGTTCGCCGATCAGGTCACGCGCCGCCTGATTCATGAACAAAACCGCGTCGTTACGCCCGACGGTGATCATCGGAAGCGGCATCGGATCGGCGCGGCGGGGCACCATATCCGCGGCCTTTTCGATGCGCCAAAGATAGAGCCCCTCATCGGCGCGATGGACCGAGATCCGGATATGACCGCGCCGGGTCAGCACATCTTCATGCGCGGCGCCCACTCGATCCGCCCGCCCCTCGAGCCGAAACAAAAGCGTACCGGGATTGGCCACGCTGTCCTGCAACAGCTGACCGAGATTGCCCGAGAGCATGGCAGGAAATTCGCGCTCTGCCGCGGCATTGCGAAAGCGGATCTCGCCTTCGGCCCCGGTCACGATACAGGCCGCAAAATCCTGGGCCGTGACCATTTCGATCGACCGGAGCAGCCGGCGCCGCTCGAAATGGTCGAAAAACGCCCCCGCCAAGAGGCCCGTCGCCGCAACCAAGAGCCCTATGGAAATCAGCCCCAAGGTCACCTGCGCCATAGTATCGGGGACGATAAAGGCCATCGCGGCAAAGAGCCCCGCCGCCAGAAACACCAGCGTGGCATGCGGGCGAAGCTGGCTCGAGAGCCGTCGCAGCGACGAAAAGCTTGGGTCTGAAACTGTCACGTCATGGCCTTTGAAACGTGGGGTACCCCACCCAATCTGGGCCGAAATTATTAAATCAGGATTAACTTGAACGCAGTGCCCGTAAAATCCCCCCGAGGCTACGACACACGTTCAAATTGTGCCAGAAAAAATCCATCGCCCGAGGCGGATACCGGCCAGCGCCGCGTGCCCCGCAGCGCAAACCCCGGATGCCGCGCGCCAAAGCCTTCACTCTGCGCCTCGTTTTCTTCGGCCAAGATCGAACAGGTCATATAGGCAAGATACCCGCCCGGCGCGACATGGGCTGCGGCCTCGTCGAGGATTTCCGCCTGGGTTTGAACCAGCGCCGCGAGATCGGCTTCGGAGAACCGCCATTTCATCTCCGGGGTGCGCCGCCAGGTGCCGCTGCCCGAACAGGGCACGTCACAGATCACCAGATCATAGGGCGCGTGCCCGGCAATCTCCTCGCGATCAAGCCGGATGATGTCGGCCCCGGCCCGCGCCGCGCGCTCTGGCAGGTCGGACATGCGGGCCGGATCGGCGTCATGGGCATAGATCTCTGCCGAGCAGAGCGCCGCCAGCGCGAGGCTCTTGCCGCCGCCCCCGGCGCAATAGTCGAGAACCCGCGCCGGGGCCCGCCCGGCCAGCGCCGCCACGGCCGCCTGGCTCGATCCATCCTGCAGTTCGACCAGCCCGTCGAGATAGGCACGGCCAAGCCGGATGCGCCGCGCGCCCTCGGTGACCACAAGCGCCGTGGCGCTGCCCGCGACCGGCTCTGCGGTCACGCTCTCATCGGCCAGCGCCGCCCGCGCCGCCGCCGGATCGCTCTTGGCCAGATTGACCCGCAACATCACCGGCGCACGCTCGCGCAGGGTACGTTCGGTCCTGTCGAAATCTTCGCCCAGCGCCGCACGCATCGGGGCCACGATCCAAGCCGGCAGATCGAGCACATCGCCCGCCTCCCCCGCCTCACGCTCGGCCTCGCTGAGCACCGCCGGCCCATAGCCATCGCCCGTGAACACCGTGTCGGGATCGATGCCATCACCGCGCAGCAGCCCGAGGATGAGCCCCCGACCATCCAGCCCACCCCGCGCCGCACAGCTTTGCCGCTGACGCAGCACGTCAAACACATGGTCGCGCACCGCCGCCCGGTCCTTGGAGCCGGCAAACCGCGCCCGCCGCGCCCAGTTGGTGAGCGCCTTTTCGGCGGCCACACCGCCCAAGATCTCATCGAGGATTTCGGCGGCGGTCTGATAGCGCGCAGCCGGGGTCATGCGCGCGCCCCGCAAAGGATGGCGGAGCGGTTCCAGGCCCCCTGGCCCAAACCCACCGTGATACATGCTCTCTTCGCCATCTGTCGCCGCCCTCTCGCCACCTGCGTCTTGCCCGCTACATGGCGCATCCGGACCGGCGCTGCAACCGGCCCGATCAGGGCGAGATGGCAAAGGGCATCGCACCTCCCGCCAGAACCTCCTGCGCGGCGGCCAGCGCCTGCCCGCTCGAGGCGTGAATGCGCAGCAAGGGCTGCCCCTTGTCGACCTGCGCCCCCACCTGCGACAAAACCACGACGCCCGCCGCCTTGTCGCGCGGCGCGCCCGCCCGACGCGCCACAGAGGCGATGGTGCGAATATCGGCCGAGGCTATGCGACCCGCCTCAGGCGCCGTGACCAACGCCGTGAAACTTCCCGGGCTGCGCGCATATTCATGGGCGCCCTGATGCTGGGCGATCTCTTCGAGCTTGGCCAGCGCCGCGCCGCTCGCGATCAGCGCCCGCGCCCGCGCGGCCCCTTGCCCGGCCTCGACACCGCCCGCCCATTCGAGGATCTGCGCCGCATAATCCACCGCCTTCTCGGCCAGATCCTGTGGCGCATCCGGGTCCGAGCGCAACACATCGAGCACGTCGATTACTTCAAGAAGCGGGCCAACACCGCGCCCGATGGGCCGCGACCCATCGGCAATATTCACCCGCACCGACAGGCCGACGCCCTCGCCCACGCTCTCAAAGAGCGATTTGAGATGCGCGGCCTCCTCCTCTGTGCGGGTCTTGGCCTGCGGTCCCAGCGGCAGATCGATGAGCACATGGCTCGACCCCGCCGCCAGCTTCTTCGACAGGATCGACGACACGTCGAGCAGCGCCGACGACAGCCCAAGCGGCCGGTTGATCGCGTTCATCACATCATCCACCGGTGAATGCGTCAGCCGCCCGTTCCAGCAGATTGCACCGCCGGTCGCCTCGACCACCTTGCGAAACTCTTCCGGGCCGAGATCCACCCGCGCCATGACCTCCATCATATCCGCGGTGCCCGCCGCCGAGGTGATCGCCCGCGACGAGGTTTTCGGCATGGTCAGCCCGTGTGTCGCCACGATGGGAATGACGATTGGGGTGATCCGATTGCCCGGAATGCCGCCCATGGAATGCTTGTCCACCACCACATCCGCGGCCCAGCGCTGCCGCCGCGCATGGCTGGCACGGGCCTTGGTCAGGGCGATGATCTCATCGAGCGCCAGATTGGTCGAGGCTGTCACCAGAAACCCCGCGACCTCTGGCGGGCTGAACCGCCCGTTGACCAGATCATCGACAAAGCCGGTGATTTCGGGCGCCGAGAGCGTGCCGCCGCGGATCTTGCGCTGCAGCACCTCACGGCTCTGCGGTGTGGGCGATCGCACGATGCGCAGACATTCCCCGCCCGCGAGCCCGAGCTTCTCCATCGCCGCCGACGAAAGCGCCAGCGCATCGCGCCCGACGAGGGTGCTATCCGAGGTCCACCCCAGATCGGCCACCACCTCCGCCCCCTCAAAGGACACCGCCACCCGCGTGCTCCCGGCCAAGAGCCGCGCCGCCACCGGGTTGTCGCGATGGACGAGACACACGGCCCCCATCGCGAAATCCATGTCGAGCCCCTGCGCGGTGGCGCAGAGATCGCAAGACCCGGCAATCAGATCGACCAGCGCCGCGACCCCATCGGCCACCGGCCCTTCATTGCGCAGCTCAAGCGTGCCCTCGACCAGCCCGGTTTCGCTCAGCCGGTCGAGCCGCTTGGCGATCTGCGCCTCATCCTCGCGCCCCCGCGCCCGAAGCCGCGCCTCGACCGCCGCGCGCGAGGCCGTCACCTGAATGGTCACCGTCCGTGGATATTTCTCACGCAGCGCCGCCACCTCGGCACGCGAGCCGTTGAGCACCACATTCACCCCGGCCGCCAGATCCCCGGCCACATCCGCCGGCACGCCATAGCCAAGCCCATGGGCGCGCCAATGGTGAAAGAAACGCCCCGCCGCCAGGGCGGCGTCGAAATCCGCCTCGCTGATCGCGATATGTTCTTCGCCGCCGCTGTCGGCGGGCCGCGTGATGACCCGGCGCACAAAGCGGAACCAATGGCTCTGCCCGAGCGCCGCGCGCGCGCCATCGATCAACGTGTCCTTGCCGACGCCGCTCGGGCCGACAATGACAAAGAGCGTGCCCCGCGCTGTGGCCACGCCTTTGGGGGTCATCGCCTCAGACGTCATCGAGCCCGATATCAACGCAGGTGGCCGATTGGGTGATCCGCCCGACCGAGACATAATCGACGCCGGTTTCGGCCTTGCCCCGGATCGTGTCGAGCCGCACACCGCCCGAACATTCGAGGGGAATGCGCCCGCCGACGATCTTGACCGCTTCGCGCATGTCATCATTGCTCATATTGTCGAGCATGATCACATCGACCCCGGCCGCCAGCGCCTCATCCACCTGATCGAGCCGGTCACATTCCACCTCGATCTTGGTGAGCATTGGCGCATAGGCCTTGGCCCGCTCGACCGCGGCGCGAATGCCGCCCGCCACCGCGATATGGTTGTCCTTGAGCATGATCCCATTGTCGAGGCCGAGCCGGTGACTGCGCCCACCGCCACAGGTCACCGCGTATTTCTCGAGCATGCGCAGCCCCGGTGTCGTCTTGCGACTGTCGAGCAGGATCGCCTTGGTGCCCTCGATTTCCTGGACATATTGCGCCGTCAGCCCGGCAATCCCGCACATCCGCTGCACGAGGTTGAGCGCCACCCGCTCGGCCGTCAAGAGCGCCTGCGCATTGCCGGTGATCACCGCGAATGTCTCGCCAGTGTCGATCTTGTCGCCATCGCGGCGCTTGCTCTCGAAGGTGCATTCCGGGTCCATCTTGCGAAAGATCATCTCGGCGATCTTGATCCCCGAGAGGGTGATCGGCTCGCGCGCGTTCATGCCGAACTTGGCCACCGCATCATCATCCACCATGATCTTGGCCGTCAGGTCATAGTAATTCACGTCTTCATCTAGCCAGAGGTCGATCAACTGGTTGATTTTGCGAAGATCCAGCAACATTGGGTGATCCTTTCGATGATCAGGTGGCCCTCTGGGCCGAAAAGTAAAAGGTTACGGTTGGGTCGCCGCGCCGGGGCTCATCTGACGAAACACGCGCAGGCAATAGATCAAGAGCGCCGCGCCAAGCACCGCGCCCAACAGCTTGGGCCAGAGTAGCGGCACCGCGAGCAGAAAGGCCGCGCCAAACATGGCCAGCCGCACCAGCGGCGCGGTCCTGCCCGCCCCGTGCCATTCGCTGCCAAAGGCGATGAGGATACAGGCCAGCACCGCCGCGAGGCTGGTGGCAAAGGCCTCAAAGCTCGCAAAGGGGCTGAGCATCAGCGGGTTGATCACGAACATGAAGGGCACCAGAAAGGCCACGATCGAGAACCGCATCGCGATCACCGCAATCCGCAACGGATTGGCCAGCGATATCGCCGCCGCCGCATAGGCCGCCACCGCCACCGGTGGCGTCATCGCCGACATCACCGCGAAATAGAGCAGGAAGAGATGCGCGTTCAGCTCCTGAAACCCATAGTCATTGACCAGCGTCGGCCCGACAAGCACCGCCGCCAGCACATAGGCGCTGGGCGTCGGCATGCCGAGCCCGAGAATGATCGTCACCGCCGCGCTCAGAAGCAGCGCCAGCACGACGTTGTCGCCCGCCAGCGCAAAGGCCACAAATGAGAATTTCGACGCCAGCCCGGTCATGGTGATGCCGCCGATCACCAGCCCCGCCGCCGCACAGGCCCCGGTCACGCCCAGCATCCGGATCGCCGTGTCAGACAGCGCCTCAAGCGTCGCGCGCAGACCCAGCCGCGTGTCGCGCCGCAGATAGGACACGGCCCAGACCGCCAGCGCGCTGAAGGCCGCGACCATGGTCGGCGAATAGCCCATCACCAAGAGCACCACGAGGCCCGCGAGCGGTAGCAGGAAATGCCCGCCCCGCCGCAACGTCTCGCGCAGCGTCGGCACCGCGTCGCGCTCCAACGGCGCGAGGTTGAGCGCGACAGAGCGCAGATGCACCTGAATGAAAATCCCGAGGTAGTAGAGAAGCGCCGGCAGGATCGCGGCGAGCACGATGCTGCCATAGCCAATGCCGGTAAGCTCGGCCATGATGAAGGCCGCCGATCCCATCACCGGCGGCAAGAGGCTGCCCCCGGTCGAGGCCGCCACTTCGATCCCCGCCGCCAGCTCGGGCCGATAGCCCAGCCGCCGCATCATCGGGATGGTGATCGACCCGGTCGCCACCACATCCGAGGTCGGACTGCCCGACATCGTGCCAAACAGCGCCGAGGACGACACCGCGATCTTGGCCGGGCCGCCCACCGACCGTCCCGACACCGCCGCCGCGAGGTTAAAGAAGAACTCGCCGCCCTTGGCTTTTTCGAGGAACGTGCCGAACATCACGAAGAGAAAAGCATAGGTCGCCGCCACCCGCACCGGCACCCCGAAGAGACCATCGGTCGTATAGACATTGATATCGATGAAATGGCCCAACGTGATGAGCCCATGCCCCATCTGCCCGGGAATGAGATGCCCCCAGAGGTTATAGAGGATAAACCCGATCACGATCAGCGTCAGGAACATGCCCACCGTGCGCCGGGTGATCTCGAGCGTGAGCAGGATCAACAGCCCCGCCATGATGAACTGATCCATGCGCAGCTCATCGAGCAGGCTGATCCGCATCGCGGTCTCGGGGATGTGAAAGATGAAATAGACCGCGCAGGCCGCCGCCAGAGCCGACAGAAACCAGTCAAAGGGGCTCGATCGTTCCGGGTCGGAACCGCGCCCTGCCCCGATCAGGATAAAGGCCGGCACATAGATCAGGCTCAGAAAGATCACCGTCAGCGACAGCGCATCCACCCGGGCCAGCGTCGCAGCCCAAAGAACCCAGATCGTGAACAGCGCCGTATAGAGGCGGATCGGCCAGTAGAGCGGCCCTGAAATGCTGCGCCGGCACCCGGTCGAAAACATCATGTTGAGAAATACCGGTCTCATGGCCAGCCAGCGCCTTTCAAAAGGAGAGCAATCGCGTCAGGGATTTCGCGTCAGGGGGTTCAGAGCTGTGGTCTCGCGGCGCGAGTTGAGCGTCGCGCCGCGAGAGCCCGTATCAAAGACCTGCGCCCTTGATCACTTCGGCCGCTGCCGGGTGATAGCCGAACTGCGAGATCGACGCGCCGAGCGCGCCGTCAAATGCCCCCATCGCCTTGTGAACGCCCTGAATTTCCTCCGGGTGCTCATAGATCGCCCGCGCCAGCAGCGCGACCATGGCCGGATCGGCATCTTCCGCCGCGATCAGAGCGGCCTGCGCGCCAAAGGTCTTCACCTCCTTGTCGAGCCAATCATAGGCCCCCGCCGGGATGGTCACGACCTTGGAGCCGAAATCTTCCTGCATCTTGGCGATCACATCATCAGGCACCGACAGCAGCGTAAGTTCGCGCGCCTCGGCGATGGATTTGATCGACCCGCTGCCGACGAAAGTGGCGTTGACCCAGGTGTCGGCCTTGCCGTCCTGCATCACTTCCGAGGCCGTTTTCGACCCCTGAAACTGCACGCTGCCGCCATTGGCCTCGATCTGCTCAAAGCTCGATCCCGCAAGCTCGAGCGCTTTTTCCGCCAGAATCGACGGCAGGATGCCACGCCGGTTCACCACGAGATCATATTTGCCGGTAAACCCGGCAAGATCGGCGATGGACGAGATGTTGTTTTCCTCGGCAAAGGCCTTGTCGGTCACCCATTGCATCGGCGCCCAATCATAGAGCAGCGAGATCGCCGCCACGCCGGTGGTCGGCTCTTTGAAGGGTTCGTCGCCCCGCGCCGCGATCACCACCTCGCCGATATGGACGATGGCCACATCGCATTTGCCCTGTTTGAGCTGCACGATATTGGCAAAGCCGCCGCTCGAGGTCTGATAGGTCACCGTGCTCTCCGGCTCGATCTGGCGCACCGCCTTGTCGAGCCCCGCCCCCAACAGCGACCAGAGCCCGCCGGGACTGCCGCCGCAAAGGGTGATGTTGCTCGCGGCCATGGCGGCCCCGGATCCGAGAAGCGTCGCCACCGCAGCGGCGGCAACTCTCTGTAAGACAAGCTTGGTCATGGGGTTGGTCTCCTGTTGGAAAGACGATTATTTTATTGTTATTATTGTTAGCCTACGAACGACTGTACTCGCGAGTCAACATTTTTGTGATTTTCCTGCGCTACCACGCGATTATTCTATACGGATGACAATCCCGGCACGCCAGAACCGGAATGTCACCCCGACCCAGAGGGAGATGTCATGACCGACCGCTTTTCGCCCACCGATCCCACCGGCATAGAAACCGTCTTGGACGCCCGCACAAGGCGTATCGGCTCTTGGGGCGAGTTGCAGGAGGTCTTGCTCGAGGATGCGTGGAACCCGCGCATGTTACGCCACCGCTCGCATCATCTCTTTCGCGGCCATTCCCGCGCCGATGTGCCGCTGTCCTCGGGGCTCTCGCGCCATGACGGGCGGCAGGTGGTGCTGGAAAAACACCTGCTGCGCAATTTCAAGAAATACGCCCGCTCCCATCTCGAACCGAACGAGCATGAGCCGTCGAACTTCTGGCACTGGATCGCGCTGGCCCAGCACCACGGGCTGCCGACGCGGCTCTTGGACTGGACCTATTCGCCGCTCATCGCCGCCCATTTCGCCTGTTGGGATTTCCAGGAATTCGACCGCGATGGCGCCATCTGGATGGTCGACAGCCACCGCGCCCATGATCTTCTCTCCGACAATCTCCGGGGTCTGCTGCGGGCGCAGGGCGCGCATGTCTTCACCGATGAAATGCTCTCGGAAGAGATCGCCAGTTTCGAGGAACTCAGCGCCCCGCAGCGCAACACCGCCGGGCAGGTCCTCTTCTTTGAACCGCCCTCGCTCAGCGCCCGGATCGTCAACCAATACGCCTGTTTCTCGGTGCAGATCGGCGAGGCCGGAAGCCTCGACAGCTGGCTCTGCGACAATCCCAACATCTGGCAAAAAGTGGTGATCCCGGCGGAACTCAAATGGGAAATCCGCGACAAGCTCGACCAGTCGAACATCACCGAACGGGTGCTCTTTCCGGGGCTCGACGGGCTCTGCGCCTGGCTGAGCCGTCAATATTACCCGCGCCCGCCGCAGGAATAGCCTAGTCTACAAAGGCCCGTTCCACCACAAAGGTCGCGGGCTTGTTATTCGCCCCCTCCTCAAGCCCGAACGCCTCGAGCTGCGCCTTGGTGTCGCGCAGCATCATCATCGAACCGCAGATCATGCCGCGATCCGTCTCGGGCGCAATCGGCGGCACGCCGAGATCCTCGAAGATCTTCCCACTTTCCATGAGATCGGTGATCCGCCCCGTCACCGGAAACACCTCGCGCGTCACAGAGCAATAATGCCGCAGCTGCGCCCGCGCCATCTCGCCCACCAGGGGATCGTCTTGCAGCGCCGCCACCAACTCCTGCCCATAGCGCAGCTCGGCCACTTGCCGACAGGTATGGGTGAGGATCACCTCATCGAATTTCTCATAGGTCTCCGGGTCGCGAATGAGCGACGCAAAAGGCGCGATCCCGGTGCCGGTCGAGAACATATAGAGCCGCTTGCCCGGCAAGAGCGCATCATTGACCAGCGTCCCCGTCGGCTTGCGCCGCATCAGCACCGTATCGCCCTCTCGCAGCTTCTGAAGATGCTGGGTCAGCGGCCCATCGGGCACTTTGATCGAGAAAAACTCGATCTCCTCATCCCAGGACGGGCTGGCGATGGAATAGGCGCGAAACACCGGCTTTTCCGCATTGGGCAGACCGATCATCACAAACTCGCCCGACCGGAACCGGAAACTCGCAGGCCGGGTGATGCGAAACCGAAAGAGGTGATCGGTGTAATGCCGCACCTCGGTCACCGTCTCGGCAAAGACACCGGCGGGAATGGCAAAGTCTTGGGGCTTCACAGGCTGGGCAATCTCATCCATGTCTGACGCTTTCCGGCTTGATTATTTGTTAGCCTACTAATGACTATCAAGCCCCACACCCCCTGTCAACTCCGGCCGCCTCCCCCGAACGCAAAAGGCGCGCCCCGGTGGGAACGCGCCTTTCGCTGTGACGGTCACTTGGGGCTTAACGCAACCCGTCCTTACCCTCGGCCTCCCCGGCGGTGAGCCCACCCACCCGCGGCAGCGGCCGACCACTATCGGTCACCGCAATCGCCACGAGGATTTCATTGGCCCGCGGCGCATCGCTGATGCGGATTTCGATCCCGTCGAAATGGCTCCGCACATAGGCCGCATCCTTATGTCCCAACGACACGTCGAGATCCTGCCCCATGCCGCCCCGCTTCTTGGACGAGGGCACCAGCGCCGCGCCCTTCTCGACCGCCTTGCGCAGCGGCGCGCCCATCTTGGGATGCAGGATCGCCGCGGCATGTTCCAGCTCGCCGTTTTCGCCCACCATCGCCGCCTTGCCATAGCTCTCGGCCTGCTCTGGCCGAATGCCGAGCGCCTTGACGCATTTCTCGCCCAGAAGCGCGCCAAGCTCCTCGCCCACCTCCATCAGAAGGCTCAGATCCTCGACATATTCCCCGGCATAGGGGTTCTCGATCACCGCCGCCGCCACCGCCTTGCGGGTGGCGGGGCTGATCTCGCGCCCGCCCTCTATATGGGTCTCTTCGACAAAAACGGCCGTTTTCCTGATCTTGGCTTTCATCGCAATCCATCCTCTCCCTTGATCTCCGACGCGGCGAGCCCGCCCGCCCGCGCGTGAATACGCGGCCCGGTGGTCATCACCAGCGCCACCAGCATTTCATCGGCACGCGGCGCATCGTTGAGCCCGAGCTCCATACTGTCGAAATGGCTGCGCACATAGCTCGCGTCGATATGGGTGATCGGCACGTCGATCCGCACCCCCGGCCCGCCGAGCTTTTTCGACGAGGGCACAATCGCCTTGGCCCCGCCCAGGACCTCGCGCATCGCATAGCCCCCCGGCGCATGCCAGAGCGCGCCATGCTCAAGCTCACCGCCCTCGCCCACCACCGACGCCTTGCCATAGCCCTCGATGGCCTCCGCCCCGCCAAGCGCCTCGGCGAGCCGTTCCGCCAGTTGCAGACCCAGCGGGCGAAGATCGTCCATAAAGGGCTGAATATCCGGCTCATAGCGCCCGGCATAGGGGTTCTTCACCACCGCCAGCGCCGCCCCGCGCAACAAAGGCGTGTCCGCCACCGGCCCGCCCTCATGGTGGATTTCCTCGACCACAACCATGGTCTTGCGTATCTTAAGCATCGACATCTGCATGCCCCTCCAATTCTGCAATTGCACCGGACCCGATGACCCGTGCCTGCCCTTGCAAACACAGCATCGCGCCCTTGATCCGACCCTCGGCCAGCATACGCTCGGCCCGCTTGGCCCCCTCGGCCAGCGCCATCTCGATCTCATCACCCGACAGGCGCGGCACCCCGGTGACCACAAGCCGCGCGCCGAGATCACTGTCAGGCGCGAGATCACAGGCCGGGGCGCGGCTGATCCGCGGATGCTGCGGCAGATCGACCGCATTGGCAATCAGCGTCGCCGCCACATCCGCATCCGCCGCCGTCGCCGCCAGCACCGTCACGCTCTCGGCAATGCCGCACGACAGGCTGCGCCCGCCCTGGCCGCTGGTGGCGATACCGCCGACCCCATCGCCGCCGCGCACCGAGACATGGCCAAGGATACGCCCCTCGCGGCTGCTGATCGCCACGCGGTAGCGCTGACCTTCCGTGAGGCCCAGCGCAATATCGCCGCCATTGTTGACAAAGGCCCGGCTGAGCGGCGCGGCATGGCGCATCGCATCGAGCACCTCATCGGCCACCGCCCCTGCCACCGCCGCCATTGGCGTGACAAACCCGTGCTCGGCATGCGCGGCCACGGCGCAGGCCATGCGCTGCGCCACCGGGCCCTGCACCGGCGCGATGGGCGCGGCCCGGCGCAATTCCGGCAGCTCATCCACCAAAGCCTCTAGCAAACCTTCAAAGACGCCCTGAGCCGCCGCAAAAGCCGCCTTGCGCAACGCCGCAGGCTCGGCCTCGATCAACAGGTCAATCGGCCCGTGCTGCAGATGCAGCCGCTCTGGTGCCGCGTCCCCCACCTAGCCCTCGTCGTCCCAGCGGAAATTATGCCGCGCCACCGGGTTCGCATCGGGATCAATCCGCGCCACCCGCCGCGCGCCCTCGGGGATCGCATCGGCGAGCGGGCGCACATGATCGGCATGACCGCCGAGCGTGATATAATCGCTGAGCCGCATGGTGAACTCGATCGGCGCGACCAGCGCCGGGGTCGGCACATAGCCGAAACTGTTGGGCGGCATGTCGAGCACATCGGCCATCACCGTGATCCCGCCGCCGGGCCAGACATAGGCATCGGCCCCGCCACAGGAGACATGGGTGAGCGACTGTTTCACCGACCGGGTGAGCCGCACCGGGTTCTCCGTGACGCCCGCGCGCAGCGACCCGCCCGCGCCGCCCATGAAGAGCACCGAACAAAGCGACGGCTCGCAATTCTCCGCGATCCGCTCGACCGATTGCTGCAACGCCTCTGGCAACGGCTTTGCCACCGGCTCCAACGCCGCGTCGAGCTCGAAATAGGCATATTGCTCGCCCGTGGTCGACACCATCAAGAGCCGCAGCCCCTCCCAGGCGAGCTTAGCATCGGCTGGCTTGAGAATGGTCAGCGGGTCGTCAATATCCGTCCCGCCCCAGCCGGTGCCGGGATTGGCCACTTGAAAATACCGCCCCGGCGTCGAGCGGCGGCCATTGATCTTGATCCCCGTCGGCTTCACGTCAAGCATCTTGCCCGCCTGATGCTCTGACAGAACCCCCGTGATATGGTCATCGACCACGATCACCTCATCGACATGATCGACCCATTGCGAGGCAAACATGCCGATGGTCGCGGAGCCACAACCGACCCGCATGAGCCGCTCCGGCTCGCCATTGACGATGGGCGGCTCACCGGCCTGCACGACCAATGTCGCGCCTTCGTCGATGGTCATCTCCACCGCCTCGCGATTGCACAGTTTGAGCAACGCGTCACAGGTCACCCGGCCCTCTTTCTTGGACCCGCCGGTGAGATGTTCGACCCCGCCAAGCGACAGCATTTTCGAGCCGTATTCGCTGGTCATCACATGGCCCACCGGCTCGCCATCGACGCGCACCACCGCGCGCTCATGGCCGATGAACCGATCCGTGTCGATCTTCACCTTGACGCCGCAATAGCTGAAAATGCCCTCGGTCACGATGGTCACCATATCGGCGCCATTGACCTCCTGGCTCACGATAAATGGCGCGGGCTTGTAATCGGGATAGGTGGTGCCGGCGCCCACCGCCGTGACAAAGGGGCGTTGCGACTGAACCAGATCGCCATCCCAATCCATACCATCGCCATCCTTGAGAAAAGGCACCGCCTTGGCGCCGCTCTCGATCGTGTTCTCGATGATGGTCAACGGGTCGAGCCGGACGAGCTTGCCGCCCTCATTGCCATAGCGGTCACAGGCCCCCGACCGCCCTTCGGCGATAAAGCACAGGACCGGGCAGGCATCACAGCGGATTTTCTCCGGCGCCTCACGCTTGCTCTCAACCATTCTTGTCCCCTTTCAACGCAGCCGCCAGTTTCGACGGCGTCACCGGCACCGACCGCATCCGCACCCCGGTGGCATGGGCAATCGCATTGAGAAGCGCGGGCGCCGTCGGGATCAGCACATGTTCGCCAAGCCCCTTGGCCCCATAGGGCCCATGCGCATCCGGCACTTCGATGATGAGCGACTGCACCGGAGGAATGTCGCCAATGGTCGGGATCAGATAATCATGCAGGTTCTCTGTCCGCCCCGGCAGGTATTCCTCCATCAGCGCCATGCCGAGCCCCTGCGCAATGCCGCCCTCGATCTGGCCTTCGACCAGCATCGGGTTGATCGCCCGCCCGACATCATGCGCCGCCACGAATTTCCGCGCCCGCACGGTGCCAAGCCGCGTGTCCACCTCGACCATCGCCAAATGCGCGGCATAGCCGAACTGGGCATAGGGCTCGCCCTGCCCGTTCTCGTCGAGCGGCTTGGTCGGCGGGTCATAGGTCTCTTCGGCCCGCATCACATAGCCCAGATCATCCACCGGCAGCGCCCCGAGGTCGAGCCGCTGCTGCCGCCCGTTCTCTTCGGCCACAACCGCCCCCGCCTCAAAGCGCAGCACCGCGCCCTCGCCCGCGTTTATCGCGCGCAGGATCTCACCGCGCAGCGCCGCGCCACAGAGCTTGGCCGCATTGCCCGACACAAAGGTCTGACGCGAGGCCGAGGTCTTGCCGGCATCCGGCGTCACATCCGTATCCGCCCCGATCAGCACAAGGCGATCCGCCGCGAGGCCCAAGGCGCTGGCAAAGACCTGCGAGATGACCGTATTCGCCCCCTGCCCGATATCCATCGCGCCCTGATGCAGCACCACCTGCCCATCCGGGCGCAGCCCGGCGCGGATCGTCGACGGGTTCGGCAGCGAAGTGTTGCCACAGCCGTACCAGCCCGCCGCCACACCTACGCCACGCCGCAAAGGCCCGGCTTGGTCGCGGTTGAACGCCTCCGCCTCGGCGCGCAGCTCGGCCCAGGCCGGGCGCAGCGCCTCGAGACAGGCGCCGATGCCGACGCCCTGCCCGAACACCTGCCCGCAGACCGTCGGCACCCCATCGCGCAGCGCGTTCTGAATGCGAAACTCCAGCGGATCACGCCCGAGCTTGCCCGCCAATTCGTCAAACAGGCTCTCTTGCGCAATCGCCGCCTGCGGCACGCCAAAGCCGCGAAACGCCCCCGAGGGCGGGCAATGGGTGTGAATGCCCCGCGCCTCGGCCCGATAATCGCCAAGCTGATAGGGCCCCGAGGCATGGACCGGCACCCGGTTGGCCACAGTCGGCCCCCAGGACGCATAGGCCCCGGTGTTGAAGTCCCCGTCAAAGGCAAAGCCACAGAGCCGCCCCTCGCCATCCGCCCCGATCCGCAGATGGATCTGCGACGGGTGGCGCTTGGTGGTCGATTGCATCGATTCCGTGCGGCTGTAGGCGATGCGCACCGGCTGCCCGGTCTTCAGCGCCGCCAGCGCGAGGAAGGGCTGCACCGAGATATCGAGCTTGGAGCCAAAGCCGCCGCCAACGCCCGTCGGCACGATGCGAATGCGGCTGCGATCCATCCCGAGAATGATCTCCAGCGCCTCGAGATCCATCACCGGCGCTTGCGTGCAGGCATGGATTTCGACCTTGTCGCCCGCCATCTGGGCAAACCCCGCCTCCGGCTCGATATAGGCATGTTCGACGAAGCCGCTCTCGAACCGGCCCTCGACCACCACCTCGGCACGACCAAGCGCCGCCTCGGCATCACCCCGCGCGACAAAACCGGTGATCATCAGATTGCCCGCACGCCCCTCATGAAGCTGCGGTGCCCCTTCGGCCCGCGCCTCGGCCACGCCCATCACCGCCGGGCGCTCCTGCCAAGTCACCGGGAAATCGCCCTGCGCAAACTCGCGCCGCGCCTCGGGTGTCAGCACCACCGCCGCCACCGCCTCGCCGCGAAACCGTGCCTCAGTTTCGGCAAAGACCGGCTGATCGGCAAAGGGCGGGATCACCCCGAAACAATTCTCGCCGGGAATATCCTCGGCGGTGAGCACCGCTACCACCCCCGGCGTCGCGGCGGCCCAAGCCTCCAGATCGCCAAATTCAAACCCGGCCCGCGCATGGGGCGAGCGGATCACCACCAGCTCGAGCGTGCCTTGCGGCGCCACATCATCGCCGAACCGCTCTTCGCCGCGCACCTTGGCCAACCCATCGAGCCGCCGGATCGCACCGCCGACCTCGGCCCGCCCATCCAGCCGTGGCGCGCGTCCGGCCACCGCGTCGATGATCTTGCGATAGCCGGTACAGCGGCACAAAACCCCGCCCAGCGCATCCTCGATCTGGGTGTCGCTCGGCGCAGGCTCTTCGCGCAACAGCGCCGTCGCCGACACCATCATCCCCGGCGTGCAGATCCCGCATTGCGCCGCGCCATGATCCTGGAACCGCTCCATCAGCGCTTGGGTGATCGGCTCGCGCTCGACCAGACCGGCGAGCGTCTCGACCCGCAGCCCCTGCACCTGATGCGCCGCCACCAGACAGGCGCAATGGTTCTCGCCCTCGATAAGCACCGAACAGGCCCCGCAATCGCCCGCGTCACAGCCGATCTTGACGTCGCGTCGCCCAAGCCTCTCGCGCAGGCTCTGCGACAGGCGTTCGCCCGCTTCCGGCGCGATCTCGACCGCCGCGCCATTGAGCGTGAACCCCAGTTTCACCTTGCTGATCGGATCAGTCATCGCCACACCCCTCGCAGGCAGAGAGAATTGCCCGACGGCAGAGCTCTGCCACCGCCTCGCGCCGATAGGCGCCGCTGCCGCGCACATCGTCAATCGGGCTGAGCGGCTGATAAAATGCCGGATCGTCAAACGCGAATGTTGCCAGATCCGCCGCCGTGACGCCGGTCAAGGCCGCCTCAAGCGCGGGCAGCCGCTGCGCCACCGGCGAGGCCGCCCCGACCGCGACGCGCGCCGTGCTGATGCGCCCCTCAGTCACACCAATCAGCGCCGAGACCATGGAAATGGAAATCACCAGATAGCGCCTGCTGCCGAGCTTTTCGAACCGGCCCACCGCGCCTTCGGGCAGCGCGGGCAGATGCAGGGACGTGACCATCTCACCGGGCCGCAGATCAATCTTGCGCACACCGGTGACAAACTCCTGCAAAGGCACCCGCCTCCGCGCGCCATGGGCCGCGATCTCGACCTCGGCCTCAAGGGTGAGCAACGGCGGCATCCCATCCGCCGCAGGCGAGGCGTTGCAGATATTGCCCGCCACCGTGCCACTGTTCTGGATCTGGATCGAGCCCACCTCGCGCGCCGCCGCCCGCAGCCCGGCAAAGGCCGGCGGCAGATCCATCCGCCAGACATCGCTCCACCGGGTCATCGCCCCGATCCGCCAGCCCGCGCCGTCGCGGGCAATCCCCCGCAACGCGGCAATCTGGCTCAGATCGAGAATGGGCTTGCGCCCCGGCCCCGCCCGGCCCGCCGGAAAGAAATCCGTCCCCCCGGCCAAAATATCCATCGTCCCGCCCTGCAGGGCGAGCAGCGCATCTTCGAGGCGATCGGGCGACAGGATAGACAGGTCAGGCACTCCCCAAGGCTTCTCCAGTTTCGTTAGTATGCTAACATAAATACTGAACCTAACCTGTCAACAGATTTCGCCAAGCTGCGGCCGCACCCGTGATGGGCCACAGCTTGGGCCTTGCCCTGTCAGATCATTTTGCGCAGCAGGCGCAGAAACCGTTCGGCCTCGGCCTTGGTGAGCGGCTCAAGCGTCTTGGCGGAAATCTCATGCCCCGCCCGATGCAGCCCGGCGATGAACGCCTCCTGCCCCGGCACCAGAGACAAAAGCGCCCGACGCTTGTCATTGGGATCGGGCCGCGACTGGATAAGCCCCTTGTCCTTGAGACGATCCACCACGCCCTTGGTGGTGGCAATATCCATCGCCACCTTGCGGCCAAGCTCGTTTTGCGAACATTCGCCGACCTCGGCCAGTCGCACCAGCGCGGCAAATTGCGTCGGCGTCAGATCGACATTGCTATTGGCGAGGAAGATCGCCGCGTGTCGTTGCGCGGCAAGCCGCATGAGATAACCGACCTGATCGTCGAGAACATACTGCGTTGCCTCAGATACTTCAGTCGTCATGCGGGTTTCCATCTTGTTTGACGCCCCATTCACTCACTCCTTTTCATACTCGTAACCTGTCACAAAACCGGTCCGCGGCTCAGGCCAAACACACAGGCCAGACGCCCACCGTTCTGCGAGGTTATCACAGGTTTCCAACTGCGCAACGTCTGGGGTTTGGCCCGGACCACGCAGGGCCTCTTGACCCACCCCGCCCGAGGGCGCGATGCTTGATCTTGCAATACAAGCTTTCGCCATTAGTATGCAAACAACTATTGCGTAGAATTTTTACCGCCTTGCGCCGGAGAGGATCAAGAGATGAGCGACACGCCCCAGAAACTGGTTATCCGCAATATCGGCCTTTTGTTGACCGGCAAGATCGAGGCCCCCATCGCCGATGGCGACTGCGTGATCGCGCTGGATGGCAAGATCAGCGAGATCGGCTATGAAAAAGACCTCGACACCGAGGGCGCCGATACGCTCATCGATGCTCATGGCGTGACCCTCGCACCGGGGCTGATCGACAGCCATGTGCACCCGGTGGTCGGCGACTACACCCCGCGCCAGCAACAGCTCCACTGGATCGACAGCACGCTGCACGGCGGTGTCACCACGATGATCTCGGCGGGCGAAGTCCACATGCCCGGCCGCCCCAAGGACATCATCGGGCTCAAGGCCATGGCGATCGCGGCGCAGCGCTGGTACGAGAATTTCCGCCCCTCCGACGTCAAGGTCCACGCCGGGGCGCCGGTGATCGAACACGGCATGGAAGAGCAGGATTTCAAAGATCTCGCCGACGCCGGTGTCAAATATCTCGGCGAGGTCGGTCTCGGCACCGTCAAGGATGGCAAGACCGCCCGGCAAATGGTTGATTGGGCTCGCAAATATGGCATTCAGTCCACCATCCACACCGGCGGCCCCTCGATCCCGGGCTCGGGTCTCATCGACGCCGATATGGTGCTCGAGACCGGCACCGATGTGGTCGGCCATATCAACGGCGGCCATTCCGCCCTGCCCGACGATCAGATCATCTGCCTCTGCGAAGGCTGCACCAAGGGGCTCGAGATCGTCCACAACGGCAATGAACGCGCGGCCCTTCTGACGCTCAACACCGCCCGCGAATTGGACAAGCTCGACCAGATCATCCTCGGCACCGACGGCCCCGCAGGCTCGGGCGTGCAGCCCTTGGGCATCCTGCGCATGGTCGCCATGCTGTCGAGCCTCGGCCATGTCGATGCGGCCACCGCCTTTTGCTTTGCCAATGGCAACACCGCCCGCCAGCGCGAGCTGGACGTAGGCCTGCTGGAACCCGGCTACAGCGCCGATTTCGTCCTGATGGATCAGGCCCAGCACGCCCCTGGCAAGGACCTCCTTGAATCGGTGAGCCTCGGCAACCTGCCCGGCATCGGCATGACCGTGATCGACGGCAAGGTCACCTCACAGCGCAGCCGCAACACGCCCCCCGCCGGCCGCATTCCCGAGATCGTGACCGGCTAGGCGGATCAAGGGCTTGTGACGCCCCGCAGGGCGGTTTAGCACGGGGGAAACGGGGCCTGCCCCGCCTCTCGTCCCGTGCCTGCCACAAGCCATAGCGATCCCCATGACCGACACCGCGCTCTCCCACGCGCCGGGCGACATCTCGCCCAATGCCGCGCTCTTTGCCCTCGCCCTGGGCGGTTTTGCCATCGGCACCACCGAATTTGCCTCGATGGCGCTCCTGCCCGATTTCGCCGCGCATTATGGCGTCTCCGAGGCCCGCGCCGCCGACGCCATCAGCGCCTATGCGCTGGGCGTGGTGGTGGGCGCGCCGGTGCTCGCCGTGGCCGGCGCGCGGCTGCGCAAACGGGCGATGCTGATCTGGCTGATGCTGGCCTTTGCCCTGTTCAACACGCTCTCCGCCCTCGCACCGAACTATGCGAGCTTCACGCTCACCCGGTTCCTCTCGGGCCTGCCGCATGGCGCTTATTTCGGCGTCTCGGCGCTGGTCGCGGCCTCGGTCGTGCCGCCTCACAAACGCGCCACGGCGGTGGCCTGGGTGATGATGGGGCTGACCATCGCCACCACGATCGGCGTCCCCGCCGCAAGCCTCATGAGCCAGATCACCGGCTGGCGCTCGGCCTATCTGCTGGTCGGCCTGCTGTCGCTCGCCACCGCCTTCGCCGTCTGGCGCAAGGCCCCCCCGAGCCCCGCCGACAGCGCCGCCTCGCCCCTGCGCGAGCTTTCCGCCCTGCGCAACCGGCAGGTCTGGCTCACGCTGGCCACAGGCGCGGTGGGCTTTGGCGGGTTCTTTGCGGTCTATACCTATATCGCCTCGACGGTGCAGACGACGCTCGGCGGCTCCGAGACCGCCGTGGCGGTGATGCTCGGCGTCGCGGGGCTTGGCATGACGGTGTTCAACCTGCTGGCAGGCGCGCTCGCCGACCGCCATCTCAACGCCAGCGCCTTTCTCTGCCTCGGGCTCGGCACGGTTTTGCTGCTGCTCTACCCAACGCTCGCCGCCTCAGGCCTCTGGCCGATGGCCCTCGGGCTCTTTGCCATCTGCGTGCTGGGCGGCATCTCGACGGTGCTGCAAATCCGGCTGATGTCGGTCGCGGGCGAGGCCCAGCAATTGGCCGCCTCGCTCCATCACGCGGCCTTCAACGTGGCCAATGCCGTCGGGCCGTTTCTCGCCGCCAAGGTGCTCTTGGCGGGCTACGGCTTTCCGGCCTCGGGCTATGTCGGCGCGGGCCTGTCGGCCGCTGGGCTCGCGATCTATATGCTGACCCTTTGGGACGCGCGCCGCTCGCCCCGCTCTTAAGCCCCGGCCAAGAAAAAAGGGCGCGGCCACCGGCCCCGCCCCTCTCTGTCTCATCCCTCTGGGGGCCTTAGCCCACCCGGTAATTCGGGCTCTCGCGGGTGATCTGCACGTCATGCACATGGCTCTCGCGGAGCCCCGCGCCGGTGATTTTCACGAATTCGCAATTCTGGCGCATCTCTTCGACCGTGGCACAGCCGGTATAGCCCATGGCCGCCCGCAGACCGCCGACGAGCTGATGGATCACCGCGCCTGCCGAACCCTTGTAAGGCACCTGCCCCTCGATCCCTTCGGGAACGAGCTTGTCGCTCGCCGCATCCTTCTGGAAATAGCGGTCGGCCGAGCCGCGCGCCATCGCCCCAAGGCTGCCCATGCCACGATAGCTCTTAAAGCTGCGGCCCTGATAGAGGATCACCTCACCGGGGCTTTCATCGGTCCCGGCGATCATGCTGCCGACCATGGCACAAGACGCCCCGGCGGCAATCGCCTTGGCGAAATCGCCCGAAAACTTGATGCCGCCATCGGCGATCACCGGCACATCGCCCGCCGCACGGGCGCAATCCATGATCGCGGTGAGCTGCGGCACACCGACGCCCGCCACCATCCGCGTGGTACAGATCGAGCCCGGCCCGATACCGACCTTGACCGCATCCGCGCCCGCATCGATGAGCGCACGGGTCGCCTCGGCAGTGGCCACATTGCCCGCGATCACCTGCACCTCATTGGACAGCGCCTTGGCGCGGCGCACCGCCTCGATCACACCGGCCGAATGGCCATGCGCCGTGTCGACGACGACAATATCAACACCCGCCCGGACGAGCTCCTCGGTCCGCTCGAACCCGCTGTCGCCAACGCTGGTGGCGGCGGCGACGCGCAGACGGCCCAGATCATCCTTGCAGGCGGTCGGGTTGAGCACCGCCTTTTCGGTGTCCTTGAGCGTCAACAGACCGGTGAGCTTGCCCTTGCCATCATGCACCAAGAGTTTTTCGATCCGCCGCGCCCGCATCAGGCTCTTGGCCTCTTCGAGATCGGCAGGCTCGGCCAGCATGGCGAGATTGTCGGAGGTCATCATCACCTTGACCGGCGTGTCATCGCTCTTGGCAAAACGCATGTCGCGGTTGGTGAGGATACCGACCACATGACCCTTTTCATCGACCACCGGAAAGCCCGTGAAATTATACCGCTCGACGAGCGCCTTGGCATCGGCCAACGTCTGATCGACGCGCAGCGTCACCGGGCTATAGACGATGCCGCTCTCAAAGCGTTTCACGCGACGCACTTCGCGGGCCTGCTCTTCGACGCCAAGGTTCTTGTGAATAACGCCCATGCCGCCCGCCTGCGCCATACAGATCGCCATCCGGCCTTCGGTCACCGTATCCATGGCCGAGCTGAGCAGCGGAATGTTGAGCGCAATGCTCTTGGTCACGCGGGTGCGCGTGTCGGCGGTGCTGGGCAGCACGCTGGACGCGGCCGGAACCAAAAGAACATCATCGAAGGTGAGAGCCTCACGAATCTCCATTGCGCATCTCCATGGCAGGGGTCGTTTGGCGCTTCCCTATTACACGGTCGGCCCGGAATGAAAAGGGCTTTCGCGGTTGCAGCATGATCCGGGCGCGGTCTAGTCTTTTGGCCATGGCGCGCGGGCCTTGGCAGGCGGGATCTGCAAAAGCGGCCGTGCGCCTTATGCCCAAGTGATTATCGACCGCATTCAGGATTTTCCCATGACCGCCTTTCTTGCCGCCGCCGCTGCCGCTCTGAGCCTTTCTTTTCCGACCATGCCCGCCTCGCCCGCCGCACCTGAGGTTCAGGTCTCCGGCGAGGGCTATTACGCCTCCGGCTGGCCCATCGCCCTGGCCGAGGCCGCCTGCGACGGGGATGAGCTCTGCCTGACCAAGCTCGCCAATTGCGGCCCGCGCAACGGCCATTGCTCGGCAGGCATCGCCCATTGCGAGATAAAACGCGGCCAGACCCTGCGCCTCTCGCGCCCATGCCCCATCGACCGCGTCGCGGGCCGCGCGGGCCGGGTGATCCTCATGACACTGCCCTCGGGCCGGGTCCGCACGCTGCTCTTTCAATCGAACGGCTTCGCCGCCATCGACGGAAACCCCGCGCGCCCGATCTCGCGCCACTGCCTGCAGCACCTCGTGCGCGGCGACATCCTCTGCGCCACACCGCTCAAGACCCGCGCCGATTTCGACCGCTGGGCCGCCCAGAACAAGTAACCGGCGCAGGTAAACTTCGCCCCCCAAACATTTGACCGGGCAAAGAAAAACGGAGGGCACCGCCCTCCGTATAGTTTCGCCGCTCAAGCTCACTCTATGTACCGCCCGGTTTCTGCCTGCGGCCTGAGCGCCGTCAGGGCGAGCGCACCCGCCCTGCTGGGCTGACCTGCGGACGGCTGCACAAAGTCCCGGTCTGGCCCTGTTCGTCGGGGCCGCGCGATGCCCGAGGGCACCGCGCGCTGGCCCCTTAGCTACACCCGCTGGTCGCCCCGCAGGTGTTGCATTTCATGCAGGTGCCGTTGCGCACCAGCGTGTAATTTCCGCAATCGCCACAGGGATCCCCCTCATAGCCCTGCATCTTGGCCTTGACCCGCGCATCCATGCCGGTGGCACTGCCTGCCGCAACCGCCGCCGCCGAGGTGGTCGTCGTCACCGTCGCGGTATTGGTTTCGGGCACCAAGGTCTGCAGCGTGCTCACCGGATCGCCCCCGGCGGCGCGGGCCACAGCCCCCTGCCCGCCATTGAGCACGACGAGCTCTTGCGGAAGCCGCTTGCGCAGATAGCCGGTCGAGCTGATCTGCTTGAGCACCTCAAGCGAGCGGTTGGCGGCATCATCGGTCATCTCGGTGATGTTGCGCACGCCCTCTTCCTCGCCCCGGCCCAGATCGTCAAAGCTCGCGCCCTGCGGTTTCACATGGGCCAGATCGGTCCGGTCGAGATAGCTCACCGCCAGCTCGCGGAAGATATAGTCGAGGATCGAGGTGGCGTTCTTGATGCTGTCATTGCCCTGCACCATGCCCGCGGGCTCAAACTTGGTGAAGGTAAAGGCATCGACGAACTCTTCGAGCGGCACGCCATATTGCAGGCCGACCGACACCGCGATGGCGAAATTGTTCATCATCGCCCGGAAGCCCGCGCCTTCCTTGTGCATGTCGATGAAGATCTCGCCGAGGCTGCCATCGCCATATTCACCGGTCCGCAGATAGACCTTGTGCCCGCCGACAATCGCCTTCTGGGTATAGCCCTTGCGGCGTTCCGGCATCTTCTCGCGGTGGCTCTTGACGATCTCCTTGACGATCACCTTCTCGACGATCTTCTCGGCGAGCACGGCGGCCTTCTCCTGCGGCGTGCCGCTCTCAAAGATCTCCTGCGCCTCGTCGTCATCCTCCACCAGGCTCGCGGCCAGCGGCTGGCTGAGCTTGGAGCCGTCACGATAGAGCGCATTGGCCTTCACACCGAGCGACCAGCTCAGCTCATAGGCTTTCTGGCAATCCTCGATCGTGGCGTCATTGGCCATGTTGATCGTCTTCGAGATCGCGCCCGAGATAAAGCTCTGCGCCGCCGCCATCATGGTGATGTGGCTGTTCACCCCGAGATAGCGCTTGCCCTTCTTGCCGCAGGGGTTGGCGCAATCGAAGATATGGTAATGCTCGGTCTTGAGATGCGGCGCGCCCTCAAGGGTCATGGTGCCGCAGACATGGTCATTGGCCGCGTCCACATCCGCCTTGGAATAGCCCAGATGCGCCAGCAGATCGAAGGTCGGATCGTTGAGCTTGGCCGCCGGAATGCCGAGCACGTTCTTGCAGAACTCCTCGCCCAGCGTCCATTGGTTAAAGACAAAGCGGATGTCAAAGGCACTGCCCAGCGCCGCGTCGATCTTTTCAAGCTCATGCGGACCAAAGCCATGCCCGACGAGCGAGGTGTGGTTGACCCCCGGCGCATTGCCGATGGTGCCATGACCGACCGCATAGGACACGATCTCTTCGATCTCGGCCGAGCCATAGCCGAGCTTTTCAAGCGCCGCCGGCACCGACCGGTTGATGATCTTGAAATAACCGCCCCCGGCGAGCTTCTTGAACTTCACCAGCGCGAAATCGGGCTCGATGCCGGTGGTGTCGCAATCCATCACCAGACCGATGGTGCCGGTGGGCGCGATCACGGTCGCCTGCGCGTTGCGATAGCCATGCTTCTCGCCGAGCGCCAGCGCCTCGTCCCAGCTCGCCATCGCCAGCTTGACCAGCGTCTGATCCGGGCAGTTCGCCAGATCGAGCGGCACCGGCTTCACCGCCAGCGCTTCATAGCCCTCGCTCGCGCCATAGGCGGCGTTGCGGTGGTTGCGAATGACGCGCAGCATATGCGCCGCGTTGCGCTCATAGCCTGCAAAGGGGCCAAGCTCACCGGCCATCTCGGCGCTGGTGGCATAGGCGACACCGGTCATCACCGCGGTCAGCGCGCCGCACATCGCCCGGCCCTCGTCGCTGTCATAACCGAGGCCCATGTTCATCAGCAGACCGCCGATATTGGCATAGCCGAGACCCAGCGTGCGGAACTCATAGCTGAGCTGTGCGATCTCTTTCGACGGGAATTGCGCCATCAGCACGCTGATCTCGAGCGTCATGGTCCAGAGCCGCGTGGCATGGACATAGGCATCGGCGTCGAACTGGCCATTCTTGAAGAAGGTCAGCAGGTTCATCGAGGCCAGGTTACAGGCCGTGTCGTCGAGGAACATATATTCCGAACACGGGTTCGAGCCGCGAATTTCGCCGTCTTCCGGGCAGGTGTGCCAGGCGTTCACCGTGTCATGGAACTGGATGCCGGGATCGGCACAGGCCCAGGCCGCGTGGCCCACGTCTTCCCACAGGTCGCGCGCCTTGATGGTCTTGGCGACGCTGCCATCGGTGCGGTTGATAAGCGCCCAATCGGCATCATCCTTGACCGCCTTGAGGAAGGCATCGGTGACCCGGATCGAGTTGTTCGAATTCTGCCCCGAGACGCTCGCATAGGCTTCGGAATCCCAGTCGGTGTCATAGGTCGGGAACTCGATGCTCTCATAGCCCTGCTTGGCATAGTCCAGCACCCGCTTGACGTAGGTCTCGGGGATCTGCACCTGTTTCGCGCCCCGGATGGCGGTCTTGAGCTGCTCGTTCTTCTTGGGGTCGACCGCGTCTTCGCTGCTGCCGTCCCAGGCGCGGATCGCCGAGAAGATGTCATTGAGCTTCATCTCATGCATCTTCGAGCCGGCAACGATCGACGCGACCTTCTGCTCTTCCTTGACCTTCCAGTTGATGAATTCCTGAATATCGGGGTGATCCGCGTCACAGATGACCATCTTGGCCGCCCGGCGCGTGGTGCCGCCCGATTTGATCGCGCCCGCCGCCCGGTCGCCGATCTTGAGGAACCCCATGAGGCCGCTCGACTTGCCGCCGCCCGAGAGGCTTTCGCCCTCGGCGCGCAGCGACGAGAAATTGGTGCCGGTGCCGCTGCCATATTTGAACAGCCGCGCCTCGCGCACCCACAGATCCATGATGCCGCCATCACCGACGAGGTCATCCGCAACCGACTGGATGAAACAGGCGTGCGGTTGCGGATGCTCGTAGGCGCTGCTCGATTTTGTCAGCTTGCCGGATTTGTGATCGACATAGTAATGGCCCTGGCTCGGACCATCGATGCCATAGGCCCAATGCAGGCCGGTGTTGAACCATTGCGGGCTGTTGGGCGCGGCCATCTGGCGCGCCAGCATAAAGCGCATTTCGTCGAAATAGGCGCGGGCATCCTCTTCGGTGGTGAAATAGCCACCTTTCCAGCCCCAATAGGCCCAGGCCCCTGCCAGCCGGTCGAACACCTGCTTGGCCGAAGTCTCACCGCCCTTTTCAACACCTTCCCCATCGGGGACCGAGCGCCACAGGAATTCCGGCACGCCCTTTTCGCGGACCTTCTTAAGACGTGCGGGAACACCTGCCTTGCGGAAATATTTCTGAGCGATCACATCGCTTGCGACCTGGCTCCAGCCTGCGGGCACTTCGACCTCGTCGAGCTTGAAGACGGTCGTGCCATCGGGGTTTCGGATTTCTGAACTCGTGGTGATAAAATCCAATGCCGCGTATGCGTCTTCGCCTGCCTTGGTAAATCTTCTATCGATTTTCATAACTATGCTGCCTCATGTCTTCAGCGTCCGAACCCAGACCCTGCCCGAGCGGACAGGCCCAAATAGATTGGCGAAAGACAAACGCACCCCGACGCCGAAACGACATGTTCCAAGCGCACAAACACAGGCCAGAGCCGAGCTCTGTAACAAGATTGGGTATTTGCCCCTCGCCGGCCGGCGCCACACTATATATTGTAGCTTGCCTACCGGCTCACACAACGTGGCGTATTTTACCTCGTTTGGTCAACGGGATTTTTATCCAATTCTCGGCAAAATAATCTTGACCCATGGGCTCTGCGCAACGCCGCCCGCCGATGGCTCCGATTCCTCCCCACCCCGCCTCTCGCAGCCCGCCGCGCCCCGGCCCGCGGGCGCAACCGTCGAAAGCTACGGTTTTCGGCAGGTTTAGCCGCGATGGCTCACCGGTTACACGAACCACCCCCCGGGTTATCCCCAGCCGGTGGACAGGTTGATTGAGGATAAGTTGTGCGCGAAAAAAATTTTCGCCCACGAACGGCTCTGGCCTCTGATCACGACGTGATCCGGGCGCGATCCGCGCCGGTGGCGGGGCAAAGTGATGTTATGTGGCAACGCTACATATAGTGTGCGCCACTCTCATCACTGCTATCTAAGGGATAAAAAGAGGATGGTCGGGGCGGCGAGATTCGAACTCACGACCCCCTGTACCCAAAACAGGTGCGCTACCAGACTGCGCCACGCCCCGGACCATGGCGGCTGTCTAGCGCCGAATCCCCTGATTGGAAAGTGCTAATTCGACAGCGCCTGATCGCAGCTGTCGCCCTGGATCGCCGGGTGGAAAATCCGCGTTCCGGGCACGATTCCCATCGCCTTGGCGAGGCCGCCGTTGATCTCCAGAACATATTGGATGCGGTTGCCGCCAAAGATCTGCCCCGTGTTCAACGGTTCGGCCATCTCATGGATGCGGCTGATCTCGCCGGTCTCGTCGGCAAAGAGAATATCGAGCGGGATATAGGTGTTCTTCATCCAGAAGGACACAGGCTTGGCTGTAGGGTAGACAAACAGCATCCCGGCACTGCGCGCCATGGATTTGCGAAACATCAGGCCTTGATTGCGTTCAGCCCGGTCATCGGCCACCTCGACGGTGAACCGCGCAGCTCCCCAGTCGCCGCGCAGATGAACCTGATCCTCGCGGCATTGTGCCGCCATCGCCGCCCCGGCCCACAGGCCAAGGACCGCGCCGAGGCTCAGTCTTCTGACAAGATTTTGGCTGCGCTTTCCCATCCGCGTACCTCCGTGGCCATGCGACCACGCTTACCTTCAATCACGCGAATCGCCAAGGCCTCGCCCGGCTGAAGATCGGCAAGCCCGGAGCGGCGCAGCACTTCGATATGCACGAAGACATCTTCTTCCCGGCCAAAGGTATTGGCAAAGCCGAACCCCTTGCCCTTGTCGAACCATTTGATCCGCGCCGGCTCAAGCGGCGCGTTGCGGATCACTTCGGGGTCTATATCCTCGAGATCGGCCAGTCCCGAATTCTCGATGAGATCCGGAGGGGTAATCTCATAAACGGTTACGGCCTGTTCGCCACGGTCCGTCTGCTGAACATCGAGCTCGATCCCGGCGTCATCCGCCACAGAGCTTTGCCCGAAGTTCCGAAGGACATTCGCATGCAGAAGAATGTCCTTACCACCTTCCTCGGCGACGACGAACCCAAAGCCCTTTACAGGGTCGAACCATTTAACACGTCCTCGGATTTTGCGAACGTTATCCGCCATTCATAGGTCTCTTTATACTTTGATATTTCATGCATGACAGTATCCCCCCCATGCAGGGGCAGATTGCTGTAAAGAAGCTCGAGTTGCAAGCATGTTAGTTGTTAATTTATTTACATTTTGCATTTCACGCAGCGTGAAATTTAAGGATTCAACCGTAGGATATTCCACGCGTCACCAATTTTTTCACGTCTCCAGACGAACCTATCGTGCAACCGGAAGGCCCCATCGGCCCAGAACTCAATTTCTAGTGGTATAATGCGATAGCCACCCCAATATGGCGGTCGATCGGGGCTCACGCCCTTGGTCGCGGTGATCTTGGCGACCTTCGCCATCAGACTCTGCCGCGAGGCGAGTGGCCGCGACTGCTCTGACGCCCAGGCGCCGAGCCGGCTTTGCAGCGACCGCGAGGCAAAATAGGCGTCCGCCTCCGGCCCCTCTTCGCGGGTCACAAGCCCGCGCATCCGCACCTGACGGCGCAGGCTCTTCCAATGCAGCACCATCGCCGCCTTGCCCTGACCGTCGATCTCCCGGCCCTTGGCGCTCTCATAATTCGTATAGAAAACAATGCTGTCTTCCGCGATCGTCTTGAGCAGAACCATCCGCACATTGGGCAGCCCATGTTCATCCACCGTGGCCAGCGCCATGGCGTTGGGATCGTTGGGCTCGCTCGCCTCGGCCTCGCCGAGCCATTGCCGCGCGATCTCGAACGGATCATCCCCTGCGAAAATTCCAGTACGATCGGACATCTGCCGTCCCCTTCTCCACGTTCCACATCTGGGCCGCGGTGATTCGCCTTAAACTAACGCATAGTTTCATGACATCACTGCGACGCTATTCGCGCTGCCCAGTCTTGATGCCTCCATGCCATTGGCCTAAAGGAACAGTAAAGATTGAACTGGACCGAGGACAGGACATGTCAAATCAACTGATGGCGGGCAAACGCGGACTTATCATGGGGCTCGCCAACGACAAGTCCATTGCCTGGGGCATTGCCAAGGCCTGCGCCGACGCCGGCGCCGAACTGGCCTTTACCTATATGGGCGACGCCTTCCGCAAGCGGGTCGAACCGCTCGCCCAACAGCTCGGCGTGCCGCATCTCTATGATTGCGACGTCTCCAAACCCGAAAGCATCGACGCCGCCTTTGCCGAGATCGAAAAGACCTGGGGCAAGATCGACTTTCTCGTCCATGCCATCGGCTTTTCCGACAAGAACGAACTGCGCGGTCGCTATGTCGACACCAGCCGCGAAAACTTCCTGATGACGATGGATGTCTCCTGCTTCAGCTTCACCGCCGTGGCCAAACGCGCCGAAAAGCTGATGACCGATGGCGGCTCGATGCTGACGCTGACCTATTACGGCGCCGAACAGGTCATGCCCCATTATAATGTGATGGGGGTCGCCAAGGCGGCGCTCGAGGCCTCGGTCAAATATCTCGCCGAAGACCTCGGCAAGGACGGCATCCGCGTCAACGCGATCTCCGCCGGCCCGATCAAGACACTCGCCGCCAGCGGCATCGGCGATTTCCGCTATATCCTGAAATGGAACGAGCTGAACTCGCCGCTGCGCCGCAATGTGACCATCGACGATGTCGGCAATTCGGCGCTCTACCTGCTGAGCGATCTCGGCTCCGGCGTCACCGGCGAGAACCTGCATGTCGACGCAGGCTATCACATCGTCGGCATGAAGGCCGTGGACGCGCCCGATATCGACGCCACTGGCAAGGGCTGAGCGCGGCTATGGAGCCCGCGCAGCTCATTGCCTTCAATCTGACGCTGCTCGCCGCGCTGATCAGCCCCGGCCCCGCCATGCTTTTGGCGCTGCGCACGACGCTTGTGTCGGGCCGCCGCGCCGGGGTGATGACGGGGCTCGGCCTCGGCCTCGCCGCGGCGCTCTGGACGACGCTGGCGCTGCTCGGGCTCGACGCGGTTTTTACCCTCTTTCCCTGGGCCTTTCTAGCGCTGAAACTGCTGGGCGCGGGCTATCTCCTCTATCTCGCCGTCACCATCTGGCGCCGCGCGGGCGATCCGCTGCCCGCCATGGCGACGACCGCCCCCGCCGCCCGGCGCAGCTTTGTGGCCGGGCTGCTGGTCAACCTCTCCAATCCGAAATCCATGCTCTTTGCCTCCGCCGTGCTGGTGGTCATCTTCCCGCGCGACATTCCGCTCGGGGACAAGGCGCTGATCGTGATCAATCACATGCTGGTGGAATGGCTCGCCTATGGCGGCTTTGCCCTCCTGCTCTCGACGCGGCGCGCCCGCGATGGCTATCTGCGGCTCAAACCCCTGTTTGACCGCATCGCCGCCGCCGTGCTCGGCCTTCTCGGCCTGCGCCTTCTCTTCACTCGTTAACGGACCGACCCCATGACCGATCAACTTCCCCATGAAAAAGGCTTCCATGTCAGCTGGGACCAGCTTCACCGCGACGCCCGCGCGCTGGCCTGGCGGCTCGATGGCAAGGGGCCGGAAAATGGCGAATGGCGCGCCCTCGTGGCGATCACCCGCGGCGGCATGGCCCCGGCGATGATCATCGCCCGCGAGCTGGACATTCGCACCGTCGATACGATCTCGATCAAGAGCTACGACCACCAGACCCAGGGCGCGGCCCAGATCACCAAGGCCCCCGACATGGATCTGATCGGCGACGGTCACGGCGTGTTGGTGATCGACGATCTCGTCGACACCGGCCGCACGCTCGAAGTGGTGCGCAAGCTCCTGCCCAAGGCCCATATCGCCACGGTCTATGCCAAGCCCAAGAGCCGCGATCTCGTACAGACCTATGTCACCGAGGTGAGCCAGGACACGTGGATTTTCTTCCCCTGGGATCTCGCTTTGCAATATGTAGAACCGTATCGCGGCCGCTAAAATCGCCACAGTCGCTTTGCCGACGCGATACCGACGTAGTACCGACAGGGAATTTTCGCCATGACACGCCCGCTGCCCCGTACCGAAGGCACGTTCTTTCCGCCCGTGATGGAGGCCCGCCGCTGGCTCGACGGGGTGGAATTTCCCGCCGACCGCCCGCTCATCAACGTGAGCCAGGCCGCCCCGGTCGACCCGCCCCCGGAACCGCTGCGTCAGGTGATCGCCGATGCCGCGCTGAACCGTCCCGAGGCGCATCTCTACGGCCCGGTTCTGGGCCTGCCCGAGCTGCGCGAAGAGGTCGCCAAGCAATGGTCTGACGCCTATTCCGGGACCATTGTTGCGGGCAATGTCGGGATCACCTCCGGCTGCAATCAGGCCTTCTGCGCCACCCTCTCGACGCTCTGCGGCGAAGGGGATGAGATCATCCTGCCAACCCCTTGGTATTTCAACCATAAAATGTGGCTCGACATGGTTGGCGTGACGGCTGTGCCGCTGGCCACCGGCGATGATCTGCTGCCCGACCCTGAGGCCGCCCGGGCGCTCATCACCCCGCGCACCCGCGCCATCGTGCTGGTCAGCCCCAACAACCCCGGCGGCGTCGAATACCCGCCCGAACTCTTGCGCGCCATGTACCAGCTCGCGCAAAGCCACGGCATCGCCCTCATCGTCGATGAGACCTACCGCGATTTCGACGCCCGCAGCGGCGCGCCGCATGATCTCTTTGGCGATGAGAACTGGGGCGACACGCTCATTCAGCTCTATTCCTTCTCCAAGGCCTACCGGCTCACCGGGCACCGCGTCGGCGCCATGGTCTGCGCACCACAACGCCTTGCACAGGCAGAGAAATTTCTTGACACCGTCACCATCTGCCCGAACCAGCTGGGCCAGATCGCGGCGCTCTGGGGGATGCAGAACCTCGGCCAATGGGTCGCCGGTGAGCGGGCCGAAATCCTCGACCGCCGCGCCGCCATTTCCGAACATTTCCCCAAGGTCGAAGCAACCGGCTGGCGGCTTCTCGGCTGCGGCGCCTATTTCGCCTATGTCGAGCATCCCTTCGCCCTGCCCTCGAATGAACTGGCCCCCGCCCTCGTCCGCGAGGCCGGCGTGCTGGTGCTGCCCGGCACCATGTTCATGCCCGAAGAGGACCCCGCCGGTCAGCGTCAGCTCCGCATCGCCTTCGCCAATGTCGACCGCGCCGGAATTGCAGAGCTTTTCGACCGTTTGTCACAGGTTTCGCTGCCCCTTGCCCCCGCATCCGGCAAGGCTTAGACAGACCGGAACACCCTTTAAACACCTTAGCCGCGCGAGGTCTCATGGCGTCTGGAAACACATTGTCGAAAACCGCCGTCTGGATTCTGATGGGCCTTTTGATCCTCGGCCTCGGCGGCTTTGGCGTGACCAATCTCTCTGGCAATGTCCAGAGCGTCGGATCGGTCGGCGACACCAAGATCGACATCAACGATTACGCCCGCACCCTGCAAAATGAAATCCGCGCCCTCGAGGCCCAGCGCGGCGAACGGCTCTCCTTCGCTCAGGCCCGCGAGCTCGGTCTCGATCAGGCGGTGCTCGGGCGGCTGGTGACCACCACCGCGCTCGAGGATGAGACGCAACGCATCGGCATTTCCATCGGCGACGCAAACCTCCGCGACGAGATCCTCAACATTCAGGCCTTCCAAGGTCTCGATGGCAAGTTCGACCGCCAAGCCTATGAATTTGCTCTGCAACAGGCCGGTCTCAACGAGACCCGCTTTGAGGAAGACATGCGCGCCGAAACCGCCCGCACGCTGCTGCAAGGTGCCGTGGTGGCCGGGGTCCGCGCCCCCGAGGCCTATGGCGACACGCTGATCAACTACCTCGGCGAACGCCGCGACATCAGCTGGGCCGTGCTTGCCCGCGCCGATCTGCAAACCGGCCTGCCCGAGCCCACCGAGGACGATCTCGCCGCCTATCACGAGGCGCATCAGGCCGACTTCACCACGCCCGAAACCAAGGCGATCACCTATGCCTGGCTCACCCCCGACATGATCCTCGACACGGTCGAGGTCGACGAGGACGCCCTGCGCGCCGCCTATGACGAGCGCAGCGCCGAATATAACCAGCCCGAGCGCCGCCTTGTCGAACGTCTCGTCTTCCTCGACACTGCCGCCGCCAGCGATGCGCTCGCGCGGATCGAGAGCGGCGAGGCGAGCTTTGAGGATCTGGTCGCCGCCCGCGATCTGGAACTCTCTGACGTCGACATCGGCGACGTGACCCGGGCCCAGCTCGGCGCCGCTGGCGACACCGTCTTTGCCGCCGAGGCTGGCGATGTGGTCGGCCCGGTCGACACCGATCTCGGCCCCGCCCTCTTCCGCGTCAACGGCGTGCTCGCGGCGCAGGTCGTGCCCTTTGAAGAGGCCGAACCGATGCTCCGGGACGAGCTCGCCGGCGACCGCGCCCGCCGCGTGATCGAAAGCAGCATGGACAATATCGACGATCTGCTCGCCGGGGGCGCCACGATCGAGGGACTGGCCCAGGAAACCGATCTGGAGCTTGGCAAGATCGACTGGCACCCCGAGGTGACCGAGGGCATCGGCGGCTATGAAAGCTTCCGTCAGGCCGCCGCCGCCATCACCACCGACGACTACCCGCAGGTGATCGAGCTCGACGATGGCGGCCTCTTCGCCATGCGGCTCGACGAAACCGTCGCCCCGCGCGTGCAGCCGGTGGAGGAGGTGCGCGACGCGCTGGCCGAGGCCTGGACGCGGCAGACCATCGTCGAGGCGCTGCGCAGCCAATCGGAGGCCGACATCGCGGCGCTGAGCCAGGGCACATCCTTTGAAGAACTCGGCTATACCGACATCACCACCGCCAAGGACATCACCCGCCGCGGCTTTGACGTCGACGCGCCCCGCGAATTCATCGAAACCGTGTTCGAGATGGAGCCGGGTCAGGTGGAAATCGTCGAGGGCAACGGCCGCCTCTTCCTGCTGCGGCTCGACGCGGTCAACGCGCCCGATGCCGAGGCGCAGGATCTCGTGGTGCTGAGCCAGGTGCTCAAGAACCAGGCGGCGAACTCGCTCTCGCAGGATCTGTTTCAGGCGCTGGCCGATGACATTCGCGCCCGAGCGGGCATCACGCTCGATCAATCGGCGCTCAATGCCGTCCATGCGAACTTCCAATAACGGAGCCTTCCGGTGGATCTGACCCCAAGTTTTGACGATTTTGCCGCGGGCTTTACCGCGGGCAAGAACCAGGTGGTCTATGCAAGGCTCGCCGCCGATCTCGACACGCCCGTGTCGCTGATGCTCAAGCTCACCGGCGCGGCCCGCGATGCGTTCTTGCTCGAATCCGTCACCGGCGGCGAGGTGCGCGGGCGCTATTCGATCATCGGGATGAAACCGGATGTGGTCTGGCAATGCCACGGTCCTGCGAGCCGCATCAACCGCGACGCCCGGTTCGATGGCGACGCCTTCACCGATCAGGAGGGCGATCCGCTCACCAATCTGCGCGCGCTGATCGAGGAAAGCCGCATCGACCTGCCCGAAGACCTCCCCGCCGCGAGCGCCGGGCTCTTTGGCTATCTCGGCTATGACATGATCCGGCTCGTCGAACATCTGCCCGATGTGAACCCCGATCCGCTCGGCCTGCCCGATGCGCTGATGCTGCGGCCTTCGGTGGTCGCGGTGCTCGACGGGGTCAAGGGCGAGGTGATCGTGGTCTCTCCGGCCTGGGTCGGCTCGGGCCAATCGGCCAAGGCCGCCTATGCGCAGGCCGCCGAACGGGTGATGGATGCGGTGCGCGATCTCGAACGCGCCCTGCCCCAGAACACCCGCGATCTGGGCGAGGCCCGCGAGGACGCGGCGCCGGTGTCGAACTTCACCCGCGAGGGCTATAAACAGGCGGTCGAGAAGGCCAAGGAATATATCCGCGCTGGCGACATCTTTCAGGTGGTCCCGTCACAGCGCTGGACCCAGCCCTTCCGCCAGCCGCCTTTCGCCCTCTATCGCAGCCTGCGGCGCACCAACCCGTCGCCCTTCATGTTCTATTTCAACTTCGGCGGTTTTCAGGTGGTGGGCGCCAGCCCCGAAATCCTCGTCCGCGTCTTCGGCAACGAAGTGACCATCCGCCCCATAGCCGGCACCCGCCCGCGCGGCGCGACCCCTGCCGAGGACCGCGCCAACGAGGCCGATCTGATGGCCGACCAGAAAGAGCTGGCCGAACATCTCATGCTCTTGGATCTCGGCCGCAATGATGTGGGCCGCGTTGCCAAAATCGGCACCGTGCGCCCGACCGAAGAATTCATCATCGAACGCTATAGCCACGTCATGCATATCGTCTCGAATGTGGTGGGCGAACTGGCCCCGGACCAGGACGCGCTCGGCGCGCTTCTGGCCGGTCTGCCCGCCGGCACCGTGTCCGGCGCGCCCAAGGTCCGCGCGATGGAGATCATCGACGAGCTCGAGCCGGAAAAGCGCGGCGTCTATGGTGGCGGCGTCGGCTATTTCAGCGCCGGCGGCGACATGGATGTTTGTATCGCACTGCGCACGGCGGTGGTGAAGGACGAGAACCTCTATATTCAGGCTGGCGGTGGCGTGGTCTATGACAGCGATCCCGAGGCCGAATATATGGAGACGGTGCATAAATCGAACGCCATCCGCCGCGCCGCGGCCGATGCGGCACGGTTCACCGGCAATGGCAATGGCTGAGCTTGCCGGGACACAGCTTCCCGGCCTGCTTCACGGTCTGCCGCCCGTGGACGCATGAGCCGGCTTCTGCTCTTCAACAAACCCTTCGGCGTGCTGAGCCAGTTCACCGATCGCGGCACTGCCGACAGCCCGCGCGCGACCCTCTCGGACCATATCAACATCCCCGGCGTCTATCCGGCGGGGCGGCTTGATCGCGACAGCGAGGGGCTCTTGCTGCTCACCGATGATGGCAAGCTGCAGGCGCGGATCAGCCATCCGAAATTCAAAGCGCCCAAGACCTATCTGGTGCAGGTCGAGGGCGAACCGGATGACGCGGCCCTCGCGGCGCTGCGCCGGGGCGTGACGCTCAAGGACGGCCCGACCCGCCCGGCGCAGGCCGAGAGGATCGCGCCGCCTGTTCTCTGGCCACGCGATCCGCCGGTGCGCTATCGCAAATCCGTGCCGGACAGCTGGCTGCGCCTCACCATCACCGAGGGCCGCAACCGACAGGTGCGACGGATGACGGCGCATGTGGGCTATCCGACCCTGCGGCTGGTGCGCTGGTCGGTGGGGGATTGGACGCTCGACGGCATCGCCCCCGGCACCTGGCAAGAGGCGAAATCCACACAGTCGTAATACCGACGTGTTACTGCTGTGTGACCGCATCCTCATTTCCGGCCTTGAGCACCGCCGACACCGGGGCCAAGGCGACCTGGCTCACCCGGTCCTGCAGCCCCCAGATCAGCAGCGCACTGACCGTCTCGGCCCGCAACCGCCCGAGCATGATCACCCCGCCCTCGAGCCGGCTCGCCTTGAACGCGCCCTGATCGAGAAAGCGCCGGATCACCGTGGCCGTCTGCCCATCGCTATCGAAGTCGCGAAAGATCGTGGCCGTCGGCACGCCCTCGCGCGCGATGAGCTTGCTTGCCGTGTCCAAACCCTTGGGAAACATCAGCAATCCGTGACCAGTTTCCTTGAGGATCGGGGCCAGTTGCTCGGCCGCTTCGCGGCTTGATTGCAGGCCGGTGCCGGTGCCTTCCATCACGGCGACCGCCTCTGGCAGCTCGGCAAAAAGCGTCTGCATCGTGGTCTCCGTGTCCGCCGCCGAGGCGCCTTGCGGCAGGTCGGTGAGGATCAAAACCTCGAACCCCGCCGCCCGATACCGCGCCATCGCCTCCGCCGCCCCGTCCGAATTCGGGTCGACCGCAAAGCTCAACGGATAAGGAAACGCCGCCAGCGCCTCCAACCCAATCGGCGACCGCCCATTATCGATCAACACGATCGACACCATTGGCTTGCCCTCCGGGTTGTCGAACTCGGCGGCATGGGCCTCGATCGCGGGCAGATCCGTGGGCGCAAGCTCTGGCAGCGCCTCTGCCGTATCCGCCTCTGTCTGAGCCGCTTCGGTCTCGGCCCCGATGCTGGGCAGCCGGTTGGTGGTGACATTTTTGGCCAGGTTGCCCACGGTTTTCGACGGCTCCGGCTCGGCCGCTTTCGGCGCGGGCTCTGGCACCACGGGCAGCATATGCTCAGCCTCATTGCGTTCACTATCAGGGGTTTGCGCGCCATCCTCGGCCGCGCCCGCCTCTTGAGACACGGCTCCTGCGCCCTCCGGAGCGGTCGCTGCATCGGCCAGTTCAGAGCTGGGGAAACTGCCGCTCTCGGCACTGGCAAAGCCGGTGGCCTCCTCCTCGGCCTGGGGGGCCATGGGTTGGGCCGGGTCGGTGGAAATCGACAGATCCGAATCGGCGGCAGGCGCTTCGGGCGCGACCGCTTGCGGGCTGGGCAGCACCGGGTTTTCCACCTCGCCCGCCATGCCCGTGGCCTCTTGGCCCGGCTCGGGCGCGGCCAATGTGGGCTCGGCCATCTCGGCGCTCGGCTCGGCGGCAGGGTCGGTATCCGCCCCTTGCAGGCTGCTCAGATCATCGGGGCTGGCGCTCTCGATCTTGGGGGCCATACCGGCCTGCGGCGTCTCTTCGGTGGTGGGCAGCGTGACCTCGCCATCCTCGCGCGCGGCGTTGAACTTGGACCCCGCAGGCACCTCGGCGCGCCCGGCCTGTGGTGCGGTGTCCCCCGGCAGCGGTGACATCAGCGACGCCGCCCCCAGACCAACCCCCGAGACCACAGTTCCGGCCAAAATCCCTGCGATAAACTTGCGTGCCATGCTCGTTCGCCCTCATTATTTCCCGTGGGCAGGTCTGCCCCTCTTGACGCTCCTGCCCAAGACTGAACAAGTATACCGCGACGATGGGCCGGGCCGCCAGCCCCCGAAATACCCCGAGAGAGCCGATATGCTTCTTCTGATCGATAACTATGACAGCTTCACCTACAACCTCGTGCATTATCTGGGCGAGCTGGGGGCCGAAGTGGTGGTCAAACGCAATGACGCGCTGAATGTGCAAGAGGCGATGGCGATGAATCCGGCGGGCATTCTGCTGTCGCCCGGGCCCTGCGATCCCGATCAGGCGGGCATCTGTCTCGCCCTGACCGAGGCCGCCGCCGAGACGAAAACTCCGCTGATGGGCGTCTGCCTTGGGCATCAGACCATCGGTCAGGCCTTTGGCGGCAAGGTGCTGCGCCATTCCGAGATCGTGCATGGCAAGATGGGGATGATGCATCATACCGGCAAAGGCGTCTTCGCCGGCCTGCCCACGCCCTTTGAGGCGACGCGCTATCATTCGCTGGTGGTCGATCGCGAGAGCCTGCCGGACAGTCTCGAAATCACGGCCGAGCTCGAAGATGGCACGATCATGGGGCTGCAGCATCGCACGCTGCCCATTCAAGGCGTTCAGTTTCACCCGGAATCCATCGCCTCGGAACATGGGCATGCGCTGCTCAAGAATTTCCTCGACCTGATGCCGGTGGCGGCATGAGTGATGCGCTCAAGCCGCTGATCGGTGCGGCCGCCGATCGTCCGCTGACCCGTGCCGAGGCCGAAACCGCGTTCCAGATCCTCTTTGACGGCGAAGCCACCCCGGCCCAGATCGGCGGGCTTCTGATGGCGCTGCGCACAAGGGGCGAGACGGTGGATGAATATGCCGCCGCCGCCGCCGTGATGCGCGCGAAATGCCGCAAGGTCCGCGCGCCAGAAGGCGCAATGGACATCGTCGGCACCGGTGGCGACGGCAAGGGCACGCTCAATATTTCGACCGCCACTGCCTTTGTCGTGGCCGGCTGCGGCGTGCCGGTGGCCAAACATGGCAACCGCAACCTGAGCTCGAAATCCGGCGCGGCCGATGCGCTGACCCAGATGGGCATCAATGTGATGGTCGGGCCGAATGTGGTTGAAAAATCGCTCGATCAGGTGGGCATCGCCTTCATGATGGCGCCCATGCATCACCCGGCCATGGCCCATGTCGGCCCGGTCCGGACCGAGCTCGCGACGCGCACGATCTTTAATATTCTCGGCCCCCTGACCAACCCCGCGGGCGCCCGGCGTCAGCTCACCGGCGCTTTTTCCCGGTCGCTCATCCGGCCCATGGCCGAGGTCTTGGGCATTCTCGGCTCGGAACGCGCCTGGCTCGTCCATGGCAGCGACGGCACGGACGAGCTGACCATCACCGGGGTGAGCTGGGTCGCGGATCTCGGGCTCGACGGGCAGATCTCTGAATACGAGCTGCATCCCGAAGAGGCAGGCCTGCCGGTACACCCGTTCGAGGCGATCCTCGGCGGTGATCCGGCGCAGAACGCAGCGGCGTTCCGCGAGTTGCTCTCGGGCGCGCCCGGGGCCTACCGCGACGCGGTGCTGCTCAACTCGGCCGCCGCTCTGGTGGTTGCGGGCCATGCCGACACGTTGCGCCAAGGCGCGGAAAAAGCGGCGGAGAGCATCGACAGCGGGGCCGCCCGCACTAAGATAGAAGAATTAGCTAAAATCACTTCGGAGGCTGCATGAGCACGCCCACCATCCTTGAGAAAATCAAGGCCTACAAGCTTGAAGAAATCGCGGCCGACAAGGCGCAGGTCTCGCTCGATGAGCTCGAGAACATGGCCCGCAATGCCGACCCGGTGCGCCCCTTTGCCGAGGCGCTCGAACTGGCATCGAAACAGGGCTATGGGCTGATTGCCGAGATTAAGAAGGCGAGCCCCTCCAAGGGCCTTATCCGCGAAGATTTCGATCCCGCCACCTTGGCCGAGGCCTATGCCGAGGGCGGCGCGACCTGCCTTTCGGTGCTGACCGACACGCCGAGCTTTCAGGGCGCCAAATCCTTTCTGACCGAGGCGCGCGCCGCCTGCGATCTGCCCGCGCTGCGCAAGGATTTCATGTATGACCCCTATCAGGTGGTCGAGGCCCGCAGCCTCAATGCCGATTGCATCCTGATCATCATGGGCAGCGTCTCGGATGAACAGGCGGCCGAGCTTGAGGCCGCCGCGCAGGAGTGGGGTATGGACGCCCTGCTCGAGGTGCATAACGCCGAAGAGCTCGAACGCGCCACGCGGCTCAATTCGCGGATGATCGGGATCAACAACCGCGATCTCAACACGTTCGAGACCACGCTCGATACCACCCGCAAGCTGGCGAAACTGGTGCCCGTGGATCGGATGATCGTCTGCGAAAGCGGCATTTTCACGCCTGAGGATCTCGCCGATATGGCCCGCTACGGCGCGCGCAGCTTTCTCATCGGCGAGGCGCTCATGCGCCAAGAGAACGTGGCCAGCGCCACCCGCGAGCTTTTGGCAAATCCGCTCATGTCCGGCGGGATGTGATGGCCGAGCTCACCCATTTCGACGCCAAGGGCGACGCCCATATGGTCGATGTCTCTGACAAGCCGGTGACATCGCGCGTGGCCACCGCGCGCGGCCATGTCACCATGGCGCAAGAGACCTTCGCGATGATCTCTGAAGGCCGCGCCAAGAAGGGCGATGTGCTCTCGGTCGCGCGGCTGGCGGGGATCATGGGGGCCAAGAAAACACCCGAGCTCATCCCGCTCTGCCACCCCCTGCCCGTCACCAAAGTCGCGGTCGAACTGACGCTCGATCCCGCGCTGCCGGGGGTCGAGATCGAAGCCACGGTCAAGACCACTGGCCAGACCGGCGTCGAGATGGAGGCGCTCACCGCCGTCAGCACCGCCGCGCTCACAGTCTATGACATGGTCAAGGCGGTGGATAAGGCGATGCAGATCGGCGGCATTCGCGTCACGCTCAAAGAGGGCGGGAAATCCGGCCGCTACACCGCCGAATGATCTCGGTCGAGACGGCGCTCGACCAACTCTTCGCGCTGGTCTCTCCCGGCGCGGTGGAAGAGGTGCCGCTTGCCGAGGCCGGTCAGCGCGTGCTGGCCCGGGCTGTCACCACCTCGCTCACCCAGCCCCCCTTTGCCGCTTCCGCCATGGATGGCTATGCTGTGGCCGCCTCCCGCGTCACTCCCGGGGCCCGGTTCCGCGTCATCGGCGAGGCGGCGGCAGGCCATGGGTTCGACGGGCTCGTGGCCGAGGATTACGCCGTGCGGATCTTTACCGGCGCGCCGCTGCCCGAGGGCACCGACCGGGTGGTGATCCAAGAGGATGTGACGCGCGAGGGCGACATCATCACCCTCAAGGACGCGCTCGACGAGGCGGCTTACGTCCGCCCTGCCGGTGCCGATTTCGAGGCCGGTATGCGCCTCGATGCGCCGCGCCTGCTTGGCCCCTCGGACATCGCGCTGCTGGCGGCGATGAACATCGCCCGCGTGCCGGTTGTGGCGCGGCCCAATGTGGCGCTTCTCGCCACGGGCGACGAATTGGTGATGCCCGGCGAGATCCCCGGCCCCGATCAAATCATCGCCTCCAACAGTTTCGGCCTCAAGGCGCTGGTGGAAAGCCTCGGCGCCACCGCCCGGCTCTTGCCCATCGCGCGGGACAACGAGACCTCGCTGCGCATGGCCTTCGACCTCGCCGCCGATGCCGATCTGATCGTCACCATTGGCGGCGCGTCGGTGGGCGATCATGATCTCGTGGGCCCGGTGGCCGAGACGATGGGGCTGCAGCGGAGCTTTTACAAGATCGCCATGCGGCCGGGCAAACCGCTGATGGCGGGGCGCATGGGCGATGCGGCGATGATCGGCCTGCCCGGCAATCCGGTCTCGGCCATGGTCTGCGGCCATGTGTTCCTCGCGCCAGTGATCCGCGCCATGCTCTGCCTGCCCGCCCGCGCCGCGCCGCGCTATCAGGCGCGCCTCGGGGCGGATATCTCCGCCAACGGCCCGCGCGAGCATTACATGCGCGCCATCCTCGACGGCGACACGATCACCGCCCAGCCCCGTCAGGACAGTGCCCTCCTGTCGGTTCTCGCCGCCTCCAACGCGCTCCTGATCCGCCCGGTGGGTGACGGGCCGCGACGCGCGGGGGAGACTGTCGACTATATCCCCCTCTGACCGCTCCAATAGGCCCCGTTTGCAGTGCAACAGCCATCACTGTTGACACAAAACGAGAACATGCGTAGAACAAAAGTTAACTCATGGTCCGATGGAGGGGCAAATGCTGACGAAAAAACAGCTCGATCTGCTCGACTATATCAACAAGCGCATTCAACGCGACGGCGTCCCGCCGAGCTTTGACGAAATGAAAGAGGCGCTGGACCTGCGGTCCAAGTCGGGCATTCACCGGCTGATCACCGCGCTCGAAGAACGCGGCTTTATCCGCCGTCTCGCCCATCGTGCCCGGGCGCTCGAGATCGTGAAACTCCCCGAGAGCCTCGGCGGTGCCCCGGCCCACGGCTTTACCCCGCGTGTCATCGAAGGCGACCGTCCCGAGGCGGGTCAGCCCGCCAATGCCCGCCCGGTCGAGGTGCACGCGCTGGAACTGCCGGTCATGGGCCGCATCGCCGCCGGTGTGCCGATCGAAGCGATCAACCATGTCTCGCATAACGTGGCCGTCCCCGGCGCGATGGTCAGCGGTCAGGGCAATCACTACGCGCTCGAGGTCAAGGGCGACTCGATGATCGAGGCTGGCATCAATGACGGCGATATCGTGGTGATCCGCGAGACATCGACCGCCGACAATGGCGATATCGTCGTGGCGCTGGTCGAGGATCAGGAGGCCACGCTCAAACGGTTCTTCCGTCGCGGCGGTGCCATCGCGCTCGAGGCGGCGAACCCAGCCTATGAAACCCGCGTCCTGCCCGATGACAAGGTCAAGGTGCAGGGTCGTCTCGTCGGGCTGATCCGCAGCTACTGACGCCGGATTTCACGACTGTTCCAAAGCCGCGTGCCTGAGACCTGGCGCGCGGTAATCGTTTTGACCTCCCCCTTGCGAAGATAGAGCGCCACCGCGCCGCTCTGCCGCAGGGATCTGGGTGAAAACACCTGACATGGCAGGGCGTTCTGGTCAGGGTCCTTGGGCGTCACCAACCTCTGCGACGCGGTGCATCCATCAAACCCCCTGACCTCCTGCGCCCCGCGCAATACCCGCAGGTCCCAACGCGCGATCTCCGCGGAGCCCGCCTCCCAGCGGGCCGCGGCCGCCGCCTGATCCCCCGCATCGCCATCGTTTTCGAGCCAGTTCATCGCGACAAACCCCGCCCCCCGCTCGCGGCTGAGCGCACGGCCTGCCTCGGTCATCACGCCGACCAGCCGCCCGTCCTCCGAGATGAGCACCTTTGGCCGCTCGGCCCCGGACCAGATCCAGAATCCCGCGACCACCGGCAACAGTCCGAAGAACCGCAGCTTCCCCTGCCAGAGGATCACGAAAAGCGCGCCCAGTGCCAGACAGGGGATCACCCATGGCCCCGGCGCGGTCACCACCCCGCGCGCGCCCTCGAGCTCCGCGACCCAATGCGCCACGCCAAGGATCCAGCGCAGGCCAAGCCCCATGATCCAGAGCCCCAGTGCCTCGCCACCCAATGGCATCAGGCTCACGCTCAGCACCGCCGCAGGCATCACCCAGACCCCCATGAGCGGCACCGAGACGAGATTGGCCAAGAGCCCGTAATGCGCGATCTGATTGAAATGCGCCGCCGCAAAGGGCGCGGTGGCGAGCCCCGCGACCAGCGACGAGATCACCACCGTCGTCACAGGCCGTAGCCAGCCGGGGACCCATCCGCGCTCATAGCTCGAAACCCTGCCAAACACCGCCACCAGCGCCGTCGTCGCGGCAAAGGACATCTGAAACCCCGGACCGAGCATCGCCTCAGGCCGCAGCGCCAGCACGATGATCGCCGCCAGCGCCACGGCCCGCAGGCTGATCGCGCGCCGGTCGAGCATCACCGCAACCAGCATCACCGCCACCATGACAAAGGCCCGCTCGGTCGCCACATTGCCACCTGAAAGCCCCAGATAGACCGCCGCCGCCGCCAGCGCGCCAGCGGCTGCGAATTTCCGGATGGGCCAGCGCAGCGCGAGCGGCGGTACACAGGCCATGATCAACCGCAACGAGGCAAAGACAAACCCCGCCAGCAACCCCATATGCAGCCCCGAGATCGCCAAGAGATGCGCGAGGTTGGACACCCTGAGCGCCTGCAACGTCTCTTGCGTCATCGCCGATCTGTCACCGGTGATGATCGCCGCCGCAAAGCCCCCCGGCTCGCCCGGCAGGGCCGCTTGCACCCGTTCCGACATGGCCAGCCGAAGCCCTGCCCAGGAGAACCCTGCCGCCTCATCTGTCGCCCGCAGCACGGGCACCCGGGTATAACCCACCGCTCCCAGACGCAGGAACCAGGCATGGCGCTGAAAATCGAACCCGCCCGGCTCCACCGGCCCGCCGGGCGGCGACAGATGGGCGGTGGTCATCACGATCTGCCCGGGCCGCGCCGTCCCCCCCGCCCCGCCATGCAGTGCGATGCGCACCCGGTTCGGCGTCCGCTCCGGGCTCATATTATAAAGGACCACTTGATCAAGGGTCAGCCGCATCGCGTCGGACCCGGACCGATCCATCGCCACGACCCGCCCCTCCACCGGCCCGTAATAGCGAAAGCCAAGCACCGGCCCTGCCACCAGATGTGCCCGCAGACCCGCCAGCGCCAGACCGCCGAGGATCAAACCGGCCGCCACCACCAGGGGGCGCAGCGCCTCGGGCAAGAGCCTCACCCCGAGAAGCAGCATCGCGGCGGCCGCCCCCGCCGCCCAGAGCACGCCGGGCTGCGGCTCTTGACGCAGGCCAAAGAAAATCCCGATCCCGATCCCGATCATCACCGGCACCCAGGCAAAGAGATGCCCGCGCTGCGCCAAAAGCACCGCGCCGATCGCGTCCCGGGGCCCTGCCCAGAACGCCCGCGCGCCCGTCTCTTCCATAGCGGCCAATGCTTGTCTCCTTGCCAGCGGCCCGATAGACAGACGCCAAACCTATGCCCCACATCGTTACCGAAAGGTTAAAGGCTCTCATGACCGACGCCGTAGTCACCCGTTTCGCGCCCTCTCCCACCGGCTATCTCCACATCGGCGGGGCGCGCACCGCGCTCTTCAACTGGCTCTATGCGCGCGGTCGCGGCGGCAAGTTCCTGTTGCGCATCGAAGACACCGACCGCGCCCGTTCGACCCCCGAGGCAACCCAGGCCATTCTCGACGGCATGGCCTGGCTCGGGCTCGATCATGATGGCGAGGTGATCAGCCAGTTCGACCGCGCCCCGCGTCACGCCGAGGTCGCGCATCAGCTTCTGGCCGAGGGCAAGGCCTATAAATGCTTTGCCAGCCAGGACGAAATTCAGGCCTTCCGTGACGAAGCCCGCGCCGAAGGCCGATCGACGCTTTATCAAAGCCCGTGGCGCGATGCCGATCCCGCGAGCCACCCGGACGCGCCCTATGTGGTGCGCATCAAGGCCCCGCGCGACGGCGCGACCACCATCCGTGACGAGGTGCAGGGCGATGTCACCATCCGCAACGATCAGCTCGACGATATGGTGCTGCTGCGCTCGGACGGGACGCCGGTCTATATGCTGGCGGTCGCCGTCGATGATCACGACATGGGCGTGACCCATGTGATCCGGGGCGACGACCATCTCAACAATGCCGCGCGGCAAATGATGATCTATGAGGCGATGGGATGGCCGCTGCCCACCTATGCCCATATCCCGCTTATCCACGGGCCCGATGGCAAGAAACTCTCGAAACGCCACGGCGCGCTGGGCGTCGAGGAATATCGCGATATGGGCTACCCGGCTGCGGGCATGCGCAACTATCTGGCGCGCCTCGGCTGGAGCCATGGTGACGACGAGTTTTTCACCGACGCCCAGGCGCAAGAGTGGTTCGACCTCAAGGGAATCGGCAAATCGCCGGCCCGGTTCGACTTTAAAAAGCTCGAAAACATCTGCGGCCAGCATATCGCCATCACCGACGATGCTGCACTGCTGCATGACGTCACGGCATTTGCGGTGGCGCAAGACAAGGTCACGTTGAGTGACGTAAAATTGAGCCGGCTACAGGCGGCCATGCCGCAGCTCAAGGAACGGGCCAAAACCTACCCAGAACTCCTTGAAAAAGCGCATTTTGCGCTGGCCGAACGCCCCATCGACATCGAGGAAAAAGCCGCCGCTCAGCTCGATACTGTATCCCGTGGTATACTAAGCGAATTGACGCCGCAGTTGCAAAATGCTACGTGGTCTCGCGAGGCGATCGAGGCTTTGGCCCAAGCGTTCGCTGAAAGCAAAGACATGAAATTTGGCAAGCTGGCGGGCCCGCTTCGGGCTGCCTTGGCAGGTCGCACCGCGACGCCCAGCGTTTTCGATATGATGCTGGTTCTGGGGCGAGAGGAAACCCTCGCTCGGCTGTCTGATGCGTCTGGCGATGCGTAGTTACGCGTAGACACGCCGAATCTCTTGCGGGAAACGCTCCCGCCGCGCAGCATGCGCCCCGGAGAGACCGGGCGCGCCCCGAGACAACTGGAGGAATGAAGATGGCAGAACCTGGAAAGACCGCGAAGCTTGAAATCGACGGCAAAACCTATGAGTTGCCGGTCTTTACGCCCACTGCCGGCCCCGATGTCATCGACATCCGCAAGCTCTATGGTCAGGCGGGTGTGTTCACCTATGACCCGGGCTTTACCTCGACGGCGAGCTGCGACAGCACCATCACCTATATCGATGGCGGCAAGGGCGAGCTGTTGCACCGCGGCTATCCGATCGATCAGCTGGCCGAGAAATCGCATTATCTCGAGGTCTGCTACCTGCTGCTCTACGGCGAACTGCCCTCGACGGCCCAGCTCGAAGATTTCGAGAGCCGCGTGACCAATCACACGATGCTGCACGAACAGATGCACTTCCTCTTCCGCGGCTTCCGCCGGGATGCGCATCCGATGGCGATCATGGTGGGCGTGGTCGGGGCGCTGTCGGCCTTCTACCATGACAGCACCGACATCAACGATCCGTGGCAGCGCGAAGTGGCGTCGATCCGGATGATCGCCAAGATGCCGACCATCGCCGCCATGGCCTATAAATACACCATCGGCCAGCCCTTCGTGTACCCGCGCAACGACGTCGATTACGCCTCGAACTTCCTGCGCATGTGCTTTGCGGTGCCGGCCGAGGATTACGAGGTCAACCCGATCCTGAGCCGCGCGATGGACCGGATCTTCACCTTGCATGCCGATCACGAACAAAACGCCTCGACCTCGACCGTGCGTCTGGCCTCGTCTTCGGGTGCCAACCCCTTCGCCTGTATCGCGGCGGGCATCGCCTGCCTCTGGGGCCCGGCCCACGGCGGCGCCAACCAGGCCTGCCTCGAAATGCTGCGCGAGATCGGCAGCGTCGACCGAATCCCCGAATTCATCGCCCGCGCCAAGGACAAGGACGACCCGTTCCGCCTGATGGGCTTTGGCCACCGCGTCTACAAAAACTTTGACCCCCGCGCCAAAGTGATGAAGCAAAGCGCCGACGAGGTGCTCGACCTGCTCGGCGTCGAGGACAACCCGACGCTTCAGGTTGCCAAGGAACTCGAGAAACAGGCGCTGGCCGATCCCTATTTCGCCGAAAAGAAGCTCTTCCCGAACGTCGATTTCTATTCGGGCATCATTCTCGAGGCGATGGGCTTCCCGACCTCGATGTTCACCCCGATCTTCGCGCTGTCGCGCACCGTCGGCTGGATTTCGCAGTGGAAGGAAATGATCGCCGATCCACAGCTCAAGATCGGCCGCCCGCGTCAGCTCTATCAGGGCGAGACCTTCCGCGATTACGTGGACATGGAAAACCGCTGAACGAACTAAAAAACCGCCCCGGAGACACCTCCGGGGCGGTTTTCTTTTGGCCACAAACCCGCTTCTTCTGGCGTCAAATATCCTCGCCGAAGGCGAAACTCCTAGCGTCCCTCGTATTCCGCCGGACGCTTTTCGAGAAAGGCCATCACGCCTTCCTTGAAATCACGCGTCTTGCCGCATTCCCCCTGAAGCCGCGCCTCAAGCTCGAGCTGACCTTCGAGATCATGATCCCAGGCGCCGCGAATGGCGGTTTTCAGATGGCGATAGGCCTCGGTCGGCCCCTTGGCGAGACTGGCGGCCCGGGCGGCCCAGTGATCCGCAAACGCCTCCTCCGGCACCGCTTCCCAGATCATCCCCCAGGCGCTCGCCTGTTCGGCGCTGATCGGCTCGGCAAAAAGCGCCGCGCCCATCGCCTTGGCCGCCCCCATCTGACGCGGCAGCCAATAGGTGCCGCCCGCATCGGGGATCAGACCGATCCGGGTAAAGGCTTGCAGGAAATAGGCTTTCTCCGAGGCAATGACCACATCCGCCGCCAGCGCCAGATTGGCCCCGGCCCCCGCCGCCGGCCCGTTGACCGCGCTGATCGTCGGCACCGGGCACGTGCCGATGGCATGCAGCATCGGCACATATTCCTCGCGCAACACCCGTTCGAGATCGAGATTGGCCGCGTTGCCGCCATCGCTCAGATCCTGGCCTGAGCAAAACGCCTTGCCATTGCCGGTGAGCACCACCACCCGCGCCTCACGACCGGCATGGCTCATGGCGTCGGTGATCTCGATCCGCATCGCGGAGTTGAGCGCGTTCATCCGGTCGGGCCGGTTCAGGGCGATCACCGCCACATCATCGGTTACGGTATAGGTGATGGTCTTATAGTCGCGCATCTGCGGCCCTCTCTCCCTCAAAGCTTGACCAGCTCTACCCTGCCCCGCCCCGTTGGAAAAGCCGGACCGCGCGTCACTCGTCCTTCATGACCTCGTCGAGACGCCGCGCCTCATCTGCGCTGAGTGCCTCTGGCTCCGATCCGGGCTGCACCCGCTGGCCGCGCACATAGAGCGCCGCAACCAGCGCCGCGAGGATCAACATCCCCGGCCCGGCCCACCACAAGAGCAGGTTCGCCCCATCCTTGCGCGGCTCGAGCAGCACATATTCGCCATAGCGATCGACGATGAAATCGACCACCTCCCCGTCGCTATCCCCGGCGACCAGCCGCTCGCGCACCAAAAGGCGCAGATCGCGCGCGAGGCTCGCGTTGCTCTCGTCGATGCTCTCGTTGCGACAGACGAGACAGCGCAGCCCAGAGGAAATCTCCCGCGCCCGCGTCTCGAGCGCCGGATCATCGAGCACCTCATCCGGCTCCACCGCCCAGAGCGGCGCCGCCATCAGCATCAGGATCAACACGAGCCGCTTCATTCCGCAGGCACCCCGCCTGCCACGCTCTTGCGTGCCCCCGCGGCCACCCGATGCCGCCGGTCGCTCAGCGACAGGAACCCGCCGAGCGCCATCAGGATGGCCCCGCCCCAGATCCAGTTCGCCAGCGGTTTGACATAGGTGCGCACGGCCCAGCCGCCGCCCTCCTGCTTGTCGCCGATCACCACATAGAGATCGCGCAGGAACCCGTTGTCGATCCCGGCCTCCGTGGTCGGCATCCCTGCCACCGGATAGATGCGTTTTTCCGGGTATACCGTGCCGATGCTCTCGTTGCCGCGCGACAGCGCAACTTCGGCCCGTGTCGCACGGTAATTCGGCCCCGGCACCTCATTCACCCCGCGCAGCCAGATCGTATAGCCCGACACCTCGAACCGGTCGCCCACCTGCGCCACGCGAATATCCTCGGATTCCCAGGCCATCAGACCGGCAATCCCGGCCATGGTCACGCCCATGCCGGCATGGGCCACCGCCTTGCCCCAATCGGCCCGTGGCAGTCGGCGCATCCGGCCCAGCCGCTGCTGCCAGCCCTGCCGCCCGGTGCGCCCCCAGAGATCGACCAAGGCTCCGGCCACGAGCCAGGTGCCAAGGAACATCCCCACCGGCGCCAGCGCGCTCTTGCCGCTTTGCATCGCATAGATGAGCGCTGCCACCGCCAGCGCCAAAAGAAACGCGGGCATCAGGCTGCGCATCACGCTGCCGATCTTGCCGCGCTTCCACGGCAGCATCGCGCCCACCGGCAGGATGATCCCGAGCACCACCATGAAGGGCGTAAAGGCCGTATCGAAAAACGGCGCCCCAACGGTGAGTTTGCGGTCGAAAAACATCTCGGCCACCAGGGGCCAGAGCGTGCCGACAAAGACGATAAAGGCCGCCACCGCCAAGAGCACATTGTTGATCACCAGCATGGTTTCCCGCGACGCAAGACCAAAGACGCCCCGCGCCTGCATCGTCCCCGCCCGCACCACAAAGAGAATGAGCCCCGCCATCATGAACACCGCCAGGATGAGCAATAGAACCATCCCGCGCTCTGGGTCATTGGCAAAGGCATGCACCGAGGTGAGCAGGCCGGACCGCGTGATGAACGTCCCGATGAGCGAGAAGCCAAAGCCAAGGATCGCCAGAAGGATGGTCCAGCTTTTCAGGCTCTCGCGTTTCTCCACCACGATGGCCGAATGCAGCAAGGCCACCGACAGAAGCCACGGCATAAAGCTCGCGTTTTCCACCGGGTCCCAGAACCAGAACCCGCCCCAGCCGAGCTCGTAATAGGCCCACCAGGACCCAAGCGCGATACCGATGGTCAGGAACACCCAGGCCGCCAGCGTATAGGGCCGCACCCACCGGCCCCAGGCCGCATCGACCCGGCCCTCGATCAGCGCCGCCAGCGCGAAGGAGAAGGTCATCGAAAGGCCGACATAGCCGAGGTAGAGAAACGGCGGATGGAACGCGAGGCCCGGGTCCTGCAACAGCGGGTTGAGGTCTTCGCCATTCATCGGCGGCACGGCGAGCCGCAGGAACGGGTTCGACGTCCAAAGAAGGAACGCCATGAAGGCCGCGCCGATCATCGCCTGCACCGCCAGCACCCGCGCCCGCAGGCTCGGCGGCAAGGCCGTGCCAAACCACGCCACCGTCGCGCCGAAAAGCGCCACGATCAGCACCCAAAGCAGCATCGAGCCTTCGTGATTGCCCCAAACGCCGCTGATCTTGTAGATGAGCGGCTTGTCCGTATGGCTGTTGAGCACCACGAGACGCAGCGAGAAATCCGACACCACAAAGGCATAGGTGAGCGCCGCAAAGGACAGCGTGATCAGCAGGAATTGCGCCTGCGCCGCCGGGATTGCCACCGCCATCCAGCCGGGCCAGCGCTTGGCCGCGCCGACAAGCGGCACGATGGCCTGAACAAGGGCAATGCAAAAGGCGAGGATCAGGGCGAAGTGGCCGAATTCTGTAATCATGCGCGCAGTATATGCCGCGTGAAACGGCGGGGCCACGGGATTCGCAGCGCCACGCCGATCACTTTGTCGCAGGGTGTATCACCGCTCGCGCCCCTGCCGCGGCCCGTGATGCGCCGCGCGCCGCCACGCCTCAAGCGCCGGGTTATCCTCGGGTCGCACCGCTTCGAGCGCCACTTCTGCATCATGCGCCGCCGCCGCCTGCCCCGGCTTCTCGGCGCGCCCGGACTGCAGGTATTCGATCCGCTGCACCACGCCCGGCGCGCGGGCCATGGTGGCGCTGAGGGCACGTTGAAACTCTTGTGTTTTTTGCTGGTGACGCGCCCCGAAGTAAAAGGACACGATCACCCCCAAGAGCCACCACAGAGGCTCTGGCACGAGGGCGATCCCCTGCATCCGCGCCGCAAACCACAGCGGATCCACCATCGCCGCGATAAACAGCCCCAGCGTCCCGAGCGCCATGGCGGGGCGCGGCACCCGGTTGAGCCCATCCATCACCCGATCAAACCGGCTGCGCTCCGGGTGGGCAAACTCGGCGCCAAATTGCTCAAGCGCGGCGGCCCGTAGGCTCGCCTCGCGCAACGACCCGGCCTCGGCGTTCTCGCGAAACACCTCTGCGGTCTCGGCGATGACATTGCGGCCATTGCCGAAAATCAGCCGGAGGATCTCTGCCATCAGCCCCATTTTGCCACCCTTTCCTGAAATTCTGACGGGCTCAGGTGATAGCGCGGCGAGATGAACTCTTCCGCCCGCCTGATCCAGCCGCCCTTACCGCCTCGCCGCGTGCGGGCGTATTTGCGGCTCGCCGGGCGCAGATCGCCCAGGCGAAAGTAATAATTCCGCCGCGCGATCCCATAGGCATCGACCAGATGGCGCGGCGCGGCGCCCGCAGCCGCCTGCGCCGCCGCTTCGGTCTGCGGGCCGATGACCCCGTCCACCACCACATCATGCCCCATCTGCCGCAAGAGCCGCTGCAGGATCTTCACCGCATTCGCGCCCGCGTTCACATACATGTCGAACACACTCGGGCGCAGCGGTTCGGGCAGCCGGTCAATCCCCGGTCGCTCGAAATAGTCACGCAGGAAAATCGCTTCGGCGTCGGCCTGGCTCAGCGCCCGCACATCCGCCACATCCACCGCGCCATCGCCCGTCAGGTCAATCCCGAGCCTTCGCAGCGTGCCGATGGTCACCCCATGGTTCGTGGCGCCCCCGGGATCATCCGGGTCGTTGACAAAGCCGCCCTCCCGGGCGATGATTTCGCGGGCCAGACTGGCGACATCTTGCATGGGGCGCACTCCTGTTCAGGTGACGCCCCATCCTCATGGCTCAGAGGTTAAGATCGCGCTCAGCCACCGTTCGCAGGGTCCTGATAGACGCCCTGTTCCTTGAGCGCGTCCACCACTTCCTTGGGCATATAGCTCTCGTCATGCTTGGCGAGGATTTCACTGGCGCGGAACACCTGCCCGTCGAAACTGCCGGTGCCGACCATGCCCTGACCTTCCTCGAAGAGATCGGGCAGAACGCCTTCGTAGACGACCGGCACCGAGGCCCCGCCATCGGTCACGCGAAACCGGATCACAGACCCCTGTCCGCGTTCGAGACTGTCCTCTTCCACCAGCCCACCGAGGCGAAACACCTCATGCGGCGCGGGCGGCGCGGCGACCACCTCGCTCGGCGAGCGAAAGAAATTGATCCCATCCTTGAGCGCATAACCGATGAGCGACGAGGCCACAGCAAGCGCCACCACGGCCACGATCACGATCTGTACGCGACGCTTCTTCTTGAGGGTTTTCATATCTCTACACCGCGCTCCTCATTCACCACATGAACTTACGGAAACACCGGCACGGACATAAGCCCTTCGGTCTCCGCCTCGCCCAGCATCAGGTTGGCGTTCTGCAAGGCCTGGCCGCTCGATCCCTTGGTCAGGTTGTCGAGCGCCGCCACCACGATGGCCCGCCCTTCGATCCGGTCCCCGGTCACCCCGATATGGCAAAAATTCGAGCCGCGCACATGATGCGTCGACGGCGTCTCACCAAAGGGCAGAACCTGAATGAACGGCTCGCCGGCATAGGTCTTTTGCAGGGTCTCATGCACCGCCTGCGCCGCGCCTTTGACATAGCTGGTGGCGAGGATGCCGCGATTGGCGGGGATCAGATGCGGCGTGAACTGCACCCGCACCGGACGCCCGGCCAGCGCCGAAAACTCCTGATCGAACTCACCGAGGTGACGATGGGTGCCGCCCACCGCATAGGCATTATACCCCTCGCTGAGCTCGGCATGGAGAAGATTTTCCTTAAGCGACCGCCCTGCCCCCGACACCGCGCATTTCAGGTCGAGGATAATATCGTCGAGATCAATCACCCCGGCGCTGATCAGAGGCCGCAGGATATATTGCCCCGTCGCCGCGTTACAGCCGGTCCCGGCCACCAGCCGCGCGCTGGTAATCTCGTCGCGGTAGAACTCGGTGAGCCCATAGACCGCCTCTTTCTGACAGTCGAGCGCGGCATGATCATTGCCATACCATTTCTTGTATTCCGCCGGATCGCGCAGCCGGAAATCGGCGCTCAGATCGACGATCTTGAGATGCTTCGGCAGATCGCGGATCACCTCCTGCGAGGTGGCATGGGGCAGCGCACAGAAACACAGGTCGACGCCCGCGAAATCGATCTCTTCGATGGTCACCAGATCAGGCAGCGCCAGATGGCGCAGATGCGGAAAGACCGAGGCCATGCTCTGCCCCGCCTTGGAATTCGCGCCGAGCGCCACGATCTCCATATTGGGATGGGTGGCGATCAGGCGGATGAGCTCGGCCCCGGTATAGCCGGATGCGCCGAGAATTGCGATTTTATGGGCCATCTGACGGCCTCCCTCGTCTCAATGTGACATGGATGTATTGGATTGCGCGCGCCGCTTCAATGCGGCGCTTGGTTGCAGGGCCTGTGGGCCCCGCCCCCCGCTCAGGCGGGCTCGAACCGAATGTCTCGTCGCAAAAACTGCGTGGCCCGGTCGGACACGCGGCCCGGATCCCCGGTGGTGACAAAACGCGTGGCCTTGCCCGCGCCGCGCATATCGGGACGCCGCCCGAGATAATCCGCGAGGCTCTCGGCCACCAGCGACGGCTGCGAATAGACCGCCACCTCCTCGCCCAGAGCCGCCTGAAACTGCGCCTCCATGAGCGGGTAATGCGTGCAGCCGAGGATCGCCGCCTGCGGATTGGGCATCTTGCGTTTGAGGGCGTCCACATGGCTGCGCACCAGCGCCTCGGCGAGGATCATATCGCCATCCTCGATGGCATCGACAACCCCGCCACAGCTTTGCGCCTCGACATCGACGCCAATCGCCCGAAACGCCAGCTCGCGTTGAAACGCCCGGCTCGACACGGTGGCCGGTGTCGCAAAGAGCGCCACATGTTTCACCGCCACTTCGCGCGGCGGCGAGTTGTCGCCCCAGTTGCGTTCGGTCAGCGCCTCGATGAGCGGCACGAAGACGCCAAGCACCCGCTTGCCCTGCGGCACGCCCGCCTCCTGCATCCGGCGCAGCGCGGCGGCGCTGGCGGTGTTGCAGGCGAGGATCACCAGATCACAGCCATTGGCCCAGAGATATTCCACATGCTGCCGGGTCAGATTGTGAATGTCATCGGCATCGCGCACCCCATAGGGCGCATGGGCGTTGTCGCCGAAATAGACCAGCGGCAGATCGGGCAACCGTTTCTCGATTGCGCTCAGAACCGTCAGCCCGCCAAGACCGCTGTCAAAGATACCTACCGCCATGTCACTGCCCGCCGCGCCTTCTGGCGCGCCTCCCTCAGATCACGTCCATTCGTACCCGACGCTGTTGGGGTCGATCGGGTTCGGGCTCAACTCATACGTCTTACGACGGAGGAATTCCATCAGGGATTTCGCGTCCCGCGACAGCGGGTCGAGCACATCTCGGGTGAGCGGCTCACCAATGCCGATGCGCACCGGCGTGTCGACGCGCTTGCCGAATTCCTTGATCAGGAGGCCCATGCGCAGGGTCTGATGCAGATGGGTGGCAATCTGGAACATCCGGCTGCAATGGCCGTCGAAATAGAGCGGCACCACCGTGGCCCGCGATTTCGCCACCATCCGCGCGGTGAACAGACGCCAGCCCGGGTCCATCGGCTGCGAGAAGAGCTTGGCCGAGGTGGCCACCGCCCCGCCCGGGAAAATGCCGATCGCGCCGCCTTCGCCGAGATAGGCCAGCGATTTGCGCCGCGTCTCGAGGTTGATCTGCACGCCTTCGCGGGTCTCGTCGAAACTCACCGGCAGAACCACCCGGTCGAGATCCTGCGCCTTGCGAAAGACCGAATTGGCCAGAATGCGGAAATCGCCCCGCGTCTCGCTGAGCACATGACCGAGCATGAGCCCATCGAGAATGCCGTAAGGGTGGTTCGCCACAAGGATCACCGGCCCCTCGCGCGGGATATTGGCAAGGCTGCCCGCGATCACATCGAGGCTCAGCCCATAGCGTTCCACCATAACCGCCCAGAAATCGCGGCCCGCCGCCACCTCATGCTCATAGCCATGGGCGCGCTTGATGAGGCCGATCCGGCCCGACAGCGTTTCCATGGTGCGGATCACGGCGCGTCCGCTGCGGCTCTGGGCCGAATGCGCATAGCTGATGTCACGCGCAATATGACGGTCCTGGTGCATGTGTCCTTGTCCTTCTCACCCCGCTCTCAGCGGGCGACAGAATGCAACATTGCGATGACGGCCATATGACACCTGCCTATTCGGCCGCCTCCTGTACCGGGTTACCGCCTTGCCGGATCGCCGCCAAGAGGGTTTCGCGCCGTTTGGCGGCTTTTGCCTCATTTGCGGCCTTCACCGGGCCAAAGCCGCGGATCTGCAGCGGCAGCTCGGCCAGCGCGACAACGAGATCGCGGGTCTCGGCAGTGAGACGCGGCAGCGCCTCGGCCATATCCGCCTCATATTGCGTGATGAGCGCGCGCTCCATCTTCCGCTCGGCCGTATAGCCAAAGGGATCGAGCGGCGTGCCCCGCAGCGCCTTGAGCCGCGCCAGCAGCTTCATCGGGGTGAGGATCCACTGACCAAAGCGGCGCTTTTGCGGCCGCCCGTCGCTGCCCTCTTTCGACAGGATCGGCGGCGCCAGATGAAAGCTCAGCTTGAGATCGCCGTCAAAGGCTTCGCGCGCCCGCGCCTCACTGTCGAGCATGAGCCGCGCCACCTCATATTCATCCTTATAGGACAAAAGCTTGTGATAGCCCTGCGCCACCGCCTCGCGGAGCGCCTCATCCTCGATCCCATCGACCAGCGCGCGATAGCGTTTCGCCAGCCGCTTGCCCTGATAGGCGGTCAGATGCGCGGCGCGATAGGCGATCTTCTCCTCAAGGCTCTTCGGCAGCTCGACCACCGTCGGGCTGAGCATCGCCGCCGCCTCCTGCGGATGGACCGCCGCCCAGCGCCCGATCTCAAAGGCCCGCAGATTGCGCTCGACCGCCGCCCCGTTGAGCTTGATCGCCGCCTCGATCGCGCCATGGCTCAGCGGGATCAGCCCGCGCTGCCAGCTCGCGCCAAAGATCATCATGTTGGAAAAGATCGAGTCGCCCATCAGATGCTTGGCCAGCTCGGTCGCATCGAACATCTGCACCGCCTCGCCCAGCCGCGCCTCGAGCGCGAGGCTCAGCCGGTCAAAGGGCAGCGCGAACTCGGGGTTGCGGGTGAAATCACCGGTGATGATCTCATGGCTGTTGACCACCGCCCCGGTGCGCCTCCGGCTGGTGAGGCCAAGCGTCTTGGCCCCCGCACTCACCACCAGATCACCGCCGATAAGCGCATGCGCCTCGCCGGTGGCCACCCGAATGGCGCTGATATCCTCCGGCGCTTCGGCCAGACGGCAATGGATATGCACCGCGCCGCCCTTCTGGGCGAGACCGGCCATTTCCATCATGCCCGCGCCCTTGCCATCGATCTGCGCCGCCTGGGCCAGCACCGCGCCGATGGTCACCACGCCCGTGCCGCCAACCCCGGTGATCACCACGTTATGGGTGCCGTCGATCTTGGGCAGCTCCGGCATCGGCAGATCCGGCAGGGTGAAATCCGCCGCCGCATCCTTGCGGATCTTGGCGCCTTCAATGGTCATGAAGGAGGGGCAGAACCCCTTGAGACAGCTGTAATCCTTGTTGCAGCTCGACTGATCCACCGCCCGCTTGCGGCCAAGCTCGGTCTCGACCGGCACCAGGCTCACACAGTTCGACTGCACCCCGCAATCGCCACAGCCCTCGCAAATATCTGTGTTGATCAGCACCCGCTTGTCCGGATCGGGGAAACTGCCCCGCTTGCGGCGACGGCGCTTTTCGGCGGCACAGGTCTGGATATAGATGATGGCGCTGACGCCCTCGACCTCTTGCAGGCGCTCTTGCACCGACATGAGATCGGCGCGCTCATGCATCTCCATCCCCTTGGGAAAGGCCGCTGCGTCCACATCTTCCTTTTCGTCATAGACGACGACCACCTCATTCACCCCCATCGCCTTGAGCTCATGGGCAATGCGCGGCGCGGTAAGCCCGCCCTCATTGGGCTGCCCACCGGTCATCGCCACCGCGTCATTGTAGAGGATCTTGTAGGTGATGTTGGTCTTGGCCGCGAGGGCTGCACGAATGGCCTGCACGCCCGAATGGTTATAGGTGCCGTCACCGAGGTTCTGGAACACATGTTTGCGGGTGGAAAACGGCGCCTCGCCGATCCAGTTCGCCCCTTCGCCGCCCATATGGGTAAAGCCGGTGGTCTCGCGGTCCATCCACTGCACCATATAGTGACAGCCGATCCCGGCATAGGCGCGGCTGCCATCGGGCAGCTTGGTCGAGGAATTATGCGGACAGCCCGAGCAGAAATAGGGCAGACGCGCCGCGATCTCCTGCGCATTGTCGGCCTTGCGCGCCTCGGCGATCTGCGCCAGCCCGGCCTTGATGCCATCGGTGCCGCGCCCCTCTTCGATCAGAATGCCGCCGATCTTCTCGGCAATCATCACCGGATCGAGCGCGCCGCGCGTCGGGAAAAGCTCGTCGCGATGCATGCCACCCGCGCCGCCCTTGTACCAGCCATAGACCCGCCGCCCGCGCCGGTCGTCGAAAATGGCCTCCTTGATCTGCACCTCGATGAGCTTGCGCTTTTCTTCCACCACAACGATGAGCTCGAGCCCCTCGGCCCAATCGTGGAACCCTTTCATATCGAGCGGGAACGGCTGCCCCACCTTATAGGTGGTCAGCCCGAGCCGCTCTGCCTCGGCCTCGTCAATGCCGAGCACGTCGAACGCATGCACCAGATCGAGCCAGTTCTTGCCCGCCGCGACAAAACCGATCTTCGCCCCCGGCTTGCCCATCATCCGACGGTCCATGCCGTTGGCCCGGCTGAACGCCTCCGCGGCAAAGCGTTTGTAATCGATGATCCGCGCCTCTTGCGCATGCGGTGTGTCGCCAAGCCGGATGTTGAGCCCGCCCTCGGGCATGTCGAATTTCGGCTCGCTGAGCTGCACCCGGTCGACGCGCCCATCAATGACCGAAGTCGCCTCGACCGTGTCCTTCATGGTCTTGAGACCAACCCAAAGCCCGGAAAACCGGCTGAGCGCATAGCCATAGATGCCGTAATCAATGAGCTCCTGCACCCCCGCCGGGCTCACCACCGGCATATAGGCATCGACCAGCGCCCATTCGCTCTGGTGCAATACGGTGCTGCTCTCGCCGGTGTGGTCGTCGCCCATCGCCATGAGGACGCCGCCATGCTTTGAGGTGCCCGCCATATTGGCGTGGCGCATCACGTCGCCCGACCGATCGACCCCCGGCCCCTTGCCATACCAGAGACCAAAAACCCCGTCATATTTGCCCTCACCGCGAAGCTCGGCCTGCTGACTACCCCAGAGCATCGTCGCCGCGAGATCCTCGTTCAGCCCCTCCTCGAACCGAACATTGGCCTCGCCGAGCACCTTGCCCGCGCGCCGCATCTGCAGATCCACCGCGCCCAGCGGCGAGCCGCGATAGCCGGTGACAAACCCGGCGGTGTTGAGCCCCGCCTGCCGGTCCCGCGCCGACTGGGTCAGCATCAGCCGCACCAGCGCCTGGGTCCCGTTCAACAGAACCCGATCCTTCCCAAGATCGAACTTGTCGGAAAGAGAAATATCATGCGTGCTCATGGCTGGCCTCCCTCTGCCGCGGCAATGCGTCATTATAGGGATATAATAGGTCATAATTTTTGACCTACAAAGCAAATAATCGTCACATACGCGACGTATGACTGTGCAAGCGCGGCAATTATTTGCTATTGCGTTAAGTCACGTTTCTCGGATCGAAAGTTACCAATATGGATTGGGACAAGCTCAGGATATTTCACGCGGTGGCCGATGCGGGCAGCCTGACCCATGCTGGCGATCTGTTGCATTTGTCGCAATCGGCGGTCTCCCGCCAGATCCGTGGGCTCGAGGAATCGCTCAATGCCACCCTGTTTCACCGTCACGCGCGGGGGCTGATTCTCACCGAACAGGGCGAATTGCTCTTCGATGCGACGCGCGCCATGATGAAACGTCTCGACGCCGCCACCGCCCGCATTCGCGACAGCGAAGAAGAGGTGTTCGGCGAGCTGCGGGTGACGACCACCGTGGGCTTTGGCACGCTCTGGCTCGCGCCGCGCCTGCCCAAGCTCTTTGAACGCTACCCGGATCTCAACATTGACCTGATGCTCGAGGAATCCGTGCTCGACCTGCCGATGCGCGAGGCCGATGTCGCCATCCGCATGAAAGAGCCGAGCCAGGCCGACCTCATCCGCAAACGGCTGATGAGCGTGCATATGCGCCTCTATGCCACCAAGGCCTATATCGAGAAGTTTGGCGAGCCCAAGGAAATGTCGGATCTCGAAGATCACCGGCTCATCTGTCAGAACCCTTCGGCGGCCCAAGTCGGCGCCGGGGCGACGCTGGTGGCTCAGCTCATGGCCGAAGGCGTGCCGTCCAAGCTTTCGGTGAACAATTACTTCGGCGTGCTGCAGGGCGTGCTGCACAATGTCGGTCTCGGCGTGCTGCCCGACTATCTCGCCAATGATTTCCCAGAGCTGGTGCGCGTCATTCCCGAGGTTGAGTCGAGCGAAGTGCCTGTTTTCCTCGCCTATCCAGAGGAGCTACGGCACTCCCAAAGGATTGCCGCCTTCCGGGATTTCGTGCAGGAAGAAATTATTGCCTACAGGAAAAACATTAAAAACCAATGACTTGCTGCGACTGCAGTGAGACATGCACGCAACGCATAACAGCCTTGCTGCACCTGCGACATTATTTTTCTTGAATGGTCAAAAAACAATCACTAGATGCTCCTCATGACGATGACGTTGGTTACACCGTCATCATCATACCTCCCTGTTGGACTTCGGCCGAGCTTAGTGCTCGGCCTTTTTTTATGCGCTATCCGACCTCTGCAGGATCGCGCGGCCTCCCCCTCTGGCTCAGCCTTTTCGCCCGACACAGCAAAAACGCAAAACGCGCGACCGGGGGGCTCCCGATCGCGCGCTGCTGAATTGTTATGCGTTAGGCGACTGACTTACTCGGCCGCTTCCGGGGCCGCGCCATTGTCCTGATCCGAGGATTTACCCCCACCCTCACCGGCCTCTGCCTTGGGCTTGCGGCGCGGCTTGCGCGGACGCTTGGGCGCTTCGGGCTGGGCCTCGGGTTGGCTCTCGGGCGTCTCGACAAGCGTGCTCTCACCCGCGGCATGATCGTCGCCACCGGCCTGCGGCTGCGCATCGCCGCCCTGCTGGTTCTGGTCGCCGCGATCGCGGTCCCGCTCGGCCTGACGTTCGCGGTTCTGGCGCTCCTGCTCTTCGCGGCGCGCGTCCTGTTCCTTCTGGGCGGCCCCCAGAAGACGCAGGTAATGCTCGGCATGCTGCTGAAAATTTTCCGTTGCAACCCGATCACCGGCAAGCTGCGCATCACGCGCCAGCTGATTGTATTTGTCGATGATCTGCTGTGGCGTGCCGCGCACTTTGCCTTCCGGGCCGGAACTGTCGAACACGCGGTTCGTGACATTGCCCATCGACCGATTGTTGTTGTTACGGTTCGACTTATTGCGCGAGCGGGATTTGGATGATCTCATGTCTTGCAGCTGAGCCTTGTGCTGTTTGGCCGATGTGATCGGGCTTGAAATTTGCCCCTGTCCCGAGGGACCCTGATCACCGTTATTATCTGGCTTAGTATCGGGCGGGACTTCCTCAGACAGGCTTCCACCGCGCCGACACCACTTGTGTAACCATGTCATGCCGGGCGGCACAAGCGAAAACCGCCCCAATTGGCGTATTTTAACATAGATTCCGTAGCATTCGGTAAATTTACGCCGATCTCGCCATCACGACCCGGTCACGCCCGTCGAGATCCTGGCGCAGTTCGACCGCCTGCAAACCGGCCTCCGCAAAGATCCGCGCCACGTCTGCGCCTTGCGTCCGGCCGATCTCAACCAAGATCCGCCCCCCCGGCACGAGATGCGCCAGAACCCCCGCCGCAATCGCCCGATAGGCGCTGAGCCCGTCGCCCTCATCGGTCAGCGCAGCACGCGGCTCATGCGCCAATTCCGGCGCCAGCTCCGGCATTTCCGCGATGCCGATATAGGGCGGGTTCGACACGATGAGGTCATACTGCCCGGCGATGCCCTTGAACCAATCCGCCTCCTGAAACGCCGCTCGAGAGGCCAGCCCAAGCCGCGCGGCATTCTCCCGCGCCACATCAAGCGCCGTCGCCGAGACATCCGCGCCAAGCCCCTGCGCGCCCTCCCTCTCGGCCAGAAGGCTCAGCAAGATACAGCCCGACCCGGTCCCAAGGTCGAGCACCCGCTCAAACCCTTCCTCCAGCGCCGCCGCCACCAGGCATTCCGTCTCTGGCCGCGGGTCGAGAACAGCGCCCGTCACCTTGAAGGCGCGCCCGTAAAACTGCCGCTGGCCGAGGATATGCGACATCGGCTCGCGCGCCGCTCGCCGCGCCAAGAGCGCCTCGAACCGCGCCGCGCCCTCGGGGCCCAGATCATCGTGCAGATGCAAGGTCATCCGCGACGGATCGAGGCCGAGCGCCGCCGCCATCAAGAGCCGCGCCTCGCGCGCCCCCTCGCCGATGCCCGCAGCCCCGAGCCGCGCCGCCCCCGCCCGTAGGGCCGCCTGCACGCTCATCCCTGCATCTCGGCCAAGAGCGCCGCCTGCGCATCCGTGGTGAGCGCGTCGATGATATCATCGAGATCACCCGCCATCACCTGATCGAGCTTATAGAGCGTCAGGTTGATCCGGTGATCGGTCATCCGCCCTTGCGGGAAATTATAGGTGCGGATGCGTTCGCTCCGGTCGCCCGACCCGACCTGCGCCGCGCGGTCGGCGCTGCGCGCGTCATGCACCTTCTGCCGTTCCAGATCATAGAGCCGCGTCTTGAGAACCTGCATCGCGATCTCGCGGTTGCGGTGCTGCGATTTCTCGGAACTGGTGACAACGATACCGCTCGGAATATGGGTGATCCGCACCGCCGAATCCGTGGTGTTCACATGCTGCCCGCCGGCGCCCGAGGCGCGCATCGTGTCGATGCGAATGTCGGACGGATCGATATGAATATCCACATCCTCCGCCTCGGGCAGCACCGCCACGGTCGCCGCGCTGGTATGGATGCGGCCGCCCGATTCCGTCTCGGGCACGCGCTGCACCCGATGCACGCCGCTCTCATATTTCAGCCGCGCAAAGACATGCGCGCCCTTCACATGCACCACCGCTTCCTTGATCCCGCCAAGCTCGGTCTGCGCCTCTTCGATCACCTCGAACTGCCAGCCCCGCGCCTCGGCATAGCGCGCATACATGCGCAGCAGATCCCCGGCAAAGAGCGCCGCCTCCTCGCCGCCCGTGCCGGGCCGGATCTCGATGATCGCGGGCCGCGCATCGGCCTCGTCCTTCGGCAAGAGCGCCAGCTGCAAGGCCTTCTCGCGCCCCGGCAATTCCGCCTTGAGCGTGCGCAGCTCATCTTCCGCCAGCTCGCGCATCTCGGGATCGCCAAGCATCGCTTCGGCCTGTTCCGCCGCATCGAGCGCCGCCCGATAGGCGCGGATCTCCTCCACCACCGGGCGCAGCTCGGCATATTCGCGGCCAAGCTGGGCAATATCCCCGCTGCCCGCGCTCATTTGCGCCTCGATAAACTCGAAACGCTGCAGGATCTGGTCAAGACGGTCTTGTGGCAACATGCGCCTGCATTCTCCTATCGACGCGGTTTGGTCAAGGGGCCAGCCTGTGCTAGACTTCCCCCATGACACTGCGCTTACTCACTCTTTGGGCGCTTCTTCTCGCGCCCCCCGCCCTTGCCGATGCGACCTACAACGGCAAGACGGTCGATTGCTATTGCACCGACAGCCGCGGCGATCGGCAGGAACTGGGCGACATGATCTGCCTGCAGGTGGATGGCAAGATGTTCATGGCGCAATGCCAGATGTCGCTCAACGTGCCCATGTGGCGCAAGATTTCCGACGGCTGCCTGTCATCCGCCCTGCCCGAGACGCCCGCGCCAGTTCCCGACACGGGCGGCATTGACGCCAAAATCTGATGCGCCGAACCTGAGCCGCGCATAGAGCACGAGGTCATCCCCGCGCCGCGCCAGCGTGGTGTAATCGGGAAAGCCCCACCATGTCGACCGGGTCACATAGGTGATCATCCCATCCTCCACCGATCCGGCCAAGACCTGCGTGCGCGCCGTGTCGCGAATGATCGCATCGAGCGCCGCCATATGGCCCGCTTGGGCCTCGAGGCGGGTCAAGACATGGCCCGGCCCACGCGGCGCGGGCTCTGGATCGGGCAGATGATGCCAGCGCGCCGGATCGCTGGGCGCCAGCCGCACCCAGAGAAACGCCGCCAACAGCGCCAGCCCGATCAGCAGCAAGAGCTTCATCATCGCACGCGCCCCAAGGGTCTGCGGCCCACTGCCTCAGGCCCCCTTGCGGCGGGTCCAGCCCCACAGACAGATGAGCTCCATCGCCACATGCGCGCCCGCCACCGCCGTGGCGCCGGTGGTGTCATAGGGGGGCGAGACTTCGACCACATCGCCGCCCACCATGTTGATCCCCGCAATGTCGCGCAGCATGATCGCCGCCTGCGCGCTGGTCAGCCCGCCCCAGACCGGCGTGCCGGTGCCCGGCGCATAGGCCGGGTCGAGCGCGTCGATATCAAAGGTGACATAGGTGGGCCGGTCGCCGAGGATACCCTTGATCTTCTGCGCCACCGCCGCCGGGCCGCTCTCATGCACCTCCCGCGCGTCGATCGTATTGACGCCGAGCGTGTCCTCATTGACCGTCCGAATGCCCACCTGCACCGAGGTCGCGGGATCGATCAGCCCCGATTTCACCGCCTTGTAGAACATCGTGCCATGGTCGACCCGGTCCATGTCGTCATCGGGCCAGGTGTCGCTATGGGCATCGAAATGCAGCAGCGACAGCTTGCCGAATTTCTCCGCATAGGCGCGCAGGATCGGGAAAGAGATATAGTGATCGCCGCCAATGGCGATGCTCGCCGCGCCCTGATCGAGAATGCCCTTGATATGCGCGGTGAGCGCGGCGGGAAAGGCCGGCACATTGGCATAGTCAAAGGCCAGATCGCCATAATCCACGATATCGAGTTCTTCGAGCGGGCTGAACCCGTCCCAGCCATAGGGCGCGTCAAAGGGCTGAAGCGTGCTCGCCTCGCGCACAGCGCGGGGACCGAGCCGGGTGCCGGGCCGGTTGGTCACCGCCTGATCGAACGGCACGCCGGTGATGGCGAGCTGCACGCCCGCGAGGTCCTTGCTATAGCGTCGGCGCAAAAAGGAGGTGGCCCCGCCAAAGGCGTTCTCCGCCGAAAGCCCGCGCAAAGTGTCGCGCGTAAAGGCCTGATCCACCTGCGTTTTCGCATCTTCCAACGCCATGTCCCGTTCCTCCCTCTGGGTGTCTGTGTTCTGGGTGTCTGTGTTGTGTCTGGTGTCTGTAGTGCTGCCCTGGGCTCAGAGCGGCCTCAGCGCGGCGGCTGCGCGGTCTCCACGAGCCGCGCAAAGAAACTCGCCCCAATGGGCGCGATCTCATCGTTGAAATTGAACGCCGGATTGTGCAGCCCCGGCGCCTCGCCCTGCCCGATAAAGAGATAGGCTCCGGGGCGTTTCTCCAGCATATAGGAAAAATCCTCGGCCCCCATCTCGCGTGGCCGGTCGGTGATCACCGGCGCCGCCCCCGCCACGCCCCGCGCCACCCCGGCGGCCAGCTCGACCGCCTCGGGATCATTCACCGTCGCCGGATAGCCCAGATCGATGCGCAGCTCGGCCTCGACGCCGTAAGCGGCGGCCTGCCCCGCGACGATCTCCGCCAGGCGGCGATGCACCATCTCCTGCACGCCCTTGTCGAAGGTGCGGATGGTGCCGTCGATATAGGCGGTCTCGGGGATCACATTGTCGGCGCTGCCGGTCTTGATCTGCGCCACGGTCACCACAAGGCTCTGACGCGTGTCGTGATTGCGGCTGACGATGGTCTGAATGGCCTGCACCATGCCGCAGGCGGCGACCACCGGATCGCGGGTCTCCTGCGGATAGGCACCATGACCGCCCACGCCCTTGATGTCGATATAGAACGTGTCCACCGCCGCCATGATCGGCCCCGGCGCGGTGTAGAACCCGCCCGCCTCGACCCCCGGCAACGTGTGCAGCGCAAAGACCTGCTCGATCCCATAACGGTCGAGCACCCCCTCGCGCACCATCACATCGGCCCCGCCCGGCCCCTCTTCGGCGGGCTGAAAGATCAACACGACACGACCCCGAAAGGCCCGCGTCTCGGCGAGGTATTTCGCCGCGCCAAGCAACATGGCCGTATGCCCGTCATGGCCACAGGCATGGCTCGCCCCACGGCCCACTGCGGCATAGGGCGCCCCGGTCCGGTCCTCCATCGGCAACGCATCCATATCGGCCCGCAGCCCGATGACGGGGGCATCCGGCGCGTCCGCCCCCTGCCCTTTGATCACCGCCACGACGCCGCTTTCGGCGACGCCCGTCTCGATCTCGGTGATGCCGAACTCGCGCAGCCGCTCGACCACGAACCCCGCCGTCTGATGACAGTCAAAGCCGATCTCGGGGTTGGCATGGATATGCTGGCGCCAGCCTGCCATCTCCTCGGCAAACCCTGCGATACGATTGATCACGGCCATGGCTGGACTCCTCTCGCCCCATTGGTAGGGTGCGCCCAACATCAACCACGCGGTGACGGCAATGGCAACTCCCTCCGATCTCGTCTCGGACCCCGATAGCGACCCCACGGAGCGACTGCTGGCGATCATGCGCGCCCTGCGCGACCCCGAGGCCGGCTGCCCCTGGGATATCGAGCAGGATTTCGACACGATCGCCCCCTATACGATCGAAGAGGCCTATGAGGTGGCGGACGCCATCGAACGCGAGGCCTGGGACGAGCTGCGCGGCGAGCTCGGCGATCTTTTGTTGCAGGTGGTGTTCCATTCCCAGATTGCCGCCGACCGCGGGCTCTTTGCCTATCGCGATGTGGCGGGCGATGTGGCGCAGAAGATGTATGACCGCCACCCGCATGTGTTCGGCGACGAGAGCCGCGACAAATCCGCCGAGCAACAGACCCGCGACTGGGAGGCGATCAAGGCCGCCGAACGCGCCGCCAAGGCGCAGACCGGCACGCTCGATGGGGTTGCGGTGGGTCTTCCGGCGCTGTTGCGGGCGCTCAAGCTGCAAAAACGCGCGGCCCGGGTGGGCTTTGACTGGCCCGAACGCGCCCAGGTGCTCGACAAGATCGTCGAAGAGGCGCAGGAGCTGCACGAAGCCGCCGAGAGCCTGCCGCAAGACAAGATCGAAGAGGAACTGGGCGATCTGCTTTTCGTCATGGCCAATCTCGCCCGCCATCTCGATGTCGATCCCGAGGCGGCGCTGCGCCGTGCCAATGCGAAATTCACCCGAAGGTTCGAACGGATCGAGGCGCTCTTGGCCGAAGACGGCCGGTGCCCGCAAGACAGCGGTCTCGAAGAGATGGACGCGCTTTGGAACCGGGCGAAAAGCGAAGGGCTGTAACGCCTGAGGCCCGCCGCGCGCCTTCGGGTATTTGAAACCAGAAAGAGGCTCAGAGCTGGAAGAGCCGCCCCGGCCCCCAGCCCCGCGCCGCCTGCCCGCCGAGCCGCATCAGATCCCAGCCAAGCGCCAGGTTCGAGCTGATCACCGGCAGGTCGAGCGCCGCCTCCACCGCTTCGATCACGCCAAAGCTGCGCAGGTTGGTGCAGCTTGAAAACACCGCCTCGACGCCCTTGGCACGCCCCGCTTTGAGCATCGCGGCGCGGGTGCTGGCCTCGCTGATCCGCGCCACGCGCCGGTCGTCACCCTCGCCAAAGCTGATCTCGTGGATCACCTCGATGCCATGGTCGGCCATATGCGCCCGCATCGGCGCGGTGACCGAGGGCAGATAGGGGCTCACCAGCGCGATCCTCTGCGCGCCGAGCGCCTTGAGGCCCTTGATCACCGCCTGCATCGGGTTGGTCACCGGCACACCGGGATGCGCCAGTTGGATGAGCCGCGCCACCTCATCGCCGCCGATCATCACCGAGCCCGAGGTGCAGCCATAGCCCAGCGCCGCCAGCCCCTGCGGCAACAGCTCGGCCACCCCGGTCATATGCCCGGCCATGACGCGCAGCGTCTCGGGCGTGACCTCGGGGATCGACGGGATCCGGCTGTGCAGCATATTCACCCGGCCCTGCGCGATCTGCCCCATCTCATGTTCGAGCGATTCATCGGTGCTCAGCACGATGAGCCCCAACCGTGCGCCACCACCGGCGCCTGCGTCGAGATCACATCGCATGGGCCACGGCCTCCGGCCCCTCGGCGCTTGGCCGGCTCAGCGTGCCGCCCGAGACCGCCGCCCGCACCCCGGTGGTGCCGGGGCAGGAGGTCGGCAGGCCGCGCGCCACCCGCACCGCGAGAAAGGCAAAGGCCTGCGCCTCGAGCATGTCGCCATCGAGCCCCACCGCCTCGACCGGCTCGACCGGGCAATCGAGCGCCGCGCGCAGCATCTCCATCATCACCGGGTTGCGCCGCCCGCCCCCCGTCACCAGCATCCGCTCCGGCGGGCTCGGGCAATGTTCCATCGCCTTGAGCACCCCGGTCGCGGCCATCGCGGTGAGGGTCGCGGCGGCATCGGCATCGCTCAACTCGCCCACCAGCGCGATCATGTCGGCAAAGGCATCGCGGTCGAGCGACTTGGGCGGCATCCGGTAGAAAAACGGCTCTTCGAGAAAAAGCTCGAGCGCGCCATCGACCACCCGGCCCTGCCGTGCCAGCGCCCCGTCGCGATCAAAGGGCTCGCCGCGCCGCGCCATCATCAGATCATTGACCGGCGCATTGGCGGGCCCGGTGTCAAAGGCCAGGAGCGCGCCTTCGGCCTCGGGCCGGTCATGGCGCGGGTCGACCCAGGTCAGATTGCCAACCCCGCCGAGATTGAGAAAACCGAGCGGCGCTTTGGCCGCGATATATTTGGCGCAGGCGAAATGGTAGAAGGGCGCCAGCGGCGCGCCCTCGCCGCCGAGCCGCACATCGGCGCTGCGGAAATCCCAGACCACCGGACGGCCCAAGGCCTCGGCCAGCGCCGCGCCATCGCCGAGCTGATGGGTGCCGCGCCCCTGCGGCTCATGGGCAAGGGTCTGGCCGTGAAACCCCACGAGATCGGCCTCGATCTCCGTGAGCGCCTCGATATGGGCGCGCATCACCACCTCTTCGGCGGCTGCCAGATCGTCGCCCGGCCAGCGGCCCAGAGCAGCGCGCAGAGCTGCCTCTTCGGAGGGCTCGTAAGGGCGATAGCCGCTCGGGCCAAAGCCTGCGATCCGCTCGCCATCGGTGTCGAGCGCGGCCACGTCCACCCCGTCCAGCGATGTCCCCGACATGGCGCCCAGCGCCCTGATGATCCCCGGCCCCAACATGGCCTTTTCCTTCGCCTGTTACATCCCTATACATGCCGCGCAAACCAAGCTGGGACAAGCACCATGACCTACCACCCCAAATCCGAATTCATATCGATCATGATAAGCCGCGGCTTTCTGGCCGATTGCACGGATTATCAAGGCCTCGACGAGGCGATGCAGGCCGGGGTGGTGCCGAGCTATATCGGCTATGATGCCACCGCGCAGTCGCTGCATGTGGGGCATCTTCTCAACATCATGATGCTGCGCTGGCTGCAAAAGTCGGGGCACAAGCCGATCACCCTGATGGGCGGCGGCACCACCAAGGTGGGCGATCCCTCCTTCCGCTCGGATGAGCGGCCGCTTTTGGGCCCGGAGCAGATCGACGCCAATATCCGGGGCATGGGCCAGGTGTTCTCGCGCTACCTCTCCTATGGCGAGGGCGAGACCGATGCCATCATGCTCAACAATGCGGAATGGCTCGATAGCCTCAACTACCTCGATTTCCTGCGCGACATCGGGCGACATTTCTCGGTCAACCGGATGCTGTCGTTCGAGAGCGTGAAATCGCGGCTCGACCGCGAGCAATCGCTGTCGTTTCTCGAGTTCAACTACATGATCCTGCAGGCCTATGACTTCCTCGAGCTGAACCGCCGCTATGGCTGTCTCTTGCAGATGGGCGGCTCGGATCAATGGGGCAATATCGTCAACGGCATCGACCTCACCCGCCGGGTGATCGACCATGAGGTCTATGGGCTCACCTCGCCGCTGCTGACCACCTCGGATGGCCGCAAGATGGGCAAATCCCAAGGCGGCGCGATCTGGCTCAATGGCGATATGCTCTCGCCCTATGAGTTCTGGCAGTTCTGGCGCAACACCACCGATGCCGACACCGGCCGCTTTCTCAAGCTCTACACCGAGCTGCCGGTCGAGGAATGCGACCGTCTCGGCGCGCTTGCGGGCTCGGAGATCAACGAGGCCAAGATCATCCTCGCCAATGAGGTGACGGCGCTTCGGCACGGGGCCGAGGCGGCGCAGGCGGCCCAAGACACCGCGCGCGAGGTCTTCGAGAAGGGCGGCGTCGGCGACGATCTGCCCACCGTGACGCTCAGCCCTGCCGAGATCGAGGGCGGCATCTCCGTGGTGCAGCTTCTGGTCAAGACCGGCCTCGCCAAATCCGGCAAAGAGGCCAAGCGTCTCATCTCCGAGAACGGCGCGCGGCTCGACGATGCGCCGCTGACCGACGCAGGCCTCATGCTCGATTCGGGGGCTTTCGCCGCCCCGATCAAGCTCAGCGCCGGCAAGAAACGCCACGCGCTGGTCAAGCTCGACAGCTAAGATACCCCCCCGGAAAGCCCATGTTTTCCGGGGGAGTCCACCCCGCCACCGCTGTCACACAACCTTCATCAAAACGTCACTTGCAGCTTGGGCGATATATCCATATTCGTTGATATATGGATAAATCAAACGCCCTCCTCGCCTTCGCCGCCCTGTCACAGCCGACCCGGCTCGATGTCTTCCGCCTGCTGATCAAGGCCGGCCCCGACGGCATGGCCGCAGGCCAGATCGCCCAGGCGCTCGAGGTCCGGCAGAACACCATGTCGGCCAATCTCTCGGTGCTGACCCAGGCCGGGCTGATCACCGCCACCCGCGAGGGGCGCTCGATCCGCTACGCGGCCCATCTCGACGGCATTCGCGGGCTGCTCGCCTTCCTCATGGAGGATTGCTGCGGCGGCGCACCCGAGGCCTGCCAACCCATTCTGGACACCATCGCCTGCCCTTGTTGATCGCATTTCAGGAGTGCCCCCATGGCCCAAGACATCAAGAACGTTCTGTTTCTCTGCACCGGCAATTCCGCCCGCTCGCTCATCGCCGAGGCGGTGATGAACCGCGAAGGGCTTGGCCGGTTCCGGGCCTTCTCTGCCGGGTCCGAGCCCAAGGACGCGCCGCATCCGCATACGATCGAGCTGCTGCAAAAGCTCAACCACGACACGTCGACCCTGCGCTCCAAGAGCTGGGATGAATTCGCGGGCCCCGACGCGCCGCATATGGATTTCGTCTTCACCGTCTGTGACAACGCCGCGAACGAGCCCTGCCCCTTCTGGCCGGGCCAGCCGATTAGCGCCCATTGGGGCCTGCCCGACCCGGCCGCCGTCACCGGCTCCGAGGCGGAAATCGGCCTCGCCTTCCTCGACACCTACCGCATGCTGCGCAACCGGATCTCGATCTTCGTCAACCTGCCGCTGAGCCAGCTCTCGGGCCTCGCGCTGCAGGAAAAACTCGACGACATCGGCCAAAACACTGACAAGAAAGACGCCTGACAATGACCGACATGACTGACACACAACCTGCCGCCATGGGCAGCTTTGAACGCTACCTCTCCGTCTGGGTGGCGCTCGCCATGGTGGGCGGCATCGCCCTTGGCGTGCTCGCCCCCGGCCTCGTCGGCGCGGTGGCCGCCGCCGAAGTGGCCTCGATCAATCTCGTGGTGGCGGTGCTGATCTGGGCCATGGTCTTTCCGATGATGGTCGGCGTCGATTTCGGCGCGGTGGCAGGCGTGGCGAAACAGCCGCGCGGCCTGTTGATCACCCTCGGGGTGAACTGGCTCATCAAACCCTTCACCATGGCCTTTCTGGCGGTGCTGTTCTTTGAATATATCTTCGCGCCCTGGATCGCGCCCGAGGATGCGGCGCAATATATCGCGGGCCTCATCCTGCTCGGGGCCGCGCCCTGTACCGCCATGGTCTTTGTCTGGTCGCAGCTCACCCGGGGCGACGCCACCTATACGCTGGTGCAGGTCTCGGTGAACGATCTCATCATGGTGGTGGCTTTCGCGCCCATCGTGGCGCTGCTGCTGGGCGTCACCGACATCGCCGTGCCATGGGAAACGCTGGTGCTGGCCACCGTGCTCTATGTGGTGCTGCCGCTGCTCGCCGGTCTGCTGACCCGCCGCCTGCTCGGCTCGCCCGATGCCATCGACGCCTTTAGCGCAAGGGTCAAACCCTGGTCGATCATCGGCCTCATAGCCACCGTAGTGATCCTCTTTGGCCTGCAGGGTCAGATCATCCTCGACCGGCCGCTGATCATCCTACTCATCGCGGTGCCGATCCTGATCCAGAGCTATGGCATCTTTGCCCTCGCCTATGGCGCCGCCTATGCGATGAAAGTGCCGCACCGGATCGCCGCCCCCTGCGCGATGATCGGCACCTCGAACTTCTTCGAACTGGCCGTCGCCGTCGCCATCAGCCTCTTTGGCCTGCATTCCGGCGCGGCGCTCGCGACCGTGGTCGGCGTGCTGGTCGAAGTGCCCGTCATGCTGTCGCTGGTGGCCTTCGCCAACCGCACCCGCAACAAATTTGCCCAAGGCTGAACACCATGAATATCGTTATCCATCACAACCCCGCCTGCGGCACCTCGCGCAATGTGCTGCAAATCATCCGCGACGCGGGCTATGAGCCGACGGTGATCGAATATCTCGACACCGGCTGGACCCGGCCACAGCTGCAGGCGCTCTTTGCCGCCGCCCATCTGACCCCGCGCGAGGCGCTGCGCGTCTCGAAATCGCCGGCCGAAGAGCTCGGTCTCACCGACGCTTCGGTGAGCGACGAGGCCATCCTCGACGCGATGCTCGAACACCCGGTGCTGGTCAACCGGCCGCTGGTGGCCTCGCCCAAGGGCGTGCGCCTCTGCCGCCCCTCCGAGACGGTGCTCGACCTGCTCGAGCTCTGGCCCGCCGGCCCCTATGCCAAGGAAGATGGCGAGCTGATCATCGACGCCGAGGGCAATCGCCTTGTCTGACGCCCAAGACCCCAAGACCCCGAACATCACCGAAGAGGCGTTCCATATCCCCGATATGGCGCGTCTCTTCCCCGCTGAGCGCCCGGCGCACAAGCCGCGCATCCTGCTGCTCTATGGCTCGCTGCGCGACCGGTCCTTCTCGCGCTTTGCCGCCGAAGAGGCCGCGCGCATCCTGACCCGGCTCGGCGCCGAGACGCGGATCTTCAACCCCTCCGGCCTGCCGCTGCCCGACGATGCCGAGGCCAGCCACCCCAAGGTGGCCGAGCTGCGCGATCTGGTCATGTGGTCGGAAGCGATGGTCTGGTCGACGCCCGAACGCCATGGCGCGATGACCGGGATCATGAAGACCCAGATCGACTGGATCCCCCTCGCCCCCATCGGCGGCGTGCGCCCGACCCAGGGCAAGACCTTGGCGGTGATGCAGGTCTGCGGCGGCTCGCAGAGCTTTAACGCGGTCAATCAGCTCCGCATCCTGGGGCGCTGGATGCGGCTTCTGACCATCCCGAACCAATCCTCCGTGGCCAAGGCCTGGGACGAGTTCGACGAGGACGGCCGGATGAAGCCCGGCCCCTATTACAATCGCATCGTCGATGTGATGGAGGAGCTGATGAAATTCACCCTGCTCACCCGCGGTCAGTCAGCCTATCTGACCGACCGCTATTCCGAGCGCGTCGAGAGCCGCGAAGAGCTGTCGAAACGGGTGAACCTGTCGAAGGCTGTCAAAGACTAGCCGACATGCTGGTGCGAAAAGATGTGATGCACGATGTCCTCGCGCCGCAGATTGCGCGCGGCCAGCTGCTCATCGCTCATTTGCACCAGCTCCTGAAGCTCCTGCAGGCGATAGCTGTGCTCGCCGAAGGAAAAGAAGATATGCACCAGCGACTCGCGCGTCTTGCGCAGGGTCGTCAGCAGCCCGGCAAAGAAATCGGGCGCCGTCGGGTGTTGTTGTGTCGTATATGCCATTGGAGATCACCTCTCGTTATGTGAACTCCTCCCTCTGCTCTTTGATCTATGCTGCCCTGCAGCATTGGCCAAGCGCCAAGGGATGATTTTCCGTGTGACGTGGCGGCATGCCCAATTTTTGGGCAGCCATGCCTTTCATCCGCCGAATTTCACGCAGACCCAAAAGGAAATCTTGCAAAGATTTCCCCCCGCAGTCTTTCCAAGACTGCGCCCCGCGGTTCCGAAAATTCCCTGATTTTGCGGACAGTCGCGATACGGTCGTTTTACCGACGTGTTACCGACCCTGCCTTATTTCGCTCTCAGACCCTAGCCCCGCCGCGCCGCCAACGCATCATTGAGCAGCTCGCGCACCGCCTCGCGCGGCACATCCGAGGTCACAAACGCCTCGCCAATGCCCCGCGCCAGAATAAAGCGCAACTGCCCGTCGAGGACTTTCTTATCCTGCGCCATCAGCTCGAGCAGCGCATCGGCATCCGGCAAATCCCCTTCAATATCAGAGAGATCGACCTTCATGTTCATCTCGCGCAGATGGGCCCGCACCCGGCTCGGGTCTTCCTGCGAACACAGCCCCAGCCTGGCTGACAGCTCAAACGCCAAGGCACAGCCCACCGCCACACCCTCGCCATGCAAGAGCCGCTGCGAATAGCCCGTCGCCGCCTCCAACGCATGACAAAACGTATGCCCGAGATTGAGCAACGCCCGATCCCCTTGCTCCGTCTCATCGCGCACCACAATATCCGCTTTCATCTGCACCGAATGGGTCACCAACCGGATGCGCGCCGCCATGTCGCCACCTGCAGAACGGGCGCCATATGTCTCCAACCATTGGAAAAAATCGGCGTCTCCCAACAGGCCGTATTTCACCACCTCGCCGTAACCCGCCAGATAATCACGCGGTTTCAGCGTGCCCAGAACACCGATATCGGCGAGCACCAGGCTCGGCTGATGAAAGGCCCCGACAAGGTTCTTGCCCCGCGGCGAATTGATCCCCGTCTTGCCCCCCACCGAGCTGTCAACCTGCGCCAAAAGGCTCGTCGGTAGCTGCACAAACCGCACGCCCCGCCGCAGGATCGCCGCGGCAAAGCCCACCAGATCGCCGATCACCCCACCGCCCAGCGCGATAACCACATCACGTCGCTCGATTTTTTCCGCAAGCAGCCATTCCACCACGCGTTCCAGCTCGGCCCAGCATTTGGTCGCCTCGCCCGGCGGCAGGGTCAGCACCGACAGGCTGATCCTCGCCTCCGCCAGCCCCGCGCGCAGCGTCTCCAGATGCAGCGCGGCCACCGTCTCGTCACTGACCACCGCCACATGTTTGCGCCCCGAAATCAGCGGCGCAATCCGCGCCCCCGCCTCGGCCAACAGACCGTCGCCCACAACCACATCATAGGCCCGGTCCCCGAGCGGGACATGCACCGTTTCGCTCATGTGTTTTTCTCCAGAACATCCGCCCGCGCCAAAAGCGCCTCGACCACATGACCGGCCATCGCGTCGATGCTGTATTCGGCCAGCGAGCGCACCGCCAGATCGGCCTTGCGATAGCTCGGCACCCGCGCCTCGTAAAGCGTCTTCAATGTCTCGCGCGGATTAGCTGTGCGCAGCAAGGGTCTGGTATTCTTATGCTTGACCCGACTCCACAGGAGATCGAGATCTGCATCTAGCCACACAGAAATCCCCTTTTGCGAAATGATCTGCCGGTTACGCTCCGACAGAAACGCCCCGCCGCCAGTGCTCAGAATGCCGCGCTGATTTTCCAGCAGACGGTCGATCACCTCGGTCTCGCGGTCGCGGAAAAACGCCTCGCCATCGCGCTCGAAAATCTCGGCGATGCTCATCGTGGCGGCGGCTTCGATCTCGGCATCGGAATCGAGAAAAGGCACCCCGAGACGCGTCGCCAAGGCCCGGCCCACGGCCGTTTTCCCGGCCCCCATCATGCCCACCATGACCACCGTCTTTTTAAGGTTCCACTCGCCCGCGCCCGGCACGCTCGGCACTCCCCCGCCAATCGTTTGCATTTTGCCTTCAATGACGTGATCTTAGCCAAAAGGCCATATATAAAGTGGTCAAAACCCATACACAGGCAGGCAGGCAAATCGTGGGACGACTTCTCAAATGGCTTTTTTATCTGGTGATTTTGGCGTTTATCGCCCTGGTTGCATATGCATATCTCGGCCCCTTCTTCGGGGCGGATTTTTCGCCGCCGCGACAAGAGATTCGGCAGGAAATCATTCTTGAAGGCAATTAGACCTCTCTGCGTGGCGCTCATGGCCCTGACCGGGCAGGTTTCCGCTCAGGATCAACCGCTTTCCGCCATCGGCTGGCTCAATGAAACGAGCCGCGTGCCGGTCGCCCGCCCCGTGGTCCCGCCAAGCCCCGAGGCCCCGGTGGCCCAGGGCGTGACCCTCCCCGAAGTGACCGTGATGCCGCTCGGCGGTACGCGCCGCGATGCGGTTGGCCTCTTGCCGCCCGATGTCACCGGCCTGCCGGTGTCGCTCTGGATCGCGAGCCGCGAGGCCGATCTCGAAACGCTGTGGGAGCGTACCACGGCCGAACCCATGCCCGCCGTTCAGGCGCTTTACTACACGCTCTTGCTGGCCGAGGCCGAACCGCCGAGCGGCGATGACGGCGCGTTTTTGGCGACCCGGGTGCGTGCTTTGATGCGTTTCGGCGCGATTGAGCCCGCCCATGCCATGCTCGAACGCGCCGGGCCCGACACCTCAGAGCTCTTTCCGCTCTGGTTCGACCTGTCGCTCCTGACCGGGGATGAGGCCAAGCCCTGCGAGGCCCTCAACAAGACCCCCGCGCTGATGAAATCCTACGCGGCGCAGATCTTCTGCCACGCGCGCGCGGGCGACTGGTCCACCGCCGCGCTGCTCTATGACAGCGCCGCGCCGCTCGGCCTGCTGAGCAAGATCGAGGCGCATCTTCTGGCGCAATATCTCGATCCCGAGATGGTAGATGACAGCACCACACTGGCGCCGCCCTCCTCGCCCGATCCGTTGATCTTTAGCCTTTACGAGGCCGCAGGCGCACCGCTGCCGACCCGGTCGCTGCCGCGCCTCTTCGCCACCGCCGATCTGCGCAACACCGCCGGCTGGAAGGCCGAGATCGAAGCCGCCGAACGGCTGACCCGCACCGGGGCGCTCACCGAAAACCGCCTGCTCGGCCTTTACACCGACCGCCGCCCGGCGGCCTCGGGCGGCATCTGGGACCGGGTCTCGGCGGTGCAGAAATTCGACGCGGCCCTGACCAATGGCAGCGCCGAAGAGATCAGTGCCACCCTGCCCAGCGTCTGGGCGCATATGGGACGTGTCGGGCTGCAGGTGCCCTTTGCCCAGCTCTACGGCCAGTCCCTCGCCCGCCGCGATCTGACGGGCCAGACGGCCGAGCTTGCCTGGCGCATCCGTCTTCTGTCCTCCGCCTATGAAAGCGCCGCCAAGACGCCGCCCGAGGGGGCCGACCGGTTCCTCGCGGCGCTCGCGCTCGGCACACCCACCAGTGACCTCGCCACGACCCAGCTCGAACAGAGCATTGCCGAGGCCTTCGCCAGCACCGGCGCCGCCCATCGCCACGAGGCCCATCTGCGCGAGGGCAAGCTCGGCGAGGCTATCTTGCGCGCCGCCATCCTGCTCGACCGGTCGGGCCCTGAGGATTACGACGAAATCCGCGACGCGCTCGCCACGCTGCGCGCCGTCGGGCTCGAGGACACGGCTCGGCGCGCGGCGCTGCAGCGGCTCATCCTGGGACAATCGCGATGAGCGACCAGCGCTGGATCGCGCTCTTTCTGGACGCGCAGGCGGCCGAAATGGGGGCCGCGAAAAACACGCTCATGGCCTATGCGCGTGACCTGAGTGACTTCTCGCAATGGGTTGAAAATAAATCCCTTTCTCTCGCCACCCTGCAGCAATCCGATGTCGAGGCCTATCTCGTCCATTGCGACGCGCAAGGGCTTGCGCAATCGACCCGTGCGCGGCGTCTTTCGGCGGTGAAACAGCTCTATCGCTTTGCCTTTGACGAACGGCTGCGCGGCGACAACCCGGCGCTGCGGATCAAGGGACCGGGCCGCAGCGGACGCCTGCCAAAGACGCTGAGCGAGGCCGAGGTCGACGGGCTCTTGCAGGCCGCGCGCAGCCACGGCCGCGGCCCCGCCGACCGGCTCCGCAACACCTGTTTGATGGAGCTGCTCTACGCCACCGGGCTGCGCGTGACAGAGCTTGTCTCGCTGCCCGTGGCCGCCACGCGCGGCAATCCGGAACTGCTCATGGTGCGCGGCAAGGGCGGCAAGGAACGGATGGTGCCGCTGTCGCCGCCCGCGCAGGTGGCGCTGCGCGGCTGGCTCGCCCACCGCGACGCCATGGAAGAGGCTGCCCGGCAAAAGGGCCTGCCCGCCTCGCCCTTTCTCTTTCCCTCGCGCAGCAAGGACGGGCATCTGACCCGGCATCGCTTTTACCTGCTGATCAAGGATCTCGCGGTGGCCGCGGGCGTCAGCCCCTCCAAGGTGACGCCGCACACACTGCGCCATGCCTTTGCCACGCATCTTTTGGCCAATGGCGCGGACCTGAGGGCGATCCAGACGCTGCTCGGCCATGCCGATGTGGCGACGACGGAAATCTACACCCATGTGCTTGAAGAGCGGCTCAAATCGCTGGTCATGACCCATCATCCGCTGGCCGATGCCGCCGATCGCGGCAAAGGTTAGCGCATCACTGACGGCATTGCCCGTAACCTCCCCCTTGATCGCAGGGGCCGCAGAACCCATAAACCTGCCAACCACTTGATCTTTAACTCAGGGACATATGCCCCGTGACGCTCGACACCGCCTTCTGGCTGACCGCCGCCGCCATCCTCGCGCTTTTGGTGCTTTCCGGGTTCTTCTCGGGAAGTGAGACCGCGCTCACCGCCGCCTCGCGCGGCAAGCTCAAGACCCGCGCCGAGAAAGGCGACAGCGGGTCCCAACGCGCGCTCGAGATCACGGAAGACAATGAGCGGCTGATCGGCTCGGTGTTGCTCGGCAACAACCTGGTGAACATTCTCGCCACCTCGCTCGCCACCGCGCTCTTTACCCGGCTCTTTGGCGAAAGCGGCGTGGCGCTGGCGACGCTGGTGATGACGCTCTTGGTGCTGGTCTTTGCCGAGGTGCTGCCCAAGACCTATGCGATCACCAATGCCGAGGCCGCCGCCAGCCGCGCCGCGCCTGCCATCACTATCGTGATCCGGGTGTTTTCGCCGGTGGTGACGGCGGTGCGGTTCTTCGTGCGCGCGGTGCTGCGGCTCTTTGGCGTGCAGACCGACCCCGACAGCCATATCCTCGCGGTGCGCGAAGAAATTGCCGGCGCGCTCTATCTCGGCCACTCCGAAGGCGTGGTCGAGAAAGAAGACCGCGACCGCATCCTCGGCGCGCTCGATCTCGGAGACCGCGCGGTCGAAGAGATCATGCTCCACCGCAGCCAGATCGAGATGATCAACGCCGATGCCAACCCGCAGGCCATTCTCGAACAATGTCTCAAGAGCAGCCACACCCGCCTGCCGATCTACCGCGAGGATCCCGACAATATCGTCGGCGTCGTCCACGCCAAGGACCTGCTGCGCGCCATGTACAAACAGGCGCAGAACGGCGGTGCCATGGATGAGGCGCTCGCCGGGTTCGAGATCACCGATGTGGCCAAAGAGCCCTATTTCGTCCCCGAAACCACCACGCTCGACGACCAGATGCGGCAATTCCTGCGGATGCGCAGCCATTTCGCGCTGGTGGTGGATGAATATGGCACGTTGCAGGGGCTGATCACGCTCGAGGATATTCTCGAAGAGATCGTCGGCGAGATCACCGACGAGTTCGACAAGGAAGAGGATGAGATGATCCTGCGTAGCGAGGACAATTCGCTCATCGTCGAAGGCGCCATGACCATCCGCGACCTCAACCGCGCGACCGATTGGTCGCTGCCCGATGACGCCGCCAATACCGTGGCCGGTCTCGTCATCCACGAGGCGCAGATGATCCCTAAGGAAAAGCAGGTGTTCATTTTCCACGGCTTCCGCTTCGAAGTGCTCGAACGGCAGGACAATCGCCTGACCCGGCTGAAGATCCGCAAACTCGGCTAGGGCCGCGCCCTGTGGCGCCGGTGGAGTTTTGGGTATTTTGAACCAGAAAGAGGCCAAAGAAGAGGCCCTACAGAGAGCCTGTAGAGCCTCGTAAAGAGAGGCGCGCGCCGGGAGAGGAGCGCGCGCCTTGATGCGGGCCGGTCGTCAGGCCCTGAGCCGCTTGCCCTCGGGATCAAAGGGCGGCTCGTGCAGGATCACGGCCTTGTGCGGCTGTCCGAGGATCATCACATCGACGGCATCGCCCGGAGCGGCTGTGCCCGCCTTCACATAGCCAAGCGCGAGGCTCATCCCCACCGAATAGCCATAGGTGCCCGAGGTCACGCGCCCGATCCCCTTGCCATCGCGGAAGATCGGCTCGCCGCCGGTGGCGTCGGCATTCGATGCGGTCACTGCTGCCTCGTCGACATGGATCAAGACCAGCTGTTCGCGCTCGGGCTCGGCCAGAGCTTTTTCAGCGGCGGCCTTGTGCAGGAAGTCCTTGTCCATCTTGCACAGCGCCGCGAGGCCCACTTCGTGCGGGTAATATTCGGGGCTGTATTCGCGGCTCCAGGAGCCATAGCCCTTTTCCACCCGCATCGACATCAGCGCCCGCGCGCCCACCGGCCCGGCTCCGAACTCTTTGCCCGCCTCGAGAAGCGCGGCATAGAGTTTCGCCTGATCCTCGGTCTTGCAGTGCAGCTCCCACCCAAGATCGCCGGTAAAGCTCACCCGGAGGGCGAGACATTCGACGCCGCCCAGCTCGATCACTTTCGAGCGCATGAAGGGGAAATCCTCGGTCGCGAGCGAGGCATTGGTGAGCCGCTGCAACATGTCGCGCGATTTCGGCCCGGCCACGTTAAAGCCGCACATCGCCTCGGTGTGGCTCTCGAAGGTCGTGCCCTCGGGCAGCGGCACCATGTCGAAGAACCGCTTGTGATAGCGTTCCGCCATGCCCGACGACACGATCCAGAACTCATCCTCGGCGGTGCGCGTCACCGTGGCGTCGCCCGCAATGCCGCCGCGCACCGAGATGAGCGGTGTCAGGCAAGAGCGACCGATGGATTTCGGCATCTTGTTGGCAAAGACGCTGTTGAGCCAGTCCTCGGCCCCCGGCCCTTTGCAGCGGTATTTGGCAAAGTTGGAAATGTCGATGATGCCGGCGCGTTCGCGCAGCATCCGGCACTCCTCGCCCACCGGCCCCCACCAGTTCTGACGGGTGAAGCCATTGGTGTCCTTTGCGCCTTTTTCGCCCGCGAACCATTGCGGATGCTCCCAGCCATAGTTGAGGCCAAAGACCGCGCCCATGTCCTTTTGCATCTCATAGGCCGGACGGGTGCGCAGCGGACGGCCCGCGGCCCGTTCCTCGTTCGGGTAATGGATGGCGAACCGGTGCGAATAGACATCCTCGACCTTGGCCTTGACGAATTTGCGGTCATTGGCCCAAAGACCGAACCGCGCCACGTCCCAGGGGAACATGTCGTATTTCATCTCGCCTTCGATCATCCATTGCGCACACATGAGGCCCATGCCCGCCGATTGGCTAAAGCCGGGGATGATGCCGCCGCACATGAAGTAATTCTTGAGCTCCGGCACCGGGCCGAGGATCACGTTGCTGTCGGGCGACCAGATCATCGGGCCGTTGATCACCCGTTTGACGCCTGCTTCGGCGGCCACCGGCACCCGGTCCATGGCGCGCATCACGTTTTCCATGATCCGGTCGAGATCATCGGCAAAGAGATCATGGGCGAAATCGAGCGGCGTGCCGTTCTCGGCCCAGAAGCGCATGTCTTTCTCATAGGCACCGATCAGCAGGCCCTTGCCCTCCTGACGCAGGTAATATTCGCCATCGCGGTCGGCCACAGAGGGCAGACGGCGGTCCATCGCGTCGATCTCGGCGATGGTTTCGGTGACGAAATACTGATGCTCGGTCGGCTGCAGCGGCACTTCGATCCCGGCCAGCGCGGCCACTTCGCGGCCCCAAAGACCCGCGGCGTTGATCACCCATTCGGTGTGGATGTCGCCCTTGGGCGTGCGCACGATCCAGCTGCCATCGGGCTGTTGGTCGGTGCCGGTCACCGGGGTAAAACGATGGATTTCCGCGCCGCGTTGCCGTGCGCCCACCGCATAGGCATTGGTCACGCCCGAGGGGTCGACATTGCCGCCATCGGGTTCCCACATGATGCAGCGGATGCCGTCGAAATTGACCAGCGGGTGCAGCCGTTCGGCCTCGTCGCGGCTCACCTCGTGGAAATTCATGCCATAGAGCTTGGCCTTGGCGGCCTGCAGGCGCAGCTGATGTTCACGCGCCTCGGTCTGCGCGAGATAGAGCGAGCCGGGCTGAAACACGCCACAGCTCTGGCCGGTTTCGGCCTCCAGCTCATTGTAGAGGGTCATCGTGTAATGCTGCAGGCGGCTGATGTTGGCGCTGTCATGCAGCCCGTGGATATTGGCCGCCGCATGCCAGGTCGACCCGGATGTGAGCTCATCGCGCTCGAGCAGCATCACATCCGTCCAGCCAAGCTTGGTCAGGTGATACAGGATCGAGCAGCCGATGACGCCGCCGCCGATCACTACTGCTTTTGCATGGGTCTTCATGGTGTGTCCTCACTGGTCCATTCTGGGCGCAGATTGCGTATTTCACCCCGGCGCTATTGCCGTTTTTCGCCATGCTGCGTCGCAGGCCGACAATTCCAAAGCGCAAAGAAACATCGCCGTGCTGCCTCGGGCCATTTTTCGCACTCCGGTATGATTTTGGATCAGTCATCCCATCGGATTGCACCCCAATCTAAACCAATCCCTGAACCAAAGCGGCGCAGCCGCCCGAATCCCTTTTCGCGCCCTTTCCGCCGCCCTCACCGCTTTTCACTCACTTTTTCAGGCATCGGCCATTTGCGACCAACCCTGTCGCATTCAAGCGGTCATCGCCCGTGGTTCTCGGCAGGTTGGCGGCAAAGCATCACAGGAGTCTTGCCATGAAAACCACCACGCGGGTTGCCGTCATTGGCGGCGGTGTCGTCGGATGTTCCGTTCTCTATCACCTGACGAAACTCGGCTGGTCGGATGTGATGCTAATCGAGCGGTCCGAACTCACCTCGGGCAGCACATGGCACGCCGCGGGCGGGTTTCACACGCTCAATGGCGACACCAACATGGCGGCCCTGCAGGGCTATACGATCCGGCTCTATAAAGAGCTCGAAGAGATCACCGGCATGTCCTGTGGCCTGCACCATGTGGGCGGCGTGACGCTCGCCGACAATCGCGACCGGTTCGACATGCTCCTCGCGGAACGGGCCAAGCATCGCTACATGGGGCTCGAGACCGAAATCGTCGGCCCCGAAGAGATCCGCAAGATCGCCCCCATCACCAATACCGACGGCATCATCGGGGCGCTCTATGACCCGCTCGACGGGCATCTCGACCCCTCCGGCACCACCCATGCCTATGCCAAGGCGGCCCGGATGGGCGGCGCCACGATCGAGACCCATTGCAAGGTGATCGAGACCAATCAGCGCCCCGATGGCACCTGGGATGTGGTCACCGAAAAGGGCACGATCCACGCCGAACATATCGTCAACGCGGGCGGTCTCTGGGCGCGCGAAGTGGGGGCGATGGCCGGGGTCTACCTGCCGCTGCACCCGATGGAGCACCAGTATATCGTCACCGACGAGATCGCCGAGATCTATGAGCGCGAGAGCGAACACCCGCATGTGATGGACCCGGCCGGCGAAAGCTATCTGCGCCAGGAGGGTCGCGGCCTCTGCATCGGTTTCTATGAACAGCCCTGCAAACCCTGGGCCGTCGATGGCACGCCATGGGATTTCGGCCATGAGCTTTTGCCCGACGATCTCGACAAGATCGAGGACAGCATCGCCTTTGCCTACAAGCGTTTTCCCGTACTGGAAACCGCCGGGGTCAAGACGGTGATCCACGGTCCCTTCACCTTTGCCCCCGATGGCAACCCGCTGGTCGGTCCGGTGCCGGGGATGCGCAACTACTGGTCGGCCTGCGGCGTTATGGCCGGGTTCAGCCAAGGCGGCGGCGTCGGTCTCATGCTGGCGCAATGGATGATCGAGGGCGAATGCGAACGCGATGTGACGGCGATGGACGTGGCGCGCTTTGGCGATTGGATCACCCCGGGCTACACCCGTCCCAAGGTGATCGAGAACTACCAGAAACGCTTCTCCGTCTCCTACCCGAACGAAGAACTGCCCGCCGCGCGCCCCTTCCGCCAGACGCCGATGTATGACGTGTTCGACGGCATGGGCGCGGTCTGGGGGCAGCAGTTCGGCCTCGAAGTGGTCAATTACTTCGCCGAAGGCGACGAGCCGCGCTATGAAACCCCCTCCTTCCGCCGCTCCAACGCCTTTGACGCCACCGCGCGCGAGGTCCGCGCCGTGCGCGAGGCGGTGGGCATCAACGAGGTGCATAACTTCGGCAAATATCTGGTGACCGGCGCCGGGGCGCGCGACTGGCTCAACCGGATCATGGCGGGGCGCATCCCGAAACCGGGGCGGCTCTCGCTCACGCCGATGCTGTCGCCCGCCGGACGGCTGATTGGCGATTTCACCGTCTCCTGCCTCTCCGACGAGGCGTTTCAGCTCACCGCCTCCTATGGGGCGCAGGCCGTCCATATGCGCTGGTTCCAGCGGCATGAGGCCGAGGGCGTCACCGTCGAAAACATCTCCGACCGGCTCAACGGCTTCCAGATTGCCGGTCCCAAGGCCCGTGATGTGCTGATGGCGGTGAGCCGCGACAGCCTGGGCGACATGCGCTTCATGGATCTGCGCCACGCGACCATCGGCATGGTCGATTGCCTCGTGCAACGGGTGAGCTATACCGGCGATCTCGGCTATGAAATCTACTGCGATCCGATGGCGCAGCGGGCGCTTTGGGACACGCTCTGGCAGGCTGGCCAGCCGCATGGCATGCGCCCCTTCGGGATGCGGGCGATGATGTCGCTGCGGCTCGACAAATTCTTCGGCTCCTGGCTCAGTGAGTTTTCGCCCGATTACACCCCCGGCGAAACCGGCATGGACCGCTTTATCCAATGGCAGAAACCCGAGGCCTTCATCGGCCGCGACGCGGCGCTGGCCGAACGCGATGCCGGGGCCGACCGCGCGCTCGTCGCCTTCGAGGTCGAGGCCGAGGATGCCGACGCCAACGGCTACGAACCGGTCTGGATCGACGGCAGCGTGCAGGGGTTCTGCACCTCGGGCGGCTATTCGCACCATGCGGGCAAATCCATCGCGCTGGCGCTGATCCCTGCCAATCGCGCCGAAGAGGGGCTCGCGGTCGAGATCGAGATCCTGGGCAAGATGTGCCCGGCCCGGCTCATCACCACGCCGCTCTTTGATGCCGATGGCGCCCGGATGCGCGGCTAGGGCTTGCCCTGACGCGCCACTGTGGCAAAGCTGCGGGGATGGTGACCATTCTCATCCCCGCCGCCGGGGCCTCGTCCCGCATGGCGCCACGCGACAAGCTGCTGGAGACAATCGGCGGCGTGGCCCTCTTGCGCCGTCAGGTGCTGCGGGCGCTGGCCACCGGATGCGAGGTGCTGGTCACCCTGCCGCCGGACCGGCCGGATCGCGCCGTGGCGCTCCTCGGGCTCGATTGCAAACAGCATATCCTCCCCGATGCCGCCGACGGCATGTCCGCCTCGCTGCGCCACGGGGCAAAGGCAGCGCCCGCAGCCCACGCGCTTCTGGTGCTGCTGCCCGACATGCCAGAGATCGAGACCGAGGACATCGCCCGGCTCATCGCCGCCCATGACGAAACCCCGGATCAGGTGATCCGCGCCAGCGATGCCGATGGCACGCCGGGACATCCGGTGGTGCTGCCCGCGCGACTGCGCGAGAAAGTCACTCGGCTGACCGGGGATAGGGGCGCGAGACCTCTGCTCGAACAGGACCCTGCCCGTCTCGTCGCCCTCCCCGGTCGCCGTGCCCTGATCGATCTCGACACGCCCGCCGACTGGAACAACTGGCGCGCCGAGAACCCTGATCAGGCGTGACTGGTCAGGGCCTGCGCCTCATGCGAGCGCAGCGTCATCCGCGCCGACAGATAGCGGGCCCGACCCTCGGCCTGCTCCAGCTCGGGGAAAAGCGCATAGAGCTCGTCGCGCTGCGCCTCTTCCACCGCGCGCATCGCCTCGTCGCCGGGCTGAAAGCTCTCGCTCCAGGTGCCATTGGCGAGGATGACCTCATGCTGCTCGCACATCACATGGACATAGCTCACCCCCTCGGCCCGCCCGACGCGATCCACCCCAGGGATCCGGGTCATATGCTTGGCCGGCACCAGAACCTCGCGCTCGCCGAACATGATCTCGGCCATGCCACTGACCAGAAGCATCCGGTGATTGGGGCTCACCAGCATATCCTGCTCAGGCAGGCCCGGCCCAAGCGAATCCTTGCGGATGCGCACCGGGCGAAGCTGCGTGTTGGCGTCGAGCATGGCGGGCGTCAGATCCTTGCGCCCGGTCCAGCACAGCTCGCGGATGCCATTGTCGCGCGTCATCACCCGATCGCCGGGGCGCAGATCCTCGACCGGCCGACAGCCCTCGGGCGTCGCGATCAGCGTGCCGGGGGTGAAACAGATGACCCGCTCGATTTCCGAGAAGTGGAGCGTATGGGTGAGACCGCCAAGGTCGTCGTAAAATTCGACCCGCCCGGATTCCGGGCCGGTGTGGAAGATGGCCTTGTTCCATCTGTCGATGCGCAGCACGTCAATATCGCTGCCATCGGCATCCTCGCCGCCGACGACCGTGTCATTGCCGGCGACCGACAGATGGAACAGGTCCGACCCGTCGCCGCCTTCCATGAGGTCGTCGCCCGCGCCGCCGGTGATCGTGTCGCTGCCGGTACCGCCCTGGATCGTGTCATTGCCCGCGCCGCCGGTGATGCTGTCATTGCCGCCCTGCCCGGCGAGAAAGTCATTGCCATCGCCGCCGTCGATCTTGTCGTCACCGCCTTCAAACGCCGTCTCGGTGGCGTCGTCGATCAAATCGCCGCTCAGGGTAAAGCCCGAGTTGACGGACCGCGTGCCGAGGGTGAACTCGATAAAGGCGCGGTTTTCGAACTCGGCCGAGAACCAGGCGTCCTGATCATCCGGCGAATTGGTCTGCGTGCCGCCAGCGGTCACCGAACTCCCGTTGGTTGTGAGGCTGAGCGAGCTGTTCGACGCCACCGCATAGGATTTGAAACTATTGGAATCGATCCTGACCGATTCCTGGTTGGTGCTGCTGTTGTTGAAATTGTCGATGTCATTGAACGTCGCGGTCGAGTTCAAAATCACCGGCTCGCCCGTGGTCGGGTTGAAAAACTCGAGCCGGAACGACGCGGTCTCGCCGCGCATCGCCGCATCCTCCGACCCGTTGAGGCGGATTTCGGCCCCGGCGGTCGAACCGGTCAGATCGACATCGAGATCGCTGTTGCTCACCGCCACAAGGATGAGACGGCCTGACACCGACGTGCCATCCGCGAGGGTCGCGATGTCCTTATAGACCGCCTGATCGCCAAGCTTGGCCAGGTTGTTGCTGGAGGTGTCCGAGACGACATTGTTCCGCGACAGGAACAGTGCCGAGGCATCCTGCCCGGCGCCGCCGCTTTCGGCCTCGTCGCCAAAGATCGTGTCGTCGCCCGCGCCGCCGATCAGACAATCATCGCCAGCCTGACCAAAGATCAGGTCGTGACCATCGCCACCGTCAATGGTGTCATCGCCCGTGCTGGTCTCCGTGATGATCGCGTCGTCGATCAGGTCGCCGCTGAAGGTAAAGCCGGACTGGCCGCTCCGCGTCTCGAGCGTGAAATCAAGCGAGCTCTGGTTTTCGAGAAGAACCGAGAACCACGCATCCTGATCGTTCGGATCGTTGGTCTCCGTCCCTGCGGCGCGCAATTTGCCATCGATCGAAGACACGCTGAGCGAGGTATCCGGCGAGGTCGCAAAGGCCGACACTTGCGAGACGTCGTAGGTGACCGATTCTTGGTCATTGGTGCCGTTTCGGTCGAGGTCATTCACCGTGGCCGTGGTGTTGATCGACACCGGCTCGCCCGTGGCCGGGTTGAAAAACTCCATCCGGAAACTGGCCGTTTCACCCACCATGCTCGCGTTGTGGGTCCCGTTGAGCAACAGCTCGAACCCTGTGCCGCCACTCAAATCCACCGCGAGGTTGGTGTTGCTGACAGCGACCAAGGTGATACGCGCCGAGACCGACGTGCCATCCGCCAGCGTCGAGACGTTCTTATAGATCGCAACATCGCCGACCTTGGCGTTGTTGTTGCCCGTGGAACTGTCGGAAACGAGGTTGGACCGGAACAGCGTCAGCGGCGCGCCATCTGTGCCAAAGGCCGCACCCTGCCCCTGATCGCCAAAGAGCGTGTCATTGCCGCCTTGCCCGAGAATACTGTCGTTGCCCCCTTCGCCCGAAATCGCGTCGTCACCGGCACCGCCAGTGATCTGATCCGCGTCATTCGTTCCGATAAGGGTGTCTTGTCCACTGGTGCCGGGAATATCCGCCATCACTCATACTCCAAAAAACATCCGGTGAGGGAAACACTGACAATCACCGGATAAAACTCATCACCGGATCAATATACAGCCCCCTTCGCGTTCCGCCTAAGGGAAACGCCACAGTCTCACCGTATTTTCTTTGTTTTTTGACCAAATTGACGCAAATAAACAAAACAATCCCGGCGATTTGCCGGGATTGTTTCCTCGAAACCGATTTTGAGCCCCCGCAACCGATTCCGTGAACCGGTCCGCGGGGTGCGGACCGGTCCGGCTGCATAGCTTATTGTGTCAAAAGACGGGCTTCGTGCTTCTTGAGCGACCGGCGCGCCGATTGATAGGCGTTGATGCCCTCGGCCTGACGCAGTTCCGGGAAGAGCGTGTAGATCTCTTCGCGCTGTGCCGTGTCCATATCGCCCAGCGTCTGCTCACCCGGCTGGAAGCTCTCGGTCCAGGACCCGTTCGACAGCACCACTTCGTGCTGATCGAACATGAAGTGAATGTAGCTCACCTCATCCGTGTCCACATGATCCACACCATCCAGCGAAGTCAGGTGCTTGGCCGCGACCAGAACTTCACGCTCGTCGAAATAGAGCGCCGATTTCTCATTGTTGATGAGAACCCGGTGGTTCGGGCTGACCAGAAGATCGGTCTCCGGCAGCCCCCGGCCCAGCGCCCCGGCGCGGATCAGAACCGGCTTGAGCTGCGGCGCTTGCAAGAGCTCACGCCCTTCCAGATCGCGACGGCCGATCCAGCGGATCTCCTGCAGACCATTGTCGCGGGTGATCACCTTGTCGCCAACCTCAAGGTCTTCGACCTTGCGCTCGCCCTTCGGCGTCGCAATCATCGTGCCCGGGGTAAAGCAGGGAATGATCTTCTCGATCTCGGCAAATTCCATCGAACCGGTGACATTGCCATCGGTGTCGAGGAAGTTGACCGTGCCGCTGGTCGAGTTGCCATCGGCATCGACGGTCTCATTCACCACTTCGAAATTGTCCCGGCCAATGGCCGACAGGTCGAGCGTGTCGTAATCGTCGCCGCCCGCGCCACCATCGGCAATGTCGCCATAGCCATCTTCGGCCGAACCGATGATGAAGGTGTCGCGCCCGGTGTCGCCCGACATGGTGTCGGCCCCGGCCCCGCCGATGATCAGGTCATTGTCGGCCCGGCCTTCGATCACGTCATTGCCGTCACCGCCAAGGATCGTGTCATCGCCATTGCCGCCACGCAGCGAGTCATTGCCATGACCGCCAAGGATGCTGTCATCGCCATCCTGACCGCGGATGAAATCATCGTCGATGCCGCCGTCGATCGTGTCATTGCCCTCACCGCCGAGGATGGTGTCATTGTCATCCTCGCCAAAGATCAGGTCATCGCCCGCGCCGCCGTCGATGTAATCGTCGCCATTGTCGAGCTCGGGATCGCGATCGTCCGGCACATTGGCCGCCTCGTTGTTCACGCCGCCATAGATCGTGTCATTGCCAGCGCCGCCAAGAACGGTATCGCTGCCTTCGCCCGCAATGATGAGATCATCGCCGTCGCCGCCATTGATATCGTCATCGTCGAGACCGCCGTCGATCACGTCATTGCCGGCACCGCCAAGGATCGTGTCGCGGTCGTCGCCGGTGCTGATCGTGTCATTGCCCGCGCCGCCATCGACATAATCGCGGTCATCTTCGGTGTCGGTATCCGCCGGCACATCAAAGGGATCGTTATAGCCGTCATCGGGCAGCGGGAACGGACGGGTGGTGAAATCCGACCCGGTGTCGATCACGTCATCGCCGTCACCGCCAAGGGCCGTGTCACGACCATCGCCACCGATCAGCGTGTCATTGCCTGCCCCGCCCAGAAGCGAGTCATTGCCAGTGCCACCGTCGAGGGAATCGTCGCCAACACCGCCGTCGAGCGTGTCATTGCCCGCGCCGCCCTCAACATCGTCATCGCCCAGACCGGCGAGCACATGGTCGTTGCCGTCACCGGCGCGCACGATGTCGTCATTCGGGGCTTCGCCCGCGATGATCGCGTCTTCATTGTCGATCATGTCGCCATCGGGATCACCCGTATAGGCGGTGTCGATCACATCGTCGCCCGCCGTACCCGACACGATCCCATCCGGGGCCGCCGGATCGGTGAGGATGGTTTCGATCTCGGCAAACTCCATGCTGCCGGTCACATTGCCATCGCTGTCGAGGAAATTGACCGTGCCGCTGGTCGAATTGCCATCGGCATCCGTGGTCTCGTTGACGATTTCCACCGGGCCGAGGCCACGCAGGTCGAGCGTGTCATTGTCATCACCGCCCGAGCCGCCATCGACCACGTCGCCGTCACTGCCGCCCATGATCGTGTCGGCACCATCGCCGCCCTCGATCACATCGGCGCCTTCGCCCCCGGTGAGCACGTCATTGCCGCCCTCGCCGAGCAGCGTGTCATCGCCCTCGCCACCGCTGAGCGTGTCATCACCCTCGGCAATCACCGGTTCCTGATCGAAATAGATGTCCGACATCCGGATGCCCGAGGTGGCGTTGCCATCCTGGCTGTGCTCGACCACGATCTTCGATACCGGGCCGGGGATGTCGACGAGCACCGAATATTCCGCCGCGCTGTCGTCGCCATAGCCGCCATTGCTGTCGGCCGTGTCCACACCGGCCACCGAATCCGTGTCCAGCATGGTCAGATTCGACCCGCCGCTGAGGTTCACCACGATCGGATTGCCATCGGCGTCGAACGCCGTGATTTTCACAATACCATCGCCGTCGATGTCATTGATCCGGAAGGAAACATTCTCGACCGAGTCGGAGAAATCGAACTTGTAGGTCGAGCTGTTGCCCGCGCCGCCCAGCACGTTGTCGAGCGAGCTGTTCGGGTTCACCTCACCCGCGCCCGCATCGACCCCGTCGAAATCGACGTAATCGCCACGGAACACCGTGTCATTGCTGCCGCTGTTATGCGCGGTGAAGGTCACATCGACATTGCCCACGCTCTGGGTGTGACCGTTGAGATCGTCTTGCGTGTCGATCCCCGCGGTGCCGTCATCGCCATCCGGGTCCGGCGCCTGATCCCAGCGGAAGGCGCCGCGCGCCTCGATATTGTCATTGATATCCCGATCACCGAGCAGCAGATCATTGCCCGCGCCGCCGTCGATCTCGTCGTCGCCCGCCCCGCCAAAGACCTCGTCATCGCCCGCACCGGCCGAGACCGTGTCATTGCCGTCGCCCGCGTTCACGATATCGTCGTCGCCGCTTTCACCGGCGAGGCTCGCGTCGCCGCCGTCGATCCGGTCGCCTTCGGCGTCCTCCGGGGTGGTTGCGTTGATTTCATTGTCCAGCGCGTCGCCTTCGACAACACCCGCGCCCAAATCGGTTCTATCAATAGCCATTGCATTCTCCTCATTCGGGCCAGGCGACCCAATCGCGTTCCCGCGTTCAAAATTCACGCCACCGGTGACATCCGCCAAAGAGCGACCTGCACACGCCTTGCGACCTGAGTGAGGGGAGAAATACCTATAAAACCACGCGCCAAACCGGCGCGCAAAACGCGTTAACCAAATCGTATCCTACCGACCCGAAACAATGGATCCAGCGAGCACACGACCTCCGCATCAAACATGACGCAACACCGTGCGGTCGCCCCCGTGACCAGCAAACATCGCCCCCCAGTTGGGCAATCCTGTTTTAGGAGAGCGGGGGGTGCTAACAAAGCGAAAATTGTCCGAAAAGTGTCTGAACAAAGTCCATTTCGAACCGAAATCCCGACATTATCCGGCGAACTCCGGGCCGATTTTCGCGCACTGTTTCCAATTGAGAGGCAATCACTTACCGCGTGAAGCTCCAACAAAACATGAAGATTTACGCCGATTTCCCGGCCAAAAACCTCCCGCGCAGATCAGAGGCATTGTTAACGTTTTGGAAACAACTGTCGCCTGCCCCGATTTTCAATTGTGGACAAATAAAGGCAGGGCTTCGGTTTGCGGATCGGGATCAATCCCGAGGCATCTCCGGTTTTGATTACTTTTTGGAAACGTGCCAGTGATTCGATTCAACCGCCGGTCGCGGCCAAGCGCGAGTCGGTTAACTGCCGCAACGTCATCCCCGCCGAACAGGCCGGATCACACGCCCGTCGCACCCCCACATGGGCGCACAAGTCACCGCCAAAACGGTGCAATCCCTGCGCCCTCTTCCCGGTCAGGTTTCAAACCGCATCACAGTCTTCGGAAGGATTAGTGGTACCCAAGGTCGGACGGGCAGAAATCAGACTTTTCGTTTTAATTTCAATGTCGAACTGTCCCACACGGACTTTGATCCTCGACAAATAAAATCAATAGGTTACTGCCAATGTGTCCCACAGACTCGGCACCCTCACCTTATTCGTAGACCTTTGCTCATCCTAGATCGCGCGGTCGAGACATCGTGCGGAGGTTACCGCCCAGATAGGCCGGTGGGAGCGCTATTGTGCGCCGCCCTAACGCAGCGGCGTGCCGCCGCGCTGTGTCTGGCCCACACCGGGGGCCGCTCCGACAGGGGCATTCGACGGTGGCAAAAGCGTCCGGCCCCGCACCATGTCGGCGGCACGTTCGGCCAGCATGATCGTCGGCGCATTGAGGTTGGCGTTGGGCTCGGAGGGAAAGACAGAGCTGTCGATCACCCGCAGACCGGCGATGCCATGGACCCTAAGCGCGCTGTCGACCGTGGCCATGTCGTCCTCGCCCATCCGGCAGGTGCCGCAGGGGTGATAGGTGCTCTCCATGGTCTCGCGCACCCAGGCGTCGATTTCCTCATCCGTCTGCACCTGCTTGCCGGGCGCCATTTCCTCACCACGGAAACGGTCAAAGGCCGGCTGGGCCACGATTTCGCGGGTCAGGCGCAGGCAGCGGCGAAACCCTTCGCGATCCTCCTCCCGGTCCAGATAGTTGAACAGGATGTCAGGTTGTTCGTAAGGGTCAGCCGAGCGCAGGCGCACATGGCCGCGGCTCTTTGGCTTGTTGGGGCCGGTGAGCACCATGAAGCCGTGTTCCTTGAGCGGCTGCTTGCCGTCATAGCGGACGGCGGCCGGCATGAAATGAAACTGGATGTCGGGCCATTCAAGCGACGCGTCAGACCGGATGAACCCGCCGCTTTCGAAATGGTTGGTGGCCGATAGGCCACGTTTAAACAGGACCCATTCGACCCCGATCAGGAAACGGCTCCAGAGGCTCATCTTGCCATTCAGCGTGATCGGCTCCCTACAGGCATACTGGATGTAGACTTCGGAATGGTCCTGCAGGTTTTCGCCCACGCCCGGCAGGTCGTGCAGCACCTCTACGCCCGCATCGCGCAGCACCTCGGCAGGGCCGATACCCGAGCGTTGCAGAAGATGCGGCGCGCCGATCGGACCCGAGGCAATCAGCACCTCGCGCGCGGCGCGGGCGACGTGGCGTTTGCCGCCATGGTCGTATTCGACGCCAACGGCGCGTTTGCCCTCGAGCATGATTTTCCGGGTCATGGCGTGGGTGATCACGGTCAGGTTGGGCCGCGTCATCGCGGGTTTGAGATAGGCATTGGCCGTGGACCAGCGCCGCCCGTCTTTCACGGTCATGTGCATCGGGCCGAAACCCTCCTGCAGATATCCGTTGGGATCGTCGGTGGTGACATAGCCCGCCTCGCGCCCCGCCGCGACAAAGGCACGGTAGAGCGGATTTTTCATCTCGTTGCCGGCATTCGTGGCCAGGGGCCCGCCGCCACCGCGCCAGTCATCGCCACCGCCCTTCCAGCTTTCGGCGCGCTGGAAATACGGCAGGCAATTGGCATAGCTCCAGCCCTTTGCGCCGAGCTCTTCCCATTCGTCAAAGTCGCGGGCGTGACCGCGCATATAGACCATGCCGTTGATCGACGACGACCCCCCGAGCACCTTGCCGCGCGGGCAATGCACCCGCCGTCCGTCAAGCCCCGGTTCCGGCACCGTGTGGTAACGCCAATTGTATTTTGATCCGTTCATCGGGATCGACAGGGCTGTGGGCATCTGGATGAAGATGGAATTGTCCGAGCCGCCGAATTCGAGCACCAGAACGCGCGTGTCCGGGTCTTCGCTGAGCCGGTTGGCCAGAACACAGCCGGCCGAGCCTGCGCCAATGATAATATAGTCGAAGGACTGGCTCATATGGCACCTTCCGTCGTTGGGTGTGGATTGCGTGAGGGATGGCTTGGCGGGCGCGGGCGCCCGCCGCCAGTGATCGGATCAGCTCTCGGGGTAGTCGCCCCATTGTCGCCCCTTGGCCAGGAGCCGCGTCAGCAGATAATGGACCAGCCCGGCGATCACACAGGACGGCAGCGAGGCCGTCAGGTATCGGAAGGCCGTCACGTTATCGAGCGTCTGCGGGTTGAAGAGCCAGACATAGGTGACGAACCCCACGGCCAGCGCAAAGAGACCGATGGGATTGAAACCGCCAAGGAACTGGAACGCACCGCCTGGCTGCTGCCCATGCAGGGCGCGCAGGTCGAGACGTTGACGCCGCAGGAAGAAATAATCGGTGATCCCGACCCCGGCCAGCGCCGAGTTGAGCGCCGAGGTCCACACCAGAAAGATGAAGAACCCGTCATACATCTGCGGATAGGCCACGACGAGGCCCAGCGGGATGATGCAGAAACCAAACAGCAACGTGCCCCAGCCGATCCTGCGCAGGCCCGCCGTCCCGATCTGCCGCAGCCCCACGATCGACGTATAGAGGATGTTGGCCATCGAGGTGACATTCGCAAAGGCGATAAACCCGAGCGCGGCAATCCCGACACCGACGCCGGCGATCTGCGTCATCCAGACCGTCGGATCGCTGTCGCCCATCGACACCGCCGCGAACAGGCCCACGATCTCGCCCAGCACCGCCGCGCCGAAGATGCCGAAGATATTCGGCCAGAAGGCCGTGCGCTCGGTCTTGGTCAGGCGCGCCAGATTGCCGATATAGGGCCACCAGGAAAACCCGGCCGCCATGTTGATCTCGATGGCGATGATGAAATTCAGGCGCCGGTCATCAAAGGGAGGGTCGAGGGCCTCCATCCCCATCAACTCGGCAAAGCTGTGCTGGCGGAAGATCAGCCAGAGCATGCCGATCATCAAAAGCACCAGGAGCGGCGACACGATCATGTTGAACATCTTGATCGAGGTCGGCCCGCGCGCGACGATCAGCCAGGTCAACAGGATCGCACCGACCGCCGCAATGGCGACCTTGACCCCGGTCGGATCCGTGGTGCCTCCGGTCGCGAGCGCGGTCAGCCCGTCGATAGAGCGCCCGAACATCATGGCAAGCACCGCGAGCCATCCCATGGTGAGCACGATCACCGCCAGAAGATAGACGAGGCGGCTCCCGTTATAGCCATATTGACTGCGGATGCCGGTGAATTGTTCGACCCCGTATCGCCCGGCCATGACGGTGGTCGCCAGGGCGGTCAGGACAACGCCGAGAATGTTGCCGATCACGATTGCGGCGATGCCTTCCTTGGGGCCCACGAACAGCCCGACCGCGCCGCCGATGAGAAAGGCCCAGGTGGCAATCGCCAATGCGGAATTGGCAAAGGTGAATTCCTTGAACCCCCACAGGCGCTCTGCCGGCAAAAGCGGGGCGTCGCCACGTTCGGCAGCGGCGGTATAACCGTCGGCCGACATGTCGGGAGCAGAGGACTGCGGAGCCGGATTTTGCAATGTATCTGTCGTCATGTCAGGTCCCCCACATCCAGAATCCGATCGTCAACGACAGCACCAGCGCGACGATCCCGAGATAGTCGACCACGGTCATGCGGCCTTCGGCCTCCTCCCCGATCGTCTCATAGACTTCGGCGCGTCTGCCAATCTCGGCGCGCCAGTCGGCATTCGATTTGTCCATTTTTTCCTCCCCTTCAGACGGGCCGGTTTGACCCGCATCTTTTCGCGTTCCGCGCGCGGCGGTGTTATCCGACCCGGACCGGGCCCGCGTAATACGGCAATGTCTCGACCCGCGGTCGCCACTCTCCCCGGTCGACCACGCTCAGGACATGGGCCGCGATCTCCTCCATCGGGGCGAACCACACATCGCCTCGTGTCACGGCCTGTTCGATGAACCGATGCACGATCTCCCATCGTGCCAAACGGCCCGTGGCAAAGGGGTGCACCACCGGCACCCAGAGCCCGCCATGCCGCCGCGCCGCCTCGAATTCCTGCGCAAAGGGCAGAAACCCCTGTTCCGGCGCGCGGATCGGCATCATGTAATCGAGATCCATCGACTGGACATATTGCGGCCAGTCATCGAGCCCCCAATGCGACGGCAGTTCCACCAGACGGCCCGCCGCGCTTTGGAGCAGATAGGGCTGGTCGTCCCCCATCAGCGAGGCGTCATAGACAAAGCCGCGCTCGGCCAGAAAATCGGCAGACCGGTGCGAGAAATTATAGAGCGGCGCGCGCCAGCCGCGCGGGCGCTGGCCCGTGGCCTTGACGATCACGTCAATACCGCGGTCCAGCCATCGCGCCTCCTCCTCGGCTGAAAGCTCGCGGGGATGTTCATGCAGGAACCCGTGGTGGGCGATCTCGTGCCCGCCCTCAAGGATGGCCTCGACCGCCCGCGGATAGGTCTCGATACACCAAGCCGGGATGAAAAACGTCTGCCGTATGCCAAGCTGACGATAGCTTTCGACGATCCTCGGAATGGCAATCTCTGGCCCGTAGCGCAGCATCGAGATTGCCGCGACGCGGCTGTGCCCGTCCTCGGGATGGGCCAGGTGGACCAGGCTGTCGGCATCCATGTCGAAGGTGATGCAGGCCGCGCATTTTGCCCCGTTGGGCCAGGGGATGGGGTTGGCGATCATGGCATGACACTCCCGCCATTGGGCCCGATCCCCTGCCCCGTGAAATAGCGCCCGCCCTCACCCGCGAGGAAGGTCGCAACCAAAGCGATCTCCTCTGGCCGGCCGAACCGCCCTTGCGGGATCGCAAGCTCTTTCGCGCGCCATTCGGCGCTCATGTTGGCGGCCCCCAGCATCTCGGTGTCTATGGGTCCGGGGCAGATGGCATTGATCAGAATGCCGGGGGCAAACTCCTTGGCCCAGCTTCGGACAAGTCCGAGAACCCCATGTTTCGAGGCGACATAGGGCGAAAAGGTCTCGCGCCCGTAATAGGCCATGTCCGAGGCGATCAGGAGCGCCCTGGGCGGGTTGTCCGCATCGGGCGTCATCAGGCCGAGTGCTGCCTGCCCGATCAGGAAACTGCCGCGCAGGTTGACGGCGATGACCCGGTCGAAATCCTCGGCTGGCGTCTCTAACAGCGGTGCCTCATGGATGATGCCGGCACAATGTACGAGACGGTCAAGCCCGCCCCAGGCCGCCGCGATCGCGCGGCGCAGGGACGTGACGGCTGCGGCATCGGACACATCACAGGCGAGAGCCAGGGTTTCGGCCGCTCCGGCCTCTTCTGCGGCCTCCGCAGTGGTGTCTGGTTGATGCAGATCGGCGAGCGCGACACGCGCGCCCTGCCGGGCAAAGGCCAGCGCCGTCGCCGCCCCGATCCCGCGCGCGGCCCCGGTGATGAGAACCCGCGCCGTCATGCCATCACCTCGCCCCGATCCACCATGATCGCCTGGCCGGTGATGTCGCGGGCGCCCTCGGAGGCGAGGTAGAGATAGGCCGCAACCATGTCACCGGGCTCCATCAGCCCCGGCAGCACCTGCGCGCCCGTGATCTCGTCCAGAAGATCCGCCTCACTGCGGCCGGTGCGCTCCGACATATCACTCAGCGACAGCATCGCCGCCTCGGTCCGGACCCAGCCGGGGCAGATCGCATTGACCCGGATACCGCGCGCTCCGAGCTCCTTGGCCATCACCCTCGTAAAGCCGAGATTGGCATGTTTAGAGCCGACATAGGCCGCGAATTCCGGCACTGCCGTGCGGCTCCAGATCGATGCGGTGACAAGGATGCGGCCGCCCTTGGACATCTTCGGCACCGCGTGGCGGGTGACGTAAAAGGTCCCGTTGACGTTGATATCGGTGATACGGCGAAAGCTGTCTTCAACCGCCTCCTCCGGGTCGCAGAGCGGCGTGATCCGTTCCAGCCCCGCGTTGTTCACCAACACGTCGATCCGATCCATTTCGGCGATGGCGGCCTTGATCGAGGCGCTATCGGTGATATCGGCCTGCAAAGCCCGGCACGGGCGTCCGCATTCCGTGGCGATGGCCTGCGCCGCGTCGTGAATATTCGGACCGGAGGAGAGAACCGTCACATCGGCATCGGCCATTGCAAAGCCTTTGGCGACGGCAAACCCGATGCCACGGCTTGCGCCTGTCACCAGAACCTTTTCGCCCGAGAAATCATAGCTGATACGTCCCATCGCTCAGCCCTCGCGCGCATGCATGATGCGACCGATCAGGTTCATGAGCACCTGCGCCGCGAGGATCGCCGTGCCACCGGTATGATCATAATCCGGGGCAACCTCGACGAGATCCACGCCCACGATCCGGCCGCGCCTGGCCAGCCCGGCCAGCAGTTCCAGCACCTCATAATAGACAAAACCGCCATGCGAGGGCGTGCCCGTGCCCGGCGCAATAGATGGATCAAACCCGTCAATGTCGATCGTCACATAATAGCGCGCGGCCTCGGGAATACGGGCGAGCACCGCCTCAACCCCGAGCTGGCGGATCTGGCGCACCGACAGGATGTCCGAACCCATGGCGCGGGCGTCCTCATACCCGTCGCGCGCGGTCGAAGAGACATTGCGGATGCCGAGTTGCGACAACCCGCTGACATAGCCCTTTTCGGCGGCGCGGCGCATCGGGTTGCCATGCCCGTTGCGCACCCCGTGCCGCACATCGACGAAATCGAGATGCGCGTCGAACTGGACCACATGGATCGGCCCGTGTTTTGCGCAATCTTCGTCAAAGGCATTGATGCAGGGAATATTGACCGAATGGTCGCCCCCCAGAACCACCGGCAAGGCCCCGGCGGCGAGGATGCGGCGCACGCCATGTTCGATATTGGCGTGGCTCGTCTCGGTGTCGGTATGCACAATATCGGCATCGCCCAGATCGACCATGCGAACCTTGTCGGATGGCAGATAGGTGACATCATCCTCATGGTCATAGGCACCGCCATGTCCAAAGGCAAAGAGTGTCGACGCCTCGCGGATCGAACGCGGCCCGAAACGCGCCCCGGCGCGCCACTGGGTGCCGAAATCGAACGGCGCACCGAGGATCGCGACATCGGCGTTGATCCGGTCCCAATCCGCCACATAGGGCGATTTCCCAAACGTACAGATACCGACGAAGGGCAGGTTGAGACGTCCCCGGTCATAGGCGTTTTCAGACATCAATGGCTCCTTGTGAATAGCCGGAGCATCCGAACATGGTTCGCTAGTTAAAAAAATATCTATGTTTCTAAGTTTACTTATGTGATCCTCTATGTATGGAACATCTCACCACCCTGGGTCAGCTGTCGCTGGCCGATGTCGACCTGCGCCTGTTACGGGTGTTCGGGGAAATCGTGCGGGCCAACGGGTTTTCGGCGGCGCAGGCCGGGCTCGGCATGACGCAGGCCACGATTTCTGCCCATATGCGCAACCTGGAAGACCGGCTCGGCATGCGGCTCTGCGAACGGGGGCGCGGCGGCTTCTATCTCACGGAGGAAGGTCGGCGGGTGCATTCCGCCATGCTCGATCTCTTCGGGTCGATTGATCGCTTCCAAAGCGCGGTCAGCGAAGCCCAGGGCGAGCTGTCGGGCGATCTGAGCTTTGGCACCGTCGATGCCATGGTGACGAATGACGAGGTGAACCTGCATCTCGCGATCGCTGAATTCTGCAAAAAGGCGCCGCGCGTGCGCATTTCCATCGATATCGCCGCGCCGCAGGTCCTCGCCCAGGGGGTGCTCAACGGGCGGTATCAGATCGTTCTCATGCCGAAACAGCATCCGCTCTCGCAGACCCACGCCATTGATGTCTATGAGGAACGGCAGAACCTCTATTGCGGTAACCTGCACCCTCTCTACACCGTCCCCGAAAAGGCCATCACCGACGCGGTGCTTGCCGCGCAGGATTTTGCCGGGCGCACCTATATGGCGCAGGCGCCAATCTGCGGGGTCGACTTCAACTGGCGTTCCGTCACCGCCCAGATGGAGGGCACGCTTATCCTCCTTTTGTCCGGCGCGTTCATCGGGTTCCTTCCCCGGCATTACGCCGAGGCCGAGGTGCGCAGCGGACGGCTGCGGATGCTGGCCCCGGACCGGATGACCTTTGACGACACGTTTCGCATCGTCTACCCGCGCGAGCGGCCGGCACGGGCGGCGGAACTCTTGGCCCAGGCGTTGTTACGCGTGGACAATGATCAAGGTGTTAAATCCCACGGTTCGAAGGTGTGATTCTTTCGTTGGAATGGAAGGTCCCACCAAATGCGAGGACTGAACACCGGATGAACCGACTGGAACCTCCTCAAAGCGTAAGTGGGGCGACGTGTTTATAAGCCGGTACGATCATTGGTGTCTAAGCCACGCCAAATGCCATAATTCACCCAAATCTCGAACTTACACTGACCTCCAATCTCTATGTCGCTAGCACGGGCAAGCTTTTGGAGCCTCTTCATGCGGAGAGCACCAATAACCCCCCTCATATGTCGAATTATCGGCAAACATTTCCACCAAGGAGCGACCGGCATCGTCCACCCATTTCGATTTCCCACTTGTCGCCAATTGTTATCATCAAAAATCAGCATTTATACCTTCTCACCTCCCCCTTTATTTGAACAAACGGTCATCGCCACAGACGACGATTAGCGGAAACAAGACCAAAGGAATCCCTAAAATCAACAATGGACAAACACCCCAAATTCACAAACACACCCCCCAGCTGTTTCTATTTACTTTTCAAGATAGAAACGGTGAAAGTGCTACCGATTTTGACTTCACTTTTAACAGTAACGTCGCCCCCATTCAGTTTCGCCAGATCTTTAGCAACAGTTAACCCGAGGCCCGTCCCTTCAACGGACTTTTTCGAAGTATACTTAGATTGATAAAATGACTCAAATATCCTTGCCACCTCTGATTTCTCGATCCCTACGCCTGTATCCTGAATAACTACATTCACATGAAACTTGCGTTCCTCAAACGAAACGTCCACCTTTCCCTGATCTGTAAACTTTATGGCGTTACCAATTATATTAAAAAGAATCTGTCGCGTTCGAAGCAAATCAGTGAACACCATGCACGACGGCACATTACAGTTCAACTCCAAGCCCTTTTGCTCAGCAAGAACTCTCATCTGATCAATCACTGGGCTTACTACGTCAAAAATATCACACGCCTTTCGATCTACCTGAAGGTGTCCCTTTTTAATTTTAGAATAATCAAGAATTTGATTAACAAGAAAAAGAATATGCTCTCCGGATTTTTCAATTTTCTCCATTCCCCTCGTAGATATATCTAGCAACTTGTCGAGGTGTACTTTCACCTCTTTGAGAGTATCATCGCCACCCTGTAGCGCTTCGGATAATTTCCTATCGGCCGGAAGTCGACTTAAATTCTTTCCGATTTTTGCATAACCTAATATTACCGTCAACGGCGTCCGAATTTCATGACTAACCACACTTAGAAAGTTTAATTTTTCGATCTCTGCGGATTTAGCCTTTTTGTTTGCATTCTCTGAATCTTCTACGGCTAGCCGAGCTTGTGCCTCGCTGGCCTGTAACGAACTCGATATCTTTACGAGATGAACGGATATCCATAGCGTAATGAGCCCAAATCCGAAGGCAATAGCTAGAAAGCCAGGAAGTATTTTCCATAGGACTTCCTCACCGGGCCTTTGTGGAACCCAAGTTAGCCAAGAGATGGTTTGGCCTGATCGGCTCTTCACAGGAACCTTGGCAGATTCTTCTGATGGCTCCTGTATCTCGAAGCGTGGCCTCTGAATACCCAAAGCTAAGAGCGAATTTTCAGCAATTTCCCGATCAAGATACTTCATGGCTACGTGCAAATATAATTTTTCCACCGAAGGTGAATCTTCGTCAGTATCAGAAATTATCGGTACTACACTAATTATGGCCGCCTGGTCGCCAGTCTGAACGATATCCCAAACCTCGACGCTCGCCAGAGTTTCGTCAAACAGGCTGCCGTTTCTTGCCATTTCGGCAAGTTCGCCTCTCAACTCCATCACAAGAGGGTTTATTAATGTTGAACGAAAATCATATTCTTCCGCCGACCAAATTTCGCCGAAACCCGATGAAAAAATCGCTTGATTTTGATCGTTCAACACATAGTTTTCGTCATGGCCAAAATACTCCTGCATCCAAACACCCAGGTTACTGCTAATCCATTCCTCATCCCCTTCGAGCGTCTTGCGGACCGCAGCATCCCAAATTGTTGCGCTACGCTGTTGTTCTGATACACCTTTGATCTTTTCCTCAAGCGCCAAAGACGCGAACTTTTCCTCTCTCAAGATGGAGGTCTCGTCGGATAATTTTACAGCATTACTACCTATCGATACGATAAAGAGCATCCCAACAAACAGTAGCGTTAATAGAAATAATGTTATTTGAAATCCGAGTGGGATTAAAGGGTAGCGCATGACGAGCCCATCTCTACTTTACTTTTTTAGCTTCATTTCCAGCATGACTACATGGCCAGATTATGAATTCCCCTACCTCTACCCAGTGTCATAAATATGGCAAGGGAGCCTGCAAAATGGAGGACCTAGGAACAGGTGGTGACTGGGAAAGGAAAAGAATTGTTGATTATGGCAACAGTAGGAAGGTCATCGTGCTTTCGTTTGCTGAGCTTCAGGCCTCGCCAACGCTTGACCCTTCAACTTAGTTCGAATCGGATTCAAAATTTGGGCCGACCAGACCGCCCCTGTCATTCAGCTGCCGCAGCATTGGGCTTTCTTGAGGATCGAGCTTGCTCTGTGTCTCTATCTGACGAAGGGTGAAAAACTCCAGATCACGCCTTTTTTTTGACACAATATCGATCAAATTGTCACCCTTGAATAATTCCGGCACTACGTAGAGTCTCCACCTATCTAGACGGCAGACTGTCGCAAGGAAAAGGGGGGAAAATCATGAAAAAGCAAAATATTAGAAGGTACCAAGGAGACTCTTCAGCTAAGTCTCTGAGTCAACCCGATTCGTTCACACCCCTGGAAAAACTTGAAATGTTAGAGATTTCTGCACAGGTTGCGGGAATCGCTATCTTCCACTTAGATTTAAAGAATGACAAAACATCCATTCTTGGTGCCTGGCGTTCCATCATGGGTGTAAAGGAAGACGAGAATTTTGATTTTCAGCGGGAGTGGCGACGGCGCGTACATCCTGACGACAAACCAATTATTGATGCTGCTTTCGATGATTACCTCAAGGGCCAATCAAGCCGTGTAAATGTCGAGTATAGAATTCGGGCACGTGATTCGGAAGAATGGCGTTGGTTTCAGACCATTGGCGCCACTACTCAGTGGTCCTCTAGCGGTGAACCTTTAAACCTAATTGGGACGCAACAAGATATAACCAGCAAAAAAAGGGCGGAGCTGGAACTAATAAGTAGCTTTAAAGATCTACAATCCCTACTAGAAAAGGCTCCGATCGGCAGTGCGCTCGCGTCACCTGATGGAACCTTCATAAAGACTAATGCCGCATTAGAGCGGTTCTTTGGTTACGAAGAGGGCGAATTGTCTGGGAAAAACTTTCAGAGTCTTCTTTACTGGGAAGACGTTGAAGCATGCTCGAATGATATTCGCCACCTCCTTGCCGGAAAGTCTGATTCTTATGAAAAGGAAAGACGATATGTAAAGAAAGGAGGGCTCATAATCTGGGGACATGTATGCTGTGTCCTAGCAAGGCGAGCCAACGGGGATCCATTACATTTCATCGTTCAGATAGTAGATATTACTGCCCAGCGCAGATTGGAATCAATGAGGCGTGACTTTATTAGCTTGGTAAGCCATGAGCTTCGTACACCTGTAACATCGATATCTGGTGCGCTAGATCTTATGGGAGCAATTATTCCTAAGGCGTCAGACGAAAGATTGGCTTCCCTATTAGGTATTGCGAAAAGAGGGAGCAATCGGTTGCGAAGTTTGCTCGACGAGCTTCTTAACTTTGATCAGCTCTCAGCCAGCACCATGGCTTTAAGTTCTGAAACAGGCGAAATCACCGAATCCGTTAGAAACGCCATTAGAATTTCAGAGCCGACACTTGAAGAACACAAAGCGAAAATAAAGCTAGATCATCCCAATGAAAGAATTTTTGGATTTTTCGACCAAGTGCTACTTGAAAAGTCAATAGCCTGCATAATAACAACTATATGCAAATACACCCCTGAGTCCACCCACATCAAAATTGACGTATCAAAAGGAAAAGATTTTATTTTTATAGAATTGCGCGATGCACAAGGTGAGCTAGCGATTTTTGATAAAAGTGATGCGTTTGAGCCTTTTTGGGAACCCGACTTATCTGACACCCGGACCCACCGTGGGCTGGACCTGGGGCTTAGCATTGCGCGGCATATTTTGAGGCAGATGGGCGGGGAGATATCTATCGAGAAAACAGATACATCGGACACATATTTTTTGGCAAAAGTTCCCAAAGGTTCCAATCCTTGAAAGTAGTGTGTTGACCTTTAAAATTTCTTTGAAAATCATTGACATGTGTCTGTGTGTATCGACCCAGTGAAATCCTGCTCATGCTACAAGGGAGCACGTAGCAATGAGTATGACGATGGACGACAGCATTAAGCGATGGACGGCGAAGCGTAAGGCAGCGTTTGTCATCGAGATCATCCAGGGCAAGAAGACCGTCTCGGAGGAGAGCCGGTCCTTCGACCTGACGTTCTCCGAGATCGAGGGCTAGGTCGAGGATGCGAAGCGCGGCATGGAGAACTCGTTGCGCGCCAACCCGCCTGACATCGGCGAGCAATATGAGAAGCAGCTCCGAGATCTGCAGGAAACCTATGGCGAGGCCCTGCTGGAGCTGTGGGCCCGAAAAAAGCTTCAGGCCCTGCTGGATGCGCAGGACGGGAATTGATCCGTCGCATCCAGCAGGACCTCTTGGCCGAAGGCGTCGCTGTGTCGATCGCCAAGCTCTGCACGTGGTTCGGCATTCCCCGGCGCACGGTCTACTACAAGCCGGTGAAAGCCGCGCCGAAGGTCGATCCCCGCGTCGCCGAACTGATCAAGAAGATGATCGAGGAGGAGCCGTCCTTCGGCTATCGGACCGTGGGCTGGCTCCTGGGCTTCAATAAGAACACGGTGCAGAGGATCTTCCAGATCAAGGGCTGGCAGGTTCGCAAGCGCGCCGTAGGCATGCGGCCTCGCATCCGAGCGGTTCCTTCTGTCCCAGCTGCGCCGAACGAGAGGTGGTCGACCGATCTCACTCGCATCGGGACCGTCAAGGACGGCTGGGCTTCACTGGCTTTGGTGATCGACTGCCACATCCGCGAGCTGTTGGTAAGCGACGTCTGCACCTCACCCTGGATCAGCTTGACGGCATGTAGTTCCAGGGCAGGAGCTCGTCGATCCGGCTGGCGGGATGACCTGCAGCGAGGGCCTCGAGGGTGGCCTTGAGGTAAGCGAAGGGCTCGACGCCGTTGATTTTCGCCGTGGCGATGAGCGAAGCGATGCGGCCCCAAGTGCGGCCGCCTTCGTCGTGGCCGGCAAAAAGCGCATTCTTCCTCGTCAATGCGATCGGACGGATCAGGTTCTCGACAGCATTGGAGTCAATCTCGACGCGGCCGTCGCGGAGGAAGGTCTGCAGCCCGTCCCATTGACGATGGATATAGGCCAGCTTCTCTCCGAGGCGTGACTTCGAGGAGATCCGGCAGCGCTGGTTTTGCAGCCATTCTCCGAATGAGGCGACCAGCGGCGCGGTGCGGGCCTGCCGGGCCGACAGCCGCTGGCCGGGACCCATGCCGCGGATCTCACCCTCAATGCGGTAGAGCTCCGCAATCCGGCGCAGTCCCTCGGCGGCGATCTCTGAGCCGTCGCGGTCGAAGACCTCCTTCAGCTTCCTGCGGGCATGCGCCCAGCAATGCGCGACGGTGACCGGCGCGCCGCCTTTCCGCGACGGGCGCGTCAGCCGGTTGTAGCCGGTATAGCCGTCCAGCTGCAGGATGCCATCGAAGCCCTGCAGGATCTGTTCCGCGTTCTGCCCGGCGCGGCCGGGAGCATAGGTGAACACCACACCGGGCGGGTCATCGCCGCCCCATCCGCGGTCGTCCCGGGCCAGCGCCCTGAGATACCCGGTCTTTGTCCGGCCGCGGCCCGGGTCCAGAACCGGCGCCGTGGTCTCGTCCATGAATAGCTTGCCCGATCCTTTCAGGTGCTCAGTCAGCCGGTCGACTACGGGACCGAGGTGGAAGGCGGCTGTCCCCACCCAATCGGCGAGCGTGCTGCGGTGCAGGTCGACCCCGGAGCGGGCCAGCATCTGGCTCTGCCGATACAACGGCAAATGGTCCGAGAACTTGCTGACCAGCACATGCGCGATGGCGCCCTCGGTCGGCAGACCGCCCTCGATCAGGTGCGCGGGAGCTGGTGCCTGGGTGACGCCCTCGGCGCAGGCGCGGCAGGCATACTTGGGCCGGACGGTGACGATGACGCGGATCTGCGGCTTGTTCTCGTGGTGACGGGCAAGGGCAAGCGCGGCACCGAGGATGAGATCATCCCGCAGCGCAGGG